>NZ_CAKASK010000002.1:0-560165 GCF_916856905.1 Methylophilus sp. Leaf408
ACAAAGCGAAGAAACTTTGCCCAATGCATTTATTTGATAACTAGACCATACATAACTTGCGGGGTCTCCAACCATATTTGCCCTGACAGGATTTAATTCTATGTAACGAGACAACTCTAAAAGATACCTCTCAGCATCTACCAAACAAGACTTATAGCGCCCCTCCCATAAAGTACCACTGCGCTTGTAGGTATAGTTATAGTACTGCACATAGAAACGCCCCAACATTTGCATCATTTTGGAAAGCCCATATTCTTTGTGGGGTGTGGCTAACAGATGTATGTGATTGGTCATTAATACATAGGCGTGAATATCGCATTGATGCTTTTTGGCCGCGTCTGCCAATTTATCTAAGAAGAATTGATAGTCGTCTTCCGCAGCAAAGACTGGGGCGCGGTTATTCCCTCGGATAATAACGTGCTGTGGGTGACCAAACAGAACAAAACGAGGGAGTCGGGCCATGGCAGATACCGCTCTCAAAAAACACAGAGGGATGCTCGAAAGCAAATTAATCCGACTAAGTCAATCGAGTCTGACCCCACTGATTACTTCCCTGATAGATGCTGCATGCGAAATACCAATCTGTTTCAATAATTGAAGTGCAGGCTCTGAGACTACCAGATTTAGCTCAGATGACATTCCAAAGTCATCTTTGCCAGCAACTCCAAACACCTTTAACCATAAAAAGTCCGGAAGTTTCAAATTTTCGTGTAAATCATTAAATTCGTCTGAGGTTGTAATTTCAGCATCAGAAAACATAACACCAGTATACTTTTGGTTTTCGATCTCATTAGCCAATCGAGTCGAGACAATAAAACAAGGCGTACTCTCTAAAAGCTCATCACCAAGCCACCCATCAAAGTGATAGTGTAGTTTCTTAACTTCAATACGTCCTGAAGAACGATCTATGACTGTTCGCTCTCCAAGTCCACCAGCAACTTCTGGTTCTATCACATAGTATTTCATCGATTACCACCTCCAATTGGCGGATTAAATTGAGAGCCATACTTAGCATCAATCTGCGTGGCTTTTTCTAAAAGCTGAGCCTGAGTGGGGCTTGTGCCATTTGCGATAAATGGCTTATAAAACCGATTCCACTCAACCCTAATTTCGCTTAGATGTACTTTATTATTTATCTCATGCGGTATACCGCGTAGATTCTCAAGTGAATGAATTTCAGTATTACTTACAACTCCAGGGAATTTTGTGAGAACCTGCTGTTCAACTGCATGATGAACTACAACTTGGCCTTTTAGCTCTGGATGGGCCGTAAAGAATGTTGCTTTATAGTCACTTGTTAAGGCAACGCCAAAAGTAGCATATCTGCTTGGATTTGCTAATGTAAGTTTACCACCTACTATGCCTAGCAATGAGGCCCCACCACTCCCAATCTTATCTGCATTGCCATAACGCAAGCCATCCGCTAAATCAAATGGTGCTCTTAATGTAGCAGTTACAGTTCCACCTACGATATTGGCACTATTTTGCAGTAAAGTCCCGTTTTGGAATGGCTGTATCAAGCCACTTGAGGGTTCAAATTTACCGGTTATCACACTACGCTGACTACCCGATACAAAGGCTTGAGCATCACTTGCAATATTGTAAAGACCAGTGATAGTAGAGCCGACTCCGCCTACAAGATTATTACCAATATTTGCCAAGCCTTTTAGACGGACACCTACAGGGTTAAATGTAGAGAAACTCTCCATCGGTGTCATCGCCCTGACTTCTGCACGTGGCAAACTCTGCGTAAGTCGATCTATCTGCATCAATCTGTCCGCTGTCTGGCCGACCAAGGTATCTACAGGGTTAGGGCGCTTGGCGGTCACTACAACATCTTCAAGTTGCAAATCATTGTTGTCACCCGCAACATTAATCCGCTGGCCAGTAAATACTGAATCAGCTTTTGCGACCTTACCTCCATCCTTCGGATTGTAATATCCAGCCAATGCTCCCACACCTGCACTCACACCACTAATCGCAACATTCGCCCAACTCAGCTTGCCTTTACCATCCAATGCGATTTGCGTCAGTTGACCCGCAACACTTGAAGCAAGGCCTTGACTCGCTGCAGTTATAAATTGTCCTGTTTTACTAATAGAATTGGCTGTTTGATCAAAAAATGCGCCACCCACCTTAACGCCAATAGAAGACCCGGCCGCTGCACCAGCACCTGCTGCTGCTACACTGGCCCAATTAAAGCCTTTCTGACTTCCAGTGATATTACCCACACCTTGACCAATCACATTACCGACTACGGCCCTTGCAGCAATTGCAGCAGTGGTGCTACCAAGACCAGACTGAATCGCTTTACCAATGACGCCAGATGGATTTGCGGCACTTGCACCCATGAGTCCATCGGTGATGCCAGCAGTAACCACTGCTGTTGCAAAGCTCTTGAAGTCAAAGCCTTTTTGAACACCTAATACATTTCCGGTAACTTGCCCCGCTAAATTCCCAACTACTGCTCCACCTATTGGCCCTAATGTGGCTGTCGCAACCACACTGACTGCAATCGTTACGATTGCCACTATCAGCTGCGCGAAGCCGCCGCATTTCTTTTTCTTCTTAGGCGGCGGCGGAGCTGTTGGCAATGTCGGGTTGATGTCTCCTATCGCCTCTCCTGGGTTATAAACTCGATAGGTACTACTGTTGTTATGGACATTAGTGATCTTGTTAGGGATGGTCAGTACTTGACCAGCCACTAATTCACTATTACTCGCAAGACCGTTAGCATCTGCAATCAGATACCACATTGCCGAATCGCCCCATACTGCCTGTGCAATGCTCTGCAGGGTTTCACCACTCTTTACCGTATAACTAGTCGCGGCAAAGCCAGGATAGCCGGGACTGACAGGCTCATAGTTTTGATCAAAGTCCGCACTGGATACGGGCTTAAAGTTCTTATACTCAGTTTTTGAGACACCTCGACCAGCCATAGCCTGCACATAGTCAGTACGACCAGGGCCATCATTACCCACATCGCCCACACGCTTGCCATTCACATAGTAAAAGCGTTGCACGCGATTAACGGAAGTACCGGCAATCTCATCCCGTAACAGAATCAGTCCTTGAGCATCCGTTACATAGCGGAAACTCCTATCATCTGCACTGCCTCTGTTACCATCAGCGCCCGCGTCATTAGCACCAGCCAGATGACCATTTACATCATATTTGAGATCAGAGTAGCCCGGCTTCCAGAACGCATTATTTTTCTTAAGCGTAGGGTTGTAACCCTGGTTGGAAATAGCAAGCTGTTTGGCCTCATCCCAATACTCGTAAGCATAGTAAGTGTTAACCGTAGTACCACCCTTAACGTTTTGTACCCTAGCTAATTGACCTGCTCCAGTTGCAACTGCGGCACTCGTGTTATCCGTGTTATTGGTGTGGTAAAAATAATCCGTCGTACCATCCGTACCAGTGTCTTTGGTAACTCGATTGTCTTTATCATAAGAAGTAGTCTTGGTGTAATTAACGGTAGTGCCATTCGTGGCATATTCGTTATATGTGGTAACGCGCCCCAACCCATCGTTAGTACGACTACTCCTGAGTACATTGTTGATTTTGACATCTGTCAAATAACCATCATTGGTATATGTGTAGCTCTCGGTACCGTTATTGCTCGCATAAAGTGCTTGCTTACGCTGGCCTGCCTGGTTGTAGCTGATAGACACAGCAGTATTCTGGTTAGGGCTACTCATCGTCCCTGTGACCCCTAAACCAATGCTGCCACTACCTCGAGTACCTGTAAAAGTACCCATACTAATCAGGAAGCGATTCATGCTGTCATATTTATACCAGTACTCTTGCGTTTGTTTGCTACCAGTCACTCCATCATAGTATTCACTTTTAACCATACGGCGATTACCAACAGCATCGTACTCGTAATTAATACGGGCTTTACTATCAACGATACTGATCATGCGGTTCATCGCGTCGTAACTGATGTTGGCATATTGGTAGTAATCTTTGGCACCGGCTGCAAAGTTAGATGCATCCTTGAGGCTGATATATCCTTCAAAGGTACGATTACCATCTTTGTCGTATTCGTAATAGGTGTACATACCCAAGGCTTTATCGTGTATCGATTTGATATTGCCGTTGTTATAGTAGCTATAAACAATATTCTGGCCACTATATTGTGAGCCTGCCCCTAAGCTGGTTTGGCTTGTAAGCCAACCCGCCTGGTTATAAACATAGGTAAACTGGTGCCCTCCTAAATCCTGATGCCAAGTGACATGGTTAAACATATCAGTCTTGTCCACTAGGGCTCTACCCACAGCATCGGTAGTAGTCTTTTGCCAGCCAGCAACGGTAGCGCTACCAACTCCAATAATATTACTGACGTAGGTATAGGCATAGTTAGTCTCAAAGCCCATGAAGCTGCTGGTTTTAGTCACGCGACCCAAACTATCGTAGTAGGTTTTCTCAATCTGGCGGGTATTATCAATCTGCGTAACATTAGTCACGTCACTACTGGTGGTATGGCTGATACGATTGCCAGCGGCATCATATCCGTACTCATCATAGCTTCTCGTACCATTGGCACGTGCCTGGCGATCAATACGCGTCAGGCGGTTTTCTTGGTCATAAGTGTAGTCAATACGGTGAATAGCATCTGCAGATGCAGTCGTGCGTGATGTGGCAAGCTCATCATATTCAGTGCGTTTATTACCAAAGATGTCATAGCCAACCGATTTGATGCCCCCATCAGCGTGCTTCTCTAAAACGACGCTTTCGCTACCAGTCACTCCCGTCAGCCATACTTGGGTATTCACATTACCATTGGCATCCTTAATAGCGATCACTCGACCAGCTGCATCATAAGTGTACTCAGTAACAGGAGGTGTATTGCTTTGCGCACCATTCTCTGCCGTGACACTGACTGTCGGCGCAGTCTTCTTCGTCATTGCTCCCATAGTATTATAGGTATAGCTAGTTACATTCCCGCGACCATCGGTTTCGCTGACGATCTCTCCAAAGGCGTTGTAGGCTTGGGAGCGATTGATTTCATTATTACCAGGGCTAGTAATATAAACCGTGACATTCGCAAGCGAGCCGATACTCAGTGCACCACTGGAATCTTTGTTAATCGTAGCTGTAACTGTACGTAATACAACCCCGCTACTATTTTTAATATCAAATTGCACCTCGTAGTCGTTGCTGTTACTCATGCCACTTAACCCTGTAGGATCAAGCACGAAGCTTCCAATACCAAAGCTTGAATTGGCAACAAAGCTTGTGCTTGGAGTAATCCAACTACCACCACTACTCTTGAGACGATAGCGCGTAACAACACTAGTTGCATCCGCTCCCTGATCAATCAATTGCAGACCAGAGGACATGCCAGCGACAGACGTATTAGTAAATAATGCGCGACCTATTCCGCCAATGGCTAATGGCGCTTGGACTGAGATAGATGGTGCAAACAATAAGGCAGTTGCAGTCGCAGCATTGCTCCCGAACTTAATATCATTCAATCTATAACCAGTATTATGGAAACTAGAGTCCAAGTAGAAAGTACGGTTAGCAGTGGTAGTGGCAGTACGGATGACCGTACCGTTTTTAAAATACTTAATTGTTGTACCTTGATACTCAATCGCCAATACATCTGATGGTGTATAAGCACCAAACCCGTTTAACTGTGTTCCACTTTCATAAATATAGAGATTACCGTCTGCTGCTGGATACCAGGCATAATCAAGAGAGGTGTAACTTTTATCTGTCATCGGATCACTATTTAACCCGAACATCCCATACAAGTTAGTCTGTCCGGCTCGTGCCGATACATATGCATTCGCTGTATACCCAAGAGTGGTGTATACATCTGCATCCCATACACCGTTTGCTCCCGTTTTTACTATTGAATTGTCATTATTTAAAACAACTGCTGCCGCACTTGAAGCGTTGCTTCCAAATTTCACATCATTAAAGATATATCCAGTATGGAGGAAGCTCGAATCCATATACAAAGTACGGCCTGCCGTTGTTGTGACACTGCGGATGACTGTGCCATTTTTTAGATAATTGACAGTCGTTCCCTGATATTCAACTGCCAGAACATCAGATGGAAGGTAAGCACCAAAACCTGCAGCCACAACGTTGGCACCATTCTCGTAAATGTATAATTTCCCATCTGCTGCTGGATACCACGCATAATCAAGAGAGGTATAACTCTTATCTGTCATCGGATCACTGTTTAGTCCGATCATGGCATATAGATTGGTTTGACCTGCGCGCGCTGATACATAAGCACTACCGGTATAACCAACTTTACTAAATGCATCGGCATCCCAAGCTCCGCCGTTACTTCCACCGGTTTTAACTAATGCAGTATCGTTATTCAGTACAATATCTGTAGCGCTCGCAGCATTGCTGCCAAACCTCACTTCATCAAAGACATACCCAGTGTTGTAAAAACTGGAATCCATATACAAGGTGCGCCCTGCCGTCGTTGTGACACTGCGTATGACCGTGCCATTCTTCAGGTAATTAACGGTGGTACCCTGATAGCTGATTTCTAATACATCAGAAGGAAGATAGGTGCCATAACCCGCAGCCACCACATTGGCACCATTCTCGTAAATGTATAGTTTGCCATCTGCTGCTGGATACCATGCATAATCCAGTGATGTATAGTTCCTGTCTGTCATCGGGTCGCTGTTCAACCCAATCATGGCATGTAAATTGGTCTGTCCGGCACGTGCTGTCAGATAAGCGCTACCGGTATATCCTATTTGGCTAAATACACCCGCATCTGTCCAAACGCCATTCGTTCCGCCAGTCTTCTTGAGACTATTGCCGATTTGAGTGAACGCATTAGGTGGGTTGTAACTGATGTTATTGGCAGGGTTAAGGCTGACCCCTCCGCCAGAAGCTGCAAATGTGGTGTTAAATGTTCCACTTTGCTGATTGAGGATTTGACCGTTACTATCGAGTGCAACATACTGAAACTCATACTCCCCAGCCCCAAGAGTACTCCAGTCAAAAGCATACATGCCGGACATCGCTGCACCAGCACTATTGAGCATCTGGGGGACGGATATCGTTGTATAAGCGCCTGTTGAACCTGTAGGTCGATAACTCAGCAATAGCTTCGAGGACGAAGGCGGCTGATTCGAAATATATATGACCTTAGCATTACTCCCGACACCATTAGCACTCGAATTAAATTCCGGCCTTGCTTCCCAGTTCTCAATCCAATAGTTGTCAGTTTCTAGTTGGCTTCTAATATCGTCTGTATATACTACTTCATTAAATAATTGAATTTGACCTTGCGCAGTTTCTTTTGTTAAGCGTATTTTTACACTCATTGCGGGGGTGTCTGGAAACCGCCAACTTCCTTTAAGCAAATACAATGTTGAGTCATATCCTCCGCTCCCACGCTCAGAATTGTAGTAGCCAGAATAATTGAAAGCCCCGCCGGAAGAGTCAAGATACTTCACTACCGAATCAAATTGCACATTTTGACCAATATCAACATATATCATCTCTAACTTTAGGTTGCCACTACCTAAATAAGAAGTATCTGCAATATTAATTGAAGTTGATAATGTGTGCATCCCGATAAGCCAGGCTATCCCATCATTCTGGGTCATATCTACCACGAATCGATTATTGGATGAGTAACTCCAGTTTAATAAACTACTTTTACTAGGTATCTGTAATGTCCCTGTTTTGACAGAATTATTACTATCCACATCCATGTTCGGCTGCACAGTGGTAATCGCCTGGTTCTTCTTGTCATACACACTGTAGGTATACATCGTCTGCTGTGCTACGTTGCTCTGACTGTCCAAAGACCTTTGATTCACTACTTGCGCTAATGTCATATTGCGCATATCCAACGTGCCACTAATAGCCGCCGTTGCATTACCATTCTTGTCGTTAATGTAGACTTTTGTTACACCTTCACCAGAATTAGACTTCCATACCCTGCCAGCCTGATCATACTGGCTATACTCATCCCAGCTAGTAGGGTTTACGCTGGTTGTGTAGGTGCGTTTACCCGTCACTTGGTTAAAGTTGTTGTACTGAACCTCCTGTACTACTGTCGTACCTTGATCCGTGGTCTTGACCTGACGGCTGAGTGAGTCGTAGGTATAGGTGGTGACATCATCTACCCCTGTACCTGCTGCAGTCTGATTCGCATTCCTGCGATCCTTCTGCACCTGCTTGATCACATTTCCGTTCAGGTCATATTCATACTGAATCACTGCACCTGCTGCATCAGTTTCGCTGATCAAGCGTCCACCTACACCGTAGGTATAGGTCGTAATCTGGTCATCAGTTTCTACCGCATTATCACGGCCACGACGGATTTCCCTGGTCACATTGCTGAGGCCATCATATTCCTTATCCGTACGTGTTCTGACTGCATAACCCTCGAAGTCATTAAACTGTGGATTGATCACACTAAGCTCACGACCAAGACCATCATACTCCCAGTTCTTTACAGCACTCGTCGCATCAGTTTTCTGTATGACATTATTCAGGCCATCATATTGATAGCTAGTCGTCACATTAGTAGACGATGCCGCAGTGAGTACCCCTGTCGTTGCATTAACACTGCCAGCTTGCACATTGTTAATCGTCTCAGTACTCACACGGTTCAGCTTGTCATAAACAATGTTGGTTATGCGGTCATCTGTCGCTTTTCTTACGACATAGACACTGTTACCTTCAGGCGCTACATCCACTGGAACAGGAACGCTACTATCCAACGTTGCCGTACCGCTTAGCTGCACTTTATTGGCATAACGCGTCTCTCGACTGATATTGCCATACATATCCCGATCCCAGATGGTCACATAGCCTTCGGCATCCAGCTTGGCGACTATCTGACCAGCCTTGTTGTACCAGCTACGGGTCACGTTGCCGTTACCATCGGTCTGCTTGATGATATTGCCCAATGCATCGTATTCGGTTTTAGTGGTGATGCTGCCAGTGCTGACCTGGTACTGGCTGCTGGCAGTGTTATACACACCTGTGGTGATGTTCTGGATTTCAGTGCCGGTCTGACGACCTACCTTGTCGTAGGTGTACAGGATGCTACGGTCATTGGTAGCATCGGTAAGCAGGTAGACCGCATTACCGCCTGGAGCTGTTGTCACCAGTTGTATGCTGCTGGTCGCAGACAGTGTCCCGGTACCGCTGACCTGTATCTTGTTGGCATACTGTGTCTGTTGGCTGATATTGCCTAGGGCATCGTAGGTCCAGGTGGTGTAACTGCCATCCGCCTTGACGCTGGCTGTACGACGGTCTTGCTGGTCATAGTAAGTGTAGGTCCAGTTGTTATTGGCATCTTTTTCAGAGGTGAGGTTGCCACGGGCATCATAAGTCTTCTGGGTAATCGCAGGCGCACTGACCCCAGTAGTCGTCTGTACACTTTGCGTAGTCTGTTGCTGACGGCCCAATTTGTCATTTACGTAGGTGGTCGTGCGGGTGGTGAGTGCACCATCAGCTTCAACTTTAGTGAGCAGGTTGCCAAAGGCATCGTAGGTAAAAGTGTTGCTGACGGCGATATTACCGCTGTTGGCAGCATTGCGTGTTGTGACAGGCAACACTTCCGTCAGCTTGCGGCCGGCAGCGTCATAGCTGTAAGTGGTGGTGGCGCCGTTACGGGCGGTAGTGCTTAAGGCATTGCCCAGCGCATCGTAGCTGAAGCTTTCGCTGTAGTAGTCAGTAGCGACGTTACTGCTGGTAGCGCCAATCCAGGTTTTAATATTGAGCTTACGGTTGAGGCTGTCATAGGCGGTGGTCTGCTTCTCGTCTTTATTGGCGTCGCTAAGCACGTAGACGCTATTTCCGGAAGTGGGCGCCGCGCTGACGATTTGCGGGATAGTGGCGGTGCCTAATGTCGCCGTGCCGATGGTTTGGATGCGGTTGGCGTAGCGCAGACTTTGCGTCAAATTGCCCAGCGCATCGTAGCTGTTCTGTGTGACTGCGCCGTCCGGGTTGACCTGCAGGACAGTACGTCCCGCCGCATCGTAGTAGTAATAGCCTAGATTGCCCAAGGCGTCCTTGATGCTAGTGATATTATCGGTGGCATCGTATGTAGTTTCGGTACGGTTACCCAAAGCATCGATGGCGGCGATCTTGCGGTTGGCAGCGTCAAATACCTGCTGCGTGATACGGGCATTGCTGAGGTCAGCGGGTGTGGCCAGGTTGTAGCCGACGGTGACCTTGACCTGGTTGCCGTTGGCGTCATAGTCGTAGTGGGTGGTGACGGCATTGGCGCTGCCGTAACCCAGCGTTTCATTGACCAGGCGGTTATCCTTGTCGTAGCCGTATTGTGTGACCTGGTCTGTTAAAGTGGTCGCCGGCGCGATAGTGACGGCGGCATTGCTCTGCGCACTAGCAGCGACGTTTGTCTGTAAGCTGGACAGTGCGGCAGCAGCCAGCGGCGTGGCATAAGCGGTCTTGGTACTGATATTGCCATTGGCATCATATTCATTCTTGGTAATGTAGCCTAACGGATCAACTGTATATACCAGACGGTCATTCGCATCATAGGTATAGACGGTCTTGTTACCATTTGCATCCGTCTTCAATACTACGTTGTCGTTCTTGTCGTAAGTGTAGCTGGTCGTCAGGTTGAGCTTGTTCGTTCCTGGATCAACGATGCTGCTGGTCAGGCGACCCAGTTTGTCATATCCATACTTGGTGGTGCGCGCTGATGTAGTACCATCCCCTTCGATCACCGTCAGCTTCTTGCCACGCGCATCATAGGTGTAGCTGGTCACTAGACTGAGGCCAGCGGCATTTGCAACCGACCCCGTGATTACGCCGTTCGCATCGTTGGTCGGCACGCTAGTCGGATCGATGGTGACCTTGGTGAGCTGGCCCTTTTTATCATAATCCATCCGCGTCCAGATATTCTTGGCATCCTGAGTCCAGATCTGGCGACCTTGGGCGTCATAGCGGTATCGGGTAGCCAGGTTTAACCCTGACGGATCAACCGTTTTACTCAATACCCGGTTAATCGGATCCCAATTGTATTGAGTAATGGTGCCTTTAGCGTCCTTGGTCTGATAGACACGCCCAGCCTTATCATAGATATTCTCAGTAGTAATGTTGAGCTTGCCACTGCCACTGTGCTCTACTGTTTGGGTAAGTTGGCCATCGGTATTGTATTGATAGCTGGTGATACCGCCTCGACCATCGGTGACTTGCACCACTTCACCAAATGTATTCCTCGTGGTGACTACACTGATATTCTCAGGCGTAGTCATCGTCATGGTACGATTGGTGGCGTTATAGCTCCAGCTGGTAGTATTGCCTCTGGCATCCAGCAAACTCACCTTGCGGTCAAACGCATCGTAAGTCACGGTGGTGTTCTGGCTCAGGGCATCAGTAGTCGTCACCGTGCGACCTAAACGGTCATAGCTGTATTTGGTTAGGGTATTGCGGCCATCGATGGTCTGCGTGACTCGGCCAAACGCATCATAAATAGCAGAGGTAATACGATTGATGCCAGCTGAGTCCTCTGTGGTCGTCTTTAACAGGCCTTTGCGGTCATACTGGTAGCTAGTGAGTACATTGGTACTGCCATCTATTTTGTCTGTACGGTTATTCAGCTCACCAAAGGCATTGTAGGTGCGGCTATTCACATTCGTCAGTTCATCAGTCGTACTGATCAACTGACCCAGCTTGTCGTAACCAAGTTGGATATTGCTATACCCACCGGCATTAATCCCGGTAATCGCACTGGCCACCGCAGTATCCGCACCACCCGTCAAACCTGCCAAGGTGGCAGACGCAATCCGGGTGTTATAGCGACGAGTCTCAGCTACCTGGTCGAAGCTGTTATACACTGTCTGGCTCACTTCACCCAACGCATTGATGGTGTAGATCAGCTTGCCTTCTTTGTCGTAGTAGTACAGGGTCCTGTTACCCGCTGCATCCAGACCATTAGGCTCTATCTTGCTGATCAGTCGGCCTGCAATGTCATAGCTATAGCGAGTGCCATAGCTGTTCCAGATGCTGTCTATCTGTGGCTGGGTCGGGCTGGCACCCAACAAATTCAATGCA
This sequence comes from Methylophilus sp. Leaf408, assembly GCF_916856905.1. Taxonomy (NCBI): domain Bacteria; kingdom Pseudomonadati; phylum Pseudomonadota; class Betaproteobacteria; order Nitrosomonadales; family Methylophilaceae; genus Methylophilus; species Methylophilus sp. Leaf408. The sequence goes on from NZ_CAKASK010000002.1 coordinate 12,034, forward strand.
GCAACGCCGACCGGACTTAACTCGGCTATCAGGTTACCGCGGCTGTCATATTGACGGCGTTCTATCCTATGGTCCGCCTGATTGAGATTAGAATAAAATTGCCTTGTGGTGACCAAATTACCAACACTGTCGTACTCATAAATAGTGTTCAGTCCGGCTTGGTCAGACTTCGTCACCAACCGGTTGTTGGCATCATATTCTGTAACAAGGTATTGGTCTTCCGGGCTTCTCACCACATAGTTTCCAGTTCCTGCACTTTCCAATATCTGCGGCAATGTATTGGCAGTGAGCGTACCTACCATCCTGTTGGCAAATCGCATGACTGCAAAATCATTGCCCGCGTAGTCATATGCGTATAGTGTCAGGTAACCTTCTGAATCCACCATCCCAGTTAGCTGACTTGCTGCATTGTAGATATAGTCGGTGACGATATCTTTGGTGCTGGATCTTGCTGTTACGTTATCCGTGATCACATACAATGTATTAGCGCCACTAGCAAGTGCCGCTGTTACGACTTGGGGAATAATCCCGCTATCTAGGCTAGCCACGCCGGCAATTTGTACCTGGCCTGCATACTTCACTGTACGGGTCTTGCGACCAGCAGCATCGTAGTCATAACGGGTGTAATAATTTTCAGCATCGATAGTGCTGATCAAGAGACCATCTTTGTTGTAAAGATTGCGACTGATCCGGTCATTAGTACTGTCTGCCGCAGGAATGGTATTGCTGTCTGTCGGCAGGATCTCGCCAGTCGCGGCATTGAGGGCATTCAGTTGAGTGGTGTTTAGCGAATTAGCGTAAGCAATGGTCTTCAGCAAACGGCTGGCACCATCATAGATATATTCAGTGACAGCCCCCAAGCCATCGATCTCTTTCGCCAATCGGCCCGCTGCATCATAAAGTTTATGCGCAACACGGTCATTGGCTGCATCTTTAATTCTGACGCCACTAGTGGTCAGCGTATTGGTCAGTGCAGTAGCAGCACTAAGGGTAGCGGTGACGGGGCTGTTATATTGAATGCTGCGGATGACCTGTCCGTTGTTGTTATATACCCACTCCGTCAGGTTCTTGTTTTCGTCGATCTCACCTACCTTGCGGTTTGCACTGTCGTACAGGTAATAGGTGATGTTGCCTAACTCATCGGTCACCGTACGCAGGTTGTTTTGATTATCGTAGGCGTAGCTGACTGTGCCAAGGTTAGTAGCGCTGGCATCCGTCTTCTGTACCGACATCAGCCGGCCTGCCAGGTCATAGGTGCTGGTAGTCACCAGGCCATTGGCCAGAGTGAGCGTGACCTGGCGGCTGCCTTCATTATAAGCTGTCACAGTAGACACACTTCGAGCTTCCAATCCGGTAAAATCGTACTGCTTAGTCACGGTCAGGCGGTTCAGACCATCGTAGCTATAACTGGTCAGGTAATCGTTGGTTGTGGTGGATGCCACACCTCGTGCATCGATCTTTTGTACCAAATTACCAGACTGGTCATACACATACTGGGTTCGCATTTGCGTGCCATCAGCTATACCATTGCCTTCACTACCTGCCGTCGCATCTACATTTGTGTAAACAATCTGCTCTCTCAATTGACCTCGAGAATCATAAAGGTAATCCGTGCGTTGTGATTTGGACTTGATCGCAGCAGTCAGCCAGTTGTTTATTAATGCTTCAGTCTGGTTACCTGTGTTAGTAAACAGGTTGTCTGTATATTGGTGTGTGCTGCTTAACTGACCTTGCGCGTTGTAACGGTATTCAGTCACCCGTCCTTCAGCACTAATAGTGAAGCGCACATGGTTCTTGCTGTCGTAGGTATAGCGCGTGGTTTGGGTTGTGCCATTGCCTGCAATGGTGGCGTCGCCTGGTGTGGCGTCCACTGCCGTATAAACCGTTTGAGTGAGCAACTGATTGAAGCCTGTCGCTGTGCTGTCGTAAGTGCGGACGATGGTATTGCCCAAGTTGTCCTGTTGGGTTAACTGGTTACCTTGGGCATCGTAAGTGTACTTTGTCCAGTTACCACGACTGTCGGTTACCTGAGTGACATCACCGTTAGTGTTATAGGTGTAACTGACATTCTGGCCAGACCCTGATGGACCCTGGATATTGGTTAACTGCTTATTAGTGTCATATGTGAGTGTCGTCACCAGGCTGGTACCAGCGTTATTGGTGTTGGTCACCGTCGTGGTAGTGGCACTGGCGTAGCTGAGGGTGGTGGTGTTATTGATGGTGCTGCTGTTGGTGACATAGTCACTAATGGTCAATAGACGGAATGACCCACTGCTCTCATAAGTAAAGCTGACTTTGCTGCCATCACTGTTGGTGATGCTGGCAATCCGCTTGCTGGTACCATCGTAGGTGTAAGTCGTGGTGTAGGTCTTGCCATCGGCAATGCTGCTATCGGCTGGGGTCAGGTCTGTGGAGACAGCGGTCAGGCGCGCGGTGGTAGCTGTACTCTCGTAGGTGTAAAGGATACGGGTAGTAGTGACATTGCTGCTATTGATGACGTTGATCTGCGTCAGTTGTTTGCTGCTGTTGTAGATGAGTTGCGTGATCTCACCATTGGCACTGGTGACCTTGTCGATTAGGCTGGTTAAGCCTGAGACTGTGCTATAAGTGTAGGTGAGGCTATTGTTGTCCAGGTCGGTGACACTGGTGATGCGCCACTTGCTGCTGTCATTAGGATCAACCGCGTAGCTTTCCTTAATGCGGCTATCCCCATCTTGCCATACCCAGGTATTGGTACCTGAGGTGTAGGTCAGGGTGTCGAAGCTGCCTGAGCCATCCTTGTTGACGTATTTTCCTAGGGTAGCACTGCCGGTTGTGCTGTCGTAGGTATAGACTAATGGAGAGCCATCGGCACCAGTACGGGTAACTGTGCTACCTGCGGTATTGTAACTACCAGTATGACCAGATAACTGGCGATACAGGGAGACTTGCCAGTTGTCGTTATTATCAAAGTCTAGACTACCCTGGCTGTTGTAGGTCTGGTATACGCCGATATCTGGACCACGGCCGATAAGTAACTCATCCTGGCGCTGGATGATCAGGTTGCCATTACTGGCATTCACATAAGCTGCTCCCGCAGCTCCAGGTAACTGCCCTAATCCTAACTGCCCACCTTGACCCAATACCTCAGATGAACTCTTGCCAAGACCTACGCCGTTACCAGTGACGATCGCTACCATAGCTAAACCTTCCAGATTAGTGTTGTTTGTGTGATCGAGTACCGTGCGTCAAACATCTATCCGACACAATGATACTTCCCCTACTTAAACAACTTATCCGGACTTTTTTGAAAGTGTTTAGCGAAATGTAAGATTTATTTTAAATTAAATTGAAATATCTAAATTTCGTACTAATTTATGGTCGGCATTGGCATTATGAAGAAGAATAAATATAGAATTTTTTTGAAATATACAATACGCCTTTAATACACTGAAAGAACTGAAAAAGACGTGACAGGCTTATCAAACGAGTTCGTTCAACATTGTCTCGAACTGTCGTTTTAAATTAGCATCCTGAAGCATTAAGTGCTCAACTTCATAAGCAATTTCATTAAAAGCAGTATCGTTCAAAATCTCCGACCCAAGTTTCCAGGCCAGTATATTGTGCACAAAAATACGGAAGGCCTTGCCGCTGAATTCAGGGTCTTTTTTGTCCATCTTTTTCAGCTGTTCTTTCACACTTAGCTTTACTTCTTCCAGCGTAGCCGCAGTACTCCCTGTAAAATGCCCACCTGCAGCAACCGTTTTTGCATTGCCTCGTGCAGTATCTTTGGTGACCTGGCCCGATGACTGCTGGCGTTGATATTCCAGCAGTTTTAAAAGGGAACTAATGGGATCCATTATTCGCTCTTATTCATCCCATAAGCATTCATCCATGCCTGGCCGCCTAAAGCTTCTGACGGATCAACTTCGCTATTTATCTCGTCGTTGGGTAGCTCATCAAGCACCATTCTCATATCTTTGGTTAATTCCGGGCTAAAATCGTTGGCCTGAATCCCCTCTTCCAGTAATTTTCTGGCAAGCTCATTTTCCCCGGCGACCATATGATTCAGGCCCGTTTTAAAAAGCCATAAACAATGTGTTTCCGGTAAAGCATCTAGCGACTTCCAACTAATTGCAGCATCCTGATTTCGCCCCTGCGTTAATTGCATCAACCCCAGTTGGAAACTTGCCGTGTGCAAACTAGAATCCAATTCAATGGCTCTCCGCATTTCCAATTCAGCTTTTTCAAACATGCCAATTTGCGCATATTCTGCGCCGAGCACATAAGCAATCTTAGGATCGTCAGCAAACTTTTCTACGCCTTCCTTAAGGTAAGAAATAGCAACCCCATGGTCACCTTGTTTGATTGACTCAATCGCAAGATGTAATAGTTCTTCCTGATTTAAATTCGAATAAATGGCCATTATGGATTCCTAATTTTTAATCAATAATCAATCCTATGAAGTTTTAGCTCATCATAGTATCGCTGTAAACCTAAAATTGCTCTTTTATGAATCTGGGATACTCGCCCCTTTGTAATTGCAAGTGAGCGGGAAATTTCATCAAACCCCTGTTTTTGATAATAATGCAGCTGCAGTACTTGCTGCTCCTGCTTTGGCAACAACTCAATCAATCTTGTAATCAGTTTTGATAAGTCAGACAACTCGCGCTTTTTATATACATCTGATTGTACCTGTACCACTTCAGTATTAAATAGCGTTGTTCCTTCAAGCATGATACCAATCGCAAGGCCAAATGCGACTTCAGCCAACTCCAAGAAAGCATCGCGCTCTACTGCTTTAGCTTGCGTATTTACCAAGCTCTGCATACGCTCTTGTCTTAATCTAGCAAGGTGCGAAATCTGCTGCTGCTGCTCGGAGTACTTTTCAATACCGCTAAGAATGGAGCCACGAATACGGTGTGTCGCATAAGTTTTAAAATGCACACCCTGGGCTGGGTTAAATCGCTCCAACGCCTCTAGCAATCCAACCAAGCCATATTGCTTATATTCATTAAACTGTATGTCGATGACCTGTCTGTTCGCAAATAAATTAGCGGCAATCGCATTCACATACCCATCATAACTAGCCACTAATACTTTTTTGTTTTCCTGAGTAGGATTAGAAATATATGTGTCCCATATATATTTCTCTTCCTCCTCTGTGACAGAAAACCGTTGCATACCTACAATGCAAAACTTGCCATCAATGCTTTCACAACCAGGTTCCAGCCATCAATCAGAATAAACATCAGAACCTTTAATGGCAACGCAATTGTCACCGGTGGCACCATCATCATGCCCAAGGAACTCAATATACTCGCGACAATAATATCCACCAACAAAAAGGGCAGGAAAATCATAAAGCCGATCTGGAATGCCGTTTTCAGTTCGCTCAGCATAAAAGCAGGGATCACTTTGAGGATGGAAACATCCTCCACCATCTCTGGCGGCTCTTCATTGGAAACCTCATACATCAACTGCAAGTCGCGCTCTTTAATATTGTGCAGCATGAAGTCTCGGAACGGTTTCTGCGCTTCATTGAAAGCGGTACTGAATCCTATCTGGTTATTATTGAATGGCTGCCAGGCGTTATTAATGACCTGTGTGAATACGGGTTGCATGGAAAAAAGTGTCAGGAACAAGCCTATGCTGATCAGCGCCACATTGGGTGGTGTGTCCTGCATGCCGATGGCATGTCTGAGCATGGACAGCACAATGATGATGCGCAGGAAAGAAGTGGTTGCCACCAGCAGGGACGGCATCACACTGAGCAAGGTTAGGTAGACAAAAGCCTTTAACGGCTCAGCCAGCGCCGTGCTTTTTACACCAGGAAACAGCTCGCTGGCGCCAGCTGCGCCATTGATTTCAACAGCATATGCCGCATGCTGAAAAATGAACAATAGCAGCAAGAGAAGGAACGATCTTTTAAGCATGTGTAATAGCCTGCTTTTACTCATTATTTTTTAATTCTGTTAAAAAGGTGACGTTATCGCCCGCTTGCGAGAGCATAAAACGCTGCTCCCTATAACTGGCGACAATCAGTTGGCTTTTAGGACCAAGCTGTATGCGCTCTTCCACTTTAAGTTGTTGTGGTTTGCTTTTAACTTCGCCCAGCCCATATCTTTTTTTCAGAAAAGCCAACACGCCCACTGCTACAATCGCCAGCGCAAGAAAGCTACTGAAAAAGTTCATCCAATAGTGACTCTCATCTCCTGCAGTTGCCTGCGGATGCCCTTCACTGCCTGTCATGTATTTACCTTGTGTTTGCAAAATGCTATTCCTGTCAGTGAATCCAGCAACTTAATCTTGTGGTTGCTCAGTCTCTATGGATTCGATCTTGAAAGCGAAAGAATCCTCCTGTACCACCAACTGCCCGGTAGCGATGACTTTGCCATGCATCTTGAGCTTGATCGGGGTATCCACGTTTTCATTTAACCGGATGATTTCACCTTGCTTCTTGGCCATGAGAGCACTCACAGTCAAAGCCACTTCTCCAACCACTGCATCTAAGGTGACTTCAAGGTCGGAGAACAACTCATACTTTTTCTCGCTCAGCCCGGCTTCGCCGATATGCTCTTGCAATTCGGGCAAAGCTACTTTTTTATCTACTGCACTCTTATCCGCTTCTGTTTTACCTGATCCACTTGCTGCTTTTTCTTGTACCATGCTTTTTTCCTGCTATTTGATTAATAATTGGAAGACTTTATGTGCGCTCTGGCGCCCATATTGCACATCTTCTATATGGGTAGGAAGCGGACCATGCCCTTGGTAAACCAGACTGAAAGGCTCAGAGGTTTTCTTGTCAAGCCGCAGCACCTGTCCCACTTTGAACGCTTTTACCGCTTGCAGGGGCAATGTCAATCCGCCGGCTGACACCGCCACATGAACGCTGAGCTGATCGAACAGTGCCCTGCCAAAAGACTGCGCACCTCTAGTATCTGCCTCCCGGACAGTGAACCGTTCAGCGAGCAAATGCTTAATGAAGTCGCCGCCGAGTGCCAGATTGAACACCTGTTTGTTTGCCATGGTCACCTTCAGCACCAGCGCGCCACAACCTTTGTTTTGCAGTAGAGCGTGAACGCCCCCTAACACCACCTGGCCTATACTGCCAAAGATGATTTTCCTGAAATCGGCAGCAAAACGTTCATACAAAGCTGAGATCATGGAAGAGCTTTCAGACACTTTGCGCCTGGGGATGCCTGTCAACTGCGCCATGAAAAACTCATTCAACTTATCCGCATGTTCGATCGCCATCCAAGTAGATGGTGTATTGCTGGCAATCTCCCAATGTGGGACATGAATATTCAGGTGCTGGTTAGCACTCTTAATTTGCAACTCAAGCGGCTGTTTATCAGAAAACCAGCCTACCCAAAAAGGCTGTATCACCTCCTGCAACCTGCTTAGTACTTTCTTGATATCTGAATCACCAAGCAGCACATACGGGTAATATTCCTGGTTAACCACTATCGTCTGCCCCTGATATCGCCTAATTGCTGGATCATTTCATTCGCTGCAGAAATCACCTGTGATGAAGCCTGGTAGCCGCGCTGTACCACGATCAACTCACTGAATTCCCGTGCCAGATCGACATTGGATAATTCCACACCGGATACTTGCAAGGTACCCAAGCCCATGTTTCCCGCTGTGCTGATCACCAGCTTGGCCTTGCCATCCTGTGTGAAGCGGTTACCTCCAACCGGCGTTAAAGACGACAGGTTATCCACGTTGGCTAGTGCCAGTTGCTGGAACTGTCTGGTTTGACCATTGGAATAACTCAGGACCAGGAAACCATTATTGTCCAGCGCCGTTTTGGTGAGAAAACCTGCTTTCACGCCATTCTGGCTGGATAGCTTGATGGAGGAACTGCTGGCGGACAAGGAATTAGTATTGCTGAAATCGATAGTCACCTGATTAGAAATGGCACCAGTCGGCGCAAAAGTAAAAGTGAACTGCTCCTGCCCAGGAACCGGGACGCCAGAGCCAGAGTAATTAATCGCGCCTGTGGCTAGTGTGTTGGTGCCTTCTTTAATGGTGAAAGTCCATTGTCCGGCAACCGTGGCATTGTTATTAACAAAGCTGATGGTCACCGGATGCTCCTTGCCTAGCGAGTCGATGATATTTACATTGGATAAATTAAAGGTGGCGTCATTGATGGACAACGTATCTGACAGCCTGACCTGAGTGGTGGCGGTGGCTGGCACACTACGGCTACCAGAGATATTGATATTTTTGAGCGAAGTACCACTGTAGCCTTGCACCAATGCGCCGTCATCTCTGGTGACCAAGTTACCGCTATCATTGATTTCAAATTGTCCGGCCCGCGTGAAAAAGGTTTTATTGTCTTTCTTGACAATAAAGAAGCCATTACCGGTGATGGCGGCGTCAAGGTCATTACCCGTTTGTCGGAAATCGCCCTGGGTGAACTTGACAGAAGACTCACCTGCTTTCACACCACTACCCTGATAATGGCCATTACCGTTGGAGGCATACCCGGAAGAAAGCTGGCGCTGGTAAAACAGATCTAGAAACTGTAATTCGCTGCCTTTAAAACCTGTTGTATTCAGGTTGGCGACATTGCTACTGATGTTGGACAAGCCCTTGGAAAAACTGGTCAGGCCACTCATCCCTATATAAATACTATCAAGCATATGTGTCTCCTTGCCTTATCGGATGACCGAAATCTGGGAAAGCGTAATGCCAGTCAGTATCTCGCCATCAGCTTTTTTAACATTGATAAACGGCTGCCCACTGGAAAAACTTAGTGATGTGACCACACCGACTGCAGCTACATCACCTACCGTGGATTGCACTTCCACCGTGCGGCCTATCAGACCTACCGATTGATTGGCTGACTGAATATTAAGCAGGGTATCTATCCTGTCATTTAATTGCGAAGTCTGTGCCAGTGTGGAAAACTGCGCCAGTTGCGCCAGGAACTGCTGGTTATCCAAAGGCTTGAGCGGATCCTGGTATTGCAACTGGGAAAGCAATATCTTCAAAAACTCTTCCTGGCCCAATGAGCTTTGTACAGCATTGGTAGCCTGCTGTACTGAGGATGCGCCACCTAATAAATCGACCGCCATAAACTACTCCTTTATTCCGTGATTTTTTGCAAAGACCAACTGACCATTGACCACGACACTGTTCAACTCCACCCCTAATTGCGACATAGAGCCTAACAAGCCCGCAGCCAGCTTTCCTGTCATTCCTTTTGTAACCGTATTGTCCCGAATCCATAGCTGCTTCACACCCTCGATATCAGACATGAAGATGTGCTGCTTCTGCCAGATGCGTGCATTCGTCAACAACGGCTTGAGGCGCGGACTGAATAGCGAGGCATCCGTTTTATTCGCAGCCACGGCTCCCTCCACACTGTATTGAGGAAGCGCCCCAGCTTGAGCAGTCACGGCTTGACCATGACGCTCGACGCTATGCAGGCCCGCAACGGTGGTGCGGCTGGCTACCGCAGCTTGAACATGCTTATCCATACTCGGTTCAACCAAATGCTTGCTGCCCGTCGTAGATAATTGCTCGGCCTGCAAGTGGCGGGCTTCGCTTTGCGCATTCTGATGGCTGTCTCGTTGTGGTAAATCATATTGGCTCTTGAAGGAAGTAATAGACAGGTTGGTTTGCCACAACGAAGCCTGTTCCAGCTGTTTCTGCCATAAACCTTGGTTTTGGTTTTCACGTGGCATTTGCCCAGTCACAAGGCTTAACGCCTGGCCACTAATCAATCCGCTTTTCACTATTTGCCTCCCTGTGCCAATAAGGCCATCTCATCATCCAGCTTGAACTGGGCATTCAATGTCTCAGCCAGGCTGATTGAGGCGCGACGCTCGAAAAACCGCTCCAGCACCCGGTACTCCTGCATGGTTTCGTTCAAACTTGCAAACGCATCTTTTACCAGTTGTCCGGCTTGCTCAATTTTTTGATGCATCTGCTTTTCTGCCTTCGCCAGCAACTCAAGGTAGTTTTTGTTTTGCAATAAGACATCACGGCTGAACCCGGCCGCTGTGAATTGTGATTCCGCGATGAATTGCTGCACCATGTGCCTGTGATCGCGCAGCTCTTTTTGCAGTCCTTGCTCCATGTCAAGCAGGCGCTGGTAATCGGCACGCTGTAACTGAAGGGTCTGCTCCTTCAGTTTTAACAGGCTCTTTAATGATTCCAGTCTCATCCTGTCACCTATTCATTCAGTATCTTTGCCAGGTGCAGGAACAAAGTTTCCTTTGCCACCAGTTCGCCCTGGCTCTGTGTCAGGAATGTCTCTAGCCTGGGCAATATCGCTAGTGCCCTATCCAGCTCGGGATTACTCCCGGAGCGGTATACGCCCAGATCTATCATGTCTTTGTAACGAACCGATAGACTGAGCACTTTCAGCAGGCCGCTAATGACTTCTTTCTGTTCACTATTCCATAGGTCGCTGGCCAGGCGACTAATACTTTTCAGCACATCTATGGCCGGGTAATGGTTTTTATTGGCCAGGTCTCTACTTAACACGATGTGCCCGTCAAGCACTGCCCTCAAGCTATCTGCTACCGGCTCATTCATGTCATCACCTTCTACCAGTACCGTATAGATGGCGGTGATGGAACCCCTGTTTTTGAAACAACCAGCCCGTTCAATTAATTTTGGCAACTCAGTAAAGGTCGAAGGCGTATAGCCTCGGGAAGTCGCGGGTTCTCCAATCGAAAGCCCTAATTCTCTGAGCGCCATGGCAAAGCGGGTGACGGAATCCATAATCAGCAACACGTCCTTACCTTTTTGCGAGAAGTATTCTGCGATGGCAGTCGCGGTATACGCCGCCATCTCGCGCAGCAAGGTAGGTTGGTCTGCCGTTGCTACCACCACGATAGACTTCTTGATGCCATCTTCACCCAGCGTATGGTCGACGAATTCATTGACCTCACGCCCACGTTCACCGATCAGGCAGATCACATTGACATCGGCTTCGGCATTTTTGGCGATCATACCCAGTAGAGTACTTTTACCTACGCCACTGCCAGCAAAGATGCCTATCCTTTGCCCTTTGCCCACCGGGATAAAAGCATCTATTGCGCGTACGCCGGTCAGGAACGGGCGATCAATCTTTTGCCTTCCCAGCGGATTAATGGCAGGCGTCTTGACATTCACTTCTTCATGTTTCTTGTAGCCATCACGGCCACTCAGGCTATGGCCCAGGCTATCCACCACATCGCCTAGCATATCGTCTGCCACTTTTATCTTGAATGACTTACCCAGTGCATTTACTTCACAACCGATGCCGACACCGGCAGTATCGCCCAGCGGCATCAGGTAAGCGCTTGCTTCTGTCACCCGTACCACCTGGGCCAGTAAGACACCTGCCGCCTGCTGGCTGGCAATGATCTCGCACAGGTCACCGGCTGCCGCTTCCAGCCCTACCGCTTCCAGCCCCAGCGGAGAGACGGAAGTCACCTTGCCACCTTTGCGCACGAGCGCTGCCGTTTCAAGCTTGTGCAGGTATTGAGTCCAGCGCTCTGTCGGCAGCAAGGTATCCATTACGATGACTGTCCCAGAGTATGCTGAGAAAGGTGCACAGCGAATGCCTGCAACTGTTTGTGTATATCCGTATTCACAATTCCCTCTTTGAACACAATGCGACAACCACCCACGGCGACTTTGCTATCAGGATAGACTAAGGCTTGCAGCGTCGCCTGCTCGGCATCGCTGTGCTGTAATGTCTGTTTGAGAGTCTTTATATCCGCAGGATTAACCAGTATCTGCAACATGTGGTGGCCGTCATACTGCGCAATCACCTGCTGTATGATTTCAGCACGATTCACCGGCTGCTTGATCTCGCTGCCAACAATTTTGAGTACGGCTTCAAAAACGATAGCGGCAATCACCGTGTCCAGGTCCGCAATGTATTGCTGGCATTGTTCCTTGAAGGTCTCTTCTACTTCTTTTAATAACCCCAGGCTTTGCTTCATGTCAGCAGAAACTCGCTTGAGTCCATCTTCCTTGCCTTGCGTCAGGCCTTCGGCGTAGGCTTTTTCATAGGCCAGGGTTTTGAGCGCTTCTATTTCCGAGAGTAACTTTTCACTATTCTCCGGCTGTGGCGCCTCAGCCGGCATTAAGGTTTTATCATGCAATGGTACAGAGGCGACAGAAGCAGATAGACTTGTATCGGGGGCGACCTGTGCAGGTGAAAAGATTGCGTCAATCGCTGGCGTGACAGGCACTTCCACCGGTGGAAGCTGATGCAATATGGGAATCAGGAATTCTGACATATGAATGATCGTTTCATCTAAAACGGCTGCTTACGCCTAAATGTGCAGGCGCGGTGGATACCACTTTTCACCGTCTCACTGAACTTTGCCCAGCGACTTTTACCTATATGTGGCACCAAATGGGCATCGTTCAACAATGCATCGCCAACGATGCTCAGCAAAGCTTCTTTCAGCAATGGTCTTTCGACCCAGTGCTCACCAAACTGATGACTACGGCGTTTCCGGTACTCAATGAATTTAGGGCTGCTTTTCCATTGCCAATCATGCAAGCTGCTGAACAGTGGCAACAAGGTATCCGTTTCATTATGAAACAGCCGTAATAAATCCTCCCATTGCAGGTCGTTCATCAGCTCGTGCTGGCTTTTTTGTTTAGCTGCATCCTTCTTGCTATTTAACTTTAGCAGTTCGATCAGCTCTGCATACTGCAACCCAAAATTCAGCTGCCTTATCTCATCAACCAGCGGAATCAGCGTATGCAATGTGTCCTCAGGCACATGCGCCTGCACCCATTGGAAATCCTCAGGGGTCAAGGTACTCAGTTTTAAAGCCAGCATCCTGGTCTGGTTCAAATGCTCAAGGTCCATCATGCTTGCCAGTCGCCCAATGGTTGATTTCTTGCAGCAATTTATCCCGCTCAGCCTGCGATAGCTTATTGGATGGCTGGGGGCGGCGCCATTTCAGCAACAACACCAGTAACAACAGCACAGCCAGTATTGGCACCAGCCAGTAATAAGCCGCATATTTACTGGTCGCTGGCACCGCGATAGCATTCGTTGACTGCGCTGGCTGTTCCAAAGCGGGCAATTCAGACATTTGGTCCGGCGACTGACTGACTTCAGGTTGGCTGGTTCCAGACTGGTAAGTACTGATAGCATGCACGATGACTTGATCGCCACGTACGGGGTTGATGCCAGCAGAAGCAGCCACAACTTCCCTGACTTTTAACAGTGTCAGCGAATCGGTGTTTTCTGGTAACACCACCGCTACCGATATCTTATGTATGGCCCCCGGTGCACTTAATATATGCTCAATACGCCTGTTATTGGCAAACTCAACTTCTTGAGAGCCACTGGTTGGCGGCGGCATCTGCGCCTGATCCTCAGAGAAATTACTTAGTTTGTCGGCCGACTCTACCTGGCTGGTGATACGCTGTTTATAGATGGCGCCCACCGATTGCCCCTTGGTATTGGGCAAGGGAACAATATCTTCCTTGGTGACCTTCACTTCATCGTAATTGAGGGAGATATCAGTGGTGACGATGGCCTTGCCGCTGCCCACTACTTTATCCAGGATACGATTTAGCTTATTGGTGAAATAATTTTCCAGCTGTTTCTTGACCTCTAATCGCTGGTAGGGATCGGCCTCTTCATTGTTAAGCATAACCTGCTTGTTGAGCGCGACGCCCTGCTGGTTCATCACAGTGACATCCGCCGGGCTGAGATCAGCCACTGAAGAAGCCACCAGGCGCTGAATACCCACCACTTGTTCAATGGCGATATCCTCGCCATCTTTGGTGACAATAGAAACAGAGGCTTTAGTCTTACTGATCTTGCGCTTGAACAGTGTGGATTCTGGCAGCACCAAATGCACCCTGGCACTTTTCACACCGGCAAAAGTCACGATGGTGCGCTCAAGCTCGCCTTGCAATGCCCGCAGATAATTAATCTTTTGCGCGAACTCAGTCATACCGAATTCGGCATTATTAAATAACTCGAAACCAACATTATTGGTACTCGCGACACCTTTGCCAGCCAGTTTCAACTTGATTTGTGCAGCTTCCTCTTTTGGCAACAAAATGGTCGTACCTGACTGATTAAGCCGATAAGGCACTTTGACGCGCTCCAGCTCGGTGACGATGGCAGCGGCATCCTGTTGCGTTAGATCATCATAGACAACTTCATACTCATCTTTTAATAGCCAATAAGCCCCTAATCCGGTAAACACAAGGATCAGGCTTAAAAAAAGCACGAACATCACTTTCGCCAGCGGACTTGATCCCGCCCAGCTTGTTTTTATAAAATCCACCACTTACCCCTAAATTTGCATTCTTAATATTTCTTGGTAACCTTCAACCACTTTGTTTCGTACCTGCAAGGCCATTTGCAAAGTTAATTTGGCATCTTCCAGCGCTAGCATGACATGGTGGATATTGTCGGTTTTGCCCGCCGCCAAGTCTTGTAATAAGGCTTCACTGCTGGTGACGGTATGGTTGAGTTTATCCAGCTCATGCATGAATAAACCCGGTTGAACTGCAGTAGCAGGCTCGCTACCCTGAATGGGAAACGCTGCCCCTACTGGAAATACACCTTCTAAACCTTGCATCTTAAGCTCCTGAACCCAGATCTATCGCTTTCATGGCCATCGCTTTGGCGGCGCTGATGGCCACTGTATTTGCCTCATAGGCGCGGACCGCTGACATTACGTTGACCATCTCCATGACCGTATCTACCCCAGGATAAGCTACAAAACCTTCTTTATTGGCATCCGGATGAGAAGGTTCGAATACCAGTTTTGGCAAGCTATTGAACTGCTGGGTGACACTGGCGAATGGGATGGCAACACGGTCGCCCATCTGCAATCCCTGTGCCTGGAACCCTTTAATTTTGGAAGAGGTGGTCACGGTTAATGGGATGTATTGCGCGCCATTGACCGTACGGGTGGTATGCGCATTGGCAATATTCATGGCACTGGCATCCAGCCGGGTACGTTCCACGTTGAGGCCAGCCGCACTGATCTCAAATGCTTTTAGATAGTTCATACTTAACCCCTGCCCTCTCTCAATACAGCACTCATCATGCCGAGGTAATGGTTCATACCTTTGATCAGCGATTGGTAGTGCAAGGTATTCTGGTTTAGCAGCACCATATTGATATCCACGGCGTTGCTTCCGCCTGTGGTGTTGGCACCATAGGTGATTTGCGGCGTTAGTCCTTGATGGCTACCCGCCATGCCGCTGCTACGCAGGGCTTCAACCTGCGACTCAAATTCCACCTGCATAGGCCTATAGTTTTCCGCATGCGCATTGGCAATATTGCTTGCAAGTGCCATGTGCCGAAGCGATGTGCCATCAAGTGCAGATTCGACCATCACTGACGTTAGTGAATGAACCATTTCTTATACTCTCCTGATTATTGGATGATCAAGTCAGCATGCAGTGCGCCAGCTGTCTTGATACCTTGCAATATAGTGATCGTGTCTCGCGTGCTCGCCCTGGTTTTCTTCAGGGCATGCAGCAAATCACCCACACTGGAGGACTCGGGTAACTCCACCAGATCGCCTTTTTCTTCATTGACGTTGATTTGCGTATTGGGGATGACTTGAGTACGGATGCCAGCTGAGGGACGGAATAGAACGCCCTGTGGTTGTGAAACCGAAAACCTGTTCTGGATAGAGACACGCAAATCACCATGGGCGATTGTTACTTTGGATAGTTTGACTTCGCCACCAGAAACGATAGTGCCGGTTTTTTCATTGACCACCACCCTGGCCCGGGTATCAGGTTCGATCTGAATCGCTTCTATGACAGAGACGAAATCCATCCGGTTATTGGCAAACCTGGCAGGCGGTGTGATATGCACTGTGCTGGAATCAACAATTTTCGCGTAGCCGAAGCCCAGTTTTGAGCTCAGGGCGCGTTCCACTCTTTCCGCTGTTGTATAGTCGGGGTCCGCCAGCACATAATTGACTGAGCCATCAGCGTTAAGGGCAGAAGCGATGACTTCCACTTCTACCTGCGCCCCACCAGAGATTGCACCTGCGGTAGGATGGTTTTTTTGCGCGACATTGCCAAATTGGTCATAACGATAACCACCCACCGATACCGGGCCTTGTGCCAAGGCATATACCTTGCCATCTGGCCCTTTCAATGGCGCCAGAAGCAAAGTGCCCCCGACAAGGCTTCTAGCGTCACCCATTGAAGTAACAGTGACATCAACACGGTCACCAAGGTGTGCTACTGGCGGCATTAAGGCCATCACACTCACGATTGCTACGTTGCGGCTATTTACCTGCTCGGGAGCAATCAACACATCAAAATTGGACATGAAGTTGGCTAATGTCTGGCGAGTTGCTTTACTCCTTGTGGAGTCGCCGGTGCCAGCCAGGCCGGTTACGATACCGAATCCCACCAAGTGGTTTTCGCGCCATCCGTCTATCTTGCCTAATTGCTTCAATCTTACCGATTCAGTGGCCTGTACTGATTGAACAGACACCAGCATGCATAGCAAAAGAAATTTCATTGTGCGCATCACCCGTCTCCTAAAATAAACCAAACAAAGTGATCAGCCTGGAAAGCCAGCCCTTATGCTGACTTTCAGCCAGTACACCATTGCCTACATAGGTGATCTTTGCATTGGCAACTCTTGTAGAAAGCACGGTATTGCGCTCATCAACATCAATAGACCTAACTTTCCCGGCCAGGTTAATGGTTTGCTTTTCATCATTGATCTCAATATCCTGCACGCCGTTGATCAGCAGGTCGCCATTCGACTCCACCCCTTTGACCTCTACCGAAATTTGCGCCAGTAACTTGCCGGTCCTGGCGCTTTTACCGCCACCATCATAGTTTTGGTCTATGGATAAACCGTAGTTTTTTTGCGTGGTATTAGGAGATGAAAATTGCACACCCAATTCATTGCTTTTATCGGTATTGGTGCCAGCAGTGGCCGAAGCTGAAGAGTTCTCGACAACCAACACGGTGAGGATATCGCCTACCCTATGCGCGCGCCTGTCCGACACCAATGGCCGATATTGGTCGGCGCGGTAAAGGTTTTGCGCCAGGCCATCAAGGCTAACCAGCAGCAACAGCGCAGCCGTTATAGGCAATGTGAAATGGGATGTTCGCATGGTTATCTTCTCAGGTTATTGCTGATTGAAAGCATTTCGTCAGAAGCCTGTATCACTTTGGCGCTAAGCTCGTATGCCCTTTGTGCCAATACCAGGTTGACCATTTCTTCGGATAATTTGACATTGGAGCCTTCCAGGTAGCCCTGCGCCAAAGTGCCCAGGCCATCTTCACCCGGCTTGTTAACAGTGACTTGCCCGGCAGCGTCCGTCACCGTGAAAAGATTATCCCCCACCGGCTTTAAGCCTTCACTATTGGAAAATGACGATAACTCGATCTGCCCGATCTCAGCCAGTGCGTTATCTTTCGAATTACGTGACGACACTTTCCCACTGGCGTCTATGACCACTTCTACAGAGTCCACGGGGATCTCGATCTGTTGCTTGAGTTCATAGCCGGACACTGTCGCAAGCACACCATTCTCATTGACTTTCAATGCGCCGTGCCGGGTATAAGCACTACTACCGTCCGGCAGCAACACTTCGAAGAAACCATTGCCACGGATAGCCAAATCCAGAGGTGACTCAGTCGCTTTCACATCACCCTGCAAAAAAGACTTGTTGTTACTGGCAATCAGCGTGCCCATGCCCAGCAGGATGGCCTGGTTGGCCTCCCCACTAGCGGAGAGTTGTTGCGCCCGGTAATAGGCATCCTGAAACAAGACCCGATTCTTCTTGAAACCCGAGGTATTTACGTTGGCCAAGTTATTGGCAATCACATCCACATGCTGTTGCTGTGCCTGCATGCCGGTGGCACCTATATATAATGCGTCAATCATTATTACTCCCTGTGTCTTTTTTATTGTTTAAACAACTAACTGCCTACTCAGAACTGCCCGAGATTCCTGACCATCTTGTCGCTCAAATCATCATAGGCCTGCATCACTTTGTGACTCAACTCGTAATGACGCATAGTTTCAATCAAACTCACCATTTCAGAGGCGGAATCCACATTCGAACTTTCCAGTCCACCCTGCACTACTTTTGGGTTATCCAGTAACTGCGCCTGTGTGTTGTCCTGCGGCAAATAAATGCCGCCCCCTATGTGCTGCAATGTGTCTGGTTGCGCCACATCCACTATTTTCAACTGGGCAATCAATTTGCCATTCTCGTAAACCTGGCCTTGACCATCAACCACGGGGGTATCTGTCAGTAATGTGATTTTCCCATTCACGCCATAGACAGCATCACCCTGTTGTGTCACAAGAGTTCCGTTTTCATCCAGCCTGAACGCTCCCGTGCGGGTATATGCCCGGCCATGAATAGTGTCGATTTCAAAATAGCCTTTACCAGAAATCGTAAAATCCAGAGAGCGACTGGTTTGCCTGTAAACCCCGGGCCTATAGTCCACATTTGATGACAAAGTGGTACTAAGCAAAGGTGGCATACTGAAATCATATTGCCCGCTCAGGGAAAGAAACTCGCGTTTGAAGCCTGGCGTTAGTGCATTGGCGGCATTATTTGAAATCGTATTCAGGCGCTGAACATCGTATTGGACGCTGCTACCGATTAAATACACTGGATCAATCACGACTTACTCCTCTTTAATAATGCCTCAACCGAAAACACATGCACAATCAGCATGGCGACTAGCTGGTATAAATCCGGTGAAATAACACTATTCACCGGCAATGCCGACAAGCGCTGTAATAACTCAGGGTCTTTGATGATCCGGTGATCAGCATGTACTTTCCTGAATTCGGCTTCAAAATTTTCCGCATATTTGCCACTATCGTTAAATACGACTTGCGGCAGCAAAGACTCTGGGGCGAATGACAAGGCGACCACGGTTTTTGGCTTATGCATCACAACACCCGCTCCATACTGCCCTGTGCAAGCACATGGTCTATGACTGCCGCCATGGCTGAACCTTGCGTGGTATGCGATGCATAATGTGCCTGCTCCAATATCCAGCCTGCTTCAGTCAATGTCTCGGAAAACGTCTCTTTTTGCTGCTGCAAGGCTTCAAGTAGCGCGGACTGTTCGGCATTGAATGCCAGGCTGAGCCGGTTATTCACCAGCTTTGCCACCACACCAACTTTGCCTGCGCCGGTTTCCAGTTCGAACACGATTTGCTTGCTTGAGGTTGCACCAGTTTGCGTGTGCGCCTGGTCAAAAAAAGCAACATCAAATTCCAACAACCGATCATTGATAATAAGGGAGAGCACATCAAAAGAATGGGCAATAGCGCCTTCGGTATCAATATTCAGCAACTTCATGAAGGGTGTCTGCTCAGACTCATCATCGAAGTCGGATTCACGCTGTTCAAACATTGATGCGAGCGTATAACCACCATTGACATTTTGGTCCCGCACGCCATCTTGTGTACGAGATTCCTGCGAGGCTTCATTCTCATTTTCTGGATGCATGCTTGCACCTCTGAATGCTTCGGCTATGGCCTGGTAAAGCACGGGCATTTCTTCAGAAGGCCTGGACAAGCCAGCATAGTCTACGGGTGTGTCAAGCACCGCCAGCCGTGCAGGCTCGGTGGCACTTTTTATGAGGTTTCGGATCAGCGGTTCTGACACAGGCAGACCATTCTTGGCCAGATATAAGGCCAGTTTGATAGCAAACTTATCCTGCTTGAATGACTTTGCGATACCGTCTATGGACTGTTGCTGTGCTGTAGTCAATCGCTGCAGGTTAAACTCTCTGATCAAACTCTCCACCAAGGTTTGGGCAGTGGTTTGTTCAGGTTTAGCAGAAAATGTCTCGTTGCCAGAAGAACGTTCAGTCAGCTTAAGGGAGACTTTGTCACCCTGAATATCCATTACTTTAGTACTGAGTTGCTGGCCAACGTGGAATGCAATAGTGGAATCCACCACCCGCTCCTGGCCGCCAATCATGACTCCATAACGGTTGCCATCATAGACTTTCAACACTTTGCCTTTGATGATCTGGCCCAGGGAAATGGTTTTTAACCAGTCCTGCTGCTGGATAACCAATGAAAGGTCATCATTCGGCCGGTTGGCCTGGTTAATGATAGGAGGCACATTGGTCAGTTTCATGTTTTGACCACCCCGAACGAACTCAAACGCAAAGTGACAGGCACTTCAGTCATGGAGACCACATGCAGGTGCGGTAATACGCGCTCGGTGAGTGTGCGGATATGTCGCCTTAACTCCGGCGCGCACAGCAGCACTGGCGCCATATTGTTCTTCATCATAGATTCGACCTGTGCCGCCAACCTGGATACCACTGCCTCGGTAAAGCGCGGATCTATCATTAACTTGCTAGCCTCTTCGGAAACATGGATGGATTCCGCAATCTTCTGCTCGATGTTGGGGTCCAGTGTAATTACCGCCAATTCCGACTTGCCCGACATCAAGCTCTGGCAGATCGCCGGCCCAAGTTTGTTGCGCACCGCTTCAGTGAGCTGGTCTGCATTCTTAGTCTGACGACCACTATCGGCCAGCACTTCGAAAATACCTTCCAGGTTGCGGATAGAAACGCCTTCCCTGAGTAAATTCTGCAATACTTTCTGAATTTCAGCGGCAGAAAGCACATTAGGAATGACTTCATCGACCAAGGCACCGTTTGCTTCACGTATACGGTTAAGGATGGAAGTCACTTCAGTGCGGCTCAAAAGATTGGAGGCATTCTTTTTCAGAATATCCGTCAAATGCGTCATGAATACGGTAAGTGGATCGACCAGGGTATAGCCCTTGGCTTTAGCCATAGACCGGTTAGCCTCGTTCACCCATACCGCAGGCAGGCCATAGGTCGGGTCACGTGTTTCCACACCTTCCAGCTTTTCACCACGCCCACTTGGATGTATGGCCAGAAAATGACCGGGCAAAATTTCCGCATCGCCATACGCGACGCCATATAAACTGACTTTGTACTGGAAAGGATTAAGTTTCTTATCATCGCGCATTTTGATGGCAGTGATGACGAAACCTGCTTCGAGTGCGTATTGTTTCCTGAAACTGGAAATGCGATCCATGACAATGGCATCATCCGCATTGACCAGTTGTATGAGGTCCTGACCGATAGATATTTCTATGGGGTCTATAGTAAGCAAGCTTTCGACGCTTTGTTCGGCATCATCTTCCGCTGTTTCGGATTCTTTCTTGGTCGCCGATTTTGTACCTGACACCCAATAGGCCAGCAAGCCGAAAATAACCATAATCAATAGAATGGGAAATACCGGCATGCCTGGCAGGAACGCAATACCCAGTAAAGCGGCAATCACCAGGTAAATAGCTTTAGGGTGCGCGGAAATCTGCGTTGCCATTTCCTTGCTTAATTGACTGTCTTCACCAGAGCGGGTGACGATAATACCGGTGCCTACAGCAATCACAAGTGCCGGCACCTGCGTCACGATACCATCGCCTATGGTCAGCAAGGTAAAGGTTTGCGCCGCTTCTCCCCATGACATACCCAGTTGCATGACGCCTACAGCCAGCCCCCCGAAAATATCGATAAGCAGAATCACGATACCGGCAATCGCATCGCCTTTTACAAACTTGCTGGCACCATCCATAGCACCATAAAAGTTAGCTGACTTTTCGATATCCTTACGTCTTTTCTGCGCTTCTGCCTGGTCAATGAAGCCCATATTGAGATCGGCATCAATACTCATTTGCTGGCCCGGCATACTGTCCAGTGTAAAACGTGCTGCCACTTCAGCCACCCGTTGCGCACCATTGGTCACCACCACATATTGCACCACAACCAGGATAAGGAAGACCACCAGCCCGATCACGTAATTGTTCTGTACCACGTAACTACCTATGGCACCAATGACCTTACCGGCATCGCCTTCACCCAGAATAAGCCGTGTCGCGGCCACATTGAGTGACAGCCTGAACAAGGTGGCCATCAACAACATAGGTGGAAACGTGGAAAAATCGACCGGCTTTTCTACATAGAAAGTCAGCAGCAAGATAAGCAGGGCAAAACTTAAATTGGCCAGTAGCAAAAAATCCAATAACTGAGAAGGGATGGGCGTGAACAGGACAATCAGTATCCCGACCATGGCAAGAATCAGGATAATATCCGCCTGGTTGCCAAAAATCTTTTTCAGGTTCTTCAACATATAGGACTCACTGCACAGCCGCTGACTTTTTCAATTGCGATACCCAGAACAGAATTTTTGCGATATCTGCATATTGGGAAACCGGGATATGCCCATCGATGACAGCTTCTTTAAATAGGGTCCTGGCCAACAAGCGTTGCTCTATGACAGGCACGCCGTGCAGGCGGGCAATATCCTTCATTCTTGCTGCCATAAAACCTGCCCCTTTTGCCAGCACAACCGGCACGCTCATGATGGATTGATCAAATTTAATCGCTATCGCAAGATGGGTAGGGTTGGTGATAAGCACATCTGCTTCCTTGACTCGGCCTAAGCTCTTGGCGCGTTTCAACGCTTCGCGCTGCAACTCACGGATGCGGGACTTAACGCGCGGATCCCCCTCACGGCGTTTGTGCTCGTCCGTGATATCGCGACGGCTCATACGTAAGCGCTTGGAATAATCCCAGCGAGAGAGGATCAGGTCCAGCAATGCAATAAATGCAAAAGCGATCAGCAATTTCAACCACACCGACGATACCATCGCAAACATGGCAGCACCTGCCTGCCTGGCCATCACATTCTGTATCCAGAAAAATTCCGGCAGCATGCCTGAGAATACAAAAAAGAACACCACGCCCAAGATCACAAATTTCAGCACGGTTTTAATCGCCTCAAACAGCATCTTCATGGAGAACAGACGCTTAAAGCCTGCGATAGGATTGATGCGGTTTAAATCTGGCTTGAGCGGCACCCACGAGAAAATCGGGCCGATTTGAAAAAAATTAATTAGAGCGCCACCTACTACTAGTAACGCAAGAAAAGGAGCCAGCACCATGATGGAGGCTTTCAGATAGCTCGACAACAGCGTCGCCATCGGGTCTACTCCAAATACCGCGTTGGGAATATCCTGGAAGATACGTGCGAACAGCGACAACTCCTGACTGTAGATGCGTGCACCAAAGATATAAAAACCAATCAGGGCGATTGCCAGGATACCAAAGGAATTCACATCCAGGCTCTTGGCAACTGAACCTTTTTTGCGGGCCTCCTCGCGTTTAAACGGGGTGGCCTCTTCGCTACGGTTTTGGTCCTGTTCAGCCACCACTCGCCCCTAACAATTGATCATAGGAATCAAACAGGGCATCAAAGATACGCCTTAACAGGAAACCGGCATGCGGCAATGTCATTGCCAGCAACAACAAACCGACAATCACTTTCACCGCCAGCGACATCACAAACACATTCATCTGCGGCATGGTGCGTGACATAAACGCCATCGCCAGATCCACAATAAAAAGCGCCACCACTACCGGTGCCACCACCATAAAGCCAAAAGAAAAAACGCTACCAAAATAAGCAACCATTGCCTGCGGATTTACTTGATAGAAAGAGCTACCGAGCGGAATGACTTCATAGGATAACTGCACCACCTGCATCAGCGCCCAATGTCCGTCCAGCGCCATAAATGCCCAAATCGCTGCCATACTTAAGACGGTGCCCAGTAGCGGCATATTATTACGAGTCGCCAGATCCACTAAACCTGCCAAGCCAAAACCAATCTGAGAGTCCAGCAGGCGCCCAGCAAAATGGAATACCGCAAAGGTAGCTAGAATGGAACATGCCAGCATAGCCCCCGCTAGACACTCGGTCACAATCAGTACCATCAAGTTAGCAGGATCAATAAGGAAAGAAGGATTCAGTTGCGTCTGATTTAAAAATAGCAATGACAACCCTAAAACCAGGATGATCTTAGCAGTGCGCGGCACCGGTACATTCCCCAGCAGCGGAGTAGAAATGAAAACCATTCCAAGTCTGATGGAAGCCATCAGCACTAATGCAGCCCACGCTAACAAATTTTGCATGACCATTACTGCAAATACTGCGGAATGGAATTGATTAATTGAGATGCGTAATTAACAAGCGAACGCAACATCCAAGGACCGAATACCTGCAAAACCACCACAAGAGTAATCAGCTTTGGAACAAATGAAAGAGACATTTCCTGAATTTGGGTAACTACCTGAAAAATACTTACCAAAATGCCAACAAACATCACTAATAGTAGTAAAGGAGCCATAATGAGCATGCTCATCCAAAGCATCCTCGATACTAGTGTTAAAGCAACATCCGCTCCCATAACTCACCCGAAACTTGTATATCAATTATTAAATTAGTGTCAATTTAAAGCTAACAACTAAAAACATTAATCAAACTTTATAAAACGCTGTTTAATATAAATTATCTTTGAAGAATAGATGATAGCCAATATGTAAACATATGTAAATAAATAAAATTTTAGGAACTTTTGTTTATTAACCACCTAACTTTTTTAGAAAATGGTTCCTTACAACCAAGATATGGGCAATCCTAAAATGTGAAGAAGGGTTTAAAAAATAAAAACACAAGAAAATCCTGCCATCCCGTCAACATTAGATATCATTAACATACCTGATAATCTGGCCGATAAGGCTGGAAAATTCCTGAAACTTCGCTGGGGTAAAGTTTGCCAAATTAATTCTCATTTGAACATGATCTTCTAAATGCAATTCTTCCCCCTACGTCAGTTGACTCAACATTTTAGCCAGCACGGACGACTGGATGCCATTTACCTGCGTCCGGACCGTGATCAGCCTTGTTTGCAACAAGATCAAGTCCAAGCGATTGCTAACCTTGGATTACAGGGAGATCGCATAAGTTTGCGCCAGTCATCGACTCCGAATGGAAATAAGCGACAAGTGACATTACTGCAGGCAGAGCATTTACCCGTGATAGCAGCGCTCACTGGTCATTCACAGGTTGATCCGGCTTTGCTCAGGCGCAATCTGATTGTTTCCGGCATCAATCTGCTGGCGACAAAATCGCTATTCAAAGATCAGCCGTTACATTTATTGATAGGTGATGTGGTACTGGAGGTAAGTGGCCCTTGTGAGCCATGCTCAAAAATGGAACAAGTGCTAGGGACAGGTGGTTACAACGCCATGCGCGGCCATGGCGGGATAACGGCACGGATTATACGAGGTGGTCTGTTACGTATTGGAGATTCGGTAAAGATAGTTGTAGGGACTGACATTGATAAACCTCAGCAATCCTCCCTACCCTTGTTTGGCAATGACTAGCAGCAAACGTTTTAAAACTGTGTAATCCAATTTGAATCTTCTCACTGTGGGTTGAATGTATATCCAAAACTTATTTTCCCGTTAACAACAAGTAATGTTCCCCATAGGATGCGCCTATTGCATCACTAATCCTTTCGTAATGATGTCAGGTTACTTCTTAATTCCACTCATAGCCGGTAAGTCTCATCCTACAATTAAATGAGATAAATGCTGATGTATTGAACATTACATGCAGCGTTAAATACCACTGCGATAATCAATTTATCATACCAAAGAAGAAGTTTACTTGTTTATCCATCGCTAATATCAGTTTTGGATAATTCGCGACGACAGTGAAAAACTCAAAGGTGGTTCATCTACACAAGAATTAACTTCCTTAGAGTTGCTTGATAAAAAGTTATGGAGAAGTAATATGAATTTAGAGATCGTAGCTATTCACAACCACGGAAATCTAAGGGATGAATTTGTTGAGCTTAAAGCCAAAGCAGCATGCCAACTCCAAAATTATATGGTTGCAGATGCGGACTATGACACTTCATTCTCAAATAAGCTATGCCAGGTGTATTGGTTCTATCCTAAAGAGGTCAAGGAAGGAGATATTATTCACTTGCATACTGAAAAAGGGGATGACATTTCCACACCGAATGTGTTTGGGAGCACGACGCATATCATCCATTGGGGTTTGGAGGAAGTGGTTTGGAATACTGGAGATGTAGGTGTTTTGTTCGAGTTGAACAATTGGAGCCCCAAGAAAACTGGATAACTAAACTCTGAAACATCGATTTATTGATGCATTAGAAAAATATTGATAGAAAAGACTCGAATGCTGTTAGTTGAGTCTTTTTTACGTTATGTTTAGTCAATCATCTCTTCCGCATGCAAAAGGGGAACAAAAATGCGTAGTATCGGTAATTTTCTCTGGTTTATTTTTGGTGGTTTTTTCATGGGCCTGGCCTGGTGGTTTTTTGGCATTTTGGCCTTCTTAACAATCATCGGTATTCCTTGGGGTAAGGCGTGCTTCGTGATTGGTCAATTTACTTTCTTGCCATTTGGTCGAGAAGCGGTGAGTCGGAGAGAGTTAAATCACAAGGATGACATTGGCACAGGTACACTTGGATTTGTAGGAAACGTCATTTGGTTTATCTTCGCTGGTGCATGGCTGGCGATTGGTCATGTTGCTTCTGCGCTTGCCTGCTTCATCACAATTATCGGTATCCCTTTTGGTATTCAACACCTCAAACTTGCAGTGCTTGCACTGGCCCCTATTGGTAAAACCATAGTGACTAAATAGTTTGCCTTAACGAAGAAAAACAATAATGTTCAGCCAATTAAAAAAAATAGTGTCATCGATTCAACTGAGTGATGTTCATGCCTGGCTGGGCAGATTCATTATCTGGTCGGCCGCTGCTGCCACAGGTCTGGTGATCGTTCTTTTTGCAAAGGCTACCGAGAAAGCAATCTCATTTTTTGAGGGGATTCAATCCGAGATTTGGTGGGTACCTATTTTGATGATGCCGGTGGTAGGCATTTTCATTATATGGGTTACCAGGACCTGGTTTAAAGGAGCTTCCGGTAGTGGCATCCCGCAAACGATGGCGGCTTTAAATCATGATGAACACCAGCCTATCAGTCATTTGATATCCATAAAGATAGCCATTGCTAAATTCTTCCTTGTCACATTGGGGCTTGCCGCGGGGTTTTCGGCAGGGAGAGAGGGGCCATCTGTGCAGGTTGGCGCAAGTATCATGCACAGCTTTCGAAGATTCTTGCCGGCAAGCTTCACCATAGACCCTAAACACCTGATACTTGCTGGCGGTGCAGCGGGCATCTCAGCCGCTTTTAATACGCCATTGGCAGGAATTATTTTTGCCATTGAAGAGTTAAGCCGTAAATTCGAACAAAAAACCAATGGCGTCATGATTACAGCGATTGTGCTGGCCGGGCTGGTTTCTATATCTATTCAAGGTAATTACACTTACTTTGGTCATCTGAATGTGGGCATCATCAATAAAGATATTTTGCTGCCGGTACTGATCTGCGGGCTGGTTTGTGGGGTAACCGGCGGTATTTTCAGTAAGGTTCTGATCGAGTTTTCAGATAATCTGCCCGGTAAAGTCACGACCTTTCGCACTAATCACCCCTATTACTGGACCGGGTTTTGCGCTTTGTTGGTGGCAGGGCTTGGCATCGTGAGTCACGGTGCGGCGAATGGCTCAGGATACTCGCTGACTAAAGCGATGCTGCATGGCTCAATCGATGAAACTTGGTACTATCCAGTGGTCAAGTATCTAGCCACTATTTTCACGTATTTAAGTGGCATTCCCGGAGGTATCTTTGCGCCAGCGCTTTCGATTGGGGCAGGCATAGGCTACGACCTCGCGAGTATCTTTCATTATGATGGAATGGTGATTGCGATGACCGCTTTATGTATGGCTGGCTTTCTGGCTGGTGTTACACAGGCACCCATTACCTCATTTATTATCGTGATGGAAATGATAGACGGGCACGAGATGGTCATCAGCCTGATGGCGGTTTCACTGATCGCCACCGCGACTTCGCGTGTATATAGTCGCCCGCTATATGCAGTGCTTTCTACCAAGTTTGCAAAAGGTGTGCAAACCTAGTAGCTGCTAAGCAGTATTTTATAGCGCTTGTCACTGTAATGAAGGGCTCAGTGTACCTTCAGGAAGTCGCATTTTCAGCTCAGCATTTTTAGACAGATTCAACGTCATGGTTGGGAAAGCAAAGCTGACGTTCATGGATTCCAGTTCGCGCATTAGGTATAAATTGATTGCTTGTTGTTTATCCATATATATGTTGTAACTGCTATCCAGCACGTAATAAACCACT
Source organism: Methylophilus sp. Leaf408 (assembly GCF_916856905.1). Classification (NCBI taxonomy): domain Bacteria; kingdom Pseudomonadati; phylum Pseudomonadota; class Betaproteobacteria; order Nitrosomonadales; family Methylophilaceae; genus Methylophilus; species Methylophilus sp. Leaf408. Next base: position 40,095 of record NZ_CAKASK010000002.1, read on the forward strand.
TCAAAATCCAGTGAGCTAAGCCCAAATCCCTTAAAGTGGGCGCGGTCGAATCTGGTTTGGGATTGTGATGTGATTGCTTGCTTAACGATCTCCGGGATTTGTTCAACCACATCTGCTTTGGTCCCGTATGTAACGCGAAACTCAAAAACCACTCGTCTTTCTGCCATGCGTTTGTAGTTATGAATGGTATTTTTAAGTAACTCAGTATTGCCACAGACAATCTGTTCGCCACTCAGGCTACGAATATGCGTGGTTTTTAAACCAACGCGCTCTACCGTGCCGAGCACATCACCGAAAATAATAAAATCGCCGATCACAAACGGTTTATCCAAGCCGATCGCTAGCGATGCAAATAAATCACTGAGTATATTCTGCACGGCTAAGGCAACTGCCACCCCGCCCACGCCCAGACTGGCGACAAAAGCGGTGATATTCACACCCATGTTTGCCAGAATACTTAGCAGTGCAATTGACCAGACAACCGTTTTGAAAATCCAGGAAAGCATCGTGGTCAGCACTGCATTTTCGGCTGAGCCATCGGTGGCGACCACTTTAGCTTTAGCCCATAGGCTGATTCCTTTGCTAAACCATATGGCTACCTGAATACCAATTACAAAGAAAGAAAGATAATCCAGGCGAGTGACCCACTTGGCGTTCAACTCCAGGAAGTGCATGGCAAACAGCAATGAAAATAATGCAAACGTTAATTGATTGGTACTGCGCATTACCTCGATAACCAAATCACCCAGTTTTGTCGGGTTTGTTAAAGTAAATTTAGAGATTTTCTTAATGGTAAATTTCCGGATCAGCAGCAATCCCATATAGGTGATCGCGAAAATCAGCAAGGTATAGAGCCACTCATTGATGGTGAAACTTAGAAATTTATATTGAAGCCAGCTATTCATTTCTTTCCTTATATGAAAGGTTAATGATTAGTCAGGATGTTTATTTGAACTTACAGAAGAAGCAAACGAGGTTTTGAGAATTTCACAAACAGAAACACTAACCATTACCCAACACAGAGAAAATAGGATAAAAATGAGGTTTGATAGTTCAATAAAAAATTGAACGTTGTTGGTAACAAATACGATGGCTATGGATAGCGGTTAAACACAATACCAGCCAGGCAATGGCTTCCAGAAATGCTGCCAGTACATCACTTAGATAATGCGCGCCTAGATACAGTCGGCTAAACGCAACCAGTACAATCATCGCAGAAGCGATCAGCAGAATAACTGCGGCTCCACTCCGCGAATGCGTTTTTGTAATCAGCAGTGCAGCCAATACACCATAAAAAACCGTACTGGCGACGACATGCCCGCTGGGGAAACTGTAGGTAGTCAGCGTGATAAGTGGATTTTCAAATGATGGGCGCGCCCGGTGAAAAATTTGCTTGGCAAGTAGATTGAGCAGCATGCCTCCTTGCACAATTAACAAAATCGCCAAAGCTGCATACCAACGTTTTTTCCAGGCGAGCGTTAACGTTATTAAAGCGGCGACAGGGCTAATCACCCAAGGATCATGCAAGTTGGTAATGATAAGCAGGCATTGAGTTAAAAGTGGAGAGCCATGCTCATGCAACCATTGGGCAATTTCGATATCGACGACTGTCAACGTACCACCGCTGACAACATTGTTGGCAATAAAGCCAAATAGTGACCCTGTGAGCATCACCATTATGCCGCCGAGCGTTATATGGATCCGCAGTGATTGAGGGCTATCCATCACTCGACAACCCCAAACCACCAGCATAATAACGAGAGCGACGGACAGGATACTGCCAAGTAATATCCACGACATGGTCAGCGCTTAACCCTAGTTTGCATATCCCTAAGAAAGCTTCAATAGCTTGTTTTCTGCAATGATAAACCGGGAGGATGCTGCATCAAAATCCATCCGCTCCACTATGCAAGAACGTAGTACTGAGTCATAGCGGATAAGATTCACTGAATTTGGCTTTTTTTCGCGTACCCGCTTCGATACGGCAGTACCCGCGGACACTATCCAGAATGGGCGTGTGACATCCTGAAACTTTTCTTGCAGATTGCGGATATAGGCTAGATGAATATGCCCACTTAAAATCAGGTCTGCCCCCGCTGCTGCCCAGGCCGCTATCGCCTTTTGGTGCCCATGCAGCAAATTCTCTTTATCGCTTTCGCGCTCAACGTATACCGGCTGGTGCACAACGACGATACGCAACTGATTTGGTGATGCGCTCTGCAATTTTTGAGAGACACTTTCAATTTGCTGCCTGGAAACTTCACCATCCGCGTGACGCCAGGGCCGAGTGGTATTCACGCCAATCACCTGTACATCCTGATTGGAAAATTGCGGCGCAAGCTCCCGACCAAATACGCGTCGGTAATTGCCATAGGGATTAAAAATACGCGCAAAAATATTAAACAGGGGAATATCATGATTGCCAGGAATCACCAGCTTAACCGACGCAGCCAATTGATCCAGAAAGCTGCGGGCGCTATCAAATTGTGTGGCGCGGGCACGCTGCGTAACGTCTCCGGACAGGATGGCGATATCAGGGCGTATTTCTTGCGCTAGCTGCAATAAAGCAGCCATTACTGGTGGTTGCTCGGTTCCGAAATGAGTGTCGGAAAGATGGAGGATCACACTCATACTTCGTTTCCTGACGATATATGGGCAACCAGTCGCAAGGGCTTGGGCCCGACTCGGAATGTCAAAGGCGGCTGCATGCGTGAAACTTCACCATCCATCGCCACCTTTACAGAACGCTTGTGGCGGCGCAATAAGGGTTCAACCACCAGCTGACGACAGGCAAAGTGGGTGACATTCTGCGACTTGCTTAGCACGCCTAGCATGCCGTGAAATGCCACCGCCACCCGTTCAGTTGCTGTCATAGGCGGGAGTGCAATAATGGCAAGTTGTCCATTTTGGACCTGTTCAGATTCAGGCTGGAGGCCGATAGCCTCCAGCTGTATCGCGTTGTTGCCTACAAAGATTGTTGAAGCAGGCAGGACTTCCTCCCCGCTTTCCTGTTGCCCGCCGCTATGCTCAATGCGTAGCAGCATTTTGATATCGCGCTTTAACAAGGTAAGAAAAGCCGCCACTTTGGCGACCGCGCGGTTACGGCCATGCTGCTGTTTAAACTCCTCCCGGTCTGCAAGTAGTTGCGGATAGAGCCCCAGGCTGGCATTCACCAGAAAAACCTCATCATTGAGTAGCCCCACCTGTATTTGCCGCTCACTACCAATACGCATGCCATCAATCAACGCTTTAGCGGCTAACGCCACATCCTGCGGTATTCCATTGTCACGCGCAAAGTAATTGAAGGTGCCTAGTGGCACTATGCCAAACGGCAATCCGGCAGCCAGCACCTTCTGCGCGACAAAACGTATGGTGCCATCCCCGCCCGCTGCGGCGACCACCCCATGACGATGACCTGCCTGTTCCAATGCCTTGTTGGTCATTTCTGGCAGGTCTGAGCCGCGCTGGCATAAAAACAACTCATAGGGCTGCTCAGCCTCGTGAAATATTTTTGCCAATTCATTGGCGACCGTCGCTGCATCTTTTGCGCCGGAACCGGCGTTTAAGACGATAAATAGTGGAGGAAAATGATTGGATGGATTCTCTGCAGAATGCGGCGGTGGTTGCGGGAGTGAGTTGTTCATATGTTTAATACATAAAGATGTTCATGAAGTTTCACACCTTTTGCAGATTTAATCCATACAAAAAATAGTTGTGTTAATCATTAACGAAATAATTAATCATCTGAACATAAAATCTTTTAGGAAAATGCATGTATGCAATCTCGGCTTGAAGCGGCAGATCGTGGGCAAAAAAATCTCTCGCATCCTGAATCAAGCTAAGGATCACGAGAGGCAGAGGAATCTAACTCGAAATTACTTACACTTGCGCTGAGCTGCCACGCAAGGCAAGTGCGACATTCAAAGCTGTCAGCACGTTTTCAACATCTAAAATGTTATCGCCGATGACTGCCTGGATATTGCCAGCCAAAGTATGGATCACCACTGCATATTGTGGGGTGGCAAGCAGCCACATGACCGCACCATAGACCAATGAAAAGGTACCGATCAAAGGTAAGTTACCATTACCAAAAAGCATTAGCAGACCGCCCATCAGGCAAACTTTAGCCATACCCAAGTTTGGGCTAAGCTTCTTCGATTCGACCGTTGTGACATGTTTGATGGGTATCGGTTTACCGTTAACAATAAACCGGCTGTTACTGACACTTATGCCGTGATGACTGAAGTAAATGGACTCTTCCATAAATTCACCTCCATCGTAGTGATAAAATGTGTTAACATTATATTACTATAAATATACAATAAATAACAATATATTTTAGTCCTTTAGTCTTAGCCAATGTGGGCCATTGTTGTAACACAATGCCCCTCATAGAATTCTCAGTGTCACCACTAACAACAATAAAGAAAAATATGTTTCAGAAATTGATTTTTATTACAGGCTTGCTCGCTACAGCAGCAGCTAATGCCGCTTCATCTACTAACTCTCCAGTGCCTGAACCAGAAAGCATTAGCCTGATGCTGTTTGGCGTGGGACTGATTGGTGTGATTGTGTTTCGTCAGAAATAGACGAGTGTTTGAATAGTAGTTGCCAGTATCGCTTTAACCTTGCCTGGTACGCTACCTGTGACTCTCACTGAGAGCAATGACGGATTCCGAAATACAGTATTTTCAGAGCTCAAAGGCTGATACGTCACCAGCGAGCTATCAAAAATCCGTTTTTGCTGCACTGTTTATAAGTGAACCCAAGATTCACTTATAAACTGGATTTACCTTAATACGCACCTGCAGTCTGCAGAGAGAACCTGCCTGGTTTCTTGATATGATTTGTGGACGTTACTTTTGGTTTTAGAAATGTATCAATTGCCGCAGCCAGGCGCGCAGGTTCATCGTACGGTAACCCATGCCCGACATCAGGAATCAGCTTGTATTGCAGATCCGGGTTCAGTGCATGCAATTCGCGCGCTGTCTCGGCAGACACAATACCTTCGCTGCCAAGCACCAATAACGTCGGTACATAAATATTGCGGATCAGTTCGTCAAATTCGGGGTTAGGCGGAATCAGCACATCAAATGCGTTCTCGCTGGTCCGTAACCTTGCCTGCACAATGTATTCGATGACCTCGGATGAGCGATAGCGGTACCTGGCTTTGGCTTCCCTGAATAACTCCTCTTTGGTCGACTTCAGCATCTGCCGGTGTTGCTCAACCATATCACTCTCGTACACGCGGTTTTGAAATTCAGGGCTGACAAACGTAGGGTCGGCCAGGATAATGCCGCTGACAGCGAAACCCAACCGGCTGGCAACCATTGCCGCCGTCATGCCGCCCATCGAGTGACCAAGCAGGTAGGGTGATTTAATATCCAGCGTCCTGATCAGCTCGATCACATCATTGGCATGGTCTTGATAGGTGTAGCCATGCTGTGGCGCACTGGAATAGCCATGGCCGCGTGCATCAGGCATGATGATGTCGAAGTGCTCTTCCAGCTCACGCGCCAATTGCGACCAGCACGCACCACTACCGGTCAAGCCATGCAGCGCGATTAGTGTAGGCTTGTCTGCGCCACCCGTTCTTAAATAGTGAATATTGATGCCGTTTGCGCGGCACATCGTATCCATCCAGTTTGCAGAAATAATGTTTTTGCGTGTCATGATTAAAACTTCCTGAAAGAACCGGTCACCACACCCCAGATTGCGAATTGCATTTTGCCCTGGATGAGGATAGGTTCATATTTACCTGAAGAGTTGGCCGGCAATAACTTGGGGTCGCCGTTCTTTTGTTTGGCTAAGGTTTTGATGGTGAATTCGCCATCAATCATCGCCAGCACGATATCGCCTATCGATGCCTGTTTTCTTTTATTCACAATTGCTTTATCACCGGGCAACAACCCGGCCTCGATCATGGATTCGCCCTGGATAGTGACAAAAAAAGTATTGGCCGGATCCTGGATCAAATAGCCATTCGGGTCCATGCGCGACTCTTCATCGCTATCAGCCGGAGATGGCAAACCGGCGGGCACTTTGGACTGGTACAGCGGCAAACTTAAACTATCCAGCGTTTCGGCTAACTGTGCAAATTCACCCACACTATCCAGATTGCCTTCCATCTGGCGCAGCCGTTGCTTCTTGGCATACGCCTCCAGAAAGCTGGCAATGACCGGCTTTTGGCTGTCTGGTACGCGGATAACGCTGGTCGCTTCCATGTAAGTACCGGTGCCATGCTTGCGGCCTGAACCAGGTCTTTTGCCACCATTTTTCTTGTCTTCTTCACTCATGGATTTTATTGTAACAACAATCAGTTTTTATTGTAACAATAATCAGATTAATTTTATGTAAATCGTTGAAGTGTGATGGTGCGGATAAATCGCAGCTCTTTTTAACTGGTCGCTAGCACCTTTATTTCAGGCGCTAGCGACAGAATGGCACTGATCAGAAATTGAAAATGGTGTAGCCGTCGCTGGATAACTGGGCGATGCTGGTCAAGCCAGACGTCCCCGGCACACTGTTATCTGTCACCAGATCAAAACCATGTTTTTCTGCTTCGTCCCTGGCACCAAACACATCCGCGCAGCCACATGAAACACCGGCGACCACATCAGACACTGCGGAATACAGTTGATATAAAGGATGACCGACTTTGTTCAGGTGACTAACCCAGCGCGTGCCGGTGCCCTGAAAATAAACTGCAACGTCTATGTTTTTCTGCTTGAAATCATAGGCGGCTGCCAGGCCATTGAAGGCGCGTCCCAACGCTTCTTCACCGCCGTGGGTGGGATCGGAAAAAATGATGATGGCTGCTTTCATGTTGCTCTCCTTTGTTCGGGTGATGTCTTGATTGACAGCCCGAATGTTAGAGATTGAAGGCAGTGGGAAAAACTACTTACGGTGAAATGGATTGTTTCGCCAGGCGCAATATCGTCAAGGATTCAATTTTCGGTTCGCACGCAAGTTTTCGACAATGTAGTCGATGAAGCTGCGTACTTTGGATGAGCCTAGTTTATCTTCTCTGTGCACCACATGCACAGGCCAGGGCTCTTCTTCATAGTCTTCGAGGATCACATGTACGGCGTTTGTTTCAATCTCGTTCCACACCTGGTATGAAAGCAGGCGCGCAATACCCAAGTCGCCGATGGCAGCCGCGAGTGCCGCATCATTGCTGGTAACGGTCAGGCGCGGATCCATACGTACCTGTAACGGCTCATGACCGGCTTTAAAATGCCATTCGGTATGCGGTGATACGGCGCTGGATGAAATAATGGAATGTTTAGTCAAATCAGCGGGCTGCCTGGGCGTGCCGGATTTTTCCAGGTATGCGGGTGATGCACAGAGTACCCGCCGGACCTCCCCTACTTTGATCGCACGCAGCCCGGAGTCAGGCAAATGCCCGATACGGATCGCGACATCCATGCCTTCATCCACCAGGTTGGTGACGCGGTCAACCAGGTTTGCCACCATATTAACCTGTGGGTAACGTTGCATGTAATCGATCAGGCAAGGCATGACAAACAGGCGCCCGAACATCACCGGTGCGGTGATTGAAAGCGTGCCACGCGGTGTGGCATTACTTTCAGCAACCGCTTCATTCGCCTCGGCAATGCTGACCAGGATAGCCCGCACATTTTCGTAATACTGACGGCCGGCATCGGTCAAGCGCACATTCCGTGTGGTTCTTTGCAATAGCCTGGCGCCCAGTTGCTCTTCCAGCGCCACCACCGCACGCGTGACTGCCGCCGGGGAAATATCCAGCTTGCGAGAAGCAGCCGCAAAGCCGCCCTCTTCAGCGACGCTGGCAAACACGCGCATTAAATGAAACTGGTCGATAGTATTTCTCCCATGATTACGTTTCTCTTATACATTCATTAACGACATGGTCACCTGCAATATTTCTGTGGGCGAAATAATGTATTGCGGCTAGCCCTGATTCTCTCCTTCGCATTATTTACTAAAATTCGTCCATCAGTAAACAAGCAGAGGAGAAGATCATGACTGAATCATTCGCTTCAACCTTGGTATCCCCCAGTGACGTCGTATTCACAGCAGCAGTGAAAGCCAGACAGGAAGAAATGGGGTCGAGATCGGGCTATGCAAAATTCGAAAGCACCCGCGGTTGGGAATCCCGCGTGACACCAGTGCTGGCCGACTTTATTGCAGCGCAGACCAGTATGTACATTGCCACGGCCAATGCCGAGGGACAACCTTATATGCAGCATCGCGGCGGTCCGCTAGGTTTCCTGCATGTGCTGGATGAGCAAACGCTGGCCTTTGCCGATTATGCGGGTAACAAGCAATACATTACAGCAGGCAACCTGGATGAAAACCCAAAGGCACAGCTTTTCCTGATGGATTACGCCAATACACAACGCGTCAAAATCTGGGGCGAGGCAAAGATTGTGAGCGGCGATCAGGCGTTAATCGCGCGCGTTACTTCACCCGATTATCCGGCCAAGGTTGAGCGCGTGATTGTCTTTACCATCAAGGCCTGGGATGCGAATTGCCCTAAACATATTCCGAAACTCTTAAAAGTAGAGGATGTGATACCGGCAATCCAGGAACGTGACCAGAGGATTGCTTTGCTGGAAGCGCGACTGAAAGAGTTAGAGAGAAAACTCTCCAATGTATGAAGGGTGATCCTCGATAGGTATTCTTAAAATATTCATTTCGCCTCTTGGCGAGTTACTTTTCTTTGCTTGCACAAAGAATAAGTAACCAAAAGAAATGCACCCTAGCTTCCGCTTGTTTCCTGCGTTGCTCATCAGCGTGGGCGTCCAGCGAAACTCGCCCTGACAAGCCACACACGCCGTGGCTTGTTGCGGAACTTGAACAGACGCTGACCGACATCTCCCACGCTGACTGCGCTACTCGGCGCGTCAGATAGGGGCCCATAAACCACAGCACGATTAAATAGCCGTGGAACATAAAAGGCAGTGGGCGCTCAGTCACTTTAAGTCGATCGCTAACCTAATAATCTATTTGTTGCTTTATCCCTCAATACTGAGATTTTTGCTGTTTGCATTTTTTATTCCGCATGCAGAATGAAATTGTATTAGTGCTGTCATATCCCCATATTTAATCATCCAGATAAGTGTTGGATTTAACCTCATGGAACTAGTGGTAGCCCGTCCCGAAGGGTTGTATTGCCCACCTGGCGACTTTTACATTGATCCCTGGCGGCAGGTAGAACGTGCCGTCATCACGCACGGGCATGGCGACCACGCGCGCACTGGTCACTCGCATTACCTGGCTGCGGCCGCTGGTGAAGGTATTCTGCGCAAGCGCCTGGGTGAGGATATTAATCTGCTGACGCTGGAATATGGCGAAGTCATCAATCACCATGGTGTGAAGCTGAGCCTGCATCCCGCTGGGCATGTGCTGGGTTCTGCCCAGGTGAGGCTGGAATACAAAGGTGAAGTATGGGTAGCTTCGGGCGATTACAAAGTAGAGCCCGACGGCACCTGCGCGCCGTTTGAAAGCGTACGCTGCCATACCTTTATTACCGAATCCACCTTTGGCCTGCCGATTTACAAATGGCAGCCGCAGGACGAGATTTTTGCTGACATCAACCAGTGGTGGCAAAGCAATGCCGATAACAATCGTGCCAGCGTGCTGTTTTGCTATTCTTTCGGTAAAGCGCAACGGTTGCTGTCCGGGCTAAACCCGCACATTGGGCCAATCCTGGTCCATGGCGCGGTCGAACCCTTGAATAAAGTCTATCGGGAAGCGGGCGTCAACCTGCCAGCCACCCAATATGTCAGCGACATGCAGGATAAATCTCAGATAGGCAAAAGCATAGTGCTGGCTCCGCCCTCAGCGCAGGGTACACCTTGGATCAAACGTTTTGGTGATTATTCGGATGCGTTTGCCAGTGGCTGGATGCAGTTACGCGGCACTCGCCGACGTCGTGGTGTGGACCGCGGTTTTATTATGTCTGACCATGCAGACTGGCCTGGTTTGCAAACTGCCATTCAAGCCACTGGTGCCGAACGCGTGTTTGTCACGCACGGGCAAGTACACCCCATGGTGCGCTGGTTATGCGAGCAAGGCCTGGATGCGCAAGGCTTTGTCACCGAGTACGGCGAAGAAGCAGCTGAAGCAGAAACAGACCTGTCACCTGAATCTTCAGAAAGCAGCCAAATAACGGAGACTGCTTTGCCACCCGAAGCCGAGCTGCCACCTGAGACTGAGGGCAGCGAGCAAATGAACATAGCAAAGGCGACCGTTTGAAAGCGTTTGCCGATTTATATAGCAGGCTGGATGCCACCACCAGCAGCAATGCCAAACTGGCTGCGTTGCGTGATTATTTCCTGCTAGCCTCTCACGCTGACGCCGCTTGGGCCGTCTATTTCCTGGCTGGTGGCCGTCCGCGCCAACTGGTCCCAACCAAACTTTTACGTGAACTGACACTGACTGTAGCCAGCCTGCCGGAATGGCTATTTGAGGAAAGCTACCACTCGGTGGGCGACCTGGCGGAAACCATGGCGTTGCTGTTACCAGAATCCGCGCATACGTCAGAAGAAGGTTTGGCCACCTGGATAGAAAACAAACTACTCCCGCTGCGCGGCCTGGCGCCAGACGTGTTGACCCTGCAATTGACACCGTTATTGCAGCAACTGGATCAGCGCAGCAAGCTGGTCTGCATCAAACTGATTACCGGCAGTTTCCGCGTTGGTGTTTCGAAACTGCTGGTCACGCGTGCCCTGTCTGCGGTGGCTGAAATAGATGCCAAGCGTATCGCCCAACGTCTGGTTGGCTATACCGACCTTTCCGCACGTCCGACTGCCGAGCATTATTTAAGACTGATTGCGCCGCTGAATGAAGAGGGTGACGAGCGTAGCGAAGGCCAGCCTTACCCATTTTTCCTCGCCCATCCTTTACAGTTGCCGACTGACGAGTTTGAAACTGCGATTGGCAGCCCGCAAGACTGGTTAGTGGAGTGGAAATGGGATGGCATCCGCGCGCAGCTGGTCAAACGCGACGGCCAGCTATGGGTATGGTCGCGCGGTGAGGAACTGGTGACTGACCGTTTCCCCGAATTGAATGTGCTGGCGGAAGCCCTGCCGGATGGTACGGTAATTGATGGCGAGTTGGTGGTCTGGAAACATGCGCCTGCGCCTGATGTTGAAGTTGACCCGGAGAAGATAAAAGATCAAATCGCCGACCAGCCTGCGCCCCAAAGGACACAAGGACAGGTTCAACCGTTTGCCTTACTACAACAACGCATAGGCCGTAAAACGTTAACCGCTAAAATCCTGGAAAACCTGCCGGTGGTGATCCTGGCTTATGACCTGCTCGAATGGCAGGGTGAGGACTGGCGCGAACAACCGCAGTCTGCCCGCCGCGCACAGCTGGAAAAGGTTGTTCTGACCTGCGACCGGCCACAATTGCAGCTATCGCCTTTAGTCACAGGCAATAGCTGGCAAGACCTCGATCGCCAGCGCGAAGCCTCGCGCAGCCTGGGTGTGGAAGGCTTTATGCTCAAGCGCAAGGATGCGCAATACGGCATAGGCAGAACCAAGGATGTCGGCGTGTGGTGGAAGTGGAAGATAGAGCCTTACACCGCAGATGCGGTGCTTATCTACGCGCAGACCGGGCATGGCCGCCGCGCCAGCCTGTATACCGATTACACATTTGCGGTGTGGGATAGTGACCAGGGTAATCCGGACCGGAAACTGGTGCCATTTGCCAAAGCGTATTCCGGCCTCACCGATGCCGAAATGCGGGAAGTGGATGCGATTATCCGCAAGACCACGGTTGAAAAATTTGGCCCCGTGCGCAGCGTAAAACCGACCCTGGTATTCGAGCTAGGATTTGAAGGTATTTCTTTAAGCGGACGCCATAAAAGCGGCATCGCCGTGCGCTTCCCGCGCATGCTGCGCTGGCGGCAGGATAAGCCGGTGGCAGAAGCCGATACCTTACAGACTTTGCAGGCATTGTTGCCGCAGGTTTCACGCCCTGAACCTAAAGAAGAAGCGGCTTTGCCATGACCCTGGAAGACTCTACAGAATCGACGCTGCATGATGAGCCCACTGAAAAGCCAAAACGTAGCGCTTTTCAGTTAAGCCGGCAATGGTTTGCTACACATCAGTGGCAGCCGTTTCCTTTCCAGCAGCAAGTATGGCAAGCAGTCTCTCAAGGTCAATCCGGCATGCTGCACGCGACCACCGGCGCCGGTAAAACCTATGCAGTATGGATGGCGGCAATTGAGCGTTTCGCCCTCACAAAACCGAAGGCATCCGCTAAACATTTAAAGACGGCTGCTGAGAAACCTGCCAAACGAAAAGTATTGATGCAACCGCTGACCGTATTATGGATCACGCCCATGCGTGCGCTGGCCGCAGATACCGAGCGTGCATTAATGACGCCAGTGAATGAATTAAACCTTGATTGGAGCATCGGTTTACGCACTGGCGACACCAACAGTGCCGAGCGCTCGCGGCAATCCAGGCACCTGCCGACCGCGCTGATCACCACGCCGGAAAGCCTGACCCTGTTACTGACGCGCCCGGATGCCGCCGACACTTTTGCCAGCCTGAAAATGGTAGTCGTGGATGAATGGCACGAACTGATCGGCAACAAACGTGGTGTGCAGTTGCAACTGGCCCTGGCGCGCCTGCGACGCTGGCAGCCAGCATTAATCACTTGGGGATTATCGGCAACATTGGGGAATTTGCAACATGCCATGGATGTCCTGATTCCCGGCGTATCCGATAGAAGCCCCTCTGGTCCAGACGCATCCTATACAAAACAATTCAAACCGGTGCTGGTGCAAGGCAAGCTGGCGAAACACCTGGTGATAGATACTTTATTGCCGCCCGGCATTGAACGTTTCCCCTGGGCCGGTCATTTGGGTTTACGCATGCTGCCGCAAGTAGTGGAGCAGATTGAATCCAGCCCGAATAGCCTGATCTTCACCAACACCCGCTCGCAATGCGAAATCTGGTACCAGGCTTTGCTGGAAGCGCGTCCGGACTGGGCGGGTTTGATTGCACTGCACCACGGCTCACTGGACAGGAATGTACGTGAATGGGTGGAGAATGGCCTTAAAGAAGGCACGCTAAAAGCCGTGGTCTGTACCTCCAGCCTGGATCTGGGCGTGGACTTTCTGCCGGTGGAGCGCGTATTGCAGATAGGCTCGCCCAAAGGCGTCGCACGCCTGATGCAACGTGCAGGCCGCTCTGGCCATGCGCCCGGCCGCGCTTCGCGCCTGACCGTAGTGCCTACGCATAGCCTGGAGCTGATCGAATCGGTGGCCGCCCAGGATGCGATTGCGGCACGTAATGTGGAGCCGCGTGAGTCCCCGCAAAAACCTTTGGACGTATTAGTGCAACACCTGGTGACGATTGCGCTGGGTGGTGGTTTTACTGCAGATGACTTGCTGGCAGAAGTGCGCAGCTGTTACGCCTACCGCCATTTAACCGATGAAGAATGGCGCTGGGCACTGGCGTTTGTGCAACACGGTGGCGAGTCGCTGACTGCCTACCCGGATTATCGCCGCGCAATTCCAGACGAAAACGGCGTCTGGCATGTGCCGGATGCAATTCTGGCCCGACGGCACCGCATGAGCATAGGCACCATCGTCAGTGATTCCAGCATGGTGGTTAAATTCTGGAGTAAAGGCGCGTCTGGCAAGAGCTTGGGATCGGTGGAAGAAAACTTTATCGCGCGGCTCAAACCCGGTGACCACTTCCTGTTTGGCGGACGCCTGCTGGAACTGGTACGCGTGCATGAAATGACGGCTTTTGTGAGCAAAGCTACAGGCAAAAAAGCCGCTGTGCCGCGCTGGAATGGCGGGCGCTTGCCGCTTTCTACCGAGCTTGCCAATGCGATGGTAACGCGTATGGATGCGGCGGCGCACGGCCATTTCGATGGCCCGGAAATGCAGTTAATCAAACCTTTGCTACAAGTGCAGAGCAACTGGTCCGCATTGCCGACCAACCTGAATTTGCTAGCCGAATCCATGCACTCGCGTGAAGGCTGGCATTTGTTTCTATACCCTTACGCCGGGCGCAGCGTCCACGTCGGGCTAGCCAGTTTACTGGCCTGGCGGGCAGGCAAGCATCAGCCGAATACGTTTTCCATTGCGGTGAATGATTATGGTCTCGAACTGCTTTCCGCCACAGCGGTGGATTGGGACGCGTTATTAACAAAAGATATTTTTTCAACCGACAATCTGCTCCAGGACGTGATTGGCAGCCTGAATGCGGGCGAACTGGCACAAAGACGTTTCCGCGAAATCGCGCGTATTTCCGGACTGGTGTTCGCCGGTTTTCCCGGTGCGCATAAAAGCGCCAGGCAGGTACAGGCTTCATCCAGCCTGTTTTTTGATGTATTCCGCAAATACGATCCCAAGAACTTATTGCTGACGCAAGCGCAGGAAGAAGTGCTGCAACAGGAATTGGAGATAGCGCGCTTGTCTGCCACCCTGCAACATCTGCAAAGCAAACAAATACAATTAATGCATATCAAAAGACCGACGCCGTTTGCGTTTCCTTTACTGGTAGAACGTTTCCGTGAAAGCAGCAGCTCGGAAAAACTGGCTGAACGTATTTCACGTATGGTGGCCGACCTGGAAAAAGCCGCTGGCGCTGGCGCTTACATCCCGGAAGAAACCGTGAATGCGCAGGCAAGGTTTAACGTGCAGGAGAAGGTGTATAAAAAACGTGAACGCGTGCGCAAAACCGGTTTGCCCATGGAACCAGATACTGAAAGTGCAACGAATCCGAAACGACGCCGCACTGGAATTATCCCGCCTAAAGCGCGACATGGTTTTTGAGGAAGTTTATGTAATCAATGAAAAATGAATTACCTTTAAACATTCGTTCTCACACCGTGCTTTTGCTAGCCGACAAAGCCATCTACTGGCCGCAGCAGAAAGCGCTGTTGATCGCAGATGCGCACTTCGGCAAGGCCGCGGCATACCGTGCCTTGGGTCAACCTGTGCCGCAAGGCACCACTAGCCAGAACCTTCAACGACTGAACGCACTGCTATCTGCTTACCCGTCCGAGCAACTGATTTTCCTGGGAGATTTCCTGCATGCGCCCAAGTCGCATGCACCGGCCACTTTGGCCGCGTTAAGACACTGGCGTGCGCAACATCAATCGATGAAATGTATCCTGGTACGCGGCAATCACGATAAAAATGCCGGTGACCCGCCAGCGGATTTGAATATTGAAACAGTGGGTGAGCCTTACCTGATGGGCGATTTTGCATTACAACATATTCCCGCACCCCACCCTACACATCATGTGATTGCCGGCCATATCCACCCTACTTTCCGTTTGCTGGGCAAGGGTCGGCAGCGCCTGATTTTGCCGTGCTTTCACCACCAGGAAGGCATGACCTTGCTGCCCTCTTTTGGTGACTTTACCGGCGGGTTTGTGTTGGAGAATAAAGCAGGTGACTTTATTTGCGTGACAGATGGTGAATGTGTCTGGTCAGTTCCGCACAATCAGAAGCGAATAAATAACGAAGCTTTCAATATCTAATGGTGAAGCAAGCCAGAGGAAAAGTAAGAGGAGATGATCGGCCGAGCTTTAGTCAGCACTCTATACAGGCTGATTAGCGTGCTGAGTCGCTACTTTATTTAACTCTTGCAGGGAAATTCTTCTCGCAAGCAAGGCTTTTGTTGTGATGTTTGCGAGGCCAGTTAACACCTGTTTCTGCATATCATTCAGTGCATTTGGTTTAGTATCAATCACACACACAGTACCAATCTTTTCCCCTAGAGGCAGGGCAATCGGCGCACCAGCATAAAAAACAATATTAGGATGGCCTGTTACCAGTGGATTATCCAGAAAACGGCTATCTTTGGTTGCATCCTTGATCTCCATCAAGCTATTTTCACGGATGGTATGCGCACAAAACGCCAGTTCACGACTAGTTTCCCTCACACCCTCTAAACCAACCTGTGCCTTAAACCATTGTCGCTCACTATCAACCAGGCTGATCAGGGCGATTGGCATCCCGCAAACCTGGGAAGCCAGCAATGCAATGGCATCAAAAACAGCCTCGTAAGGGGAGTCTAAGATAAGCAGTTTACGTAAGGCCGAAATACGATCAGGTTCGCTAAACTGCTCTTCATGATGACTAACCATAACAACCTTTATTACTGAAGTGATAAACGTCAGAGTGTACTATTGTTTACCACAGTTTCATACAAATAATGGATGTGAAAACTACACAAAGGAGAGTATTTAGTTATTTTTTTATGGTGAACAAACTACCAGGAAAGACAGGAAAATATTCATTAATATCAATGTATTGCAAAAATACCCCATATTTCATTGCTAAAGACATGCATCTTTCCATGAGTAAAAATTTGAATATTTCTTGCTGTAACTATTCTTGCGATAAATATAGGGTTATTTTTATAAGCGGGCTTATTCATGATCAAGATTTTGTTAGCACTTTTCTACAAGTCAATGTTAAAACCAAACTGCAACCCATTACCTTTTCCTCGCCAAAAGCCAGGTTTCAAAAACAGCCTGCGGCAAGGGTTTTGAATAGAAATATCCCTGGATAAAATCGCAGCCCATGCTGTTTAACAGTTCCAATTGCGCTTCAGTTTCTACACCCTCTGCAATGACTTTCAATCCTAATTGATGCGCCATCATGATGATGGCTTCAACCAGGGGGAAATCAGTAGATTCAGCGGCTATATTAGTAATGAATGTACGGTCAATTTTCAGGTAATCGACATCAATGCGCTTGATATAAGCCAGCGAAGAATAACCGGTGCCAAAGTCATCAATTGCGACTTCTATGCCCGCTTCGCGAACGATAATTGGGGTCAGAGTAAAATTAAACCTGACTTTGTTCTTTAAGCAAACCCATGGGCCTACCCCTTTTCTGGGAGCTTTTTCGTCTGTTAGTCAAAACCCCAATTTTTTGTTTAAATCTGTCCTGTCCCAAAGCCATCCCTGCTTTCGCAGCTTGGCGAATATCATCTAACAACGCGTCATCCACGTGGCTTTTAAACAAATCACGATAGGCCTGCGCTCTTTCTAGCGTATCCATGCCTAGCCTTACATATAAATCATGCGGGAACAAAGCGAAGAAACTTTGCCCAATGCATTTATTTGATAACTAGACCATACATAACTTGCGGGGTCTCCAACCATATTTGCCCTGACAGGATTTAATTCCATGTAACGAGACAACTCTAAAAGATGCCTCTCAGCATCTACCAAACAAGACTTATAGCGCCC
Organism: Methylophilus sp. Leaf408; assembly: GCF_916856905.1. Lineage (NCBI taxonomy): Bacteria > Pseudomonadati > Pseudomonadota > Betaproteobacteria > Nitrosomonadales > Methylophilaceae > Methylophilus > Methylophilus sp. Leaf408. The sequence goes on from NZ_CAKASK010000002.1 coordinate 57,321, forward strand.
CTCCCATAAAGTGCCAGTGCGTTTGTAAGTGAAGTTAAAATAGCGCACATATTGTCGGCCAATCGCCTGCATCATTTGACTAATGCCATTTTCAACTTTAGGGATAAATAACAAATGGACATGATTGCTCATTAACACCCATGCATGAACCTCTACCTCATACTTCTGTGAGTACTCCTTCAACCAACCAAGGTAAGCAATAAAGTCTTCCTCGCTAACAAAACATGTGTGGCGATTATTACCGCGCTGAATAATGTGTTGTGGAACGCCAACTGGTGCAACTCTTGGTAGTCTTGCGATTCGTCATTCCATCTGTAAGAAAATACTCAATTTATCTTAATTTTACTCTGACCCCAATTATTCTTATTTGGCATGACTGCGGCCGTGTTTCAAATCACACAGCCGAGCTCATTTACCAATTCAGATAACCGGTTGGTGGCAGATGGTGAACAGCGCAATCGAGGCCTGGAGCTATCTACATTCGGTTAAGCTTTCAGCGGCGTGCGACTGCTCGGTGGGGTAACATTTATTGATCCAGAACAGACAAAAACACTCAATAGCATGAATGACCGTAAAGACGCTGTTGGAGTGCCAAAAGTAAGTGTCGTGATTAATGGTGAATATGATATTTTTGCAGTGCCAGGCTTAACATTGACCGGCCGCATTTCCTGTTTTGGCGAAGCGCAAGCCGATATCGCTAACACACAGAGCATCCCTGGCTGGACAACGGTTGATGCAGGTGCAAGATACTCCACCAAGATCTCGGGCAATAAAGTCACTTTCCGCGCCAACATCATGAACCTGGCGAATAAAGATTACTGGAACTCCGTCTCGCGCAGCTTTATCACCATGGGTGCGCCACGCACTGCATTACTCTCGGCCACCATTGATTTCTGACCTTTGCCCTTTAGTTGACCGTGCCCTTTAAAAGAATGGCAGCCTGCAGGTATCACAGGCTGCCATTTTTCGTTATCAGTCGCTAGACCTTAAACCTGATTACTTCAACTCCAACGTATCGCTCACAGACCTCAGCGCAGGTTTAATTGCGCCGTGATACTCTCCAGATCCCCCCCTGTGCCACGCCTTCTGCTAACTCATACTCTCCGCCAGGCTAAGGCCGTATTTGAAACTCATGCGGCTAGCCAGTCCGACTTGTAGACTGGTATTGGCAAGTCAGCCACCACCCTGCTCTGTGCAGCAGCGGTGCTAAAACGTACCCTCTGCTACCTTCACTACGATGCCACACATTTGAATAACACTTCGTTCACCCGAGGCCGGGTGGCCTGTTTGTCTTCCCATGCCAGCCTGGCTCCTATCCGGCTGAGTATAGTGTTATCACTATCCAGCCATGCTTTTGTTTCACCACTCAGGTGCAGGTCTTTATACTCTTGTACCTGGTAGATCACTTGTGCCTGTGGTTCAAAGGTCATGTGTTGGTTGAGTAAAAGTGGCAGGCCTGCCTGTAGGCTGGCTGTCACACCATGGCTTTTTATGGTGGCGCTATCGCCTCTGCTGATATTGCCTTGGCCATGGTTAAGCTGTAAGGCACTCTTGAGGTAAACCCCTTTGGGTAGTTGGCTATGCAGGTATACCCCACCCAGGTAAGTGGTATGGCTAAGGTTGCCTTCATCACGGTGTGTAGGGCTGCTCAGTTGGCCACTGGCATCACCATGACTATGCAACACTGAACCATATACCCCTAGCTTTTCTCATTACGCCAGAGGTCACTGCCCAAGTGCAGGCCGCTGATCCAGGCGCTATAGCTTGGGTTGACGTTGCCGTCAACGCCTGGCAGGCGTTCCTGGCTGGCGAATAGCCACATGGGGTGCTTGGCAGTAGCATCCGCAGTCGCATCTGAAGAGGTACCAGTTCTGTCCAAGGCCGTTGGCATCACCGACATGCAGCTTGTATTCATATGGCCCCGGCATACACCGGCTGCTTGAGTTTAAAACCATCCTTGGTGATTTGTGCGGTGGCGTCAGCCGTGCCCGCTGCCTCAACCACCAGCATGTCATCCCCCGTCGTCTGTACACCTAATCCGCCATGGTTGCGGATAGCGATAAAAGTAGTGCCGGTGACAGTACCGCCATCGCGGATAATGATCTTTCACCGGGTGTACTGCCATGATCCAGCACTTGATTAAGGGTGACGAGGCCATTCCGGCCATCAATTTTGTCTATACTCAGGGTCTTGGCAACAAAGCCAGTGCCGGGAGCGACGAAGTCGATATGGCCGGTGTCATTAAGGTGAAGCATATTTAGAGCAGAATTGGCGGTCATCTGCCAAGTGGTGGAGAGGTTGGCACCAGCATTTCCGCTGGTACTGCCAGGCTAGTAGTTGATGTAGCCTTGCCATTTGGTACCACTGCTAAATCGAGCCACACCACCAGATTCTACGATAAGGTTTACTAGCATGATGACATCAACACTTTTGGTAGCCGTCGACATGATGCCCCCATTTTGTACCGTGGTATTTTTTGAGGTACCTCCGGGCAGCACCCATTGAAATTCATCTGCTTCGACCACCGTGTTTTCTTCGCGGCCGCCATTATTGACGTATTAACTATTGAGGCTGTTATTAGTCCTCTGCCGCGCACTCTAGTATTAATCGCTGTGCCACTAACACGTTATATATCGCCATTCTCAATCACTGCGTTATCGACAGTTTGACCATCCGGCACATCAGAATCGGATGCCTGGGCGTGGTGACCGCTGAGACCAGAAACCAAAGCCATCAGAAGGCTTTTGACCCTAAAAGAATTATTTTTTGGAGAAGCAAACCCCTTTACTGACACCTGCTTTTTTTGGGGTGGGGTAAAATACCTTTATTTTTAAGATAGTTATCTGCGCTTTTTGCCATGGCTTGCGCCCTTTCAGATGTAAAAACTTAAGAATAAAACTCCAATCAAAGAGGCATTCTCAAACATCTGAAGGCATTGAAGCTGACAAAAACTGGCGCGTCGTAAACGCTTTAAAACTTACCCCTCATCACAAGGAAGGCAGATCCTGCAAAATCACATTACCTTACTAGCCCCATCCTCACCTAAAAACGCCATAAAACAAAAAGACCCAAGGCGTTAACCTTGAGTCTCTCTATAAATGGTGACCTCTCTCTGACTAGCATATGGGACGTTCACTGAGTGTTAAATATTGTCCATTTTTTGTACGGTAGGCATTTATCACTAGGCCCCTCAAACAAATCACTATGGCTGAATTTACAAATAATTTTCTTTTGATCAGGCTCATTGAGTTCCACATCTGAAATTAAGCCATTTTTATATCGTAAGAAAGTAAGCAAGCCCCCATCTTCCAACCAAACCTTTTGACATCCAGTAAAACTCTTAGGCACTGCATCCGGATACACATAAAAATCAATAGCATGTGTCGAATGTACTTTAGCTGACTTAGGAGGCTTATCTAATAAACAAGCATCAAAACTTTCATCAAAACCACAGCCACTTAATAAAAGTATCATGATTGATTGACATAAAACTAAACTTAACAATAGTGATTTACTATTCATCTCAAATTATTAATCGATATATCGCCATAATAAGGCACCGGTTGTTTTTTCTGGAATCGTAGTTCCGATCCTCCCGCAGTCAACCCAGTAACTCCTGGGGCTATTTTATATACATTCATGTTAAGATAATTTTTAAGCTCAGCAGAACTAACTTTATTCTTGAATAAAGTTAGTATATCTGTGGACGCATTTAATGCCTGTTCTGCGCCGGGAACATCTCGCCATGTTCCAAACATTGGTATTTTATCCATCACTCCATGTTTATCAGGAATCTGCTGATCGTAACTTTGGAAGCGTAAAATTGCTCCTTGTTCATTCCGAGTTACGTGAGATAGTGAGTAAGAGTCCTGAACCATATGTAAAATATTACCAACATAGAAGGGATTATTATCCTTAAGTGCCTTTTCGTACCAAGAAACGGCTTGGTTCACAATTAAATCACGCACTTCGGCATTTGTATAACCGCTTCCGTTTGGCGTCATGCTATGCCAAAATTGTTTTGTTCCATTATGTGACTCGTCCACGATAGAACCCGGCTTTCTTGATACCTCATTACTTAACAAGTTCCAGTAACTCGTCTCTCCCGGCTTATCTGATGGAACATCGGGCCAACGTACTCCTTTTTTCAACGCAGAGTCATAACGCACCCCGGCATTCTTTGCCGCCTCTTCGGTGATTGACTCGTGTACCCCACCAGCCCCCGAGATTTTAAAAACAGAGATTAAAGAATCGGTTGGGAAACCGAATGTATTTTCAAGCTTTGAATTCAAACTCGTACCGGTTGAGTCTGAATATCTCTTACCAGTCAATTGCACCGGGTTGATTAACTGTAAATTTGGCTCTCTCACTTCATTTGGTACGCCATCCATGGATGCATACAGCCCTCCATTTTTAACTGCAGAACGCTGAGGAGAGTCTGTCCATGTCACGTCCAATCCACCTTTTTGCACAGGTGACTTCATAATTTCTTCAGTCGATATAGCATTTTCTACCTGGTCAGCATTAAAAGATATGCCTACCCCTGTAGCTTGGCTAAGGATAATACCTTTAGATACATTATTAGAGTCTTGAGAGGCTTTTTGTTTTTTAGCCGCCTTAGTATTTTCTTCTATCGCGTTACTTTCTGCTCGATTCTGAATCAGATTTGTGACAGTATCGGTAGCCACCTGCTGCCAGTTGATCTTGCCACCTTTTATCACTAACTGAGAGAGTGCGAAAGAGCCTGCATCTACAGCAGCCCGACCAAAGTCAGCACCAAACGTCGTTTCATTCGGCTGTATCTGCCCTTGTGCATCAAACTTTGTGAGCCCTACCTGATTGGTTGCAAAAGCAGCAGCAGTTGCGCCAATTCCAGACACAGCAACACTGCTCCAGCTAAAGCCTTTTTGCGTGCCGGTGATATTGCCTACACCTTGGCCTATGACATTACCAACCGCTGCACGCACAGCGATGGCTGTGTAACCAGTCCCAACTACATTTTTGATTGCGTTACCAATCATGCCTGAAGGGTTAGTGGCAGGCCCCAGCAAGCCATCTGCTACCCCTGCAGTAGCAACGGATGTCGCAAAGCTCTTGAAGTCAAATCCCTGTTGTACACCCAGCGCATTGCCTGCGACTTGTCCGGCTAAGTTACCTAATGCTGCGCTGCCTAGCGCACCATAAGTACCATATGTCATGACTGTCACTGCAATGGTGACTGCAGCCACAATCAGCTGTGCGAATCCACCGCATTTCTCTTTCTTCTTGGGTGGCTCAGGTGCTGTAGGCAGTGTTGGATTAACATCTCCAATCGCCTCTCCTGGGTTATATACACGGTAAGTACCACTATTGTTATGGATATTAGTAACCTTGTTAGGGATCACTAATACTTGACCTGCCGTTAGTGTGCTTCCGCTGTCCAGACCATTGGCATCTGCAATCAGGTACCACATGTCTGCATCGCCCCACACGCTGCGCGCAATACTTTGCAGGTTATCACCGCTCTTGACTGTGTAAGCTGTTGCTGCAAAGCTAGGGTAGCTTGGACTGATAGGTTCATAGTTTTGGTCAAAGTCCGCACTGGAGATAGGCTTGAAATTCTTATAATCGATTTTTGCCTGTTGCCGTTTTGCCATGGCCTGTACATAGTCTGTACGCACATCACCACTATTGCCTACATCTCCAACACGCTTTCCATCTACATAATAGTAGCGTTGGACACGATTGATTTGCGTTGTGGTGCCAGCAACCTCATCTCTTGAAAGAATCAGGCCCTGTGCATCACTCACATAACGGAAACTACGATTCTCAAAGTAGTCGTATGCCCCTTTCAAATGACCGTTTACGTCATACTTTAAATCAGAATAGCCAGGTTTCCATGCCTGATTGCTGTTACCAAGTGCAGGGTTATATCCGTTTTCGGTGATCGTTAATTGTTTAGCCTCATCCCAGTATTGATATTGATAGGTGGTATTAACGGTTGTACTACCGTTCACACTCACAATTTTGGCCAATTGCCCGACACCCGCTGTCACCGCAGTACTCACTGTGTCAGAACTATCAGTGTAGTAAGTATAGTTAGTGGTGAAGTTAGTCGCCCCGTCCTTCCCAGTTTCTTTGATTACTCTACTATCTTTGTCGTAATCAATCGTTTTACTGTAGGTCTGGGCATTGCCAGCATTTCTTTCTACATAACTGGTCACGCGCCCTAAAACATCGTTCACACGACTGCTTCTAAGTACTGCGTTACTCTGATTACTTTCTTTAATGTAAACATTCTCTAAATACCCATCGTTGGTATAGGTATAGGTTTCGACACTTCCCCTTTTGGCATTAAATGCACTTACCCGCTGTCCGGCAACGTTGTACATGATAGACACACCATCGCTGTTACTTGCCGTAGTATTAGTGCCTGATGTACCAGTTGTGATTGTTGTGCCTGCAACGCCCCTGGTGCCACTGAGTGTCCCCATGGTGATTAGGAAGCGATTCATGCTGTCATATTTATACCAGTATGTCTGCTCTTGCGGACTGCCATTGGCACCGTCATGATAAATGCTCTTAACCATGCGCCGGTTTCCCACTGCATCATATTCATAAAGAATATTTGCCTTAGGATCCCCCATGCTAGTGATGCGATTCATTGCATCGTATTCAATAACAGCATACTGATAGGAGTTTTTCCCTCCGGCAGCTAAGTTGGATGCGTCATTAAGGCTGATATAGCCTTCAAAGGAGCGATTACCATCCTTATCGTATTCGTAATAAGTGTACATGCCCAAGGCTTTATCGTGTATGGCTTTGATATTGCCGTTGTTGTAGTAGCTATAAACAATATTTTGGCCGCTGTATTGAGAGCCTGATCCCAAGCTGGTCTGGCTTGTAAGCCAGCCTGCCTGGTTGTATACGTAAGTGAACTGATGTCCGCCTAAATCCTGGTGCCAAGTGACACGATTGAACGTGTCAGTCTTGTCAACCAAGGTGCGACCTGTTGCATCGATAGTGGTTTTCTGCCAGCCACCCACTGTTGCACCGCCAACCCCTACAATATTGTTGATATAGGTATAAGAATAATTGGTCTCGAAGTTGTTGGTTTCCAGTTTCATGAAACTGGTGGTTTTGGTGACGCGACCTAAACTATCGTAAAAAGTCTTCTCGGTATCGCCGTTAGCATTTTTATGACTGATACGATTATCAGCTACATCATAGGTATATTCATCAACGCTACGTATACCACTGCCACTACGCGCTTGATGTTCAACTTTAGTCAGCCGATTTTCTTTGTCGTATGTGTAGTCAGTGCGATGAATGGCATCTGCTACTGAGTTACTGAATCCAGTGGCGAGTTCATCAAACTCAGTACGTTTGTTGCCAAAAATATCAAAACCTGCCTTTTTAAGGCCACTATCGGCGTGTTTCTCTAAGGTGATATTGCCATCAGCGGTTGATCCTGCCCGCCATACTTGCGTATTGAGATTGCCATTGGCATCTTTCACCGCAATCACGCGACCAATCGCATCATAAATGTATTCTGTCGTTGGTGTAGCATTCGTATCCACCTCACCATTTTCTTTGGTGATGTTAACTTTAGGTGCGGTCTTTTTCGTCATTGCCCCCATGGTGTTATAGGTATAACTGGTTACATTGCCCCGACCATCTGTTTCACTGACGATTTCGCCAAACGCATTGTAAGCTTGTGAGCGTTTAATCTCGACTATAATGGGCGTTGAGGATGTGGCAGTATTAGTCAGCGCGCCTATACTGAAGTAACCTCCGCTATCCTTGCTCACCACCCCTGCAACTGTACGCAGGATCGCATTGCTACTGTCTTTAATATCAAACTGCACTTCATAGTTGTTACCATTGGCCATGCCACTTAGTCCCGTAGGATTAAGTACAAAACTACCGGCTCCGAAACCCGTGGTGGCAGTGTTGGCAGCAAAGCTAGTCGTTGGAGTGATCCAATCACCGCCAATGTCTTTCAGGCGGTACCGCATGACAACACTCGTAGCGTTTGCTCCCTGATTGATGAGTTGTAACCCAGAGGACATGTTACTAATAGATGTATTGCTGAAGATTGCCCTACCGACGTCTCTAAACTCGATTGGTGCTTGATCTGCCCGTGTTGGTGTAGCAGGGATACTTGTATTCAAGCTGCTGCTTTGCTGGTTCAATATTTGACCTGCACTATTGAGCGCAACATATTCATACTCATAGTTGCCAGCTGGTACTAGTGTCGCCAAATCAAATGCAAATAGCCCACCTATCCTGACGCTTGACATATTAGTCACGTTCGGCACAGCTACAGTGGTATACGGCTGATTAGTCCCCGCTGGCCGGTAAGAAAGTAAAATTTTGTCCGTACTTTTTGCCGAATCGCCTGGCACATAAGGCTGGTTAGCAATATACAACTTCTTAGGAACATTAAAATAGGCAGTTTGATTCAACCCGCCATTAAACGTTGGCGTAGCTAATAAAATATCTCCCTGTAGGCTGCTTTGTATCAGCCTCATGGTGACTGAAAGCGTGACATTCACGTCGTCGAAAGAGCCGATATAAAACGGTGCTAACTGACTTGAAAGGCCCCCCTCTTGCACGATGACTGTGGCATAGCGCGTGTAGCTTGCCCAATTCGTGGCTACCACAGTCATTTCAAGTCTTGTATTTCCAGGCAGACCTAAGGTCTCAGGGATAGTCAGTTTAGGTTTTAAGTAATAATCTTTGACGACAAATCCCTCTCTCTCGCGTCTTTCCCAATCAAACAACACAGATGCAGGGCCATAGCCTAAAGATAAGTTACCTCCGAGTATAGGATTTGTAGTGTAAGGTGTCCTACCACTAACATCGAATTCTGGTTGTATGGTTGTAACACGCTGATTCTTCTTATCATAGACACTATAGGTATACATTACCTGTTCACTTGACAGAGCGCGTATAGCACTTAAGGTCATGCTGCTCACATCCACCGTGCTGGTGATGGTTGCCGTGGCATTACCATTTCTATCGTTAATGTAGACTTTAGTTACACCGTCGCCCGAGTTAGACTTCCACACCTTACCTGCACGGTCATATACACTGTACTCATCCCAGCTTGTTGATGCTGGGGTGGCACCCGTGTAAGTACGCTTACCTGTGATCTGACTAAAGCTGTTGTACTGAACCTCCTGTATCACACCTGTACCTTGGTCAGTGGTCTTTACTTGGCGATTTAACGCATCGTACGTGTAGATAGTCACATCATCTACGCTATCCCCATTCGCATTCACCCTGCCCAGCAGCCTTTCTTTGGTCACATTGCCATTGAGGTCGTACTCATAGGTAGTCACTGCATTAGTGGCATCTTTCTCACTTATTAGACGGCCACCCACACCATAAGTATAGGTCGTGATCTGCTCATCCGTTTCAACCGCATTATCCCGGCCACGGCGCAACTCTCGGGTTAAATTGTTCAGACCATCGTACTCTTTATCTGTACGCGTTCTGACTGCATTGCCTTCAAAATCAGTAAACTGCGGATTGATGACGCTACGCTCACGACCCAGACCGTCAAACTCCCAGTTGGTAATAGCACTGGCTCCATCGGTCTTCTCAATGATGTTGTTTAAGCCATCGTATTTATAGCTGGTGGTTACATCTCTACGTACCGTCACACTGCCAGTAGGCGCAGCGTTACCGCTGGCATCACTCAGATTGCCCGTCACACCATCTACTTGACCATGCAATACATTGGCCACTGTCTCAGTACTGACCCGGTTCAGTTTGTCATAGCCGATAGTGGTGATACGGTCATCAGTGCTGTCAAGCGTGCGGGCCGTATTCAGCAGTTGAGTGAGGGTTGTAGCATTATTAATGGTCAGCGGATTGGTCGCAGCACTCTCTGGCCTGGTTGCATATCGCGTCTCTTTAATTATATTGCCATACACATCCCGATCCCAGATAATCGCATAGCCTTCCGCATCTACCTTGGCAACCACTTGCCCAGCCTTGTTATACCAGCTATAGGTCACATAGCCATTGGCGTCCGTCTGCCTGATGATATTACCCAGCGGATCATACTCAGTCTTAGTTGTGATATTGCTAGTGTCATCTGAATATTCTTGCGTCGCGGTGTTATACGTACCAGTGATGATGCCGCTGATTTTGGTTTCCGTCTGACGGCTTACCTTGTCATACTGATACTCAGTGACGCGATCATTAGCACTGTCGGTAATCACAAACACCGTATTACCGCCCAACGCCGATCCCACTGGCTGAATACTACTTGTCGCAGTCAGTGTTCCAGTGCCACTGGTCTGGATTTTATTGGCGTATTTGGTTTCTTTACTTATATTGCTTAGAGCACCATATTCCCAGACGGTATAGCTACCATCTGCCTTGGCACTGGCTATACGACGGTCTTGTTTGTCGTAGTAAGTATAAGTCCAGTTACCATTGGCATCCTTTTCAGCAATGACATTGCCACGGGCATCATAAGTCTTCTGCGTGATCGCAGGCGCACTCACACCGGTGGTGGTTTGTACACTCTGGTTTGTTCTCTCCAGACGACCCAGCTTGTCATATCCGTAAGCGGTCGTGCGGGTGGTCAATGCACCATCAGCTTCAGTCTTGTTGACTAGGTCACCAAGCCAGTTATAGTTGAAGGTGTTTTTAAGGGTGATGTCGCCTGTGTTAGTTGAGTTTCTAACCAGGATGCCACCAAAGCTTTCCGCCTTCTTACGACTTTGCTTGTCATAAGTGTAGGTAGTGACCAAACCATTACGTGCGGTGTATTTTTCCACATCGCCAAAGGCTGTATAGGTATATTCCTCAGTGTAGTAATCTGCTGTGACAGTGCTGCTAGTCGCCCCTATCCAGGTCTTGACGAAGCGTTTTTGACCCAGCTTATCGTACTCAAAAGTCTGCTTCTGGTCCTTGGTTATATCAATCGCTACGTACACACCATCCGTCGGTGGAGTGCCACCCACCTGTATCTTCGCATTTATACTTAGCGTGCCCGTACCAAACGTCTGAATCTTGCCCGCAAATCGCAAGACCTGGGTCACATTCCCCAGCCCATCATACTGCGTCTGCGTCACCGCCTCTTCAGGGTCCACCTGCAAGGTGACACGTCCTGCGCCATCGGTGAAGAAGTAACCCGCGTTACCCAACGCATCGGTAACTTTCACAATGTAACCGGCTGCGTTGTATTCTGTCTTGGTTTTATTGCCCAAAGCGTCTATGGCTTCAACCTTGCGGCCAGCCTTATCAAAAGTCTGCTGCGTGATACGCGCATCGGTTGTGTTATAGGCTTCGGTCATCTTGACCTGATTGCCTAATGCATCATAGTCATAATGTGTGGTGACGGTTTCTGCTGAACCTGCAGCACGGGTTTCATCTGTTAACCGGTTATTCCTGTCATAACCATATTGCGTAACCTGATCATTACCACTGGTTGCTGGCGCAGGTGCTACGCCAATCGCCGGCAACGTCGTCAACGCTGTTGCGTATTTGGTTTTCTTGATGACATTGCCGGAGACATCGTATTCCAGGCGAGTGACATACTTTTCTGCGTCAATACTGTAAGTAGCACGATTAGCAGCGTCATAGACGGTTTGCTCAATACGGTCAGCAGTATTGTTTGAAACATTCGGCGCTCCGCCTGTCTCAGAGATACCAGCCGCCTTGGTCGCATAACGTGTACGTTTCACTACATTGCCATTGGCGTCGTACTCATTACGTGTGACAGACCATTCGGCATCGGTGGTATAAGTCAGGCGATTGTCCTTGTCATAGCCATAGCGCGTGACTCGGTCATCATTGTTGTCAGAGATATTAACCGTTGCACCGACTGGAGTCCCCTGCAAGCTGCTCAGGGTTGCTGCTGTCAACGGGTTTCTAAACGCACGGGTCTTGATCAGGTTGCCATTGCCATCATAGAAGTTTCGTTCGACATAGCCCAGGGCATCTACCGTATATTCCAGCCGGTCATTCGCATCATAGGTATAGACAGTCTTGTTACCACTCGCATCCGTCTTCAGTACAACATTGTCGTTCTGGTCGTAGATATACTTGGTGGTCAGGTTGAGTTTGTCATTGCCTGGATCCACAATGTTCTCAATCAAGCGGCCTAACTTGTCATATTTGTATTGGGTGTTGCGGGCGGAATCCGTGTCGTAACCTTCAACCAACGTCAGCTTCTTGCCCCTGGCATCATAGGTATAACTAGTCTTCAGATTGAGTCCGCTTGCATTCGCTGTGGTGCCTGTCAGTACAGTGAATGCATTTGAGTTCGGGATGGTAGTCGGATCTGTGGTGACTAAGGTGAGTTGACCCTTCTTGTCATAATCCATCTTGGTCCAGACACCCTTAGCATCTTTAGTCCATATCTGGCGGCCCTGTGCATCATAGAGGTAGCTGGTGACTAAGTTGAGGCCAGATGGATTAACGCTGGTCGGATCTATGGTCTTGCTGAAGACACGGTTGACCGCATCATAACTATATTGTGTGACTGTGCCTTTGGCATCCTTAGTCTGGTACACACGCCCGGCTTTGTCGTAAATTGTCTCACTGGCTAGATTGAGTTTATTGGCACCACTATCTTCTGTGGTGAGGGTGAGCTGCCCATCTGTATTGTATTTATACGTAGTGACGCTGCCACCTCCATCACGGACTTCAACTACCTCACCAAAATGATTCCGGATGGTCACCACACTTATACCCTCAGGGGTGGTCATCGTCATACTACGGTCAGTTGCGTTGTAGCTCCAATTAGTGATGTTGCCTCTTGCATCCACTTGACTCACTTTGCGGTCAAACGCATCGTAAGTCACTGTAGTGTAGTTACTTAACGCATCAGTAGTTGTTACAGTACGGCCTAAGCGGTCGTAGATGAAATTGGTCAGATTGTTACGCCCATCGGTCGTCTGGATCACCCGTCCATACGCATCATAAACTGCTTGGGTAATGCGGTTGATGCCATTAGTTTCGGAGTAATCTTCTGTGGTCTTGCCAAGTAACCCTCGACGGTCATACTCGTAGCGGGTAACGACAGTATTCGTACCCTCTGTCTTGTCTGTACGATCTTTGATCTCACCGAAGGCGTTATAGCTACGGCTATTAACGTTCAGCAGTTCATCAGTTGTGCTGATCAGCTGCCCTCGCTTGTCATAGCCTAGCTGAATATCGCTCGCACCACCGTTCTGCAACGCAGTGATCGTGGCCGCAGGAATCGCAGCCAATCCACCGTTTAAGTTTGCTAATGTCGCCGCAGAAATACGGATATTGTAGCGACGTGTTTTAATAACCTGATCAAAGCTGTTGTATTCCGTACCGGTCACTTCACCCAACGGATTGATCGTGTAGATCAGCTTGCCTTCTTTGTCATAGTAATACAGGGTCCTGTTACCAGTGGCATTTATGCCATTAGGTTCAACTTTGTTAATCAGGCGGCCTGCGTTGTCGTAGATATAGCGTGTACCATATGTGTTCCATATACTGTCTACCTGGGGCTGTTGAGGTGTAGATCCCAGAGCCAGTAACGCAATCACACCTTCACCACTCAACTCGGCAATCAGGTTACCGCGGCTGTCATAATTTCGCATAACTGCACGCTGATTTTGTGATGACCCGCCATACTCCCCTTTCAAAGTAATTAGCAGATTACCCACACTATCATATGCGTAACGAGTCAGCAGCCCATCAGGTTGGATATCCTTGAGCGTTAGTTTTCCATTCATGTCATAGGAATAGGAGACACTATAGTCATCAGCTCTTCTTTCAGGTCGAGTCTGAGCAATAGTATTACCCGCCCAATGAAAAACCCTGGTCCCATAACGTATTTCCTGAACTTTATTACCCGACAAATCATATTCATATTCAGTAAGATAGTTTTCAGCATCCACTACCCCTACAAGCCGACCACTTGCATCATAAATATACTTGGTGGTCAGGTCCCCAAGAGTGTCTTCGTCCGCAGAGAAAACGATATTTCTCAGCGAAGCTAAATCCTCAACTCCCCAGTTAGTTGACGCAATCTTTGGGGCATAGCGGATTTTCTCAAGCTGACGACCTGCCTGGTCATAGATGTATTCGGTCAAGTAACCTTCCGCATCCAAAGTACCTACCAACTCGCCATCTTTGTCATACAGGTTACGGCTGACCCGGTCATTGCTACTGTCTGACACAGAGAGGGTATTACTGTTAGATGGCAGTATCTCAGTCGTTGCTGCATTAATGGCATTCAACTGGGTAGTACTCAATGCATTCGCATATTCAATGGTCTTCAACAGGCGACCCGCACCGTCATACTGGTACTCAGTCACATAACCCAAGCCATCAATTTCTTTTGCCAGGCGACCGGCGGCATCATAAAGCTTATGCGCGATACGGTCATTGGCGGCATCTTTAATTCTGATGCCACTAGTGGTTAGCATGTTAGTCAGTGCAGTAGCAGCACTAAGGGTGGCTGTTACAGGTTTGTTATATTGAATGGTGCGGATGACCTGGCCATTTGCGTTATATACCCACTCGGTCAGGTTCTTGTTCTCATCGATCTCACCTACCTTGCGGTTTGCACTGTCGTACAGGTAATAGGTGATGTTGCCTAATTCATCGGTCACCGTGCGCAGGTTGTTTAGCTTGTCATAAGCGTAGCTGATGGTACCCAGGTTAGAAGTACTGGCCTCGGACTTCTGTACCGACATCAACCTGCCTGCCAAGTCATAGGTGCTTGTAGTAACCAAACCATTGGCCAGAGTCAACGTGATTTGACGATTGCCTTCGTTATAGGCAGTCACAGTAGACACACTTCGAGCTTCCAATCCGGTAGAGTCGTACTGCTTACTCACGGTCAGGCGGTTCAGCCCATCGTAGCTGTAGCTGGTCAGATAGTCATTGACTGTACCCGTAGCCGTACCACGCGGGTCAATCTTCTGGCGCAAGTTACCTGCAGAATCATAGGTGTACTGCGTTACCATCTGGCCGCTGGTTAGACCGACACCTGTGCTTGCATCTGTTGCTGTATAAGTTTTCTGCTGACTGATTTGCCCTAAAAGATCGTACACATAATCAGTACGCTGCAATTTGCTTAAGTCCTGACTATTAACCCAGCTCACCAAAGCAAGTTCCTGTGGCATCATCTGCATCTGCAAATTATCCACACGGATGGTATTCGTAGTTATAGAGGCAGAAGCCGCACCAGGTCCATTGAAGGTCTGCATGGAGAAACTTGGGTTACTGCTACCCAGATTGATTTGACTAGCATAACCAGTCTCTCGGGGTTGACCTTTCTCGTAGAAGTAGAGTGTGCTGTCGCCATTGCTTTCAGTCACAGCTTCAACAACATAGGTGGTGTTGGCCTTTACTGTACCGATGGGGGATGCATAAGAGTTACCGCCAATCCGAGTATCTAGTTGTAAAGAGCTACCATGCAAGGTCACCCATTGACGTCGATAATCAGGAGTTAAATATTGACCGGCAGTGACACCAATACTCAGCAAAAACGGACTTAATGCTTGGGTCGTGACTTCTGCGGTAAATCGCGTACCCAATGGCTGTGACGCCGTACTAAGAAACGGATAGGTAGTTGTCGTTTGACGCTTGGAGCTCACCTGCAGGGCACCACTGACCAGCGCATATCCATCCGGGAGAGGAGACTGAATGAAACCATCGGCATTGCTACTGAAGTCTTGCGATGAACTTGCAAGCGCACTCACATCAAACGTCCCTGCCGCATATTGCAGGGTACTCTCTACCTGACCATTGCTGTTATAGCGGTACTCGGTCACCCGACCTTCTGGGCTGATGCTAAAACGTAATTGGTTCTTGCCATTGGTACTGTATACATAGTAGGTAGTTTGCGCGCCACTTGCTGCCAACACACTATCACTGACATTGGCGTCAGGCGTTGTATAGGTCGTCTGGCTTAATAACTGATTGTTAGCGCCATAGGTCTTAGTGACCGTATTACCCAGGTTGTCCTGGCTGCTTACCTGGTTACCTTTGGTATCGTAAGTGTATTTGGTCCAGTGACCGCGGTTATCGGTGACCTGTACTACATCACCATTGCTGTTGTAAATGTAACTGCTATTCTGTCCACTCTGTGAGGGGCCTTGCAGGTTAGTGAGCTGACCATTGGCATCATAGGTGAGTGTAGTCACCTGACTTACGTTCGCATTATTGGTCGTAGTAATCGTAGTGCTGGAGCTGCCATAACTGATTATGGTGGTGTGACTCTCACTACTATCGCTAGCAGTGTAATCCTTAATCCCGGTGACACGGCCTGAACCGTCATAACTGAAGCCTACTTTAGTGCCGTCACTGTTGCTGATACTGGCTATTTGCTTGCTGGTACTGTCGACATAAGTATAGGTCGTGACATAGGTCTTGCTGTCGCCAGCTGTTTCAGGGGTTAAGTCTGTGGTGACTTGCGATAATCTATTATTGCCGTCATATGCGTAACTGACGCGCGAGGTTGTGACGCTTCCCTGAATAACGTCAATGCGTACAAGCTGCTTGTTATTGTTGTAGATTAACTTGGTGACCTCACCATTCTCTGTGGCCACCGTGTCTATCAGGTCAGTGAGGCCAGTTGTCGTGTTATAACTGTAGGTGAGCCTGTTATTGTCCAGATCAGTAACCGTGGTTATACGCCACTTGCTGGTGCCACTGACTGTGGCGTCTGATGTGCTATAGCTCTCGGTGATCCGGCTATCACCATCTTGCCAGGTCCACACCTTGCTGGCGGAATTATAGCTTAAGGTATCGTAACTACCAGAACCATCTTTACTGATGTATTTACGGCTGACGTCATCATAAGTATAAATAGACGTCGTGCCATCCCCACTTGTGCGGGTGATCGTACTGCCAGCTGTATTGACACCACTACCTGTTAATCCTGATATTTGGCGATAGAGAGATAACTGCCAGTTGTCGCCATTATCGAAGTCCAACGTCCCCTTGCTATTATAGGTCTGGTAGACCCCGATATCAGGACCACGGCCTATCAACAACTCATCCTGGCGCTGGATGATCAGGTTGCCGTTACTGGCATTCACATAGGCGTTCCCTGCAGCTCCTGGTAACTGACCTATCCCTAACTGACCTGCCTGGCCCAATACACTTGCAGAGCTATTACCAAGGCCAACACCATTACCAGTGACTAATGCAACCATACCAACACCTTCCGGATTATTGTTTATCAGTGATCAAGTCGTGCAACACAACACACAACTTCTCCTCTATCAAAACAACTTATCCAGACTTTTTTGAAAATGTTTAGCGAAATATAGAAAATTTTATAAAGAAACTATTTTTACAAAATATTGAGTTACACTAATTCACCAAAAAAATCATTCAAAGTATAGACATGAGTCACGATCAATATCAGCGCTACCTTAATTTTTTGGAGTCCGATCCAAACAACCTTCACTTGATCAGTGAAGCCGCGGACTTAGCACAATCGTTAGCGAAACTGGAAGAGGCGATTGTACTGTGTGACAAAGGGTTATCTATAGAACCAACTTCAACAAGATTACTTTCTGTTAAAGCATTGAGTCTGTTATCGTCAGGTAATATTGATGAGGCTTTGAAGCTGTTTGAGATACTTAATCAGCAGGAGCCTGATAGTCCTGTCATTCGCTACAACCTGGCATATTGCCTGGCGTTAAAACAAGCACCGGCAGCAGCACTTAACTTGCTGAGTGATGCAATTGATCACTATGCAAACCTTCCGCAAATGACACATTTGCAGATTCGCATGCTGTATGAAGTTGAAGAATTAGATCAGGCAATTGATATTGCCAAGCAGGCATTGGAGATTAACCAAGCGGACGGCAAAGTGCACGAGTTACTGTCTTCACTTTACGTAGATAACAATGATTTTTCTGCTGCTGAAACACATGCGGCGTTGGCATTGCAATCCAACCCAGCCTTTGCACTTGCGCATACCAGCATGGGTACTGCAGCATTAAGTAAACAGGACGACTTGCGGGCATTACAGCACTTTGATCAGGCTTTGCAATTAAATCAAAAAAATGGCCGCGCATGGCTGGGCAAGGCCATGACATTCATGATGCAAAATAAGCTACAAGAAGCAGAACAAAGTTTTAACACAGCCATTGAACATATACCCCAGCATTTAGGCACTTACCAGGCGCTAGCCTGGTGCTACATTAGTCAAGGCAATCTGTTAAAAGCGGAACAAACCGTAAAGAAAGCTTTAGAGATTGATGATACATTCTCGGAAAATCATGGCACATTGGCTGTGCTAGCCGTGATGCAAGGTCAACTTCATTTAGCACAAACTGAAATGCAAATCGCTTTACGCCTGGATCGATCTTCCTTCTCAGGCAATTATGCGCGAGCGCTCATTGCGCAAGCGAATGGCAACACAGATGAAGCGAATCAGATTATTGACAATATTTTGGATAACCCGGACATTATCAATAATTTGAGCCTGAGGCAGTTTATTACGCAATTCAAGCAATCAGATCAAACGCTACATTGATAGCTAGCAGTTTTTAGCTCTTGCGACAGCCATGAGCTTCATGCCTTATTCTTACTCGCCACCAACCAGGCTTCAAACTCTGGCTTAGGCAACGGTTTCGAGTAAAAATATCCCTGGATAAAATCGCAGCCCATACTGTTTAACAGTTCCAATTGCGCTTCAGTTTCAACACCCTCTGCAATGACTTTCAATCCTAATTTATGCGCCATCATGATGATGGCTTCAACCAGGGGGAAATCAGTAGATTCAGCGGCTATATTAGTAATGAATGTACGGTCAATTTTCAGGTAATCGACATCAATGCGCTTGATATAAGCCAGCGAAGAATAACCGGTGCCAAAGTCATCAATTGCAACTTCTATCCCCGCTTCGCGGAAACGCATCAGTTGTTTGGCTGTTTTCTGGGAGGCATCCAGCAACACGCCCTCGGTAATTTCTACGCACAGGCAGTTATTGGTATTGGCCGCTGAAGCAAGCAGGGTGAACCATCTGTCGAAATAAGTAGTGTTTTTGAATTGCGTCGGTGAGAGGTTGACGCTGATCTGGAAATCCGGGTGAAATTGGGTACGCCATTTCAGCGCCTGCGCCAAACTCTCTATGAGTACCCAGCTGCCTATTTCATGGATCAGCCCAGTCTCTTCCGCCAGAGGGATAAACTCTGCCGGACTGACCATGCCCATGGTACTGTGCTGCCAGCGGATTAGGGCTTCGGCTTTTGTCACATTGCCGGTTTTAAGATCGACCACCGGTTGATAATAAATTTCGAATTCGTTATTCAGCAATGCGCTGCGTAACTCACGCTTTTGTTCAGAGCGACGGGTTGCCACATATTGCATTTCCCGGGTGTAAAAAGAATACTGGTTGCGACCCAGCTTTTTGGCTTCGTACATTGCCTGGTCGGCATTTTTAATCAGGCTGGAGGCATCGGCTGCATCGTCGGGGTAGACAGTGACACCGATACTGGCCGAGATATAAGTGGCGTGCGTATCGACCATAATCGGCGCCTGCAACAACTCAAGAATAGAGGTGGCGACCTTGATCGCGGTTTGATATTCGTGCACATCGACCAGAGTTACCGTGAATTCGTCGCCACCCAACCGCGAAGTGCAATCCGTCACGCGTATCACTTGGTTAAGCCGCCGCGCGACTTCAATCAATAACTGGTCGCCGCCTTGATGGCCCATGGCATCGTTTACTTCCTTGAAACCATCCAGATCCAGGTAAAGCAAGATGACTTTGGTGCCCAGGCGATTGGCACGGAACACCTCTTGTTGCAGGCGTTCCTGGAATAAACGGCGGTTTGGCAAATGGGTTAGCGCATCGTAATTCGCTTCATACCAGATGCGCTCTTCATGTTTCTTTTTCTCGGTAATATCCGAAAACAGTACCACGCGCCTGAACGGCCGCCCTTTGTCATCGTTAGTGGTGTTGACAGTTACCCAGTTGATATATTCTTCACCGGTTTTTTTAATGCCGCATATTTCTCCACGCCATGAATCGTTATCCTGCAGGTCTTTGCGAATGGCCTCATAAAAATCCCGGTCATGCCTGGGCGAGCCAAACGTGACAGGATGGTGACCGATGACTTCAGATGAGTCATAGCCGGATATCTTGGTGAAAGCCGGATTGGTCGCAATGATGATGCCATTAATATCCAGCACCAGCATGGCTTCACTGGTATTTTTAAAGATAGAATCTGACAGCCGTAACTCTTCTGCAGTACGATGACGCTCGATAGCGATACGGGCCAGGTTGGAAAGATATTCCAGTTGCTCAATATCCGCCGCCAAAGGCGTTTTCGGCGCTTTGTGATAAATCGCGAAAGTGCCCGCCACATCGTTGTCGTCCACAATTATCGGCACCGACCAGCAAGAGGCCAGCCCATACTTGGCAGCAAGTTCTTTGTAACCTTCCCAGCGCGGATCGGTCTGTATATTTTCGACATACACCGGCCTGCCTTCAAATGCAGCAGTGCCACACGAACCTATATCAGGACCAACCTGTAAATTCTCTATCGCTGCGGAATAGCCTGGCGGCAAGCTGGGAGCGACATAATTTTTCAGGAGTTGCTTATTCTTATCCAGCAAATGGATAGAGCAAAAACGTTCAGGATTTTCTTCTTCTACCCCGCGCACAAGATACGCAAGTATGCTTTTCAAAGGGGCATTGTGCGCCACCAGATCCAGCACATGATTTTTGATATGCTCGCGCGTTTCGGCACGCTTACGATCAAAGATAGGCCGCACTACCGCACAGTTATACTCCTGGCCTTGATACTCAATGTAGTTGGAGTTGATTTCAACCGGTAAGAATTGACCATCTTTTTTTCGATGTTGCGTTTCAAATGTCCGCGAACCCAGCGCTTTTAGCCGCTCTAAATGTGCAGCCCAAACCTCAGGTGTGTAACTCAAATCAATATCAAAAATTTTGAGTTTATAAATTTCTTCTTTGGTATAACCAAGCGCTGTATACGCCGCCTCGTTCACATAAATAATGTCGCCTGCGCTATTGATACAGGTAATCCAGTCTTGAATTTTACTCAATGCAAACCGCGAAAATAAAGCAAAGTCCAGAAAGTCTCCATGGTCGGCAACTGGCATGGCAAATCCTCCCAAAGTGCAAAATCTGCTGGCTACAGATCTGTATATATGAGCAACATTTACTCAGCCATAACGACTAGACAATATTTATTCCAATATAGTTGTGTGAAGTTAAACCTGCAATGACAAGGCTAAGCTGCTGGGCAGCTGAGTAAAAGTGAGGTTTGTCCAATTAAAACTAAAAAGCTTTTAACATTTGCGGCAAGGCGATCTATTTGAATGCCTTAGCGTTGGCTGTCTTTAAGAGATATCCCAATACGATTTTCTAGCGGGATCAAGGCAGCGAATAATATTAAAAATACTTTGTCATCCTGATTCCAGCTACGCAGTAGTCTTCTCGCCAGCCTCATCAATGCGCTGAATCAGCATTTCAAAATCTACTGGTTTGACCAGGTGGTGATCAAAGCCTGCCAGAAATGCAGCCTTTTTATCATCCTCCCTGCCATAGCCGGTGACGGCGATCAAAGTGGCATGTGACATGGCTTTATTGGCTTTAATACGTTGTGCAAGCTCATAGCCATCCATTTTCGGCAAGCCTATATCCAGCACGCAGACCATCGGCAAAGTGGCTTCAATCAACTCGAGCGCTTTTAAAGAGTCGTGCTCAACCATTACTTCATGACCATACAACTCTATAAATGAAGCTAGTGTAGTAGCCGCATCTACATTGTCATCAACTACCAGCACGGATATTTTCTTTTGCTGTTTTAATTCAACTATGTCGGTATTGTTCTCGTGCAAAACCTTGTCCTTCCACAAAGGCAACGTGATCGTAAACTGGCTTCCCTTATTGCGCCCTTTACTGAAGCAACTGACGGTGCCGTCATATAATTTCAGCATACTTTCACTAGCGCCAAATCTATGCCAAGTCCACCCTGAGTAGCTTCAGAAGTGGTTGTTTACATAACAGCTCTTGTTATTAATTACGCTTATCAAATCCCATCAAATTCAGGATTGATATTACAAGATAATGTCGGCACGATGGTGTAATACAAAGCTGCTTTGCAGGCTGCACTCATGTATTGCGACTTACCAAGTGCGGCAATATTTTAAAAGAAACTCAAATAACAAGGGAAGGAGAACAGGTAGCCCTTATACAGACGAAGAAATAAAACAATGACTCACACCGGTTTGTTTCTAAAATTATTTTGATGTTAGCCTCTATTAATAATCGCAGTATTCAGTGCGCGAATCACTCGATCCACATCAGTGCTATTAGTGCTGGTTAACGCCTGCTTCTCACCTTCCTCGGTATGAATAACCACAGCATACAGGGTTTGTGCAGTGAACCAGGCCACCAAGCCGAGCGCTATCGAAAAGCCACCGACAAACATGAAGATATCTTCAAAAATCATCAGGAATGATCCTGATAGCACGCAGATGGTTGAGAATGTGCGCTTTGGCTCTATCAATCCATGCTGTACAGCAGCGACTGTATCAATCGCATAGGTTTGCCCATCAGCGATAAACTGTGTATCACTGACTTTAATCCCTTCAAGACTGAAAAATACGGTTTCTGCCATCGACGTTTGAGCTTATCAAGCTGCATCCAAATTGAATTTAAACATACCTTGCAACATAGTTTACTATCTATTAACAAATATTCACATCAAGAGTAACCTCATTTTTAAAGCTTAATTCTCAAAGTTGCATTTATGCCCATGTATAAATAAAAACATCACTTCAAGTGATGCTGCAGACTAGGTGAAAGACCAGATGAAAAAAGTTTAGCCTGATGTATGATGAAGTTTGAGAGCAAATGTGTTTAAGACGAATACCCCACTAAGGATGTTTTGTATGCACCAAAAAGAATTTGTCGCCAAGGATGGCCTAACTTATACGATAAAGCTCGATGCAACGGGCGAAGAGATTTCGGTCTTAAAAGGGACTGAGCTGATAGGGGTGATAGACTTGAAACGCGTAATCAATCCCAGAGGTTCCAACTATTACCTGATCACAGTTTTAGACCTGGAAAAATGCAAAAGAATAGGATTGGGCGAAGCGAGCCTCAGGTACCATCAGGAGGTATTCCGCTTGCCCCTTACCGCCAATGGCGACATAGGCGAAGGCAGGCGATCAAGCAAGGGCCAGATGACCAGGGAAGGCATTGTTTTTATACAGAAAATGCGCGCCAAAGAAGTGATTGAAGCAGAAGACTTTCACAATGCATTCAGCGAAGACGAGTGATTATTTAATAAAAAAAAATCACACTGAACAAACTGACTAATACCAAAGAGACTATCGGAAATAATTTGATTAGTACGTATGAGATCCACACCAGCCTGAGTAGCAGCGAAACACCTGACCAATACAATATTTTAATTACCAGATTTTTATAATCAGACATTGTTATATTTCTTATAGTGTTGTTATATTTCTAGCAAGCTGGCACTAGCGAATCTGCTTTCCCGTCACCAGGTTCTTGCAATCAAGCTTGTTGCAGGCAATCTTTATAAAACAAGAGGCGAATTATATCTTTCCAAATTAATGGCAACGTCTTGGAAATACGGTCTAAATACCCTGTTCATTGCCGGATATTCGGGTAAGTTTGTTTTGTAGCAAAAACTGGCTTAGCCTTGCTTTTACCATGAAACGGTTATGTCTCAAGTTTTGTTTTCAAGCAAGTTCTGGCATTCTGATTTAGCTCAATAGCCCGCAATTATCAATGAATGATGGATAAAAATTAAATCATCTGTGTCAGATAATCTCAATCCTGGACTGCTTCATATCTTCAACTCAGAACCCAGCCGATCACCGCATTAAATATAGACTCTGGTGATTTTCACATGCTTTTTACTACTAGCGAACTGGGCTGGTAGGTAGCGTATTGCCGTAGGCTGATTCTTACCTTTAATCCAGCAAAGTCCTATACTCAACACTAGATTCAGCTCTTATGATGGCTACAGCTTTAAACATTTACCATCATATTATATAAATTATATAAATATTAATACACTATAAAGGAGCCGGAACATGCTTTACTATGCGCTGATATTTTTAGTTATTTCCCTGATTGCAGGTGCGCTGGGTTTTCGCAGCGTTGAGTCTGGTGCAGCAAAAATCTCAAAAGTATTTTTCTTTATTTTCCTGATTCTTGCTATCGGTGTAGCTATTCTGGCTGTCCTCGGTATAAGCCTGTTTGTATAGCAGCTTTACTTTGTTTCCATCAAGCTAGTTTAGGCTTCCATCAAGCTAGTTCAGCGTCCGCAAACGCGTCACTGCCAGAAACTTATCCAGGCATGCGGCCTGGATAAGTCGTAAAATGGCACGATTAATCAGTGATTGCGAGAACCCTTTTCATGTCTTACCTTGATGACCCACGCGTTTACTTTGCTGCCGAGCGCACTTTACTTGCCTGGCAACGCACATCCATTGCCTTGATGGGACTAGGATTTGTAATTGAACGATTTGGCCTGTTCATCAAGCTAATGAATATTGATGCCCGGCTTGCAGAGTCACAAAGCACCGTCTCATTGTTCATCGGCGTTGGCTTTATCCTGATTGGCGCATTGACCGCTTTATTATCTGCGATGCAGTTTGTCGTATTCTGTAAGTCCCTTGGTCAACAGGAAAAACCGCGCGGTCACCTGTTCTGGTTACCACCGGCGGTGAATGTTTTTTTAAGCTTATCTGCTACTGCATTAAGTATCTGGTTAATTCTGGCGCGCTAAATCTGGCAATGTGACTTGCACAGACTAGCTACTCCTGACTAATCCATTAAACGATCAATCTAATAGCCAATGTCATTCAACTCAAATACTTTGAATGGCTTAAATTACTTCGCTGGCTGGGCCTGCTCTTTTGATGGCTGATCAGCTGCGGTGGCTACATTCACCAATGTGCCGTCAGTGACACCATCCGGCGGGTTTTCAATCACCCGGTCATTGGCCGTTAGGCCGGTCTGGATTTCCAGCGTTTTACCCAAATCACGTGCAATGGTGATGGTTTTCAGAGACACTTTCTGGTCGGCGCCAACGGTGGCGACTTTCAAGCCATTCTGGTCAAAAATCAATGCACTGGCAGGAATGCTTAAAATGCCACCGGCATCCTTCATTTGCAGATTCACATTGGCAAAACCGCCCGGCAAAAACTTGCCTGCTGCATTATCAACCAGCAATTGCACCAGCGTTGTACCTGACGAAGTATTAATGGCGCCGGAGGTAGACTGGATGGTGGCTTCAAAACTGCTCTCGGGATACTCGGGCACACTGAAAGTCGCTTTACCGCCAGGTTTGATACGGCTGACGTAATTCTGCGGCACATTGATATATAAACGCAATTTTCGAGTGTTGGACACTTCAAATAATGGCAATGCTGTACTGCCGCTACTACCGGCATTGATCAAAGCACCCGTATCCGTATTACGTGCAGTCACTGAACCATCGAATGGCGCCACGATGCTGGCAAAACCTTTAAGTGCCTGCAAGCGCTGCACATTGGCCTCAGCCGCTTTTACCAGTGCCTGTTTACTTAAATAATCGCCCTGTTTCTCATCGACTTCCTGCCGCGCGATTGATTGGGTCTTCAGCATATCCTGCCAGCGTTTGGCAGTAGTCTCTGCAAGGCTGACGTTTGCCTGCGCACTCGCCAGATCAGCCTTCGCCTGCAATAGTTCCTGGTCAAGGTCTGGCGTTTCCACCTCGCCTAATAATTGCCCGGCTTTGACTGAACCGCCGATATCGACTTTCCAGTTTTTGAGGTAACCGCTAACGCGGGCATAAATCGGTGCACGTGAAAATGCTTCAAAGCGCCCCGGCAAAATCAGCTGACTACCGTCAACCGCTCCACCTGGATGGCTGACACTTACGGTAGGCACCGCCTGCTTGTCAGTCCAGTCTTTAAGTTTGTCATCATGGCTGGCACGGGTAGACATGCCCATAATGACAATGCCTGCGGCAATCAAGGCCAGCAGCAAGCCGCCCAGTTTCAACCGGCGCGATGCGTGGTGGGAGTTAGTGGTCATGAGTCTCTCCTGTAGAGGTGCTGACAGGGGTAAAGTGTGTTTTCCTGTGTATGGCGCTAAAGACCACCGGCACAAATAATAAGGTAGCGACGGTAGCAAAAATCAAACCGCCGATGACCGCGCGTCCGAGTGGCGCATTTTGCTCCCCGCCTTCACCGAGGCCTAATGCCATCGGCGTCATACCGATCACCATTGCCAGCGCCGTCATTAGCACCGGGCGAAAACGTACAAAGCCGGCATCAATAGCAGCTGCGGTAGCATCTTTAAGTTCATCCAGCCTTTCGCGCGCAAAACTGATGACCAGCACACTGTTGGCAGTCGCCACGCCCATACACATAATCGCGCCAGTCAGCGCAGGTACGGAAAGCGGCGTGTAAGTCATGAATAGCATCCAGACGATGCCGGCTAGCGCAGCCGGTAATGCGGTAATGATCACGAACGGATCACTCCAGGATTGCAGGTTAACCACAATCAACAGGTAAATCAGCACGATGGCGCCCAATAAGCCGAAAAATAAACTGGTAAAGGCATGGTCCATGGTATATGCCTGACCGAGCATCACGACACTGGTAGCCTTGGGTACTTTGTCTTTGCTGTTCTCGAGAATCTCGCGAATGTCGGCGGCGACTGCGCCCAAGTCTCTATCCTGGGTACTGGCGTGTATCTGCACCATGGGCTGGATATCGTACTGGCTGACAACCGCGTTACCTACATTGCGTTTGAATATCGCCAGGCCGCCTAAGGTTTGGGTTTGTCCGTTATTGCCACTGACAGGCAGGTTCGCCAGCGTATTCAGACTATCAAGCTGATATTGCGGGGTTTGCAACACGATGGGATAAGTCACGCCATTGGCAGGGTTTAGCCAGTATGTCGGTGATACCTGTGAACTGCCTGCCATATTGATCACCATGCTATTGGTGACATCCCGGGTGCTGATGCCGATTTCCTGTGCGCGGGTTTTATCGAGATTGATATCAAATGCCGGACGGCTGCGCGATTGCTGGATACGTGCATCGACCACGCCAGGCACGGTGCGTATTTTCGCCAGTAACTGATTGGCATACTCAAAATTATCTGCCAGCTTGCCACCACGTATCTGGATATCGATCGGCGCCGGTGACCCAAAGTTCAGGATCTGGCTGACGATATCTGCCGGTGGGAACGAAAATGTCGTATCCGGGAATTGCTTGGGCAAGGTTTCGCGCAAGGTGCGAATGTATTCAGCTGTTGGGGCATGCTCCGGTTTCAGCGCAATCTGGATATCGCCATCCTGCGTACCGATGACGCCGGTGTTGTTATACGTCATATTGATGCTGCTGATAGGCATGCCGATGTTGTCGACGATGGTCAGGATTTCATCCGCAGGAATGACTTTTTTAATCGCTGCCTGGATATTGGCAAAACGGTTGGCCGTCTCTTCAATGCGGGTACCCACAGGCACGCGCGCATGCATCAGGATTTGTCCGCTATCCACCGCCGGGAAGAAGTTACTGCCCAGCATCGGGGTCAGCAAAAAAGATAGCAGTACAATCAACATAAAGCCGCCCATGAACAATCGGCTATGATCAATCGCCAGCTCCAGCAGACCTTTGTAAGACAGGCGCATGCGTTCAAAAACTGCTTCAAAACTGCGCTGGAAACGCACCAACGGGTTGCGGCTGACTGGTCCATGCTCATCACCATGGACATGCGGTTTCAACATGTAATTTGCCATGGTAGGCACCAGCGTACGCGACAGGGTAAACGAACTCACCATCGCAAACATCACCGCCTCGGCCATAGGCACAAACAGGTAACGCGACACGCCTTCGAGGAAAAACATTGGGACAAACACAATGCAGATGCATAGTAGCGAGACAAATGCAGGCGTCACAATTTGCGCCGCGCCATCAAGGATAGATTGCTCTACCGGCTTGCCCTGCTCCAGGTGCCAGTTTATATTTTCTATGGTAACCGTAGCTTCATCAACCAGGATACCAACTGCTAACGCCAGTCCACCCAGCGTCATGATATTTAAGGTTTCACCGGCAATCGATAAACCGATAATGGCACCCAGGATCGAAAGCGGAATCGATGTCGCAATAATCAGCGAAGACCGCCAGCTACCAAGAAAAAGCAATATCATCAGGCTGGTTAAAATGGCCGCCAGCACACCTTCAAACACCACGCCGTGAATGGCGGCGCGCACAAACAGTGACTGGTCGTTGATCGGTGTCGCAACCAGGCTATCTGGCAAGCTGGGCTTGATTTCTTCCAGCTTGTCTTTGATACCTTCCACAATCGCCAGTGTAGAAATCGCGCCATTCTTGAGGATGGTCATCAATACCGAACGGTTGCCATCCACGTGTACGATATTGGTCTGTGGCGGACTGCCATCGCGTACTTGCGCAATGTCGTGCATGTAAATGGTAGTCCCATTGACGACCTTAACCGGGATATTGGCCAGCTCATCAACATCTGAAGCGGCATTGTTCAGGTTAAGTATGTATTCAATGCTACCAATTTTTTGCGTACCCACCGGCACGACCAGATTGTGCGCAGCCAGGGCATTTGACACGTCCTGGGCTGATAATCCACGTGCCTGTAGTGCAGGCGGATTCAGGTCAATCTGAATCTGCCGGCTTTTACCCCCATACGGAAATGGCACGCCGGCCCCGGGCACGGTTACCAGGCGGATGCGCACTGCATTTAAACCCAGGTCAGCCAGGTTTTGCTCGGTGAGGCCTTTGCCGGACAGTGCAATCTGCAAGATAGGCACCGTGGAAGCATTGTAATTAAGGATCAACGGTGGCGTGGTGCCGGTCGGCATTTGCCGGGTGACGGTTTGTGAAATCGCCGATACCTGCGCATTAGCAGTCGCAATATTGACGCCGGGATGGAAAAAGATTTTGACGATGGCAAAGCCGTTAAACGAATTCGCCTCGATATGCTCAATATCGTTGACGGTGGTGGTCAAGCTGCGCTGGTACAGCGTGGTGATACGTCCGGCCATATCATCAGGCGGCAAACCGCTATATTGCCAGGCCACCGCGACAATAGGAATACGGATTTCAGGAAAAATATCCACCGGGCTGCGCACCGCTGACAATGTGCCGACAATCAGGATCAGCAGCGCCATCACCACAAAGGTATATGGCCGCTTGAGGGCAATACCAACTACATTAAACATTGACGCCCTTTGCCGGCGGCAGGCTGATAATATAACCGGCATCCCGCCAGGCATCGATCCCGCCAGTTAATGGCCGGATATTGCGGTAACCGCGGTTGATCAGTTTCTTGGCGACTTTGGCCGCCGTGACTTCATTCGGGCAGGAGCAATACAGGACCACCGGGGCATCTGCATCAATATCCAGCACCAGGTTATCCACATCTTCCAGGGTAATAAACTGCGCGCCTGGAATCCAGCCGTCATCTATCAGGTGGGGAGCACGCGTATCCAGGATCACGGGCGCCGCGCCTTTATCCAGCATTTCGTTGAGCTCTTCAATACTGATACGCGCCATCCGCAGGCTTTTGATAAACCGCTGCCTGTCCCACCACTTGTATGCGATAAATGCGGCGAGTAACGCCAGTACCAGCAATGTGCCCCACTTACCCATCTGCACCAGTGTAGACATCAGTTCGTCAATGGCAGAGCTGAACAGGTTACCTAGCCACAGTGCTGTCCCTGCCCACAATGCAGCGCCCAAACCATCCATGATGACGAAGACCAGGTAACGCGTGCCGGAAGAGCCAGCCAGCGCGCTGGAAATAGAAGCAAAGCCCGGAATAAATTTACACACCAGCAAGGCTGGTGGACCGAATTTCAGGTACAGCGATTCGGTTTGCCTGACACAGGTATCTGGTGAAAGCGAAATCTTGCATAACTTCCCCATCACTTTTTTACCGTATTTGCGGCCCGCCATATACCAGATGGAATCCGCAATCAGGGCGGCGATCACGGCCACTGCCAGCAAAGTGCCCAGACTGTATTGGCCATTGGCAATCAGCACACCCGACAGCAACAGTGTAGGGTAAGCGGGCAGCGGCAAACCTAGCTGCTCTAGCAGCACATTGGCGAATATAATCAGCAGGCCGTATTGTTGAAGTAATTCCAGGAGGGTACTCATCATTCACTCACGCGAACGCCATTTGAATGGCGCTTAATTTTACAAAACTTTCTTGTAGAACTTCATTCTTGTAGCATTTTTTTCTACATGCCTAGCGTTGCCAGCATGGCAAACGCCATAAATAATACAAAATGCGTCATGCCTTCAATGGCATTGGTTTCGCCATCGTGCAAGTTGATGGTCGCGACCACCAAAGTTAAAAATGTCATGACCATCTGCGTTGGCGACAAGCCAACGATCAGCGGTTTATTCTGGATCAGGGCGATCGCCTCAATCACCGGCACCGTCAGAATGACAGTTGAAAGCGTTGCCCCCAGCGCAATATTCACGACCGTTTGCATACGGTCATTCACCGCTGCTTTCAGCGCAGTCAATACCTCGGGGCTGGCAGCAATCACCGCCACGACAATTGCAGCCACAATCGGCGGCACACCACTCCCGTTTAGCCCGGAATCCATGTGCATGCTCATCTCTTCTGACAGCAGGCCTATGGTGATGATGCCGACCAGAATATACACAATCGCCAGCCTGACATCTACGATGGTTTTGCGGGATGCCATCTCGCCCAGCCCGTCTTTATTATGCTGGTCACGGTAGCTGAAATAGTTACGGTGACGGCCTGTCTGCATTTTCAGGAACAGCGCATAAAACACACTCATGGTGATGATCGTAAACATCGAATATATACGCCAGTGTTCAGGCGGCAAAAACGCTGGCAATACCATTGAAATCCCCAGCGCCGTCATGATCATGACAATATAAGTATTGCCCGAGTTAACGTTGTATTCCACCTCGCCATACTTGATACCACCAACGATCGCACATAACCCGAGAATGCCATTGATATCCAGCATCACTGCCGAATAAATCGCATCCCTGGCCAGCGTGGTAGAAGAGGTATGGCTTAACATCATGACGATGATCACCACTTCAATAATGACCGCGCTGATGGTCAGAATCATGGTGCCATAAGGCTCTTTCAGCCGTTCCGCAACATACTCGACCTGGAACGACAGCTGGAATGCCAGGTTGATAATCAACACTACAAAGATAATTGAAACCACCAGCGACTCTTGCTGGCCAATGTGCATCACCTTGTCAATTTGAGTGAGGGAGATGTAGGCAAGAATCGATATCACTAGTGATATCAGGCCCTGAGGAGGTTTTTCTGCAAGCATGCGCTAAGTGGAAAATGAATAGATAACCATCTTAACACCGACCTTTAGTTTATGCCTTCAAACGGCCCAATTTGTATTGCATTCCATGCAAAGCTTTTTGCTTCTTGACTGGCCTGTGCAATTCTTAATGCGCTGACAAAATTCTTAAACTATCTAAATATGGCAAAAGCTAGAGCGCAAATTCAATTGCGCTCTAAACACTATACCGTCTTTAATCTATGCTTTGGCAGCAGCATTGAACGAAGCAATATCAATTACAAAACGGTATTTCACGTCGCTCTTTAGCATGCGTTCGTAAGCTTCGTTGATGTAATTGGCATCAATGATTTCAACATCACTGACGATGTTGTGCTTGCCACAGAAATCCAGCATTTCTTGCGTCTCTGCAATACCGCCGATCAATGAGCCAGCGACCTGGCGGCGTTTGGTGATTAGGTTGGCGCCATGCACTTCCACCGGATCCAGAGGACCAACCAGAACGATAGTTTTGTCGCGTTTGAGCAAGCCGATATAAGGGTTCAGGTCATGCGCCACCGGTACCGTGTCTATGATCAGATCAAAGCTGGCAGTATGTTTAGCCATGTCATCAGCATCTTTTGAAATCAGCACTTCATGCGCACCCAGTTTAGTGGCATCCGCTGCTTTACTGGCCGAGGTGGTGATCATGACAACATGCGCGCCCATGGCTGCCGCCAGTTTCACACCCATATGACCCAAGCCACCAAGGCCGATGATGCCGACTTTCTGGCCCGGCTGCACATTCCAGTGTTTCAGTGGAGAGTACAGGGTAATGCCCGCGCACAATAATGGCGCGACTGCTTTGGTATCCAGGTTTTCCGGTACGCTGACCACGAAATTTTCATCCACGGTAATGCGTTCGGCATAACCGCCAAACGTCAGGCCACCGTGGCGGGTATCTTTTGAGTTGTAGGTAAATACGGACTCATTGCAATATTGCTCTTCACCGGCACCACAGTCTTCGCAGTGGCGGCAGGAGTCGACCAGACAGCCGACTCCAACCAGTTGCCCCAGCTTGAATTTAGTCACATGGTCGCCGACTTTGCTGACGCGACCCACGATTTCATGGCCCGGCACCATAGGGTACAAAGAGCCGCCACCCCATTCGTTTCTGGCCTGATGAATGTCAGAGTGGCAGATACCGCAGTATTCAATATCTATCAGGACATCGTGCGGACCAGGTTCACGGCGGTCTATGCTCATAGGCGCAACCGGGGTGGTTGCGTTTTGTACACCATAGGCGGCTGTTTTAAAAGTGAGTGCCATGTCGCGTTCTCCATATTTTTATTGAAACTTGGAATCACCGCCGGAATCAAGCTCAAGCTTGCCGACAATAACCATTAAAGTCTAAAAGAATCACTGCAATAATAATTGCCAGCTCTTCTTGAATGATTGCCTAAAGCTATGAGTTTTCCTGTCACTAACTCAAGGTCTACTGTTGCACCGTGACATATCTGGCATCCACATCACTCGGGGTAGTAATCAGGGCACTACGTACTGCACTGACCTCTTCCATCGGGCTTTTGCCAAACATACGCTTGAACTCGCGGCTAAACTGCGAGGCACTTTCGTAACCCACCTTGCTGGCCGCCAGGGTGGCACTTAAACCGTCTTGCACCATTAGCAACCGTGCTTTATGCAAGCGGGTCATTTTCAGGTACTGGATAGGTGAAGTAGCCGTCACATCCCTGAACGCCGCATGAAACGAAGGTACGCTCATGGTCGACTCCGAGGCCAGCTTGTCCACATTCAGCTCTTTGTCATACTCAGAATGGATCAGCCGCAACGCCTTGCTGATCTTACCTATATTATTGTGCGTGCTATGCGCCGCCAAAATGGCCGAGGCCTGCGATGTCTGCAAGATTCGGTAATGAATCTCGCGAATAATCGCCTGGCCCAATACCGTTGCTTCGGTTTTCGATTGCAGACATTCCAGCAGTCTGACCACCGCATTTGATAAACGTGCGTCCAGTGGTGTAGATGTGATGCCACTCTTGCCATTAATTTTCATCGGCGTGTCATGCTCAACACTCAATAGAAGCTCAGAGATCATGGCCAGATTGATACGGATGGAAATCGCCAGCAAGGGCTCTTCCAATGAAGCGATGGTTTCACTCTCGAATGGCAGCGGCACCGATAAAATCAGGAACTGTTGCGGATTGTATTGATAAACCTCTCCGCCGAGGTAGCCGATTTTGCGGCCCTGACAAACGAATACAATACTAGGTTCGTAAAAAACCGGGCTACGAGGAATCGACCGATTCCAGCGCATGAGTTTGACGCCATCCAGCGCAGTCAGCGTAAACCCTTCACTGCGAGTCTGGCTGGATAACAGCGCAATAGTTTTATCGCGGTCGTGGGCATACCAACAGTCAGCATTGCTCATATACTTATACTATGTGATTGATTAGGCATAAATAATACCCCTAAATGACTTTATTCACCTAATAAGACATAGAAATAGGCAACGATTTCATATTTTTAAACTTACCAGCGAACCTCAGCCTGCGTAGACTACTCATACCACACTTGTATTGAATGCAATATTTTGGAGAAGAGGAAAACGTGATGAAAAATCAGCTGATAAAAGGCCTGATCGGTTCCATATTCGCAACCCTGTCAATGTCAGCCTGGGCGGATATTCAGGATGTGCGGGACAACTTGAGCAAATTGCGCGTGCCTGACGGTTTCAAAGTCGATGTCTACGCTGAAGTGCCCGGTGCACGCCAGATGACACTGGGTACCAACGGCAACGTCTATGTAGGCACCCGTGGTAATAAAGTGTATGCAGTGGTGGATAAGAACAAAGATCACAAAGCCGATCAGGTAGTAGCGATTCTGGATGACCTGAATGTTGGTAATGGTGTCGCCATGGTAGATGGACATTTGTATGTGGCCGAACAGCACCGCATCACACGTTATGCTGCACCAGACTTTGATCTGACCTTGCCATTTAAGGCCATGCGCGAAGTGGTCTATGACAAATTACCGAATAAAGCGCATCACGGCTGGCGTTATATCGCGACCGGCCCGGATAACAAGTTGTACGTCACTATCGGTGCGCCTTGCAATATTTGCGATCCGACTGGCATTGAAGCTTCCATTATTCGCATGAATCCGGATGGCAGCCAGGTGGAAACATTTGCCAAAGGGGTAAGAAACTCCGTCGGTTTGGATTTTCAGCCTGGCACGAATACCTTGTTCTTTACCGATAATGGTGTCGACTTGCTTGGCGCAGATATCCCGCATGATGAGCTAAATGCGGCACCTAAAGCCGGCCTGCATTTTGGTTTTCCTTACTTTGCCGGCGGCGATGCGCGTGACCCTAACTGGAAAAACAAAACGCCACCTGCAGCGGTGACGAAACCAGTGGCTGAATTCCAGGCACACAGTGCCAACCTCGGCTTCAAGTTTTATACCGGCAAGCAATTTCCAAGCGAATACCAGGGCAATGCCGTCATCGCACAGCACGGTTCATGGAACCGTAAAGAGCCTGTCGGTTACCAGCTGGTCCGCGTGACTTTCGACGAGCAGAAGCAGGTTAAGGAAACCAAAGTATTTATTGATGGCTGGCTAAGTGCCGAAGGTGAAGTATGGGGCCGCCCGAATGACGTACTGCAATTGCCGGATGGTTCATTGCTGGTTTCGGATGACTACAATGGCGTGATTTACCGTGTGAGCTATGATGGTAAAACACTGGGTAAATCTGCCGCGGCCGCCGCGCCCAGCACTCATACAGGCGAGACGACTTTGACCGGATTCGCCATGCCGGAATCTGTATTTGCCGCACCGAATGGAGTCGTTTATATCTCGGAGATTGGTGAATTCGGTAAAGCAGGCGATGGGAAAATCACCCAGATCGAAGCTGATGGCACCCGCAAAACACTGGCAGAAGGCCTGAATGATCCTAAAGGCCTGGATATGTTCAATGGCCAGCTGTATGTTGCAGATGTGGATAGAGTGGTGAGTGTTGACGCGCAAACTGGCAAGCAAACGGTGACTGCTGCTACTTCAGCTTTTCCGCGCAAACCAGTGTTCTTAAATGACATTGAAATCGATGGCCTGGGCAATGTATATGTCTCGGACAGTGGCGATGACAATGGCAAAAGTGCTGGCATCTTCAAAATCACACCCGCCGGTAAAGTGACTGAAGTGCTTAAAGCGAATGCCGGTATCAAACGTCCAAATGGCTTGCTGATGGATGGTGCGGACAGTTTACTGGTGGCTGACTTTGGCACAGGCAAATTGTTCAGGGTACAGTTAGGCGGCAAAAAAGCTTCCGTGACCTTGCTTAACCAGGGCTTTGGTGGTGCTGATGGTTTGGTTCGTGATACGCATGGTCACCTGTATGTGAGCGACTGGGCGGGCGGCAATGTCTGGCAGCTCACTGAGCCTAAAGCGACGCCGCAACGCATCATTCAGGGCTACCAATCCGCGGCAGATATCAGCTTTTCAGCAGATGGCCAATCCTTATTGATCCCTGATATGAAAGCAGGCACATTGCATAGCGTCCCTGTTCAATAAGCATTCATTGCGTACGTTTAAGCCCGGTTAATGACCGGGCTTTTTTATTCCACCCCGATGATCCTGCTCTGTGTCAGAATGGCGTGGTCAGGCTCGCATTCTGGCAGCCTGAATCATTTATCATCATAATTCATAATTTGTTAGGAGAATTTCATGAAAAAACTGGTTCTTGCGCTACTGCTTTCCTCATTCTGTCTTTCAGTTTCAGCAGGCCCGCAACAGGAAAAAATGAAAACCTGCAATGCAGATGCCAGCACCAAAGCGTTAAAAGGGGATGACCGCAAAGCGTTTATGAAAACCTGTTTATCTGCTGATAGTACGGACTCCGGCCTGACTGCACAGCAGAATAAAATGAAGACATGTAACGCAGATGCAAAAACCAAGGCTTTAAAAGGTGACGAACGTAAAGCGTTTATGAAAACCTGCTTATCCGGTAAATAATTCCAGCAAGTATCCCGTCTCAATCACGCCTGCAGTCACGCTGCAGGCGTCTGATAAAAAACTTTTACCTCCACCTAAAGTTTTAAGCCAACCTGCCGTTAATCAAGTTAACTCCTGGTGTGTCTTTTTTTAGCATGGCCTGAGATTCAGTGCCGATAAGGGTTTACCAGGCCATCATTTGCAAATACAGATTGATTGGTATGGATAACCCACTCAAGAAAATCATTCAAACAATGTTGCTCAGCGCTATGCCATTCACCGGTCAGGCGACAGCAGCTACCCTTGCACCAGAAACGTCAGCCACCAACCCGGAGTTGTTTAGTCAGTTGGCAGTTGAAGCTGGCATAACAATACTTGCCCTGGCATGCATGCTGCTGGTGCATCAGCTCTGGCGTTTCTACCAGCGCGCGCAACGGCGTGAAGCCGAGGTACGTCAACAGATCTGGCGGCAAGCCAATTATGATTACCTGACACAATTACCTAATCGTTATTTACTACAGGATTGCCTGGAGAAATCGATTCAGGAATGTCAGCAATCACTACAACAATTGGGCTTACTGCTGATTGACCTGGATGGATTCAAGGATGTGAATGATATTGCCGGACATGCAGTGGGTGACCGCCTGTTGCAGAATGCAGCATTACGCATTCAATCCTGCGTACGAGATGGCGACACCACCGCCAAATTGGGTGGCGATGAGTTTGTGGTGGTGATTCCCAAACTCAAAGATATCAAGGTGCTGCACGACATCGGCGCCAAAATTGTAGAGACTGTGCGCTCGCCTTTTCATATCGATGATAACCAGTATTTTGTCACCGCCAGTATTGGTATTGCGGTGTTCCCTGACCATAGCGACTCTGCCGAAACCCTGATGATGTACGCCGACCAGGCTTTGTACGCGGCCAAGCGTGCCGGTAAAAACCAATACCAGTTCTTTACCCAAACCATGCAGCAGGAAATCAGGGAACGCATTTCCCTGACGCATGACCTGCGCTCAGCCATTGAAAATAACGAGTTGCATCTGGTGTACCAGCCTATTTATCGCCTGCAGGATATTTCGCTGATTAAAGCCGAGGCGCTAATCCGCTGGCAACATCCAACGCGTGGCAACATTCCGCCAAGTGTGTTTATTCCAATTGCGGAAGAATCGGGCATTATTATCGAGATCGGCAAATGGATATTTAATGAAGTGCTGCATGACTTGTCGACCATAGACCCAATGCGTTTGCAGGGTATCCAGATCAGCCTCAACATTTCACCGATACAGTTTGCGCATCCACAGCATTTAATGGCGTTTATCAAACGCCTTGAGCGCTCGAATATTCCTTGTGAACTGTTCTGTTTTGAAATTACAGAAGGGTTGTTGCTCGAGCCTTCAAAAGTGATTCAGGACACTTTAAAAACGCTTAAACAGGCGGGCATTAAATTATCGATTGATGACTTCGGCACCGGTTATTCTGCACTGGGTTACCTTAAAAAATACCATATTGATTACGTTAAGATTGATAAGTCCTTTATCAATAATCTGGGCGTGGATAACTATGACTTTATCCTGTGCCGCTCCATCATCCAGATGGCACATGAGCTGAATATGCAACTGATTGCCGAAGGCGTGGAAAATGCGCAGCAGGAGAGCATACTCAAAGTTATCAATTGCGATTTTATACAGGGTTTTCTGCATGGAAAACCGGCTATGTTCAGCTCATTACTCGAGCAGCTGGATTTGCAGATGCTGCAAGAAAAGACATATCCTATGCTGGGCGCTGAAACAAAAATGGCAGCATTGCAACATGCTGCCACCAAAGCTAACTAACCACTTCAGGATTTAAATCAAATAGTGATCCAGCAATAGCGCTGCAAATATCAGGCTCAGGTAAAGAATAGAATATTTGAAAGTGGTTTTGGCCAGATCGTCAGAATAGCGACGATAGAGGCTGACTACATAGTAAAGAAATACCGCATTCAGGCATGCTGCCGACGCCAGATACAGCCAGCCACTCATGCCTAAGCCATAAGGCATTAAAGACACGACAATCAGGATCACGGTATATAGCAAAATATGCAGCAGCGTAAATTTCTCACCATGGGTTACCGGTAACATAGGCATGCCCACTTTGGCATATTCTTCTCGGCGATATAAAGCTAGTGCCCAGAAGTGTGGTGGCGTCCAGGCAAAAATAATCAGGAACATGACCAAAGCTTCTGGCGACACGGTGTTATTCACTGCTGCCCAGCCAAGTATTGGAGGCATTGCACCTGATGCGCCGCCAATGACAATATTCATAGGCGTTGCCGGTTTCAGAAACACCGTGTAAATAACGGCATAACCGACAAACGTCCCCAATGTCAGCCACATGGTCAGCGGGTTCACCCAGTAATACAAAATACTCAGGCCTATGCCACCGAGCACACTGGCGAATAACAGGGTTTCCATCTGCGATAACTGGCCGGTAGGAATAGGACGCGCACGCGTGCGTGCCATCATGGCATCAATCTTGTGTTCGATTAAACAGTTAAACGCCGCTGCAGCACCTGAGGCAAACGCAATGCCCACAGTTGCCGCTAATAATATCTGTAACGGCACCATGCCAGGCGTGGCCATAAACATGCCGATGATTGCGGTAAAAACAATTAATGCCGTGACG
The DNA here is from genome assembly GCF_916856905.1 of Methylophilus sp. Leaf408. Lineage (NCBI taxonomy): Bacteria > Pseudomonadati > Pseudomonadota > Betaproteobacteria > Nitrosomonadales > Methylophilaceae > Methylophilus > Methylophilus sp. Leaf408. Next base: position 96,284 of record NZ_CAKASK010000002.1, read on the forward strand.
CGCGGTTTGCACAGCGCATAAAAATTGCGCAAGCTCATTTTGGCCGATGTCAGTTGTGTAACCCAAATACTTTGCATGACTAATCCCCCAACTTTTCTAATAAGACGTATTCATTAATCTCGCATTGACTGTCACCAGGCATATACCCAGCAACGCTGCGCCGGCGTTATGCAATACAGCCAAGACTAATGGCAGTTGCAGTAACAGATTGCCGATACCAACACCGATTTGTAACAGCAAAACCAGCAGTAGTGTCCACGCCAAGGTTCTGGCGTTTTGACGCTGTAACAAAATCTTGACGCTGACGATGCCCCAACCCAGCACGACCAGCGCGCCCAGTCTGTGTATCCATTGAATAGCGGTCAAAGCATCTAGGTGCAATTGCCCGCCATCCCGGCTTTCTCCCAGTGCCCGCGTCAGGTGGAATGCATCATGCAAATCCATATCGGGCCACCATAAGCCATGGCAGGTGGGAAAGTCGGTACAAGCGAGCGCCGCATAATTACTGCTGGTCCAGCCACCCAGCATCACCTGTAGAAACCATACCACCAGCGCCAGGCGTAACCACCATTGCTGTGCTGATGGCAAAGCGATGGATGGTTGCGCATTATTGCGTACGGCGATCCAGCATAATAGTGCCAGGGTGGTCATCCCGCCCAGTAAATGTAAGGTCACAATTACCGGCTTAAGTAACAGTGTCACAGTCCACATACCCAGCAGTGCCTGTAAAAAAACCAGCACGACCAGGGCAACAGATAACTGCCATGAAGTTTTTATTTTCAGCCTGTTCACATACGCTAGCCAGGCCAGACCTAAAATAACCAGGCCCAGACTTCCGGCCAGATAACGATGGGCCATTTCTTTCCAGGCTTTCGCGTGTTCTAGCGGCTTATCCGGAAATGCCAGCTGCGCAGAGTGGATTGCGGATTCACTTTGCGGCACGGATAAGGCGCCATAACAGCCAGGCCAGTCTGGGCAACCCAATCCTGCATCAGATAATCGTACATATGACCCCAATACCACGACACAAAACGCCAGCAGCACAGCCACAACACTTAAAGACCTGAACATACTCAACCCGCCCACGAAGCCTTCAGCAGCTTCGTCAAATCTTTGCGTATCCATTTGGCTTCCTGCTCAAGCGGATACTGCATCATGATATTGCCTAGCGGATCAATGAAATATACCCGCTGCGCATCCAGTGTGTTCTGCCCGCCACCACTCAGCATGCGACCCAAGGCGGTTACCTGTGCAGACTCGCCATTGATAATCAACAGATCAGGGTACCGTTCACGAATCTTGCTGGTATCAGCCTGTTGTGTGATAAGCACGCGCTGCACACGGATCATGTCTTTATACAGCGATACATACACTTGTCTTAAGTCATGCAACCGCTGCATACAACGTGTATCGCATTCGCCTGCGATGAGGACAATATTCCATTTATCTTGCCAGAATGTTGGCATGGCCTGCTGTTGATCATTTACCCAATGCGTGCTGGAAGCCAGCGACACTGGCGGTTGAATCAACTGGCCATAACTTTTACCGCTAGGTCGCCAGTCAAACTTGATCATCGCGACGACTACCACCAATGGCACGGTAAAAAATACTGCCAACAATAGAAAAATCATGCGCCCTTTGCGCTGTTGGGCGGCATTTACTGAAACTTTTGACTGTGAATTTTCTTGCACTACCGGGCTACCTTTTTCCTGACCGTTTACTGCCGTTTTTCCAGCATTTGATACACACCAATCAGTATGCTTGCCAAAGCAAATCCAAACCATTGATAGGCATAACTTAAGTGTTTTTCGACCTGCCCGGCCGTGACATCCCAATGGCGGATAAATCCATCTTGCGCTACGTCAGGGTCCAGTTTGAGGATAGCATGCGGCACCAGTGGGTAAGGCAAATGTTTTTGTAAATATTCAAAATCTATCACTTGCTGTACTTTATTCCAATGCTCATCTGTATGGCCCAGTTGAAAGCCGGTTTTCTTTTGATGCCATAGCATCCCTGCCACAGTTTGCTCCCCTACAGTCGTCTTTATCACTGGCAATTGCTGGTGATCAGAAAATCCTGCTACCCACCCTCGATTCACCAAAATTACTGTCCGCTGATCACTGAGTAAAAACGGCGTTAACACGTGAAATCCAGCCTGCCCCTGCTCCACCTGATTATCCAGAAAGAAAGCATATGCTGGCAGGTAATGCCCGGAGAGTTTTACAGCTCGGGTATGTAAAGCTTCTATGCCATTCTCATCCAGCTTGCCATCAGTTACTAGCTCAACCATATTGAGTTTACCCTCAGCCAGGGCAAGGGTAATCGCCTGCTTTTGTTCGGCTTTGTGCCACTGCCACATGCCTAATTTCAAACAGCCAAAAACCATGAGCGCCACCACCATCATGACCACTGGCCGCAGCCTCAAAACATAAGATCCCAAAGGTATTTGCATTTTCTTACTTACAGCCCATAATGTGCCTTCACTATTTACTTACACTTAGCGCAGGATCACACCATGCTTATAAAAATTGCTACTGTCCTTGTACTGCTAGTCATCATCGGCAGTTTGTTTTCTGCCCTGGTTTTTTTATTGAAAGACAAGCGTGGCTCAGATCGTACGGTAAAGGCATTAACCATGCGTATTGGCCTGTCTATCGTCCTGTTTCTACTATTGATTCTTGCTGCACACTTCGGTTATATCGGCCATACGCTGTAATAAATCCGACTGTTAAAAAGGGCGCTCCTGGCGCCCTTTTTTGATGCTAGAGCATGTAGACGAAAATATACAAACCCAACCACACAACATCCACAAAGTGCCAGTACCAGGCAACGCCTTCAAAACCAAAATGATGTTCCGGTGTGAAGTGACCTTTCATACTGCGCAGTAAAATCACAATCAGCATCAATGTACCAATCGTCACATGGAAACCGTGAAAGCCGGTCAACATGAAAAAGGTTGCGCCATAAGCACCTGACTTCAGCGTCAAACCCATTTCAGTGTAGGCATGATGATACTCAGCTGCCTGACAGATCAGGAAAGTAATACCTAAAGCCACTGTTAATGCCAACCCCACAATCAGTTGCTTGCGATTGTTTTTAATCAAACCCCAGTGCGCCCAGGTAATGGTTGCGCCTGAGCTCAGTAAAAGCAGCGTGTTGATTAACGGCAAGCCACTCCAGGTCATCGGGTGAAAGTCTGGATTAGGTTTGAAAGTCTCACCCAGCACCACCCCGCCCGGGCCTTGTGTCGGCCAGGTACTCAGGAAATCTTTGTAGGGCGTGATATCCGGCGCATAGGAAGCAAGGTCAGGCACTGACAGTACCCGCATATAGAACAAGGCGCCAAAGAATGCTGCAAAAAAAGCGACCTCTGAGCAGATAAACACAATCATGCCAATACGGAAAGATTTGTCCTCCCACTTTTTGTACTGGCCTGTCAGGCTTTCAGTGACTACGTCGCTCAACCATTTGAACATCATGAACAGAATGATCGCCAGGCCTAGATACATCATGTATTTGCCGGGTGTCGCCAGAAAATCCAGGGAAGGATTCTTAAGTGAGCCATCACCACGGAGATCAGAGCCGGTGACATTAAACACAAACCCGCTGGCCATAGATAGCAGACCAACAGAAATCAGTGCAGGATAAATACTGCCGTGTGGTACGAAATAATGGTTATCTGAATGACTTGCCATGCCTAACTCCCAATCATTTGATTTTTATAATTTAAATCACAATCATTAATTTGAATCATTTGCTTGCCGGAAAGAATGAGTAGGATAAGGTGAGCTCATTCACTTCTGGCGGTAGATCAGTACTAATAAAAAACCTTAGCGGCAGCTGTTTTACCTGGCCGGGATTAAGCGATTGTTTTACAAAACAAAAACACTCAATCTTTTTCAAGTGAGCAGACGCCTTACCTGGTGTCACACTTGGAATAGCCTGCCCGGCAACTACTTCACTCGTTGTATTCTTTGCTTCAAACATCACTACGGTTACCTGGCCTGGATGGACCTTGATGCTACTTTGTTTGGCATAAAAATTCCAACCTAGCCCAGGCATCACGGAAGAAACGAACTGCACAGTCACTTCACGCGATAAATCTACTTTCTGCTTTGCCGCGGTTTGCGCAACATTGCTTGTTTTGCCATTCAGGCCAGTCACAGAACAAATCACGTCATACAAAGGCACCAGTGCAAATGCAAATACCAGCGCACCTGCGAGAATCCACGCCAACTTGAATGCCAACTTTTTGTTGGCTTCTGATTTATCCTGGTTCACCATGAGCTGGGTTCAACACTAGATATCTTCAAAAACTATTTCCACATGGTGAACATTGAGATTACGTACCATGCGATTGCCAGTCCAGCCAAAATCCAGGCAATCTTTTTATTGTTACTCTGCTTCGGTTTGCTCAAAATCTTTTTCCTGTCACTTTCATGCCTGCATGAGGTTTATCACTAGCCATCCATAGTTAAAATGGATGGCCGGTGATAACGATTACTTCACGACATGTTTATTTCACTACAGGTTGCTCAGTGAAACTGTGATATGGCGGTGGAGAAGGTAATGTCCACTCGAGACCAATCGCGCCTTCCCATACCTTGTCTGTCGCTTTTTGGCCGCCTCTGGCACAACTAATGATGTTGTAAACCAGCAGCAATTGTGACAAACCAAGGACGAACGCACCAATGGTAGAAATCATGTTGAATTCCGCAAATTGCAGTGCATAATCAGGGATACGACGTGGCATACCTGCCAGACCGACAAAGAACTGTGGAATAAAGGTGACATTGAATGAAATGGCCGTTAACCAGAAGTGCAATTTACCCAACTTCTCGTTATACATATGGCCAGTCATTTTTGGCAGCCAGTAATAGACGCCCGCCATGATGCCCATAATGCCACCTGCAAACAGTGTGTAGTGGAAGTGTGCAACCACAAAATAGCTATTGTGGTATTGCGCATCGGCTGCCACATCGGCCAGTACCAGACCAGTCAAACCACCTACACCAAACAGGATAATCCAGCCTACGCTAAACAGCATAGGCGTTTCAAACGTCATTGCACCTTTCCACATGGTGCGGATCCAGCAATAGAATAAAACGGCAAGCGGCAGAGAAATCGCCATGGTGCTATACATAAAGTACAGCAAGGCGGGCACTGGCATACCAGCTGTAAAGAAATGGTGCGCCCACACAACGACAGACAGAGCACCGATAGACCACAATGAATAAACTTGTGCTTTATAGCCATACATAGGTTTACGGCTGAATGTCTGCAAAATTTGTGGGATGAAACCCCAAACAGGCAACAGCAAAATATACACTTCAGGGTGACCAAAGAACCAGAATAAATGCTGGAACATGATCGGGTCACCACCACCGGCAGCATCAAAGAAATGGGTACCGAAATGGCGGTCTGTCAGCAACATGGTGACTGCACCAGCCAATACAGGAATCGTCGCAATCAGCAGGAAAGCAGTGATCAGCCAGCCCCATGCAAACAATGGCATTTTCATCAGGGTCATACCTGGCGCACGCATATTGAAAATGGTGACGATGATGTTGATAGAACCCAAAACTGAAGAAATACCCAGTAAGTGAACCGCGAAAATGGCGAAGTCTACGCCGATACCGCCTTGCACCGAAAGTGGTGGGTAGAAGGTCCAGCCGGTTGCCAATGCGCCATCACCAATACCGAATAATGCCAAGGTAAATGGCAGTGTCAGCAAGATGGCTGAAGGTGGCAGAATCCAGAAACCCCAGTTATTTAACCGCGGCAATGCCATATCCGGCGCGCCCAGTTGTAACGGCAACATCCAGTTGGCGAAGCCGGTAGCAGCAGGCATCAGCGCCGCGAAAATCATGATCAGCGCATGCACGCCAATCAGCTGGTTAAAGAATTCCGGATTCATCAATTGCAAACCCGGCTTGAACAGCTCGGCACGGATGCCAAGAATCATACAGCCACCGACCAGAAACATGACCAGTGAAAATGTCAGGTACATGGTACCGATATCTTTATGGTTGGTGGTCGTCAACCAACGCATAATGCCGGTTGGATGTTCCTCATGCTCGTCGTGATGTGCTACGGAGGTGGTACTCATCGTTGCTCTCCTAAAAATCTTACAAAGTTATTCGCGTGCTGCTTTGACTTGTGGTGGCTGCACCAGGGCATCCACCGACGCTGTATTACCCAGGGCATTACGCTCATAAGTAATCACAGCAGCAATTTCAGTGTCATTCAGGGTCGCTTTCCATGCAGGCATAACTCCTTTGCCGTTCAGTACGCGATCCAGATGACTGTCTTTTTGGTATTTACCATCGGCACCGAAAATCGGGCCTGTCGCAATCTTACTGCCTGTCAACGCCGGGAAGGCTGGTGGCAAACCTGCACCACTCACCTGGTGGCAAACCGCACAGTTTTTCTCGTAAACAGTTTTACCTTGTGCCAGCAACTCTTCTTTGGTTAACTCTTTGACATCACCAGCGGCTTTTTGCTCCGCCTGTTTTTTACCAGCCCAGGCAGCAAACTCTTCTTTGGAGACTGCATTGACGACAACAGGCATGTAGCCATGGCCCTTGCCGCATAGCTCTTTACATTGACCACGATAGACACCGGCTTTTTCGACCTGTACCCATGTTTCACGAATAAACCCAGGAACGGCCACACGTGAAGAACCGAATTGCGGCACCCACCAGTTGTGCAACACGTCAGAAGCAGTCATCAGAATACGGACTTTTTCACCCACAGGCAGCACCAGCGGATTGTCCACTTCGAGCAGATAGTTTTCGCCTTTATCTTCCTTGTTATGCAGCTGGCCGTCAGAAGTCGCCAGGTTGCTGACGAACTTGATTCCCTGAGCATCGCCATCGAGATACTCATATTGCCAGCGCCATTGTGAACCTGTGATTTTGATGACCATGGTGGACTGGTCACGCGTATCCTCCATCATCACCACACTGTGATAAGCCGGAATACCCATGATCACAAAGTCAATCAACAGCAGAATCGCAAACGGGATCAGCGTCCAGAAAATCTCCATCGTGGTAGATGGTGGTTTATCAACAACGGCTTTGTAACCCTTATCGTGACGATGTTTGACGATGGAATAAATCATGATTGCCAGTACCACCACAAAAATCACGGCGGTAATCAGCATGAATTTATTGTGTACATGCAGTGTATCCAGCGCCATCGGTGTGACCGGGTCTGGGAAATTGAAAGTGTAGTCAGCGCGTGCGCTTAATGAATAAAACAGTGCAAACGCACTAGCCCCAAGCTTCTTCATTCCTTGCATCTAATCTGCTCCAAAATCTAGTTATTTAGTTTTTTAGAAGTGTTCGTTTCAGATGCGATACCAGTTCAGCGCGTTGCGCGTTGTTCATGGTGTCGCGACCAAACTCAACTTCTTGATTACGGGACCCGATCCAAAGTGATGTTTTGCCATTCTCACTTTCCCTGAGCGTTATCCGGGTCCAATAGCGTTGAAAGCGGACGTGTTTTATTTTGCCTAAGACACTTTGCTCAATTTCAACATGATCCTCGACGATTGTGATTTTTTCGTAATCATCACTGTGCTTTAACACCCACACAAAAGCCAGAACCACTAACACTAATTCCAAACCAGCAAATGGCAATACCATCCAGGCACCGATATGCACAAAAGCCAGGGCGATCAGTCCAGTCAAAATGCCCAAACTCAGCAACAATCTGCAGACACTTTCAGCGGAAGCGGAAGCGTTTGGCTTTGCAATGCATTGCGTTTCGTATATGGATAACATGTTTGCCAACCCAGAACTGAATCTGTAGCAACTAAATTACGTTTAGTTACAAATTTGTTACACGTTGAACGGTAGCATAAGACGACCTCAGTGACAAGAAAAAAGAATTTTGCTGAGGATTTAAATGCAGTTTTTTATGAACAAGGCTAAATTAAGGGATGACGTAAACAAAGGCTTGCGAGCCAGTAGGGAGGCCTGAAAAATTAAAATAAATCAATGAGATGTGTCATGAATATTTCATTTATTCAACGTAGCTTTTCAATGACATTCACCATAGCTAAATATACAAAATATAATCAATCTGGCGAGATAATTTCATAGAAAATCTTAATATAAAACTGCGGTCACATCCTGATGCGCAGATCTGGACCATGTAAATATGTTTGCTAGCGTTACAACTCCAGCAAACAGTTACATAAAACATCTCATAAAGAGATCTGCGAATATAAAAAAGATGAATAGCGAATTATTGATCGTATTTATTTTGTACAAAAAAATCCCCTGTACTTACCGGAGGATATGGCAAGCACAGGGGTTGGAGAGCAGAACTATCGTTAATGAAAGTGAGGGATAGCCTTTCCGATAATCCTGCCGCATGACACTGTTGTCATTGTTTTTATTCCAATTTAAAAGACACTGGGATAGTGATCTTAAAAGTCTTCTTCCTGAGGCTATCTTTCACACCTAGCTGGCCGATGGCTTTTTTCACCATACGCAATGCTTCGTCATCCAGTGGCGCATGCTTGCTACTATCCGCCAGCGATACTTGCACCAGTTCCCCGCGCACAAACTGCGCCAGGATAGTCACTTCACCCTCGAGATGCCTGCGTATCGCGATTGTTGGATACTGTTTGCTCTTGTTCACCAGCGAGCGCAACTGATCGCCGTAATCACCCCAGGCATCATTGTCACTGGGTGTTAACTCATCCGACTCACTGCTGACTGGTGCACTGACTGCGGGTGCAGCACGCGATTCCTTCGCAGGTGACTCAGCAGGTACATGGCTGGGAGCATCACTTGTACTCACTGATGCTGGCGGACTCAACGTGGGCGCCGGCTCTGCTCGTGCAGGTAAAGCCTGCTCAGGTACCTGGTAACTCGCATCATTGCTGGCAGGTGCCGCGATAACCGATTTTTGGTTTTCGACTGGCGATGCTGTTTGCGGCTTGACAGTCGTCGGCGTTTTTTGTGGCTCAGGCGGAACCGAAGCAACCACTGCTGGCGCAACCTGCTGCTCACTAGGCTTGGAAGCCGGCATTTTCATGGTGAAGAATTCGATTTCCAGCCGATCCGGAATCCTGGGTAATTCAATATGCTTTAATGTGGGATAAATCGCGATGACTAGCGCATGCAGACTCAGTGACAGGATAACTGCCCGCCAAACCTTGGCCTGACTATCATCATCCATGTATACCAGGGCCGTCATGCTAGCTACTTTTCTTTGCAGAATCCGGTGACATCACAAAACTGAACTTGCTGATACCGGCACGCTGTATCGCCGCCAGCACTTTGGCGACAATGCCATATTCGGCATGCTCATCCGCATAGATCTCAACAGCCGGGTCTTGTTGCGCTTTTAGCGTGCCCAGGTTGCTGGTCAGGGTTTCCAATGCCAGTTTCTGCTGGTCGAGGAAGACATCACCCGCATCGGTAATGCTGATATGCGCGGTCTTGGGTACGGTAATGGCGACTTCAGCACTGGCTTTCGGTAGCTTTACTTTCACTGCGTTCATCAGTAAGGGTGCAGTAACGATAAACACGGTCAGTAATACCAGCATCACATCCACCAGTGGCGTGACGTTGATCTCGCTTACCAGGTCCTCCTGTTCTGCATCGCCAAGGATTGCCATGACTTAGCCTTCTACACCGGACTGGGTGAGTAAAGACTGGAAGCGGCTGGCGACTTGTTCCATATCGGCACGGTGTACTTTTTGCCTGCGCATAAAGTAGTTGTAGGCGAGTACTGCTGGTACAGCAGTCGCAATGCCAATCGCGGTGGCGATCAGCGCTTCGCCGATGGGGCCGGCAACCACATCCAGTCCGGCAGAGCCGGTGGCAGTGATGGTCTTGAGGGCGTTCATGATGCCCCAGACGGTGCCGAACAAACCTATGAAGGGCGCAGTCGAGCCGATGCTGGCCAGTACCGCAACACCACCATCCATGCGCTTATGTTCGAGGTAGGCTTGTTGCTTGAGCGAGAGCAGGATCACTTCCTGGCGTTCATTGCGGCGTAACACTGAATTGGCCATGACTTCATTCATTGCATTCATGCCGGCATTACACAGCCGGGCAAAGCTGCTTTCGCTTTGCGATATCAATTTAGGTAATTCATAGATGCTGCGCATCTGTTGCCATTCGGAGAGGAAATCCGTGGATTCACTTTGGGATTTGTACCAGGCCCAGCTTTTGATAATGATGATGGCCCACACCACCACCGAGAGCACGCCCAGCAAATACAGCACTAAATCTACGATGTCAGGTACCAGGTCCACGAAAACACTCCCCAAGAAAAATCAATGCATCAACATAAAACAACATGTCAGGAAAAAACCCCCACCAACATCGGGAATATTTCCTCTTCACGTCCCTACATATATACATCGCTGGGAGCGGAAAAAACCTCATGTTTTTAACTTATTTTTACATTTTAGCTGGGAAATAATATATTCATGTCATATTTTTACGCATTAACTGACTTTTAAAGTCTTGGGGGAAACTTAGATTAAAGTAATCATTAAAGATTTATAGCGGGTTTCTGCCGGAAATAGTTGGCGGCACATAGACAAAATACCATTCACCGTAATAACGCTTGTTGTTCAGGTGCTGTAGCTCTCCACGGTAGCCTTTGATTTTAAACGGCGGTTTATCCGACAGACTGTAAATGCCCATGATGCCGCCACTCGGCGCCTCGACAATGCCCCAGCCTTCGCGCTGGGTGATCGGGTCCAGATAGGGTTTTCGCAAATGCCGACGTGGCGTCGGAAAGCGTTCATCGCTGAGCAAGGCCTCAAACGTACGCGGAAAAGTTTTCACTACACCCGGCGTCTGGTTGTAATAGCGGCCAATGGCATCTCTGTATGCCAGCCCCACGTGGATCAACTCCTGTTCTCTTTCGCGCAAGACTTGTGTTTGCCAGCGCATGGCGGCTTGGGCCATCACCAGCCCGCTCAGCATCACCAGCATAAACATGCCGATCAGCACGAAACCTGAGCGTTGGCGCTTACCAATCGGCATAAGGCGTACCATCACCGGAAACCTGGTTGGATCCGCTATGCACATCAAATACGCTGCCCTGCTCGTCTATATTCGGCGGTAAAGTGATGACCCAGGTATCACTGCGCTCTGTCATCGGGTCAGGCGGAATCGCTTTCAGGTATTGCCGCTCAACCAGCTCTTCGAGTACCTCCGGATAACGGTTTTTATCGCTGTAGAATTTGTCGATGGCATCCCGCATGGTCAGCAAATCATGACGCAACGTGGTCTCTTTAGACCGCTGTAACATATGCATGAATTTTGGTGAGACGATGGTCAGCAACATCGCCAGGATAGCCAGTACCACCAGCATTTCAATCAGGGTAAATCCGCGTTTCATCTGCTACCACTCACTATAAGGTTGCTGGTTGATGCCAAGCGCACCGGAGCGGGATGAAACGTCGTATACATCCTTGGCCATTTCATCTAATTCGCCGTCATATGCACGTATGCGCCAGGTCTGCATATTACTGAGCGTTACATCCGCGGCAAATGGATCACGCGGAATCCGCCGAAGGAAAAACAGCTTTTTCTTTTTCGGATCCTGTGCATTTTCCACTCCGCTGACCAAGATTCTCAGGTTTGGCGGATAGCCACTGCCATCGGCAGTTTTCTTGATCAACCCTTGATCCACCGCATCTTTATAAGCATCTAGCGCATCACGGATTTGCCATAATGCGCGCTTAAGCTCGCGCTCTTTTTCGCGTTTGCTGTTCAACTGCACCACAGGGCTGGCGGAGGTCACCAGCAACGCAAGCAGCGCCAGCGTGACCAGCAATTCCACCAGCGTAAATCCATTTCTGCGATGTGGCACCAACATCATCATGCTTTGCACACGCTTATGGCTGCACAGTGCCAGTATCAGTGCTATTCATAATTTGTGCACCAAAGCCGCCATCACTGCGGGCATTACTGCTTTGCGTGGATTGCGGCGTCACTGCTTGTGGTGTGACAGGCTCTGCCGCTTGCACCGTACGGGCACCACCTGCACCCACCGGATTGGCAGTCGCCGCCACCCCGGACGGAATCAGGCTATACACCGCATTGGCAGGGCTGATGTTATGCATAATGCGCGGCGTAATCAGTAGCACGATTTCATTTTTGCGCTTGTCCTGGTTGCTGTTGCTGAACAGCTTGCCTATAAACGGCAGGTTACCAAGGCCTGGCACCCGGCGTTGTGTTTTCTGCTCATCATCGCGGAACAGCCCTGCCAGGATCTGCGTTTCGTTATTACGTAACTGCAAGGTGGTATTGGCGTTGCGGCTACCGATGGTATACGCAAGCACGCCGGTACTGGTCGTGACCTGGTCGGTAATGTTGCTGACTTCCATGGCGACCTTGATACTGACCTGGTCCTGCATCTGGATCACCGGCTCTACGTCGAGTTTGATACCCACCTCGATGTAGTTCACATTCTGGCTGACAAAGCCCTGGGCGCTGGCGACACTGGTCAATACCGGTATTTTATCGCCGACATGAATCTTGGCGCGATCACGGTTTTTCACACGTATCTTGGGGCTGGCCAGCAGGTTGGTGTCGGTATCCTGATGCAGCAGGTTTAACACAATAGCGGGATCACTGATGGTAAATACACCAAGGTTGCCGTTAAAGTTACGCAACTCTGACAGCGTCAGTTCGCCGCCTTGTGGCTGGGTGCCGCCATTCCCACGCGCATTGCCCTGTACGCCAACACCGATCTGGCTAGGGTACTGTATGCCCAGATTCTCCAGGTTGCGACGGTTGATTTCCATCACTTCCACTTCTAGCATCACTTCCGGCTCATTGAGGTCCTGAGAGGAAATCAGTTTCTCGGCGACCTTGATCCTGTCCATGGTGTCGCGGATCACCAGTGTATTGAGTTTTTCATCGATATAGATATCGCTGGCCCGCAATACGGTTTTCATCATATTCAGTGCACGCTTGGCATCCATATGCGTCAAATAGAAACTGCGCACAAACAGCTCCTCATATTGCGCTGCGCGTGAAATCGGGTAAATCAGCAGGGTGTTGTCATTGAGTACTTTCTTGCCTAGCTGGTGACTGCTAAGGATGACGTCCAGCGCCTGTTCGATCGGCGTATCGCGCAAAAATACGCTGACACGTATCCCTTCGTTTAACTCCTGGTCAAACGAAAAATTCAGGTTCCCGGCTTTACCCAGGTACTCGAATGCATTTTTAATCGGCGTATTTTTCAGTTCCAGCGTCACTTTCTTTTTCAGCGACGATTGCACAGGCCGCACGACACCGACACGCTCACTTTTTTTCTGTTCCAGTTGCTCGAACAGTTTGCGGCCTTCCACATGCGCAGGCTGCTCGGCCAGCACATTACGTAACAAGAATTCACCGCCGGCAAAATCTTCTGCCGCAATGGCGGTTTTGACCAATTCTATTTGTGCCGCATGTTTTTGCATCACTGCCACCTTATGCAAACCATCGCTGGCAGCACGATTGGTGGGTGAAACCTGCAACACCTGCTGGTAGATCACAGAGGCCGCTTCGTACTGTTGTGCATCCAGCAAACTGTCGGCCTGTTGCAGCTGTTTTTGCAGCTTTTTCTCTTGCAACAAAGCCAGCCAGTTCTTGTACTGCGGCTGTCGCGGATTCGCCTCTACCAGCGGTTGTAATAATTTGATCGCTTCATCATCCTGGCCACGCGCGGCATAAATGCGCGCTTGCTCGAGGGTGGCATCGCCGGGTGTAGCGGTGGGGAATACATTGCTACAACTGACCAACAGCACGGGACTCAACAACAGGAAAGGCCTGCTCGTTGCAAAAACCCGTTGCCAAAGATTTTTTTTGCTTTTTATTTGCTTATTCAAAACACCACCCCGTTATCCACCTTATCATCCAGCCTGATCTCGAAACGCTCAGCCGCATGTTGCAAAATGACTTTCTGTTGATCGAGAATTGCCACTTTCCAGCCTTCGGCAAAATGGTCGCCTTCATGTAAAACATACTGTTGCTGGCCGTCGGTCAAAAACACCGTCCAGCGCCCATCTTCCTGCAAACGGCCGGCATAGGTATACGGGCTCACCGGTACCGAAACGGCTTCCACGGCCGTATCCGCAGCCGGCATCACCATTGCACTGAATAAATTCACTCCGCTCGCATCATCGGCAACCACCACATCAGGTGGCACGATCGCAGGGTCATCAGCGAGCAGCACCGGCATCACTTGCGCCAAAGGCAGGCGACGTTGCACGCGCGGAGAGGCGGCAGTTACTGTATCTGCAGGCTGTTCAGCCTGTTCTACCCACCAGCAAGCCAGCAAGGTGAGTCCCAGCGCGCCCAGCATTAACCACCGCCGCATCATTCCGGTCTCCGCTTGCGGGTATACAAACTGAATTCAACATAAGCTTCTATCCCGCTTTGCATCACATCACTACGCTGCAGTTTGAATTGGCTCAACGCCAGGCTGGGGTAAGTCTGTAATACATTGCTCAGGAAGTGCCGCACTTGTGGATAATCGCCTTTCAGCGGCAGTTTGATACGCTGTATCTGCAAGCTGGAATGTTCAATCGGCAGGGATTGAAACTCAGCCCGCTCGAAAATCATGCCCATGGCATCCGCCTGGGCCAGGATCTCGCCGCTGATACGTTCAGCTTCATCTTCTGATGGCCACCGCTGCAGCGACTGGGCAGCCGTTGACAATGCATTAGCGGTTGCAGAGGTTGCAGGCACATTGGCCGGTATTGAAGCTACAGGCAGTTGTTGCAGCGCTTTTTGAAGCTGGTGTTGCCTGAAAAATGCATGCGCGATCAGCGCGGAAAATATCAACACCACGACCAGCAAAGCCGTGACCCAGCGGTGACCCAAGGGACCTTGCTGCCAGTGGAAAAGCAGGCGTTGTACAGGATGGTTCAAAACTGCCATCCCGCCTCCAGGTGCAAGGTTGTCATGATTAATCCGTTCACATCGGTTGATTCACTGGCATTCAATTTGACATCAGCCAGGCCTGCCTGCCGCTTGAGACGCTCGACCAGCGCCCAGCCTTGCTGACGATGCGGTGCCAGCACCGTCATGCGTATATGTTTTCGCTTGGCATCCGGTGCCAACTGCATCCAGTACAGCTGCGGCTGCTGTACTTTTTCCAGTGTATTCAACAGCGGAATCCATGGTGTCTGGATGTTCAGTTGAGCTTCGGCCAATTCTGCGGCGAGCGCCTGATGAGTGGCTAAAGATTGCGCGGTTATAGTTTTTGCCACTGGCGACGTAACGGCCTGACGCGCTGCCAACGCAAGCTTCAGAGCAGCATTCTCATCGGCCAGCCGGATGTAGAAAGCCAATAGCAGGCCTGACAGCGCTAGCAACCCCAGCCCAAGCAAGAGTGGGCCTGGCCCAGGCGCCTTGCCGTGCGCATGATTCAATACCAGCCGCCGCATTACACCAACCTCCTGCGTAATTGCTGGTGAAAAGCTTCACCTAACCAATGCACTGGCGCAACATCAATCAGTGAAAATGGCGCCAGGGATTTGGCGGTGACGCCGCTTAGTTGTGCCTGGGATAAAAATACCGGCAGCGCAGCGCGTTCGGAATGAATCACCTGTTCGCGCAGCAAAAACTGGCTCAGGCTTTCGCGCCAATGCGCATCCACCGGCAAGTAACTTATCTGTTGCCATTCCCCCTGCATCAGGCAGCCGATCGTCAGGCTGTTGGATTCGCGACTGATGAACCAACCATCCTCAGCAAGCTTTTGCTGACGTATTGTATGTAGCGCCTGGTTAGCAGACAGCATCCACGCCGGTGCAATCACGCCCGGCGTCAAATTGAATTCGGCAAACACTGTCTCTAACTGTTCCGTAAGTCCCGGAGGCACCGCATTGACTAATGTATTCTGCCCATAACCGCCTGCCTGTGAGCGCAGTTGCCAACCCTGCATTTCCAGGCCAAATGCCTGCTGCAGGCCATGGCTGTAATAAGCTTGTTTTTCAGCCTCGCTGCGAATTTCGGCTTGCCACGGCAGCACCAGCCAGCGCGTAAACTGGTTGGAAAGCACAATCACCACATGCCAGCGTTGCCCTTTAAACGGTGCAAGGTTGTCGCGTAGGGTTTGCCATAAAGCCTCCGGCGGTAATGTATCCTGAGGTTGTCCCGGCAGAGGAAACTGCTGATGGCTGATTAAAACGCGCGGCCTGCCCGACCACCATTGACGTTCAAACGTGAACAGTTCCAGCGCATCAAAAGTCACGACAATCCGCAACTCTGGCGCTGTAATTGCCTGCCACCAGCGGCAGCTATCAGCGTATCGGCAATCGGAACCGGGGTCAGGATAATGCTGTAACACGGTTAATCTCCTGCAGGGTGGTTTCGCCAGCCTGTACCAAAGCCATGCCAGCTTCACGCATGGAACGGGTGCCGGATTTGGCCGCCAGTGCCTTGATCTGGCTGATGGGTGCTTTCGCCACGATCAACTCGCGCATACCATCATCAAACAACAGCAATTCCGCAATGCCTTTACGCCCTTTATAGCCAGTGCCATGGCATTGGCCGCAGCCCTGGCCTTTTTTAAATTCGTAGTGAGTACTAGCCTTTGCATCCAGGCCGGACTTTGATAGCAATTCCTGATCCGGCTGATCATCTACTTTGCAAAACGGGCAGATCACCCGTATCAGGCGCTGCGCAAGAATAACGTTCACTGCCGACACAAAACTGTAGGCATCTACCCCCATATTGGTAAAACGGCCGATCACGTCAAACACGTTATTGGCATGCACGGTCGTGAGCACCAGATGCCCGGTCAGAGCCGACTGCACGGCAATTTGCGCGGTCTCGCCATCGCGGATTTCACCGACCATAATCTTGTCCGGGTCATGGCGCAAAATTGAGCGCAGGCCACGCGCAAAGGTGAGTCCTTTTTTCTCGTTGACCGGAATCTGCAATACGCCTGGCAGTTGATATTCCACCGGGTCTTCAATGGTGACTATCTTGTCCTGGCCGGTATTAATCTCGGAAATCATGCCGTATAAAGTGGTGGTTTTCCCGCTACCGGTGGGACCGGTCACCAGGAACATGCCATAAGGGGCTTCTGCCTGTGTGCGTATCTGGCTGAGCATGGCAGGTGCAAACCCGAGTACTTCCAGGCTGATGCCCTGCGCTTCACTCAGCGCTTTGCGGTCCAGCACCCTTAACACTGCATCTTCGCCAATCACGCTCGGCATGATGGATACCCGCAGATCGATTTCGCGCCCCAGCGCATGCACTTTACAACGGCCATCCTGCGGGATTCGGCGCTCGGCAATATCCAGTTCCGACATCACTTTGATCCTGGAGATCGCCTGCTCTGCCTGCATCACACCACTCAGGCCGCCGACTTCATTCAGCACGCCATCAATCCGGTATTTCACGCGCAAGCCATGTACGGTGGATTCCAGGTGAATATCGCTGGCACCTGCCTTTAAAGCATCATATAAAGTGGAGCGCACAAAACGCACCACCGGGCTGCTATCTTCGCTGATGGATTTGAGAGAAAGCTGTTCAACCGGCACCTCGTCTTCGTTAGCCAGCCCATCTTCGTTATGCATCTGGTCCAATGCACGCATCTGAGATTCGTGAAACTGCAAACAGGTAGCGATATCATTGCGATGTGCCAAACACCATTGCACTGGTAAGCGCACACTATTCTGCAAACGCAGTTGCAAGCTGTGATCAAAAGGATCTGCAATCACCAGCTTGACCTGCTGGACTTCATTGTCATCCTGACGTTGATCGCGCATCAACACTGCCTGCAAGGCAACCGCCTCGTTAAAACTCAAGCGGTCAAACAAGGGCTGCATGGCATTCAGGTCAAGTGCGCTCACTGGCGGGTAATGCATCAAGCGCGCGAGGGCCTGCACAAACGCATCAGGCAGTAATTCAGCCAACTCTTCCAGCACCTCGATCACAGGGCGCCCGCTCTGCGCAGCCAGCGTCCTGGCTTCAGACAACCTCTCGGCTGAAAGCGGCTGCGCCTCTGTTCCGGCCAAAGGTAAATCCTGCATATTCATTCAATAGCTCCTTTGGTGTTGGCTAGCCTCAATCGATGGCACCTTTGAATCAGGAGAGACGTCATTCAATCGCTCCCGCCAGCTCAAAAATCGGCATATACATCAATACCACCACCAGCCCGACAATCAGGCCGATGAGTACCATCAGCGCCGGCTCCAGCAACTTGCTCAGCCACTCGACGCGCCTTGCCGTATCTTCGTCATAAAATATGCCTATGCGGCCCAGCATTTCATCCAGCTGACCGGTACGTTCGCCGA
Organism: Methylophilus sp. Leaf408; assembly: GCF_916856905.1. Lineage (NCBI taxonomy): Bacteria > Pseudomonadati > Pseudomonadota > Betaproteobacteria > Nitrosomonadales > Methylophilaceae > Methylophilus > Methylophilus sp. Leaf408. The sequence goes on from NZ_CAKASK010000002.1 coordinate 114,564, forward strand.
CACGCAACATACGGTTGGCGATAGAAGTAGTCAGGCCATGTGCTTCCATCGACGAGGATAATTGTTTGCCTTCACGCACTTCGCTTATGACCTTTTGCAGTACTTGCTGCAACTCTTGCGGTAGCAGAGACTGCACCATGCCCAGTGCCGTGAGCAAGGGAATTCCTCCCTGTAACAACATCCCCAGCGTGCGGTAAAAACGCGCCAGCTGATATATGCGTAATGCTTCGCCGAGGCTGGGAATACTCCACACGCGCTGCATAACCCATATTTTGCTGGCCGGGCGCGAAAATATCAGCCATAGCAACACGCTGATGCCTATGGTGCCCATGAATACCAGTTCACCATGCCCTTGCAGCAACTGCCCCCAGCGCAATAGCATACGGCTGGCCCAAGGCAGGTTATCGCCTCCACTTTCATAAATGGTGCTGAAACGCGGCACCACATAGCCGAGCAAAAACAACACCACCATCCCGCCAACCACAATCAGCAGTACCGGGTAGATAGACGCAGAAATGATTTTTTTACGGATGGCTTCTACTTGCGCCTGGTAAGCCACATGCCGCCGCAACGCCTGCGCCATATCGCCGGTGCGCTCACTTGCACGGATCAACGCCACGTACAGCGCACTGAACACTTCCGGCTGTAACGCCAGCGCCTGCGACAACGGCAGGCCCTCATATAAAGAAGTACTGAGACGGGTCAGCACATAGCGTGACTGGTCATGCTGTTCTTTCTCGGCCAGGCCTTCGATTGCTTCAATCAGGCTGAGGCCAGACTCAAGCAAAGCCAGCAACTCCTGGCTGAACAAGCTCAGGTTAAAACTCTGCTTGTTGAATGGCCATTTCGGTAACCAGCCAGCAGCATCCGCCTGGCGAACCTGCAAAATGCCGTAGCCTTGTGACTGGGCCTGCTGACGTGCAGACTGCTGGTCCGGCGCGTCCAGTGACAGCCAGCTGACCTGTGTCCCTTGCATGACTTTTAGCTCAAATTTCATGCCTGTTTAATTCCCTCAACCACACCCTATGATTCGCTATCGCTGCACAATAATTCCGGCAGGATCAGCGATGACCCGAACGCTTATGCCAAACCTGAACGCTTACCAGTTGCCGACATCACTATCTGCATCCTGGCCGCCGGTGACGCCATCACTGCCCAGGCTCCATACGTCATAGTCACCATGCTCACCAGGATAGCGGTATTGATATTGCCTTCCCCACGGGTCAGCCGGTACGCCTTTGGCAAGATAAGGGCCCTGCCATTTGGGCTCGTTGTCTGGGTTACGATTCAGCGCTGCCAGGCCTTGCTCACTGGTGGGGTAATGCCCGACATCCAGGCGATAGGTATCCAGCGCGCGCGACAGCGCTTCAATTTGCGCCTTGGCTGTTTTGGTTTCCGACTTGCCGATCTGCGCAAAATACTTGGGACCGACATAGCCTGCCAGCAAACCGATAATCACCATCACCACCAGCAACTCCAGCAAGGTAAAGCCTGATTGTTTAATTGTTTTCAACATATTTCCCCTTCTATGAATGCATTATTTCTTAGCGACAAATAGCTGGCTGACACGGCTTAATGCATCCAGCGTCAGCAAACCACTGCTGAATTGCAGGTTCACCCAGTCACTGATCAGGCTGTAATAAGCCTTGGTCAGCGACAACTGGTTAGTAAATAATTTTTGCTGCGCATCCAGCACTTCATGGTTGGTTTTAAACCCGGCCTGGAAACCTTTCTGCGTGCCATCCAAAGCTACTTTCGCAGATTGCACCGCCTGCTGGTAAGCGGTGATGGATTGCTGTTGCGCGATCAGGTTCTGGTAATATTTGCGCACATTGAATTCGATCTCGCGCGACTTGGCAGTCATGGTTTCTTCACTCGCGGTGAGGCGGCTGGCACTCTGGCGCACATTGGCATTGACATAACCGCCGGCAAACAGCGGCACATTCATCTGCAGGGCGATAGTGGAAGTATCAAAGCGGGAACCCAGCGTATTGTTGCTATCGTTCTGGCTGTAAGAGCGAACGCCAACCAGGTCCAGCGTTGGATAATGTCCGGCCTGTTTCTTTTCAACATCTTTTCGGGCGACATCTATATCCAGCGTCGCAGCTAACAATTCCGGGTGATGCTGTCGCGCGGTGTCTATCCAGTGTTCCACGCTGTATTCAGAAGCAGTCAAGGTATTCAAACCACCTACCAGCAATTCAGCCGACAGCGCATGCGTCGCCCCTGTCAGTATCTGCATACTTTGCTGATTGGAAAGTAAATCGTTGGCCGCCTGGATTTTCTCGACCTTGGCAATATCCAGATTGGATTGCGCTTCGTTGACTTCGACAATGGTGCCGCTGCCACGCTGATAGCGCTGCTCCGCCTGACGCAGTTGCTGGCCGACCGCATCCAGTTTGTTTTGCTGCAAATTCACGCGGTCCTGTGCATACAGCGTTTCCAGGTATACCGACACCAGCTTGAGGATCAGCTTGGCATTTTCCTGTTCAAGCAATGATTCCTGTGCGCTGACATACGACTTGGCGCCGCCATAAATGGCAAAGGTTTCTTTGTTGTACAAAGGCTGGCGGACGGTGAGGCTGTAATTTTCCAGCTCATAATTCAGCTCAGAATTCAACGCGCCTATACTGGTCTGCGTGGTGCGGTCAGTATTGCCGCGGCCGCGCATCAACCCGAGTTGCACTTTGGGGTAAAACAGCGCTTTTGCCTTAGTCAGTTCTTCACGCTCGGCTTCGGTATTGGCGAGTGCTGCACGGAAATCCGCATTATGCATCGCAGCCAATTGATACAAACCATTGAGGTCATCTTGCGAATGTGCAGGCAGACAGCACAGATACAAACTCCAGACAGCTAAAGCTTTTAATGCATACTTCTTAGGCATTATTCTTCCTTCATCGAAGCAGCCAACCGCTTGCTCAACGGATGCATCCAGTAGTCCCACAACGTGCGTTCACCAGTTTTAATGACGACCTGTACCGGCATACCCGGTTGTAACTGGCGACCTTGCAAGGCTTTGGTGCCTTTTTCTGTCAAGACTATCCGGGCTAGGTAATAGCTTTGGCTGCCTTCAGCCGTCGCCGCAGGTTTGCTCAGTAAATCTTTTGATACTGATTTCAACTTGCCTTCCGCCAGCAATTGCGGGCTGTTGGCAAAGGTGGAGAAGCGCACATCCGCTGCCTGTCCGGTATGGATCTTGTCGATTAAATGCGGGGGAATCTGCGCATCGACAATCAGCGATTCACCGGACGGCACAATATCCATGAGCTTCTGCCCTGGCTGAATGATGGCGCCCAAGGTATGCACCTGCAAACCCACCACCTGACCCGATGCCGGCGAACGGATTTCGGTACGACCCAACTCATCGCGCAACGCCAGTACTTTTTGCGCATCGGCTTCTACCTGCAATTTCACCTGCGCCATCTCGGCATCCATCTCTTTGCGCTCTAACTGGTTGCGCTGGTTGATCTGCTGTTGCAGTTCCATGATCGCCCGTTGCGCGCGGATAATATTCGCTTGCGTATTGGCGCGTTCACCGTGCAAAGCCGCCACACGCTGTTCAAGGTCATTCTGCTGGTTGCGTGGCGCATAGCCTTCGGCCGTCAGCCCGCGCACACCCTGCAACTGGTCTTCAAGCAAAGTGAGTTGTGATTCGTGGCTGGAAAGCATGCCTTTATATCCCTGCACCATGGCTTCGTAACCAGCAATAGATTCCCGTTTACCGGCAATATCGGCGGCTAAAGCTGACGTCCGCGCTGCCAGCAATTGGGACTGGTTACGCATTTGTTGCTGTATCAATGGATCGTTCTGTTGCTTCAGCAAATCCGGATGGAACTCAATCACACTGTGATGCAATTGCTCGGCACGCAGACGGTCTTCCTGCGCACGCAAGCCCGCATAGCGTTGGCGCACTTCTTCATACCTCGCTTTGCTGGCCATATCATCCAGCTTGAATAACAGGTCGCCGGCTTTCACTTCCTGGCCTTCGTGCACCAGCAAGGCACTGACGATACCGCCGGTAAAATGCTGCACCACTTTGTGGTTGCTCTCGATGCTGATCTGCCCTTCAGTCGGCACCCCTTCATCGAGCGGTGCATATGCTGCCCAGGCCACGAAACCAATGATGCCAGCAAGCAATATCAGCGCCCCTTTCCGGGTGTGGCCTGTATGTTGAGCATAGCTTTCAATCGCATGCACATTATCGGGAACAACGGTGGCCATGGTTACAGACATAGGGTTTCCGGCAGGTAATTAGGGTTTAAAGATATGTGGTGTACATGCATAGCGCTAAACTCAGGCAGATTCCGTCGCAATATTCGTAGCAGCAGATTGCAGTTGATTCAGGTAGGCAATGCCGGCATCGCGCGGGCCATGATGAACCACTTCGCCGCGCTTGAGGATCAGCAGATCGTCAGTGACTTTGAGTACGCCCGAACGATGGGTCACCACCACAATGGTGGTATTGATCGTTTTTAAAGCTTGCAGCAATTCCATCAGCCGCGCTTCACCAAACTCATCCAGGCTGGCATTCGGCTCATCCAGTACTAATAAAGGCGGCTCTTTATAAATGGCACGGGCCAGGCCCAGCAATTGCCGCTGCCCGCCGGATAATGGCAAACCTTGTTCATCAAGCCGGGTATCGTAACCCTGCGGCAGGCGCAGAATGGCTTCATGCAGGCCAACGCGCTGGCAAGCCAGGAGTATGTGCTGGCTTTCAAGCGCACCAAAACGGGCGACGTTTTCGGCAATCGTGCCCTCCAGCAAGGAAACTTGTTGTGGCAAATAACCTATGCCAGCCAGCAGGGTGCGGGCATTATTCGCCTGTATGGCTGACTGGTTAATTTGATATTTACCGGTATGTGGTGAAACGACCCCCACCAGCAACCGCGCCAAGGTGCTTTTACCGGAACCTGACGGGCCCATAATGCACAACAACCTTCCTGGCAAAATACTCAGGTTCAGACTATTTAATATACGCCGTGACTGTAGTTCTACCGTCACCGATTCCAGCTGTAAATGATAAGGGCGCTGTAACGGCTGTGTGGCAGGTAAAGCTAGCAGGTTTTCCTGGCGGCTTTGCAGAATAAATTGCAAATCGGCAGCGGCAGTATTGGCCTGCAACCACTGGCGCCAGCTATGCACAATTACATCAAACGGCTGCAAGGCGCGGGCGATCAGTACATTCGAGGCAATCATGGAACCGACACTGATCTGGCCTTTAATGGTCAACCAGGCGGCAATCGCCAGCATCAGCGATTGCATGGTGTAACGCACCCATTTATTCACAAACTGGCTGCGGTCACTGGCGGCCAGCCATACGCTTTCGGCTTGTGATTGTTCGGCCAGCAGTGCCTGCCAGCGCTCAAGCAAAGTTTGCGACATGCCCAGCACATGGCTGGTTTGCAGATGGCGGATCTTCTGCTGGATAAAGTTTTCAGTGAATTGTTTGGTTTGCTGCGCTTGCTGTGCCGGACCGGCAATCACCTTCTGGTTCCAGAACGCCACTAGGCACTGGACCAGGCAGAACACAATCGCTGTCGCCCCGAGCACAGGATGCAACACAAATAACACTGAGATATATACCACGCTCCACGGCATATCCAGCATGGCAAACAAGCCCTGCCCGGTCATAAACTGCCTGACAGTGGTGAGCTGCTGCAAGGACTGCACCGGCGACTGTGTTTGTGTGGTGCGGGTATCAAAAATGGCAGAGAAAATTTGCTTGCCGTAGGTGAGGTCAAACTGCACGCCAGTCTTGATCGCATACAGATTACGCAACCAGTCGGCGCCTGCCATCAATATCAGCAAACCGGCGGTCAGCGCAGTCACCGCTACCAGCGTCAAGGTATTCCGGCTCTGCATCACGCGGTCATACAACTGCAGCATATAAAGCGTAGGCACCAGCATCAGCACATTGGTCAGCAAACTAAGCCATGCCATCTGGATAAATTGCGCGCGGAACGGTTTGATCAGCGCCCATACTGAGTTTTTAATCGCCAGTTTCATGGTTGTGCTGCTTTCACTACTTGCGGCTTGGCTGTTTGCGGTTTAACCGCTCTCGCTTTAGCTGTTTCCGCTTTTGCAGCATCTTGTTGAAAACTCGCCATCACATCATGCGGCTTGCCGTAGCGGATCATTTGCCCCTGGCACATCACCAGCATAAAGTCCGCGATATTCAGGATGTGCTGCAAGTGGCTGATAATAATAAAGGTCGTACCCTGCTGTTTCAAGCGCGCAATTGCATGCTGAAAGGTGCGCTCGGCAGCCGTGTCGAGGTTGGCATTCGGTTCATCAAGCACCACGATACGCGGGTTGCCATACAGCGCACGCGCCAGGCCAAGCAATTGCCGTTCACCGCCGGACAAGGGCACACCGGATTGACCAATCAGCGTATTCAATCCTTCCGGTAACTGGTTGATCCAGTCAGCTAACCCCAGCAGGGCGATCACTTCTGACAAGGCCTCTTTGTCCGGACTGTTAAAGCGGCAGATATTGTCGATCACCCGGCCATCAAACAGGTCTACCTCCTGTGCCAGGTATCCCACATACGGCCCTAGCCTGTTTTTGTCCCAGCCGTGCACATCGACGCCGTCGTAACGCACGCGGCCACCAGTTGGCGCGACCAGCCCCACCAGTAATTTTGCCAGGGTGGTTTTGCCAGATGCCGAAGCACCCGCGACCACCAGCACGTTTCCGGCGGGCAGGTTAAATTGCACCTGGCGGAGAAACACTTCTGCCTGGGTTTTACCCGCTTGCGGCTGGGCATAAGCCAGTTGGTCAACGGAAATAGCACCGGTAGGCGGAGGCAGCACCAGCCCTTCGGCTTTTTGCGCTGCACCTGCAAACAGGCTTTCAATACGCTGCCATGCGGTCCACGCCTGCTCATAGGTTTTCCAGTGACCCACGCACTGCACCAGTGGCGACAGCACCCTGGCTGCGAGAATAGAGGCCACAATCATCATCGCGCCGCCATTGAATAATTCACCTTCAATAAACAGGTAGCAGGCCAGGCCAAGGATCAGGCTGGTTTGCATGGTCTGCAACCAGCGCGAAGCCGCTGAATTTTTGCCTGCCAGCTCGGAAGCCTGTGCCTGTTGCCATAAAAAACCGTGCTGGCTTTGCAACCAGCGCTGCTCTACTGGTGCCATCATTTGCATGGCCTGCATCACGTCTGAATGACGGCTGATACTGGCAAAATAACGGTGGGATTCCATGGCATGCTGATTGGCCTGCTTCATCATGGGCGCAACGCGAGCCTGATTTTGCACTGTTAACACTAACTGGATAAATAAACCCAAAAGCGTCAGCACGCCCAATGCAGGATGAATCAAGAACACCGCCATCAGGAAAATCAGGCAGAAAGGGGCATCCACCAGACCAAGCAAGGCAGAAGAATGCAATGTACTTTTGAGGGTAGAGAAATCGGAAAACACTTGCTGCGCCGGAAACTCCGGCATGGACAGTTTGGCGGTAAACACACGCTCAAATAAACGCTGTTGCAGTGATTTTTCAAAATGGTGAGAGGCGGATTGCAGAAGGCGGCGGCGTTGCCACTCGAGCGCTTCCATCACCAGATAGGCAAAAGCAGCCATTAACGTCAGCATCAATAATGTAGACAGATTACGGCTGTTAATGACACGGTCATACACCTCCAGCATATACCAGGAGGGTACTAAAATTAGCAGGTTTGTCACGACGCCAAACAGCCACACTTTGCGCCAGATGGGCCAAAGTTCAGACATGACTTGTTTCATGGTTTCAGATTGCGACAACATGTTCACCAAGTATTTCTATAAACAAGACTACGGACGGCAAGCCGTCCGTAGTTATCGCAATTAAACGATGATGAAGTCCGAAGTGGACAGTGTGTTCACACCAGTCAACACAGCAATATCTACCTTCGCACCGCTACCATTACCATCAGCGTCATAGCTGAGTGTTTTAGTAGTAGTGTTGTAAACCAGGTAGTCATTGCTATCCTGTGCAGTACCGGTTGAGTTCACGCGCAGCATGCTGGCATTGAAACCTGCCAGGTTGCTGTACTGGTCAAGATGTAATTCCAGCTTGTCAGTACCACGAGTGAAGTCAGTGATGGTATCTACACCGGTCAGGTTGAACGCAGTGTTGGTGTAAGTCTGCACAGAGGTGGCAGAGCCAGTAACCACTTGCTCATACACTTTACCGAATACAAACTTGTCAGCACCGCCACCGCCTGTCAGCGTATCGTTACCGCCATTGCCGACAAACACGTCAGCCTGGCTGGTACCGATAAAGGTTTGCTGGTTGGCATTGCCTTCAAAACGCAGGCCATTCGTAGTCACGCCAGAAGCATCAACCACTACATTGTTGATGGTGCCGCCGTTGTTGCCCAGGGTGTTGGAAAGGTCAGCCACTGTACCGTTGGCTTTGAAGTAGTAGTGATCATTCAGCAATTGCAGGTCTGTATTTTCTACATTCAAGCGACCAACAGTACCGCCCACTTGCACAACTTCCATAGACTTGAAGTTGTCGTTATTGAGCACAACAGTACCATTGGCTTTGGTGTTGGCACCGATACCGGTAGTGATACGCAATGTATCCACACCATCACCACCCACGATCACATCGTGCTTAGCACCAGTAGCGATCCACTCTTTGTTACCGTCATCTGCTTTGGAAGTCGTGCCTTGCACACCACTGCCGAAGCCGCCGATCACAAAAATGTCATCGCCTTCACCACCATCCAGGTAGTCAGCACCGCCATGACCGATCAATAGGTCATTGCCGCCGTTACCGTAAACAGTGTCATCACCCAAACGCATGGTTGCGTAATCAACACCTTCGCTACCCAGTACGATCTCATGCGCATCGCTGCCTTCGTTAGCACCGTCAATGCGCGTGAAGCTACCAGCTACGCCTTCAGAGGCATCATAAGTGACATCCACGTTGAAATAGAGGTGAGCCACTGAAAAGTCATCTACTTCAAATACCGCTTTGTCGTATGTAATCGGAGTTGCACCAACAATAGAAGCTGCTGGTTCAAACTCTTCTTCTTCAAACTCAAGTTCCACGGTAACGTTTTCAACATCGCCACCGGCTACACCGTGAATTTGGTAACCTGGGTTTAAAACCTCACCCAAGCTTAACGACTCTCCGTTATTCTCAAGTTGCTCAGCTTCTAAGCTAATGCTTACGCCACTAGCTAATTCAATACGTTCAATACCTCTGAATTGTAAATTCTCATATTCACCTGAGGCGGCAAACTCTATGGTATCAACTGCATTGTATCCAGCAACTGCAGTTGCAAATGTACTAATGGCTGTAGTAGAGCCGGGACGATATACAATATTTAGACGTACATCAGTTTCCACCTCTTCTGCCATTTCCACATCTTCAACTTCAGTTAAATCATTTGTAACAGTATCAAAAACTAGTAAATCACCGGTTTCCTCATTTTCAGATACATCTACATAACGCGCTTCATTCCCAGAATTATCTAACCCTGAGACACCAGCATCAATAACTGTCTCACCTTCAAACTCACCAGTGACTACAAATGTGTCATTTGATGATTCACCAACTAAGATATCGTTATCAGTTACAAAAAATATGTCACCAGCGACTGTTTCGTTACCAATTGAGCCGCCCCCGCCAATTACAACATCAAACCCATTACCGCCGCTGAGGACGTCATCGCCGCCTAAACCAGTAAGCGTATCATTACCATCGCCACCATATAGCGCATCAGAACCCTGCCCTCCAGAAATGAAGTCATTACCATTTCCTCCATCTGCTGCATTGGTGCCATTCCCTAAGTCTATTAAATCGTCACCGTCCCCACCAGAAACGACATCGTTACCATCTCCACCAAAAATAACGTCATTTCCACCACCACCGAATATCACATCATTGCCACCACTACCATCAATGTAGTTATCCAAATCATTACCAATAATGACATCAGAATTTGATGTACCTGTGTATTCTGTTTCGGTTGAATTAAATTGTTTATATGCCATTTAGAACTCCTTAACATTAAAAACTTCCCGCAGCGAAAGCATCACTGCGGGGCATTTCGACTGAGAAATCTCTCTAGCTATTTTTAGAATAAACTGCCAGCTACTGGGGTAGGGGCCGCGGTGCCACCTGGTGGAACAAAACCTGGCACTCTCACTTCAATAAACTCTTGTGTGGAGCTGCCTTGCTCTTGCCAAGTCATACGTAGCCTTATTGCATCTGTCACTGCGGCTGGTGCTGCTGAAGAACAAGCTGCTCGGACATATAAAGCCGAAGAAGTTGGGTTAGTTCCAGAGTCTGGATCATTAGCGTTAGCATCTGTCGTAAACTCGACCCAGTTAGAATTAAGGTCGGCCGTTTGCTCTGATGCAAGTGGCACACCCAATGCGCTAACGTTTTGTCCATTTACGGAATTTGTCGAGCCCGGTGTGAGAGGTAAATTGTAGTAACCTGGTGCAAAAGTAGAGCTTGGAACTGCGGCAGCGCGATGTTGAACAGAGGTAAATGTACGACCCACACGATACACAACATCAGCATTAGTTAAAATTCTTGCATAACCAGCTGAAACTGTACCAGAAGAAGAAAAACCACCTCTTGCGATTCCATTCGCTTCGAATGTTTGTGTACCAGCAAGTGTTAAGTTGTAGTCCGTGTTAGTTAACGATACTTGCATTGCATAAATGCATTCAGTTTGAGCAGCATTTCGGAATACAACATCGGTTAAAGTACCAATATTAACGTTTGTATTATTTGTACGCGCATTATTCATTGTGATCGTCCGGTTCGCTGAACCACCTGAAACAATAGTGAATCCAGAAACAGGAGATGTCAGAATACTAGACGGTGCAGGAACGATTGCGCATGTATTATTAGCAGTAGTAGTTGGCAATGTAGGAGTAACGCTTCCGTAATTACCTGTGGTGTTACAAAGTTTGTATGCTGTAGTTCCACCAGTCGGCTGATGAGAGCCTGCCCCTCCAGATGCTACTGCAAAGCCAGTGACAGGCAGAGTTTCTAAACCTAATGACATAGCTTGACCAGCCATTAAACCAAAAACGCTTAAAACCGCTAATTTTAAAGTCAAATTTTTCATTTTATTCTCCATCGCGTTACAATTAGCAGGCATTTGTGGCTGCCTGCATCACCAATTCACACAACCTAAGTTAGGCCCTTGTAAGTTCTAATTCAGTTGTAGTTGAATTCTTGATTGCGCTAGGGCTGTCCACAAATGCCCTTTACATCAATCATCAATTCTTTTCACAAACAAGTAATTTACTAAATCGGTATACAAAATCATCGGGAATTTTTCCTGTTTCACAGATTTAGTCAGGAACAAAATGCCAGTTCAAACTAAACCAAATACCGCGCGGCGCACCTGGTGCAATAAAGTTTGTACTTAGCCAGTCATTGGAGTTGTGGTTGTAACCATCTGGCCCAATTGCTCCCAAAATACTTGGCGAGAATGGGTTTCGTCCTAACCGACCAGCACTGAAATACTCTCTATCAAAAATATTGTTTATGAGTAAGCTTGCCGTCCACTCTTTACTGAGTTTATAAGACGTTTGGAAGTTAAATACTGTATAGCCAGGGACTTTGCCTGGATTGCCTGTAGGTTGACGAGGTACAGTAACGCGAGTTGAAACATTTGTGACCGGATCAATCACATCGTAGCTTCTAAAGGTTGTTACACCTGGCCGATGCTCATTATTTTCATTGCCTCTAAGAAAACTCTCAGAGTGCATAACTGCACTAAAACCCACCTGCCAGTCAGGGGTCAAATCATAGCTAAAATTGGCATTGATATTATGTAAAGGTACACCAGGCATTCGATTACCAGGTCTAACTGTAATGGATCTCGAACCATCGCCTGTGCCAAATACGTCATTACTCACGGAACTGCTATTATCTGGACTTGCTATTTCAAAAGTATTTTGAAAGGTAGCATCGGTCAAAGCGTAATTTAATTTGAATCTAGCCTTGCCATACTCGCCAGCCAATCCAGCTTCAATCCCCTGACGTCGAGTGTTGCCTATGCTGTCAAACAGGCTTTGGTTTTGTGGCAAAGTAATTAAATAAATATCGTCCTTTAAATCTGTTCGATATGCACTTAAATTCCATTCAATACGATCTGCGCCAAATATGTTTTGCAAGAAGCCTCGTGCGCCAACTTCGTATGTGGTAGCTTTAATTTGTGGCAGATGTGGATCCCCAGAAAGGGTGCTAGGCAAATTGCAACTACGATTTTCTACAATGCTTTTAAAAGCTGTACCGCCTCTACCATCATCAATTAAAGTTTTATCAATTGCACAACCAAGCTCAATAACACTAGGAGTTCGCGTACCTTGTGACCAATTACTGTAAAGATTCAAGTTTTCTTTGGCTTGCCACGTTGCTCCAAAGGCCGGATTCAATGAACGATAAGTAAATTTTTCAGTTTCGGGAGGGTTCAGTAGGTTTGCTAAATCAGGAGTTCTTAATCCCGTGCTGGGGCAAATTCCATCGATGCAGATATTGAATAAATCAGCAAGGGCGATGATTTCAGAGAGGGCACGCTGGCGGTCACCTGCAGCAGTCGTAGCAATTGTATTTTTAACTGTTGTTTCGTTATATCTAAGCGCTCCAGTGATATGAATAGTATCTACAGGGCTCCAAGTTTCACTAGCATAAATACTTTTTGTTGTTGAAGTACCTTCAAAATTGTTATTTCGGATATCCTGCCTTGCAGCAACAAATTGTTCTAACAATAATTCGGGGGCTAAGAAAGCATTACGATTACTGTCGAACATACCAAGACGACCACTACTGCTGTAATCTGCTTTAGCGTCATCTATCGAAGTGCCAATCATAAATTTGTGCTTTTCCAAATTCCAGTTCAACTGTAAAGAAGCACCATCAACAATCTGATCTATTTCCGTATTAGTTATTTGTGCAGTTGGAATTCCTTCAACCACACCCGGTGTACCATTTGCGGCTCCATCAATTCTTACTGGTGGACTACCTGCAAAAGCAAAATTTGTGTTATTTCCATATTTGGCTTGCGTAGTGGCACAATTGGTGCCATTTATTGGTCCCAAAAATAAAATATAGTTGTCCGTAATAGGATTACCATTTGAATCTAATGTTGTGTAGTAATTAAAATTAGCGATTCCTCCAATGTCCACCTCTGTTGGTAAAGTGTTGTAATTCATTGCATTTGTTGGAAATGTATTTTGAGCAAAACTATAGGGGGCAGTACCATCTGGTAAAGGATCGGGCGTAGGTGGTACTGGGATGCTGTTGTACTGACCCGAATAAGCTGTAGCTGCTGTAGGGTTTTTGGCGTACTGAAGATAGTATTGCGCGTACTTCAAAAAGTTTTGATCGGTGATTTCAGCATTAAATGAATTTGCACCAAAGAAAGAAGGTGGTTGATTTACATTTCCTTGAATAAACTGATCGAATAAAGGATCTGTACCTGAAAAAAGTGATCCATGTGGGATCGAGTAAACATGGTAATTTGGAAGGCCATACTGCGCAGCACGACCTGTACTATTATATAAACAGGAATACTGCTCACCATCCTCTAAAGTATTACCAATTTTACTTCTAACGACAGAATTAACATCATTTCCATCATATTGCGTGTAAGCATCTGCAGCTCTCTGTTTGCGGTTACTATGGCGTCGATATACCTGACCAGTAATTGTGAAAATATCATTCACAAAATAACTGCCAGACAACTGATACTGATCAAGGGTATTCTTTGTGGTGTCTGGGCTGGTAAAAACGCCATTTCTATTGCGCTCATATTCCTCACTCGGAATTAGGCCATTGCCTACCAAGTCTGTTTTGACAAGCAATGCGCTCAAATTCAAATCTAATTTGTCCCCGCGGTAAGTGCCTTTCGTAAAAAGTTGATTAACTCTACTTGGGGAATTTTCGCGCCAACCATCTTCCAAAAATATATTCGCAGCTGCAAAAATACCTACCGTTCCGTTATTCCAACCCCCTTCCGCCTGTAGTTGTTTACGCCCAAAAGAACCATTCAGCACTTCCACATCGCTACCTGCATGGTTAAAGCCATCTTTAGTTTTTAGGGTGAATGCTCCACCTAAAGTATTCAAACCAAAAATCGGGTTTGAACCAGGGAAAACATCAACGCCTGCCAATGCATTCATAGGAATCATGTCCCAGTTAACAACATCACCAAAAGGTTCATTGACTCGGATACCGTCAAAAAAAACACTCAAACCTTGTGGGGTGCCGATCTGAGGTCCAGCTGTAAATCCGCGATATTGCACATCCATTTGGAAAGGGTTGCCCTGGTAGTCGTTAACCGTGACCGATTGCAGTTTTTTGTTCATAAGGTCAGTTAGGCTTAAGGAATGTGCTTCCTTGATTTCCTTCGCAGAAATGCTTTGAACGTTGCCGGGAATTTCTTCTTTGGTTAAGCCCAGGCCAGGCAACGGACCCACCTCATAAAACCGCTTGGCGCGAACCTCAACTTTATCTAGCTCCACCGTTTTTTCTTCTTTTTTTTGAGCCTTTTGAATATAGACACTATCCCCTTCGATTTTTGGAGCCAACCCAGTGTCATTCAGCACACGACGCAATGCCTCCTGACGCGTCATACGTCCCCGCACTTCCGGTGCAGTTTTGCCAGAAACGATGTCATTAGGAAAAGAGATGCTCATGCCGGTTGCTTTGCCTAATGCATGCAACGAGTTTGCCAATGGCTGCTGTGGAATATCAATATTGACCGGTACACTGAACGTCTCCTCTTGCTGTTTAGGTAGCTGCGTATTCAATGCCTCAGCGCAGGCAAGCTGCACTGAAATTACCCCCCACAAAACAAACAATGTGTACATTGCACACTGTTCAATTTTCTTGATTTGCATCACCTGAATCTCCCTCTGTATAGACTCATCTCTGAGAGAGAGAAAAACCTGACGTCGTTTACCTAATTTTACAATTTAGATGAAAATGCAGATTGAGCGCGCAATTTAGATATCTCTGCCAACTTCTGAATATTCAAAAAATGAGTTATAAAATAAAAAAGAGCAGGGACATCGTCAGTATTTGGTCTCAAATATCAGGGCATTAAAATGGAAGAATTACAGCAAAATGCGGAGTTCAAACGGGCTTTGGCATTCCATCAAAACGGTAATGTGCTGGAGGCTAAAAACATATATCTCGGCCTATTAAGCCTTTATTCAAACAACACACGCCTTCTGAATAATTTGGCTATCATTGAATTTCAACATGGTCATTTTGAGTCTGGGCTGGATTATGTTGAAAAATCTTTGGGCATAGACTCAAACCAATTTGCCGCATATGGGAATCGCGGTGCTGCTCTATTTGCACTTGGACGATTGGATGAGGCTTACCTGGATTACAGTAAAGCGATTACTTTGAATAAAAACTATGCGGAGGCTTATTACAATCTAGGAATTCTGCATGAGAAATCCGGAAGGCATGAAGAAGCGCTGAGGGACTACGATAAGGCCATTGAAATCAGACCTAATTATACGAACGCTTACAACAATCGCGGCAATGTGCTCAAAGTGATTAAACGATTTGAGGAAGCACTCTCAAATTACGAGCATGCAATTAAATTAAATCCACGTCATGCAGAAGCCCATTACAACCGGGGCGTGATTTTTAAAGAACTCAAAAGCTATCAAGAAGCACTTTCAAGCTACCAACAAGCAATCTCGCTTAAGAGCAATTATGTAGACGCATATAACAATTGCGGAAGCGTTTTAATTGAACTTGGAAGATTCGAGGATGCTTTGGCTTATTACCAAAAGGCAATTCAACTGAACCCAGATTATGCGTATGCTTATACCGGCCAAGGCATAGCATTTATGGAGCTCAAGAGATTTGATGAAGCGTTTGCTAGTTTTGAGAAAGCAATCGTGTACAACTTACGGACCTCCAAAGACAGGCAAAATAAAAACACTAGAGTTGATGACCCTGGAACGACAACTGACGCTGACGTCGCTGACGCGTTTTGGAATAAAGCTATTCTAAAAATCCTACTGGGAGAGTATGAAGAGGGTTGGTGTTTATATGAATATCGGCGCCATCGCATTGAGCAAAAAGAATCTTACCCTGATTACAAACAGCCCCTATGGCTAGGCCAGCAACCTATAAATGGGAGGGTTTTATATATTTACCCTGAGCAAGGGCTAGGGGATTTTATACAGTTTTGTCGTTATATTCCCTTGGTTGAAAAACTGGGTGCGAAAGTTATTCTTAGCGTGCCTGCACAGCTATATCCTGTAATAAAAACAATGGGATTGAATGCCAAGATAATCATGGCTGGTGAGAAGATTGACGCATTTGATTTGCATTGCCCGATCATGAGTTTGCCGCTGGCATTCAAGACGAAATCGGAAAGCATTCCCAACACAATGCCTTATTTTTTTGCCGATAAAGAAAAAAAGAATACTTGGGAAGATAGGTTGAATAAAGCTAGCCCCCAGCTAAAAGTTGGATTGGTTTGGTCAGGCTCCAAAGAACACAAGAAAGATCATGATCGCAGCATCCGACTAGAGCAACTAGGACCTATACTAAGTCTGCCGATTGCGTTTTATTCCCTGCAAAAGGAAATCAGAAATCAAGACAAAATAACTATCTCCACACTAAATCAGATACAGCAATTTTCAGATGAACTCATTGATTTTTCTGATACTGCAGCGTTGGTTGATTGTTTGGATTTAGTCATTACGGTTGATACTTCCGTCGCACATTTGGCAGGAGCAATGGCGAAAAATGTCTGGATACTCATTTCATATTTGCCGGACTATCGCTGGATGTTAGATCGCGACGACACACCCTGGTACCCACAGCTACGTTATTCAGGCAGTCAAATGTCGGGGATTGGGATAGCGTGATTACCAATGTGAAGGCTGAATTGGAAGCGATGCTGGCCACGAAAAACCTAGTTTCGTGAGAAGCTCAGACCAAACTGATAGCTAACCTATTGCGGGTTTCAAGGACAAGTAAAGGCGAAATTACACCAGCACGCCTTTAAAATCGACTAATGTTTACTGCTAATTAAGGTGTACTGTGGAGTTTCATTGATAGACACTTTTGCAATATTGGGTAATCCACGCAGGAACTGCTCAATATCCCGGATATTAATATCGGCTGAAATATTACGAATATCCTTGCCGACTGCACGCACAGGTTTTTGTCGGTAGCGTGAGACTGTCGTCGCGATTTCATCGATATCGGCACGATCAAATACCAGCCTGCCATCGAGGAAAGCAAAGGCATCCGATGCCGGGCGGTTCACTAGCACCGTTGCACGATTGGGATAAACTTCTACCACTTGACCATTGGTGATGATGCGGGTTTCGCTGACAACCTCTTGCTCACCTTCTTCTACTTTTGGTTCTACTTTCACAGTGCCGTGATCAACACTCACACGCACCAATTGATCCAGGCGATTCACAGCGAAGCGAGTTCCTAATACGGTAACTTTTGCAGTGTCTGTTTCTACAATAAATGGGCGATCAGGGTCTTTAGTGACTTCAAAGATGGCTTCGCCCTCCCTGAGTAACACATGGCGTTCATGTCGATAGTATGTGACTTCCATATCGCTTTTGGCGCTGAGTGTGACGCGAGTGCCATCGTCTAACGTTTTATGGGCAATCTGCCCGACCGGGTTTTGTGCAGCTAGCTGCATGACAGGTGTGGCTTGCCAATCAAGGTATTGTTGGTGAAAAATAAAGCTCATGATGCACAGCAAAGCAACCATGAACAACTGGCCGACACGGCGCTGCTTGTTTTTGCGTTTGGCTTCCTGCGCCAGAAAGGCATGCTGCTCTGCTTCATCTGCCAGTGAGGACAATGCGTCTGGCGAACTCATTCTCTGCATGGCACGCGTGATACTTTCATACTCGGAAGCATGCCGAGGATCATCGGCCAGCCATCGCTCAAAGTCTTCACGCTCTGGTGCGCCTTGTGAATGCTCGCGCATCCGCAAGTACCATTGTGCTGCAACTTCGCTGACTGTCATTTGTTTAAGCATTAGGTGAGTATTTAATGTGCCATTTTTTGTTGAAACGCCCGGATATCGAGCATAGCACGAATAAGATGTTTTTCTACCATGCTAGTGCTGATCCCCAGGTGGGTAGAAATGTCGCTTTGTTTCATTTCATCCACATGGTAAAGCCAGAACACCTGGCGGCATTTTTTTGGGAGCAAATCCACAATGCGTTGCAGGTTATAAAGCATCTGCCGTGTTTCATAAATATGCTCTGGCGAACACTCCAGGATCAGCGCAGTTTCATCTATCTGGTCCTCTTCTACAAACCGGGTCCTGTAACGGTACTCATCAACCATCAAGTGGTTAACAATGCCATTCAGGTAAGCCTGTGGCGACTCCTCCCTTGCCGGATGGCTCGAAACGGCAAAATATACTAAAGCATCATGCAATATATCTTTTGCACGTTGTACACAAGCTGTGCGCCTGCCGATGCGCCGCAGCACATCCGTGTATGCCCATTGCAAATCAATCCCAGACCATGCCAACGTATCGCTCATATTCCCACCCACCACAATTTTATTTCAGTGAATAAAGTGCAAAACACGTGCCATTAGATTCATTTGCAATAAGAGACTGATTCTCAATTAGAAAAATTATTACTAGGGAATTTTTCCCGATTAAATTCAGGCTGAAAACAACCACATTTATACAAATTGGCTACTTATAACCACAATAAGGCAAAAATGGTTGTTCGGTAAAAAAGATTAACAGACTCCGCCGACACCAATTTAAGCTTTACATTGTAGTAGCTACAAACGTAAAAAAGCCTTAATCAATGATTTAAGTCTTTTTCAGTGTTGCTTATACATCTTATGGTGGGAGCCTGAACCGAATGTTGCGTTTAACACTAAATATTTAAGCCGTTCTAGGTAAATTATAAATATTTGTTACCCCCAAAGTTACCCCAATTTTTTAGAGATTACTTGCTAATAGCCATTGATCATCAAATTTTTAAGGCTAGTCCATTAGAACTAGTGAATTTAAGTCGGATGTCACAGAAGTAACATTTAATACCAAAGTAATTTATTCAGAAAAATAAATCATTCGAGGGGAAGTAATGTTTAGTTTCTTAGATAGTCATGGTCTGCAAAAATTTTTGATCGCAGGACTCATTGCCCTGAATAGTTTGAGCGCCAATGCTGAGTTAACCCCATTCAATTCAAATGGCGTTGATTTGGTTTATAGCTCAGTGAGTGATGTGACTTGGACTAAGGATGCTAATTTAATCTACAGTATGATTAACGATATAGGCTTTAATGAATTAGTTAGTAATGTTATTGCTGCAAACAGTACAACTAATTCACCCTTGAGTGTTTCAGATTTTGAGAATAGTCCGTTAGCCCGTTATGGATGGGTCTCTTGGGCTGGTGGAATGGCTTTTGCCAATTATTTGAATACTATTAATTACGGAGGAAGAAATAATTGGAGATTACCCACCGTAGCCAATACAAATATTGGATGGGGTTTGACCACTAATGACAATGTTAGAGGAGACGAGCTATCGGAGTTGTTTTACAAAGAACTTGGTGGCTCAGCCCTAGACAAACTGCCTGATACACCCATATTTGATAACGAGCAGTTTGACGCATATTGGACTGGAACAGAATTTAGTGCTAACTCTAAAAACGCATGGATTTTCATGAATAACGAAGGCAATCAACAAGTTATTAGCAAAACTAATTTTAGGATTTATGCTTGGTTTATAAGCCCCGGACAAACCTCAGCAGTGCCTGAATCTAAAAGCGTATTGATGTTATTTGCTGGCTTGGGATTGATTGGCTTAGTTGCAAGACGACGTAATTGCTACTCTTTGTAATTCCCACAAGCAACCCATCCAGTACTAATTAAATAGGCTTGTTAGAATGTTCACAATTCGTCAGTTGTTTTTCTCAGTTCTAGCAATTATTTCGATAAATGCTCAGGCAAAAGTTATCGTTGATACTGGTCCATCGGATGGCAATCTCGCACTGAACATTTATGATAAAGCTAATGGAGACTATCAAAAGCTTGCAGGAAATTTCTTTCTGGAAGATAGTTACAAAGTAACAGATATCTTTGCCAGTATCATATATTACGGCTCTAGCAATCCGAATGCTCTAATTAATGTCTCAGTTCACGCCGATCAAAATAACAAGCCAGGCGAGTCATTATTTTCTAGTCAACTAACTATACCTGCTACCCCACTTACCAGTTCTTACTCTCCTGATAAAGTTTTCGTAGCTCACACTATAGAATGGGTAGGGTTTAGCAATATATCATTATCATTAAATTCAGGCTCTTATTGGATTGTTTTTTCTGGTGTCCAAGGCGAGCCTACTGATATAGGATGGGGATTATTCGGAGCAACAAATCGGCTACCAACATATATGTATATGACCGATTCAATTGTAGGTTCTCCCCCATTTGAAATACTGCCGCATACGTGGGGTGATATGGGGGGTATTGGAGCAGGCCTAAAAATTATAGGCACTCCTCTTGCTGTGCCTGAGCCAGAAAACTTAGCAATGCTTCTAGCAGGTTTAGGTTTGTTGGGAGTTGCTGTTCCCCGCAATAAATAAGCATCATAAAGCTTCACAAATATAAGGCCGGTTACTCCGGCCTTTATTATTTGTAGTCCGCACTGGATTTAGGTTCCAGCGCCAACCTTTGGTGAAATTTCATTGAGATAATCTATGAGAGCTTTCAACTGGTCTTTATTGGTTGCCAAGGGATATCCCAACAGCTAACTTTGACAGTTCAGCTAACTTCGGGGTAAGTCCCGAGTGATATTGTTTTTTCTTTACCGTCTAAACGGTACTTCAAACGCCACCATTTTTCCACCGCCAGGATTGACGATCAAATATAAGCCACGCTCATCGTAGAGCTTGTATGGTTTATCGGCCGGTTTTGCATTTCGCAATGCGGTATCTGAAAGTGCCATTTTGGGGTAACTCCAAATGGGGTAAGTTGTGTTACCCCATTTGGAGTTACCCCTGTTTAATACTGGATGTCAAACGATGGCTTTGGACTATTTTGGACACAAAAAAGCCCGTAAGTCATTGATTTACGGGAAAAATTGGACGTCTTTGGACTGCTCTGAACTATTACATGGTGCCGGGAGCCGGAATCGAACCGGCACGCCTTGCGGCGCTGGATTTTGAGTCCAGTGCGTCTACCAGTTCCGCCATCCCGGCATGGGATATAATGTTGGACAACAAAGAAGCTATTATAACCATATTTTTGATTTATGAGAACTCTAGATTTCGATTTTCATCTCCCGCAGCACCTGATTGCACAACATCCTTTACCCAATCGTTCACAAAGTCGCCTGCTGGAAGTAGACGCAATTGCAAACACCATCCGGGACAATTTTTTTCGCCAGATCAGCGATTATTTTGAAGCTGGCGATGTGTTGGTGCTTAACGATACCAAGGTGATTAAAGCGCGGCTATTCGGGCAAAAAGCCACCGGCGGAAATATCGAGGTAATGATAGATCGCGTATTCAATACCCAGGAGGCTTACGCGCAAATCAAAGCTTCCCGCTCACCAAAAGCGGGCAGCCTGTTGCATTTGGCTAACAGCTACCAGGCAGAGGTGTTGGGACGTCATGCCGATATGTTTCATATCCGGCTGCTTGGCAATGAATCGTGGTATGACTTTCTGGAGCAGCATGGTCAACTGCCATTACCACCTTACATTGAACATGCAGCTGATACGGCTGATGACACCCGCTACCAGACGGTATTTGCCAAACATGAAGGCGCAGTAGCTGCGCCAACAGCAGGCCTGCATTTCGATGACGAGATGTTGAGTGCACTGAGCAACAAGGGTGTGCATGTATGCTATGTCACCTTGCATGTAGGCGCAGGCACTTTCCAGCCGGTGAAGGTAGATAATATTGCCGAGCATCACATGCATAGCGAGGTGTATCACCTGCCTGAAGAAACCATCGCTGCGATTCTGCATGCACGTGAAGCCGGCAAGCGCGTGACTGCAGTTGGCACGACTTCATTACGCACGCTGGAAAGTGTGGCGCGTGCAGAGAAACTTTTTGCCCACCATGGCGAAACCGATATTTTCATCACACCTGGATTTGAGTTTCAGTTGGTCGACCGCTTGATCACTAACTTTCACCTGCCGAAAAGCACATTAATGATGCTGGTTTCTGCCTTTGGCGGTTATGATTTACTGCGTCGCGCTTATACGCATGCCATTCAGGAATCTTACCGGTTTTTCAGTTATGGCGATGCCATGCTGATTACGCGTGCACCACTTAATAAAAAGAAGCGTTAATCAAAGCTGCATTAAACTTGCCGCTTAAAATAGCGTCTACCTAACACCCATAAACAGGATCACGGAGATATGCAATTGAATAAAAAATTACTCAGCGGTTTGGCACTGCTATGCCTGTCGCTTACCAGCCAGGCGGAAATTCTGCCGGAAGCAGAAGTCGGTATTAAAATCCCGCTCAGCAAAAAACCAACCACACGCCCGATGACTGTCGCTTATCTGCCCGGCAACCAACACTACTACATTGCGGATGGTGGCCTGGCGCCTATGGGTAGCGAGTTTGAAGCGCCCATTTCAAAATCAGAAGTGCATGCTTATACCGCTAATGGCCAATACGTGAATTCTGCCAAGCCGGGGTTTGATAACCGTTCGCTGTATTACAACGCAAACTCCAACAAGATTGAAACCATCACTTACAACATTTCTACAGCCGCTGGTTTTTCACCTAACACCGGTATCTTTAGCCTAGACGTGGACAACAAGGGTGAAGTGCTCACGAGCTCTAATGAGCTTTACCAGTTCAATCCTGCGTTTGGTGACGCAGGCACGATGCCGAGCTACGACCCGGCAACCAATCACTATTATGCCAAACAGGAACATGGCAACCTGGTGTTTGTGGTTGATGCGAAGCAGCGCGAGAAACTAAAAGAAATCAAGCTGGACTACAGCAAAGCGCAAGTGGTTTACGATGACGTCAGCGACCATTTTATTGCGTTTACCGGTGTTGCGGGTAACGAACTGGCCTTGCTTGATGTTGACCATAAAGCAGTGTTGATCTTTGACCTGAATGGGCAGTATGTCGGTAAAAGTGCGTTGCCTAAAACCATGAAGCTGCGTTCACACAACCATTTCAATGGCGCCGGTTACAGCAACGGCATGCTGTTTGTGTATCACGAGAACGAAGGCGAGTTTGGCACTTATTACGGATTCAAAGTAGTGAAGTAGCCATTTTAATGAATAAAAAACCGCGCAGCAGCGCGGTTTTTTATTCAATCAATCATGCCTTATTGGCTGGCAATATTCATTTTTAGCGGAGAGTCATAATGCCAGTGATTGCGCCAGGCACCCACCACCAGGTTAGGGTATTCCGGCTTGCCAAGGCTGCCGTTGTAGCGGCCTAGTGCACGGTAATAATCACCTCGTTCTATATCCAGGTAGTGACGCAAAATCGTGCAACCGTAACGCAGGTTCAGGCGCATATCAAACAGGTTATGTTCGTTGGCGCCTATGCTTTTCACCCAGAACGGCATCACCTGCATATAGCCACGGGCACCGACGCTGGAAACAGCATATTTCTTGAAACCGCTTTCAACCTGGATCAAGCCCAGCACCAGCTGCGGATCCAGGCCCGCGCGCGTCGCTTCATAATGCACTGACTTTAAAAAATCTTCGCGGTATTGTGTATCCGGCATGCGTTTTGTTAACCGCACTGACATTTCCTGCAACCATTGCTGTGCGGTTTGCTCGGTATCGAACAGCAAGCGAGGTGCTGCCACATCGCTGACTGATTTTTGCATCACAGATTTGACGCTGTTAGCTAACGGCTCTTCTTTCTGGTTACCGGCCAAGGTGAGTGACGACCATAACAACAGGCCGGTCAACATCATGGCAGCAGGTAAAAAGCGTGGTTTATTCATCTTGCCTATTCTATGCAATAGAGAAGCGATCCAGGCGCAGAACAGAAGCAATAAAGCCTACTAGTTAATGCCCAAGTTTGTCACGTAAAAACGCAACACTGTCAGCCAATTGCAAGTTCTGTGCCTCGGCATCGGTACGGCCTTTGTATTCCACTTTACCTTCGGCCAGACCACGGTCACCAATCACGATACGATGCGGGACGCCCATCAGGTCACTTTCAGCAAACATCACGCCCGGGCGCTCGCCGCGGTCATCCAGCAACACATCTACGCCAGCCTGCTGCAACTGCTTGTACAAATCAAACGCAGCTTGTTTCACTGCATCACTTTTATCCAGGCCAATCGGGCAGATCACCACATCAAACGGCGCCATGCTGCGAGGAAAAATAATGCCTTTGTCATCATGGCCCTGTTCAATCGCCGCGCCGACAATCCGTGACACACCAATACCGTAACAGCCCATTTCCATCACTTGCGACTGCCCGTTTTCGTCCAGGTAAGTCGCCTGCATGGCTTCAGAGTATTTGGTGCGCAACTGGAAGATATGCCCGACTTCAATGCCGCGACATAAATTCAGCGTGCCTTTACCATCCGGGCTGGCATCACCTGCCACCACGTTACGGATGTCAGCCACAATCACCGGTTCTGGCAAATCGCGGCCAAAATTGACTCCCGCCAAATGGAATTTAGGCTTATTGGCGCCGCACACAAAATCGCTTAACACTGCCACTGCCCTGTCGGCAATCACGCGCACATTGCCATTGACGCCGACCGGGCCGATAAAGCCTGGCGGGCAGCTTAAATTAGCGCGAATTTCTTCTTCAGTCGCCAGGCTGAAATTTTGTACGCCCTCCACTTTGCCGAATTTCACTTCGTTCAACTGGTGGTCGCCACGCAGTAAAGCCAGTGTGAATACTTCATCAACCATTAAAGCGACAGACTTGACCGTTTTAGCCACTGGTACTTCCAGCAGTTTAGCCACGTCTTCACAGGTGGTTTGCTTAGGGGTATCGACTTCACGCATGGCTTCAGTGGCGGCCGGGCGGCTGGTATTCGATATTGCTTCAGCCATCTCGACGTTAGCCGCATAATCAGAGTCTTCACAGTAAGCCAGAGCGTCTTCGCCGCTGTCGGCGAGTACATGAAACTCTTGCGAACCATCGCCACCAATCGCGCCGGAGTCGGCTTTTACTGCACGGAACTTGAGCCCTAACCGGGTAAACACATTGCTGTAAGCGGTGTGCATACTGTTGTAAGTTTCCACCAGGCAATCAACGCTGGTATGGAAAGAGTAAGCATCTTTCATCAGGAATTCACGGGCACGCATCACGCCGAACCGCGGACGGATCTCGTCACGGAATTTGGTCTGGATCTGGTAGAAATTCAGCGGTAATTGTTTGTAGCTGCTGATTTCCTTACGCGCGATGTCAGTAATCACTTCTTCGTGTGTCGGGCCAAAACAGAAGTCACGTTCGTGCCTGTCCTGGATTTTGAGCATCTGCGGGCCAAACACTGCCCAGCGACCGGTCTCTTCCCATAATTCTTTAGGTTGCACGGCTGGCATCAGTAATTCCAGTGCGCCTGCCTTGTTCATTTCGTCACGCACGATATTTTCTACTTTACGTAACACGCGCAAACCTAGTGGCATCCAGCTATACAGCCCGCTGCCTAACTTTTTGATAAGCCCGGCCCTGACCATCAGTTTATGGCTGATCAGTTCAGCATCTGAAGGTGCTTCTTTTTGGGTAGCAATGAAAAATTGTGATGCGCGCATAAGAATGGAGTTCTAACAGAATTCTAAAGGCCGAATTCTAGCCTTAAATGCGGCGCTAGTCAGCAAGTAAACAAGTCAGCAAATAAGCTGGGTTTATTCTCGATGGTGAATCGGGCTGTCTTCAGGAATATAGCCATCTTTCCATTGCGCCATCGGCACGATAGTCGCGGCATGACCATTATCGTAAAACCAGCTGTCGACCGCAAACTCAGCCTGGGTATCATTCTCGCGAATAACCGCAGTGCTATGTGGCCAGCCGGTAAAGAAGAATTTGCGGGTGCGGGTATCCTGAATGGTGTGAAAGCGTATCAAGCCCGCCTGCTGCATCAAACGCATATAGGTAGTGCTATTAATGGCCTCATCATTACAGTCTTGCTGGTGCTGGTAATCGCTATTGCCAAAGGTACCGGCGCGATCAGCAGCAGTGCCGGTTTTGGTGCCTACGATATCTTCCAGCATGCCGATGGCTTCGGCTATCTGGATGCGTTCTTGTTCAGCGGTTTCGGGGAGGGGAGAGAAGATTCTTAGTATATGATCCCACTCGGATTCAGCCAGTTTCAATGTATCTGAATGGGTGCAGCCACCTCCCTGGCAGATTTCGAATGACGTCAGGCTGGGCTGGGTGTGGTAGATGCGATAAATATCTTTTAAGTCAGCCTGCGCTGTGCCGGCTGCAATCAGTAATAAACCGCCCGACAAAACACTAGAGCACCAATACGTGATTGCAAAGCTCGTTGCGCGGAGTCGCTTGAGGCGGGAAGTATTCTGCAAGATGATCGCCAATTGCGGTAATGCCGTATGTAACGCCTTGTTCAAACTGCCCACTTCTAAACATCCCTTCCATTTGCTGGCAAATATGCTGCCAGCCCTGCGCTTGCAAGTGCCTGTGTATGCCACGGTCAGCGATAATCTCTACATCCTTGTCCGCCAGCATCAGGTAAATCAGCACGCCGTTGTTCTGTTCAGTATCCCAGATATTCAGTTGGCCGAACAGTTGTATCGCCCGTTGCCGTGGTGACACGCCTTGCAAAATGGCAGCAAGCGGCAGGCCGGACTCGATCACGACACGGATTTCACCGGCATGCAAATGCTCATTCGCTGCAATTGCGTGTTCGATATGTTGCAACGCAGACTCAGAGAAATGGCGTTTGACCTGCCATGGATGGCTGGTGAGATGACGGAAGAAACGTCTGAATGGGTGTACGGGTTTCATTACCAATCTCCTGATGCGCCACCGCCACCAAAACCGCCACCGCCGCCGCTGAATATATCGCGGCCGCCGCCTCCACCGCCGAAGCCGCCCGGGAATCCGCCTATCGGCAAACCACCCTGACCGCCGCCCATGGCCAGCGTGAAGATAAATGCGGCAAGGCCGACCAGCCCCATGACCAAAAGCGTTGCACCCAGGAAACCAGCGAGTACAGCTAAAGCACCGCCAGTGAGGGCACTACCAAAAAACGAGCCAAGCATGCCGCGCAAAATAGCGCCAAGAAAAATGGCAGCAAACATCAGGATAGGCAGCCAGTGCATCAAGCCCTGTTGCCCTGCCGCCGCTTGCCCTTTGGCAGGTGCCGGCAATTGTTCGCCCTGGATTAGTTTGATCAGGGTATCTGTCGCCACATGCAGGCCCTGGTAAAATTGGCCTTGTTTGAATGCAGGGCTGAGCTGTTCAGAAACAATGCGCTTGGCGACCGCATCCGGGATAGCGCCTTCAAGCCCATAACCGACCTCAATCCGCATTTTACGGTCTTGTTTGGCGACAATGACGATGACGCCATCATCCTGTTTTTCGCGGCCGATTTTCCAGGCATCAGCCAGGCGGATGCCAAATTGCGCGATATCTTCCGGTTGTGTGGTCGGCAATATCAGCACGGCAATTTGCGAACCGCTCTGTTGAGAAAACTGCGAAAGTTTTTCGTTGAGCGCTGTCTGCTCCTCTGCCGACAGCGTCTGCGTCAAATCAGTGACAGCGGCGCTTAGCGGCGGAATGTCGACCAGACCCTTGGCGGCATGTGCGCTGGCACCTGACAGTAACAGGCTGCAAACCAGCAGCACACGCAACCAAACCGACAGCATCAACTTCAAAGCCATCAACAATTACTTATCGCCAAAATCTACTTTTGGTGCAGATGAAATCGCTTTTTCATTCTCTACCGTAAAGGATGGTTTAGGCTGGTAGCCAAACATCATCGCGGTCAGGTTGTTGGGGAAACTACGCACCGTGACATTGTATTGCTTCACCGCCTCAATATAACGGTTGCGCGCCACAGTCACACGGTTTTCGGTACCTTCCAGTTGCGCTTGCAAATCACGGAAGCTGGCATCCGCTTTCAGGTTAGGGTAATTTTCAGACACCACCATCAGGCGCGATAACGCACTGGTCAACTGGCCTTGTGCGGCCTGGAATTTGGCAAACGCTTCAGGATCATTCAGCAATTCCGGCGTCACTTGCATGCTGCCAACTTTGGCGCGCGCTTCAGTGACTTCAGTCAGCACTTTTTCCTCATGACTGGCGTAGCCTTTCACGGTAGACACCAGGTTAGGCACCAGATCGGCACGGCGCTGATATTGGTTCAATACTTCAGACCAGCTTGCCTTGGTTTCTTCATCCAGCGATTGAAACTGGTTATAACCACAGCCAGAAAGCATTAACACTCCGGCTAACAATACAACCTTAAATATTTGACGCATCGTGATTTTCCTCATTAATAGTTTTGATTTATATGGGGGCCAGATCCCTGGCTACAACTAGCCCAGCCCGGTTTTATTTTTTCTGCAAGATTGATTGTGTCTGCTTCGCAACCAGCTTACTTTTCGGCGAGTAGCAGACACAAATCATGCCAGACTTCTTTTTTTAGCAAAGGATTGGCTAGCATGGCATCCGGATGATGCGTAATGACGTAGCGCATATCATCGTGCGTGAATAACTGGCCACGTATAGAAACGAGATCAGCGTGATTGGTTCCCAAAAAGGCATTGGCGGCTTCCAGGCCAAACAAAACAGCAAACCGGCTTTGTACTTGCGCAACTTTAAACGGCTGGTGAGAAACGTGTAATTCTTCAGGAGCCAGCTTTAAGGCACACACGATATTTTGCAGTAAAGCTTGCGCAGCAGCGTCATCAACTTTTGGGCACATTAAACACCAGGAGGATTTAATCAGTGGCGCAGGTGCAATCTCCGGTTGCTTGTTTTCAGGAATCTCCGCTATCGGCGCAGGCTCACTGCCAACCCTCAATTCAATGACTTGATCAGCGCCTATGGTTTCAATCAAAACCTGACTGCTTTGTTCAATGAGCGATTCTGTAGAAACCTCAGGGGAAGTTCTTACTGTAATCGCCGGCAATGTGCTTTCCGCTACTGGCGTGCGCAACCGCCAGACAGGCAACAACTCCAATTCCCGCAATATATCTTCGCGCCCCAGACTCACGGCATGCTCCTGTTTTGAATATCTCTCGTCAATCTTAAGCCCTTATAAGGCGAGCCCCATCAGCACGGCATCTTCACGCCCTGACTTGGTCGGGTAATAATTACGCCGAATGCCCATTTCACAAAAACCCATCGTCTCGTATAAAGCAATCGCTTTGGTATTGCTTTCACGCACTTCAAGAAACATATTAGCCGCAAGCCGATGCCTGGAAATTTCTATCATATGCGCAAGCAATGCTCTCCCCAACCCCTGCCCCTGATGCGTTTGTCCGACACTGATATTTAACAGATGCGCTTCATCCAGCACCATCATCACCAATGCATAACCTATGATTTCTCCGGACATTTCCATTACCCATGCACAGTAGCCAGAGTCCAGGGAGTCCTTGAAATTACCGTAGGTCCACGGGTGACTGTAAATTGTCGGCTCTATGCGGCAAACCGCGATCAGGTCTTCGTAAGACATGAGCCGGAATTGTGGCTGGTATTGAGGTAATGCACTCATTGATCTACCCTACAGTGTTTGCCCTTGTGCGCGCTCATCAGCGGTTAATGCGACACGGTTACGTATATAAAGCGGTGAGGCCTGCTGCGCGGACTGGGTATCTCCCGCAATAAATCCGGGGGTTGCAATCATTAGCATGGCCTTGGCCGTAGGCATGATTTCCGCGTGAATGTGGCTTATCTGCTGAGTATATTGTGCTGAGAGCACTTCACCAAATACAGCCCAGCCAGAACCTGCCGCCAACCAGCCATCACCCGCAATCGCTGGCACCTCCTGCGGCTTGCACACCACCGGCGGCGAAACCTCTAGCCAGCCATGCTGTTGTTTGATTAACGCGGCATGGTATACCTCGCCCATCCGGGCATCCAGACACACCAGCACTTTTTCAGCCCCGGTTTCCAGCCAGGCTGCCTGCGCCACCGCCTGCACAGAGCTCACCCCAACCACAGGCAGGTCAGCCCCAAAAGCCAAACCCTGGGTGACGCCTACCGCTACCCGTACGCCTGTGAAAGCGCCTGGACCGGTGCCATAGACAATACCATCCAGTTCGGCCAGTTTTGCGCCGGCTCTTGCCAGCAAACGCTGAATTTCGGGCAGGATTCGCTGTGAAGCTGCAGGCCCTGTTGCTTCATGGAAAGAAATAAGGCCAGCTTCGGTTTGCAAGGCCAGTGAGAGGAATTCGGTAGAAGATTCGATGGCGAGTAATTTCATGATAGTGATTGTTGATCAAACACGATTTGACATCATCGGTAGAATCAATGAATTCTTTTAATAGCTATGCTGCACGGCCGGAAACTGACCGCCTTTCACAGCTTGAACGTAATTTATGATCGCTTTCTCTATGTTACCAGTCTGGCCCAGGAAATTTTGTGCAAACCTTGGCGCTTTGTAATCTTGAGGATTTTTTTCTGCCGGCCCTGTATAAATACCCAATAAATCCTGCAACACCAGCACTTGGCCACTACAGCCTGCACCAGCGCCTATGCCTATAGTAGGGACGGAAATAGTTTCTGTAATGTGGGCCGCCAATGCTGCCGGCACCATTTCAAACAGCACCATGCTTGCTCCAGCCGCCGCCATCTCTTGCGCATCTTTTAATATCACCTGGCCTGCTGCTTCAGTTTTTCCCTGGATTTTATACCCACCGAGTTTTTCTACCGATTGCGGTGTGAATCCCAGGTGCGCACACACAGGCACACCATTTTCAACCAGGTAGCGGGCGGTTTCCACCATGTGACCACCACCTTCAATCTTGACGATATGTGCGCCAGCCTCAATCAAGGCCTGTGCATTTTGCAGGGCATCTGCGAGGTCATGCTCGTAACTATCAACCGGCATATCGCTCATGATCACGGCACCAGGCGCTCCCTTAGCAACAATACGGGTGTGATACAGCATATCTTGCATGGTGACGCCCAGAGTACTATCACCCCCTTGTATGACCATCCCTAATGAGTCACCTACCAGCAGCATGTCCACACCAGCCAAATGCATCAACTTGGCAAAAGTAGCGTCATAACATGTCAACATGGCGATTTTATCGCCGGACATTGCACGTGATAAGAGAGCGTTTAGCATAATTGGAAGAGACTTTTAAATGCTTGTACCGGATAAAATCCAGAACCAGCGGAACATGTATTACATGAGGATGTTGAGCACCGCGCAATACAGGAGTTTGCACGCAGATGCATTTAATTAAAAGTTAGGATTAAAGTATTCGCGGCTGCTCTTGATCTGGTTGATCCGCTCAATCAGCAAATTGAAAGCTTCCGCGTCTTTAATGATATTGAGCTTTTCATTGTTGACGATCAGCAAGGGCGAGGCGTCATAGGTATGAAAAAACTCACTGTAGGCTTCTGCCAGCCGGGCAATATATTCGCGCGGCATATCCTGTTCGTAACTAATGTTGCGCTCTTCTATCCGGTCAACCAGCGCATCGATAGGTGTTTGCAAATACACCACGAGATCAGGCTTGGGCGCTTTGAGTTGCAGGTGCTGGTAAATCTGGTGATACAGAGAGTACTCTTCATCATCCAGATTCAGGCGTGCAAACAGCGGGTCTTTTTCGAGGAAGAAATCAGATACGGTTGGCTGGCCAAACATGTCGCGTTGCGCCATGTCTTCAATCTGGCGTGAACGCTGGAACAGGAAAAACAGCTGCGTCGGTAAGGCGTAACGCTGGGCATCCTGGTAAAAACGGGTCAGGAAAGGATTGGACTCAGCTTTTTCGGATAGCAGTTCTACCGAGAACTTGTCTGCCAGCATGCGTGCCAGCGTAGTCTTGCCACTGCCTATCGGGCCTTCGATTACAACATAAGGAAAACGGGTAAACATTGTTATTGCTCGTTCAGCTAAATTAATCAGTGATCCAGTTTTTGTGCGTCCAGTTTTCGCACATCATCATGCGGGAACTCTGCTGCCCATTCTACAACAGTCTGTCCGTCTGGCAGTACAAAGTCGGGCACAATTTCAGCCAGTGGCAAAATAACAAAGCCACGTTCATGCATGCGTGGATGTGGCAAGGTGAGAAGTGAAGTCTGCATGCGCATACCGGCATAATCGAGAAGATCGAGGTCTAGAATCCGCGGGGCATTGGGGAAAGGCCGCTCACGCCCGAATGTTTGTTCAATCGTCAGCAGTAACTGCATCAGCTCTGGCGCTGGAATTTCGGTAGCCACCTGAATGACTGTATTGATAAAGTCAGGCTGGTTATCGTAGCCTACCGGCGCCGTGGCATACAGGCTGGAAGCTTTCACTAAGCTCAAACCTGGCGTTTGTGATAACACCTGGATGGCGTTGGCTACCTGCACCTGCGGCTGCTGCAAATTGCTGCCGAGCGCAATCAAGGCCAGGGCCATTACGCCGACTCACCATTCGTAGCTGCCGGTTTTTTCTTGCGTGGCCGGCGACGGCGTTTTTGCAAGCCGCTGTCAGGTAACAGCATACTGGTGCGCTCTTCGGTGCCGGCGTCAGCAAATCTCGTCCACCATTCACCAAGCTCTTCAGGCAACTCACCAGAGGCACAGCGCAATAACAGGAAGTCGTAACCTGCCCGATATTTCGGGTTGGTCAGCAAGGCATATGGACGTTTGCCGGAGCGCTGTTCAAAGCGTGGCTGCATGGCCCAGATTTCTTTCATGGTGGCAGTGTAGCGATTATGGATCGCCATTTTCTCACCCTGTTTATCAATGATTTCATTCATTGCCAGGTGCAAGGCCGGAATCAAAGGCTCACCACGCTTCTGATTTTCCAGCCAGGCTTGCAAAACTTCATGCCATAGCAAGGTCGCAAACAAGAAACTCGGATTGGAAGACTTGCCAGCCAGAATGCGATCATCGGTATTTTTCAGGGCCAGCATGACGAATTTTTCGCCTAGCGGTTGTTCCAGCACCACGTCCAGCAAAGGCAATAATCCATGATGCAAATGCTGAGCCCGTAGTGCACCGATGCTCTCAATCGCATGCCCGGATAAAAACAGCTTCAGCATTTCATCAAACAGGCGGCTAGGCGGTACATCTTCCAGCAAGTCTGCCAGTTTGCGTATCGGGGCTTCGGTGGTCTGCTCGAGTTTTAACCCCAGCTTGGCCGACAGACGTACGGCGCGTAACATACGCACCGGATCTTCCTGATAGCGCTTGACCGGGTCGCCAATAATACGCAAGGTTTTGGCACGGATATCCGCCACACCATTGTGGAAGTCCAGCACTTCATGGCGTTTGGGATCGTAGTAAAGCGCGTTGGCGGTAAAATCGCGCCTGACGGCATCTTCTTCAATCGAGCCAAAAATATTGTCACGGATAATGCGGCCACTGTCATTGGTCTCTCCATCGCCCTCGCTTTGGTGGTGGCCGCGGAAAGTGGATACTTCTATCGTTTCCTGCCCCCATAACACGTGCACCAGGCGAAAACGGCGGCCAATAATACGCGAACGGCGGAATGTCTTATGCACCTGCTCCGGCGTGGCATTGGTGGCAATATCAAAGTCTTTTGGCGGGTGGTTAAGCAGCAAATCGCGTACAGCACCACCAACGATATAGGCCTCAAATCCGGCTTTTTGCAGGCCGTCACAGGTTTTCAGTGCGGCCTGGCTAATCAGCTTGGGATTGATCTTGTGTTTGCTGGCCGTAATCACCTGCACCGCAGATGATTTACCTTTTTTTGAAGTTTGGCCAGGCTCGGAGGTTTGACCTGGTGGCAGACCGCGTTTGCCAAATACTTTTTGCAGAAATTGTTTAATCATTACTCAGTGAACATCAGCGCATCATGCGCATTAAAGTTTATGTTGGTTATTCCAAAGCACATCCGGCACACCGGCATGCCGATTCAAGGTACGACATAATACAAACAACAGGTCCGACAAGCGATTCAGGTATTGCAGATTGACTGCCGTGACTGGTGATTGCGCATGCAAGGCATGCAACACACGCTCGGCACGGCGGCACACAGTACGTGCCAGATGACACACTGCCGAAGCACGGCTACCGCCCGGCAATATAAACTCTTTCAGTGGGCTCAACTCGGCATTCCAGCGATCCAGAACCTGTTCCAGGATAGCAACGCGCCCGGCCTGCATAAAGGTATGTCCAGGCATACTGAGCTCGCCACCCATATCAAACAAATCATGCTGGATCGCTTCCAGCTGCTCGCGGACGTCGGCGTGCAACTCCTCCACCAGCAACATTCCCAGCACGGCATTCAGCTCATCGACTTCACCCATCGCCTGCACGCGCAGGTCAAACTTGGCAACCCGCGAGCCATCGCCAAGGCCAGTGGTGCCACTGTCTCCGGTACGTGTGTAAATCTTGCTCAACCGATTGGCCATTCCTGAAACCTGACTAAAATCCTATATAATCCGCTCATTATAAATCAACCCGTGCCATTTCGATGTGCCCAGCGATTGCAGTCAGTGCCCCGGTTGGCGTAATGGATTCAGGCGTGGGCGGACTTACCGTCCTCAAGCACCTGACACGCCAGCTTCCGCACGAGCATTTCATCTATTTTGCCGATAGTGCCTATGCGCCTTATGGCAACCAATCTGCGGTAAAAATTCAACAACGGTGCTTTACGATCGCCGAAACCTTGATTGCTCAAGGTGCCAAAGCCCTGGTTGTCGCCTGCAATACTGCCACCGCCGCAGCCATCACCCCGATGCGTGAGCATTTTCCCTTACCGATTATCGGCATGGAACCCGCGGTCAAACCGGCGGCTGCGGCCAGTAAAAACAATATCATCGGCGTACTCGCCACCACGGGCACTTTACAGAGCGCACAGTTTGCGGCTTTGCTCGAGCATTACGGACATGGTGTGCAAGTGGTAACACAAGCGTGTGTCGGCCTTGTTGAACGCATAGAACAAGGTTTACTCGACCAGCCTGAAACAATCACCCTGTTAAACACTTATTGCCAGCCGCTGATCGATGCCGGTGCCGATACAATTGTACTGGGCTGTACCCACTATCCCTTTGTGCGCACCCACATTCAAAAAATTGTCGGGCCTGATGTCACATTGATTGATACTGGTGCGGCGGTTGCCAAGCGTTTACAACAGATATTGACCCAACAAGATTTACTGAACACAACCAGTGATCAAGGCCAATTGCAATTTTTAACCAGTGGTAAAGAAGAGACGCAAGCTATCATGCGGCAGCTCTGGCAAATGCTTTAAGTGAATAAACAAAACCCACGCATTGCGTGGGTTTTATTTAAGTAAAGACTCAGTGGTGGTGCACTTGTGTGCCTGGTTTAAGCTTGAATCTGGTGCCGCAATAAGGGCAGGCTACTTGACCTGTTTTCGCCACATCCAGAAACACACGCGGGTGTGAAGCCCACAAAGCGACTTCCTTGGTTGGGCAATGTAGTGGCAAATCGTTACCGTCTACTTCAAACTCTTTTACATCAGACATTCAGCTTCTCCCGCACATAGCCATTTAGTGACTTGAAACCTTTAAGAACTTAAACCAAGGTCAGCCAATGTTCATATTTGGCATTTTTACCTTTAACTACATCAAAGTACAGGCTTTGCAGTTTTTCGGTGATCGGGCCACGTGAGCCTTCACCAATGGCGCGGTTATCCAGTTCACGGATAGGCGTCACTTCAGCTGCCGTACCGGTAAAGAATGCTTCATCAGCACTATAAACCTCATCGCGGGTAATACGTTTTTCAATCACTTCTAGGCCAAGCTCATCTTTAGCCAATGTGATAATGGTGTCGCGGGTGATGCCTTCCAGTGCAGAGGTTAAATCTGGGGTGTACAGCTTGCCATTACGGATAATGAAAATGTTCTCGCCGGAACCTTCAGCCACAAAACCATCCACGTCCAGCAGTAACGCTTCCTGGTAACCATCTTGTGCGGCTTCCTGATGTGCCAGGATGCTGTTCATATAGTTGCCGTTCGCTTTAGCCTTACACATGGTGATATTCACGTGGTGACGTGCAAAAGAAGAAGTTTTCACGCGGATACCTTTGGTAATTGCTTCTTCACCCATATACGCACCCCAGCTCCAGGCTCCGACAATCACGTGGGTCGATAAGGTTTTGGCAGAAATACCCATCGCCTCGGCACCATAAAATGCCATCGGGCGCATATAAGCAGATTCAAGATTGTTTTCGCGTACGGCTGCTCGCTGTGCTTCAATCAGGGTCGCTTTATCAAACGGCATTTTCATGCCCAGAATATGCGCACTGCGGAATAAACGGTCGGTATGCTCTTTCAAACGGAAAATAGCCGTGCCTTTATCTGTTTTGTAAGCGCGCACGCCTTCAAACACGCCCATGCCATAATGCAAAGTGTGGGTTAATACATGGGTAGTGGCATCACGCCAGTTGACCATTTTGCCGTCGTACCAGATAACGCCGTCACGGTCTGCCATCGAACTCGGTATTGCCATTTAAACTCGCCCTTAATCCGTCTATCGTCAAAAACCAGTATTGTAAACCAATCTGCACGCTTTTCGCCTATGCTAAAATCCATTTCAATGATGATTTACAAGGATTTTTGTATGCGCACCCGTTTCACGTGGCTTTGGTTAATCGCAGCATTAGTGACTGGTCTGCTCGCCGGGTGCCAACCTGACAAAACGGCTACCTTTATTGGCACTGACCTCACCGGCACCCAGTTTGGCAAACCTTTGAGCCTGACTGACCATACCGGCAAGTTACGCAGTATCAATAATTTTAAAGGCAAGGTAGTGGTACTATTTTTCGGCTATACCCACTGTCCGGATGTGTGCCCGACCACCATGAGCGACCTCAAGCAAACCATGAAATTGCTGGGAGACAAGGCTAATGATGTGCAGGTGCTGTTTGTGACTGTAGACCCTGAGCGCGACACGCAGGAAGTGCTGGCGCAATTTGTACCTGGCTTTGATGCACGTTTTATTGGCCTGCGGGGCACACCCGAGGAAGTCGCCGCCAACCTGGCCGAATATAAAGTCTATGCTGCTAAAGTGAGTGAGGCAGGCCAGGACGGCTACACCATGGACCATAGTGCAGGGTTATATGTGTTTGATAAAACAGGCGCACCGCGCATTTACCTGGGGTATGGGGAAAAACCGGCCAATATCGCGCATGACTTGCAGCTGCTAATCTAGTATTGAGCAGACTTTCGATAATTCTAAGAAATACTGGATCAAGAACGATTTTCATTTATATTAGTGTTTAAAAACTCATTTTAAATCAATAAGTTACATCATATTTTTTATTGCATACTTTTCATTTTCCTGTATCATGCATTTCATTGAAAATGCATACAGGAGCCGGTCATGAAAGGCGATAAAAAGATTATTGATATTCTGAATGATTTACTGGCAGGAGAGCTTACTGCTACCGACCAGTATTTGATTCACGGCGAAATGTATGCCGACATGGGTCTGGGTGTGATTTCCCAACGCATCCTCCACGAATCACTGCATGAACGTGAACATGCCCGCGCGCTGATCCAGCGTATCCTGTTTCTTGAAGGCACCCCTAACCTGACCAAGCGTGACCCAATCCATATTGGGAAAGATGTGAAATCCATGATGGAATCTGACCTTGAACTGGAATATGCCGTGGTCAAGCACCTGAAAAAAGCCATGCAAGCCTGTGAAGAAGCTCAGGATTTTGTGACGCGTGAAATGTTGCTGGTGCAACTGGAAGATACCGAAATGGATCATGCTTACTGGCTGGAAAAACAGTTAAGCCTGATCAAACTGATCGGCATTGAAAACTATTGCCAAAGCCAGATGGGCGACGGCCCTGCTGTTGCAGTTTAAGGAGCCCGCATGAAAGGCGAAAAACACATTATCAGCACGTTGAACAAAGTGCTTAAAAACCAGCTGACTTCTATTAACCAGTATTTCCTGCATGCGCGCATGTTCAGGAAGTGGGGCCTGGAAAGACTCAACGACTACCAATACAAACAATCCATCCGTGTTATGAAAGAAGCGGATGAAGTGATTGAGCGCATCCTGTTTCTGGACGGCCTGCCTAACCTGCAAAACCTTGGTAAATTACTGATTGGTGAAGAGGTGGTGGAATGCCTGCAAGGTGACCTGAGTTTTGAGAAGGACGTACAGCGCCCGCAGTTGATTGAAGCGATTGCCGAAGCTGAAAAATTGCAAGACTACGTGACGCGTGATTTACTGACTGAGTTACTGGAAGCCTGCGAAGAAGCCATTGACTGGCTGGAAACCCAGCAACGCCTGATTATCGATGTCACTTTGCCTAACTATCTGCAAACACAAATAGAATCTGAATAATCACTGATTTTCAGATCTTATGAATTAAGCCGCTTTTGCGGCTTTTTTCACGCCCTGCCGGAACCAAACTACGCTTGACAAACTCTCAATAAATGATAATAATTATCATTAGTAACCTAATAGAGAACATATGTACGTTTGCGTTTGTAATGCAGTGACCGAGCGCCAGGTTCATCAGGCAGTCAGGGACGGCGCTAAAACCGTTAAGCATTTGAAAGAGCAGCTCGGCGTCGGTGCAGACTGTGGAAAATGTGTCAGTTGCGCAAAAGCCTGCCTGAAAGAGGCTCACGCTGAACAACATCCGGGCCTGGTCAAAAAACTGATTCAGTTGACACCGGTGCAATTAGGCGCGGCTTAATTAATACCGGCGTATGATATTCAAAAAAGGGGCTTTCGGCCCCTTTTTGCATGTATGCTTCAGGCTTTGCAGGTATCCCAATCCTCCATACAATTCCAGTATCTTAATCTAGCTTATTTACTCATTGTCAGACAACCAGTTACCAACCTTAAACTTGCGCATTCTATTGTTGCTACTATTGCCGCCTTTATTATGGGCAGGTAACTTTATCGCCGGGCGCGCTATTAACACTTCAGTGCCGCCAGTGACTTTGTCACTTATCCGCTGGAGCATTGCTTTCGCCTGCTTGTTGCCTTTTGCCCTGCGGCCATTTTTGCGTGACCGCATCTATTATTACGCTTACCGCTGGCCTATTTTTGGTACCGCGATCACGGGCGTGGCAGCCTTTAACTTACTGGTGTATTGGGGTTTGCATACGACCAGTGCTACCAACGGCATTATCCTCAATTCATTTATTCCATTCCTGGTCGCTATCTTCGGCTTTGTGTTTTACCGGAAAACATTACCAGCCAGCCAGTTAATCGGCTTACTGGTGTCGCTGACTGGGGTATTAATTGTCGTCTCACACGGCGATTTGCAAATACTGCTAACGCTGGCTTTTGCAGAAGGAGATGTGATTATCTTCCTGGCGATGGTGTTCTGGGCCTTATATACCCTGTGGCTGAAAGACATTCCGGCATCCATCAACCGAACCGGGCTGATGTTATGCCAGGTGATGATTGCCTTGATTTTCCTGTTACCACTTTGCGTTTGGGAACTGCAGACCAGAACCATACACCTGCAAAACCCGCAAACGTTGTGGATACTGGCCTATATCGGCATTTTTCCGTCCGTGATTGCGCTGCTGGCATATTCAAAAGCGGTGACGCTGGTGGGTTCGGTACGCGCGAGTGTCTTTATCCATGCCATGCCGATTTTTGGTTCAGTGCTCTCCACGCTGCTGTTGCACGAAGCTTTTCACTTGTACCAATTCCTGGGGATGCTCACCATCTTCACAGGGATATGGCTTGCGAATAGAATAAACTAATCAGCATCAGGGCGACCAAGAAGTAACCGTTATGCCCAATTGCCAAATTAAAGGAGAGTGCGTATGGCAATAGCAATCAACCCGGAACTGGATTTGGTACTGGAGAAAGAAGTCGATGTATTACCGGAAGAAATTTGGCATGCATGGACGACACCGGAACATCTCAAACAATGGTTCTGTCCACTGCCATGGAAAACGATAGATTGTGAAATTGACCTGAAACCAGGCGGCCTTTTCCGCACCATCATGCAATCACCAGAAGGCCAGCAGTTTCCCAATAGTGGCTGTTACCTTGAAGTCATCCCCGGTAAGAAACTGACATGGACCAATGCGCTGGAACCCGGATTCAGGCCAGCCAAAAGCCCTGAACAGTCTCCCGGCCATGAATGCGCAGAATTCATGATGACGGCCAGTATCGTCCTGGAAGCAATCACTAACGGAACCCGCTATACCGCTTACGCCTTGCATGCCGACGCAGCTTCTAAACAGCGGCATGAGGCGATGGGTTTTCAGGAAGGCTGGAGCGCGGTACTTGACCAGTTGGTGGCAGTCATCAAACAGTCGCGCTAGCGGGTTTAGTGCTCACCAAGTTTGATCAGGCCATGCGATGCAAAATGGCAGACAAGGCTTTCAGTTCTTTTTCGGCTTGTACATGATTGGGAAACAGACTAGCCTGCACCGCATAAAACCTTGCCGAATGGTTCATCTCTTTCAGATGCGCCATCTCATGGCAAATCACATATTGGATAATATGCGGCGGCGCTTGTATCAACCGCCAGTTGAGGCGTATCTGCCTGCGGCTATTACAACTCCCCCAGCGTGAGCGGGCATTTGAAAGTGCTACGCCAGTCACCTTTTCGCCCATCTGGGCCGCTAGCAGTTCTACCCGCCGTTTAAAGTCCGGCAATGCCTGCTGTGCAAACCATTGCAATACTTTGCGGGCAACAAACGCCTGCTGATCTATTTGTGGCGACCGCACCAGTAACTGGTTGCCTTGCAGCACAACCGCTTTATTCGTCGCGTGATGCTGCAGCGACAGCACGATATCCTGCCCCATAAACATCAGCGGCTCGCCATCAACCCACTGCATCGGGCTCACATGGTTATTTTCACGCAATGCGAGTTTTTGCTGGATCCAGCTGGCTTTTTGCAATAATACTTGCTGTAGCTGGCTGGCGTTAATGCGTTTGGGGGCATGCACTACCAGGCCTTCAGCAGTAATTTTGAGGCCTATGGTTCTGCGCACCCGCAGATCGAGTTGATAAGCAATGGTTTGCCCGTCAGGCAATTGCAACACTTGTTCTATCATGTTGCCGTGATCACAGGGATTGCATTTCGGTTTCTATCCAGTCTTCCACCAGTTTATTCACCGCATCCGGCTTCAGGCCAGTAGTATCAATCGGCTGACCAATCACTACCTGAATGACACCAGGATATTTAAGGATAGAACTCTTGCGCCAAAACCGGCCGGCATTGTGTGCGACCGGAACAACGGTGCTGTTACTGTGCGACGCCAGCCAGGCGCCACCGATATGGTATTTGCCACGTGCACCCGGCGCAGTACGCGTGCCTTCAGGGAAAATTACCACCCATAAACCACGCTTGAGACGGTCTTTGCCATGATTGACCAGTTTCTTCAAAGCCTCACGGCCGGAACTGCGATCAATGGGAATAGAACCTACCGCCCACAGTGCCCAGCCAAGAAATGGCAGCATCAGTAACTCTCTTTTAAGCACCCACACCTGTGGTGGAAAGATAGATTGTAAAGCGATGGTTTCCCAGGCGGATTGATGCTTGCACAAAATCACTGAAGCCGAATCAGGAATATGTTCACGGCCTTTCACTTCATAGCTTAAGTTGCAGGTGATTTTCAGCCACCACAACACGCAGTCCGCCCATCGACTTACCCAGCGGGAGCGCGTGACCGCTGATGGCATGGGGATCAATATCAATGCAAATATTGAAAAAGGAATGGTTAATGCAAACAGCCCCACATAAAACAACAGCGCCCGCACATACAACACGGCATTACCCATTATCTATCCCCTGCAATAATGTCTTGCACGGCAGCGGCCAGGTCAGCCACCACAATGGTATTTGCAGGCACTTCGGCCAGGTTGTAGGTTTCTTCGCCTTTGCCGGTTCTCACCAGATAAGGCTGGCAACCGGCATCAGCAAACGCCTGCAGATCGCGCAAGGCATCACCAACGCCATAGACTTTACTAAGTTCCAGATTAAAACGCAGCCCGATTTCTTTTATCATGCCAGTTTTTGGTTTGCGGCACGCGCAATTGTCACCGGCAGCATGCGGGCAATAAAACACCGCATCTATCCTGCCACCTGCTTGCGCGACGGCTTTATGCATTTTCTCATGTATGGCATTCAAGGTCGCCATATCAAAATAACCGCGCGCTATTCCTGACTGGTTTGTCGCGATAGCGACGCGGTAACCACGCTGGTTCAGCAAAGCAATCGCTTCCAGGCTACCGGGAATCGGGATCCACTCGTTAGGATTTTTAATAAAGGTCGCGCTGTCCTGGTTAATGACACCATCACGATCTAATATAACGAGTTTCATCAACTTTCTCCGGCATTCCTGAACAACAGGAATGTCTTACATTAACTGGCTAATTTCGATAAATCTGCTACGCGGTTCATAGCCTGGTGCAACGTTGCCAGCAGGCCTAAACGGTTCGCCTTCAATGCAGGGTCTTCAGCATTGACCATAACATCCTCAAAAAATGTATCCACCGGTGCTTTAAGCGCAGCCAAGGCTTGCAATGAAGCGGCATAATCACCGGTTTCAAACAGCTGGTCAGCCTTTGGTTTGGTATTTTCCAGCGCCTGATGCAACGCTTTCTCGGCTGGCTCCTGCAGCATGCTGGCGTTCACTTCCGCCGTCACTTCGCCTTCGACTTTTTTCAGGATATTGCTGACGCGCTTGTTAGCGGCTGCCAACGCTGGCGCTTCCGGCAAGTTAGCGAAAGCCTGTACCGCAGCTAAACGACGCGGCACTTCTGCCAGATGGTTGGGTGACAACGACAGCACGGCATCCACTTCCAGCGCGCTGGCGCCCTGATCGCGCAGATTGACTGCCAGGCGGTCAAAACAGAATGCCTGGATCGCTTCCGCCACATCAGGATTGCCGTTAAATACGCTTAATGTTTGCGCAATCAGCTTGTCGAATGCCAATGGTAAATCTGTTTCCATCAGCATACGCAAAATGCCCAGCGCCTGACGACGCAAGGCAAATGGATCTTTGTCGCCGGTTGGTTTTTCGCCTATGCTGAATAAGCCGACTAAGGTTTCCAGTTTATCTGCCAGGGCAACCACTACACCGACCTGGCTGCGCGGCAGATCATCACCGGCAAAGCGTGGACGGTAATGGTCTTCAATCGCATAGGCGACATCATCGGCCAGCCTTTCATGCTGCGCATAGTAGCGGCCCATGATACCTTGCAGCTCAGGGAATTCACCGACCATATCTGTCAGCAAATCGACCTTGGATAAACGTGCCGCTTGCGCAACTTTTGCCACAAATCCATCACCTCCGATTTGCTGGGCAATGACAGAGGCAATCGTCACCACACGCTCGTTCCGCTCACCCTGTGAACCTAGCTTGTTGTGGTACACCACTTTAGCCAGGCCAGCCAAACGGCTGTCCAGTGTCTTTTTCCTATCCTGGTCAAAAAAGAACTTGGCATCTGCAAGGCGCGGACGCACCACACGCTCATTACCACCAATCACTTTGCTGGCATCAGCCGGGTTGATATTGGAAACGATTAAAAACTTGTTGGTCAGTTTCCCGTTGGCGTCCAACAATGGAAAGTATTTCTGGTTCGCCTTCATGGTCAGTATCAGGCATTCTTGCGGTACGGCCAGAAATTCTTCTTCAAACTGGCCGAGCAACACATTGGGACGCTCCACCAGCGCAGTCACTTCATCCAGCAAGGCATCATCTTCAATCGGCTTGAGATTTTCTTTGGCAGCAGCGGCTTGCAGTTGCTTTACAATTTCAGCACGACGGTCTGCAAAACTGGCAATCACAGCACCTTCGTCGGCTAATTGTTGCGCATAAGTGTCAGCAGAGCTGAGTGTCACCACTGGATTCTTCGCTTCAAAACGGTGGCCTAGCGTGGTATTGCTTGCGGTCAAACCCAAAGTGGAAACAGGGATAATCTCATCGCCATGCAATGCAACCAGTCCATGCGCCGGACGCACAAAGTTGACACTTTGCCAGCCGTCATTGATCTGGTAAGTCATCACTTTAGGGATAGGCAACTTGGCCAGCGTTTCATCAAGGGCTTTTTGCAGGCCTTCCTGCAAATTGGCCCCTGATTGCGTCGCATCCAGGAACAGGATATCCGCTTTGCCATCATTTTCTTTGCGCAATCTGGCAACCGCAGATTCGTTTTCACCCAGCGCCTGCAGTTTCTTCAGTAACGCAGGTGTTGCATTGCCGCTGGCATCCAGAC
This sequence comes from Methylophilus sp. Leaf408, assembly GCF_916856905.1. Classification (NCBI taxonomy): domain Bacteria; kingdom Pseudomonadati; phylum Pseudomonadota; class Betaproteobacteria; order Nitrosomonadales; family Methylophilaceae; genus Methylophilus; species Methylophilus sp. Leaf408. The sequence continues at coordinate 158,809 of NZ_CAKASK010000002.1, forward strand.
CTACAGTCGCTGGCATCAGTTTTTGCGCGACTTGTTTGTCGGCAGCTTTGGCAGCCACATCCGTAATATGCGCGGCCAACCGGCGAGGGGAAGCGAACGTAGTCACAGCACTGCTATCGGCCAGCAAACCGGAAGCTTTCAGGCTTTCGGCCAATACACCACTGAATGCCTCACCTAATTTATTTAGCGCTTTAGGCGGCAGTTCTTCTACAAACAATTCAACTAACAGATTGCGGGTACTCATGCGGCGGCTTTCTTATTTTGTTCTGCTTTATCGCTTTCCAGTTTGGCGATGACTTCGTCGGCCCATTCTTTAGGTGCCATCGGGAAACCCATACGCGCGCGGCTATCGAGATAGCTGGCAGCGACTGCACGGGCCAGGTTGCGAATACGGCCAATGTAGGCTGCACGCTCGGTGACTGAAATGGCGCCACGTGCATCCAGCAAATTAAAAGTATGCCCGGCCTTGAGCACCTGCTCGTATGCAGGCAAGGCCAGTTGTACTTCCATCAAATGCTTGGCCTGTTTTTCGTGTGCATTGAAGGCGGTGAACAGGAAATCAACATCGGAATGTTCAAAGTTATAGGTAGATTGCTCAACTTCATTCTGGTGGAACACATCGCCGTATTTAACCCCCGGTGAGTACTCAAGGTCATAGACGTTTTCCACGCCTTGCAGATACATCGCCAGGCGTTCCAGGCCGTAGGTGATTTCACCGGTGATAGGTTTGCAATTGATGCCGCCGACCTGCTGGAAGTAAGTGAATTGTGTGACTTCCATGCCATTCAGCCAGACTTCCCAGCCCAGCCCCCATGCACCCAGGGTCGGGTTTTCCCAGTCATCCTCCACAAAGCGGATATCGTTCTCTTTCAGGTTGAAACCCAGGGCTTCGAGTGAGCCCAGATACAGTTCGAGAATATTGGCCGGTGCCGGTTTTAGCACTACCTGGTACTGGTAGTAGTGTTGCAGACGATTAGGGTTTTCGCCATAACGGCCATCTTTTGGGCGACGGCTAGGTTGTACATAGGCGGCTTTCCATGGTTCAGGGCCTAATGCGCGCAGAAAGGTGGCAGTGTGGCTGGTGCCTGCCCCGACTTCCATGTCATAGGGTTGCAGCAAGGTACAACCCTGTTTATCCCAGTATTCTTGTAGTTTTAAAATGATTTGTTGAAAGGTCAGCACCATTTTGCCTGATCCGATGAAATGCAAAAGGCAGATTTTACCTGAATAACAGGTAGCCACGAAATGATTCGCCGTGCCTGAAAGACTGGCAGAGTGTCACCAAATGATTCTTTACCGGAAAGATCGGTCAGGTAGTCACAGTGACCCCAGCTCCAGCCTTTCACGCCCTCAGGGATGACTGCATCTTTACCCATACCAGAGGTATTAACGAATGTTGCATCGTTACTTTTAACATCGTCTTTAGTAAAGTCTTGCATGGTTTATCCCTCAATCACTAAGCATTGATTCAGTGAGTTCGTCATTGCTCAGGCTGAACGTCGAGTGTATCGATGACTTATCAGTAAACCCAGCGCACTCAATATAATAAACAAGTAATTACCCCACCAGACATATGGGGTGCTACCTTGATAGCTTTGCGCCTTGCCTACCAGAATCAGACCCTCGTCATGCGGTGCATGCTGCCTGATCTGCCCATCGTGACCAATAATGGCAGTGGCGCCGGTATTGGTGCTGCGTAACACCATACGCCCGGTTTCAATTGCCCTCACCTGGCTAAATTGCATATGCTGTTCTGCCGCAAACGATTTACCGTACCAGGCGTCATTGCTGATATTCACCAGTAATTCTGCTTCCGGCAGTTGTTGTGCAATCTCTTCACCGAACACATCTTCATAGCAAATATTCACGCCTATTTTTTGCCCAGCAATGTGCAGTGGTTTTCTGGAAGTACCACGTGACAAATCACTGAGCGGCATATGCAACAAGTCCTCATATATCCAGCCGAATACGCCTTTTAATGGGATGTATTCGCCGAATGGTACCAAATGACTTTTGGCATAGGATTGCGCAGACGAAGTGCCGAAACTGATGGCGCTGTTGTAATAATTATTATTTTTTGCTTCTACCACGCCGAGCAGGATATCGCCTTGCTGGCTGACGGCATGCTGTTTGAGTGCGGCAAGATACGATGGATCAATCTGTTCGGCCAGCATAGGCAATGCGGTCTCCGGCAAAACTATCAGTTTCGCTTCCGCCATGCGTACCATATCCAGATATTGCCGCAAGGTACGCTGCGCCTGCTCGGGTGACCATTTAATGGTCTGGCTGATATTGCCCTGCAAAAGGGCGACGGTGACAGGTTGCCCGACAGGATGGCTCCACGGGATTACTGCCAACACACTGCCAACTGCCAAAAGTGCAACCGTTAATATGCATGCACGTAAACGATTTGCGTTATTCAGCCATGCATAAGTCAGACTGGCAGCGATCCCTGCCGTCAATGCCGAAACACCATATACGCCGATGACCGGCAAATATCCCACCAACGGACTGGATGGCGCTTGTGAATAACCTAAAGTGAGCCATGGGAAACCGGTAAAAATCCAGCTGCGAACCCAGTCTGAAAGTGCCCATAAAAGTGGCGCCATCCACAACAGGTTGCCAGATCTTTTCACAAGATAACCAGACAGTGCCGGGAACAATGCCATAAATGCACACAGGCAAAACGTACTGAATCCGGCAAACCACCAGGGCATACCGCCAAAGTCATGCAGGCTGATATAAATCCAGTAAATGCCAACGCAATATAAACCGATGCCGAACGCGAGGCCCAGTTTGAATACCTGACCTGAGGTACTGGCTTGCTGCCAGAGAAATAACAAAATAGCTAAAGACAACCAGGGCAACCAGAACAGGTAATACGGTGCGAAACCTAATACGGTGAGCGCGCCCAAAGCTAATGCCAATAAAGCGCGTTGCCAGAGTGGCGCTTGCTGCGCCCAATGCTTGAACCTACTCAATGCGACCCTTTCACAGGTTGAATATTAGCTTTAGAAAGCCAGGTAGAAAAATCAGGTGACTGCATGACTTGCCATTCAACAATACGCGCCAGTGCAATCGGGTCGCTTTCGTCAGCTTTATCGAATGGCTTGGCCGGATGACACATTAATACCGGCGGAAGATTATATGGGGTTGACGTTGAGTATTGCTTGAGTTGCCTTGCCCAGGTTAACCAATGCGCCTGGTAATCCGCGGCATCTCCTTCAAAATCATATACACCGAGCAAGCAAGGCGACACCCTGAGTCCGGCTTGCAAAGCAGCAGTTTGCAATGCTTTTGCACCCAGCCAATGAATCATCCGCGCCTTCAAACCACTGTCCGCTGGCGGGCTGGAGATCCTTAACCATGGCCGTGCATAGGCTGATAATTTTCCATAACGCTGTTGCATTTCCGCTAACAACTCATCACGGATAATGGGCAACTGATGCACATGCAAATGGCCATCTACATAATCTGGCGCGGTGCCGGTAGCCTGTTCAAAGGCAATTAACTGCTGCTGGATATTGGCGCGCACTGCATGTTGATCCAGCAAACCAAGCAGGCTGCGTAACACTAGCACAGGGTGAGATAAGCGCAACGTCCGCGAAAACTGGGTAAAATCCAGGTGCAAGCCGATATCGGCTTTCGCGCGAATTTTCGGGCTTAACTGAGTAGCGCTTTTAGCCCAGGTCGGGCTGAGGGTCATACACGAAGTGGCCGTGAGTACGCCGCGTTGAATCAAATCAAGAATAGCGGCATCAATCGCTGCAGATTGTGCAAAATCATCCGCACAGACAATGACTTTAACTTTAGCCATGCTTAAAAGCCCAGAAGCGGCTAAGCAACCAAGTGCTCATCGCAATAACCACCATTACCACACCCAACACAAACCAGAACGGCAATGGCGTGTAAGTAAGTGCCAACCAAACCAAGGCCTGATTGCCTAAAAATCCTGTTAATGCGACCGCTAAAAATTTGGGAAATGCTTGCTGGTGCCTGGCTTGTGTGCCGCGAAAAGACCACCAGCGGTGACCGATGTAACTGACCGGGAATGCGGCAAGAAACCCCAGCCAGTTCGCGTCAGATGGCACCCAGCCTAGCGCATGTGCCAGCAGGGCGACTACATAATGCACCGCTGCAGCCACTGCACCGACACTGACAAAGCCTAATACTGAAGCGCGCATGAGTAACTAAGCATCAACCTTAGGTTTTCGACGACGCGGAGGTTTTACTGCTGCTTCCGGTTTAAACGTTAGCGGTTCCACCACTTCGGCAACAATATAGGGTGGACGGCCTTTGACTTCGTCATACACCCGTGCCAGGTATTCACCGAGCACGCCAATAAACAACAATTGCACACCTGCAAAAAACATCATGCTGGCGACCACCGTTGGCCACCCTGGAATGGATTCATGAAAGAATAAAGCATCAATCACGACCACTGCGCCATAGGCAAACGCTATCAGCGCCAGTACCACACCGGTCAAACTGGCCAACCGTAAAGGTAATACGGAAAAACTGGTAATGCCTGTCCACGCCAGTGCAATCAATTTGAGTTTTGAATAAGCACTTTCGCCATGTAACCTTGGTAAAGGCGTATAGGGGATACCAATCGATTTATAGCCAACCCAGGCATAAATGCCTTTCATGAAGCGGTTACGCTCCGGCAGCGCACACAGGGCATCCACCACTTTCCTATCCATCAATCGAAAATCACCGGCATCACGCGGAATATCGATATGGCTGCTGGAACTCATCATGCGGTAAAACAGGCGCGAACCCCATTGCTTGAACGAGGACTCCTGTTCGCGGTCCTGGCGGACGGCATAGACCATGTCGTAGCCTTCGCGCCATTTTTCCAGCATGGTAAACATCAGGTCTGAAGCGTGCTGGCCATCAGCATCCATACAAATCACCAGCTCACCTTTGGCAAAACCTAAGCCAGCACTGATGGCGTTTTCCTTACCAAAGTTACGCGAGAATCTGACCAGGGTGACATGATGAACATCTATCAGACTTTGCACGACCTGCGCCGTTTGGTCGCGACTGCCGTCATCCACCACGACAATGTCCCAATACGGCGACATTTGCTGCAAGACGCTGCTGATATTTTGCAGGGTACTGGCGATGTTTTTTTCTTCATTGTAAGCCGGCACCATGACCGTAATATGCGGCTGGGCAGTCGGGCGGGCAGAGTCTGTGATTGTCATGGCATTACATTCTGGTAATGAACTGATTGGGATTGTAGCGGATTCAGTCTAGTTTTTGGCAGGTGTTGCTGAACGATCATTCGCCTGCAGATTACGCCTGTCTTTCACTACCGCTAGTGACATACCCTCGCGCTCAATATTAACGATAACTTTGCCCTTCATTACTTCGTGGCAATGCATATTGGTGGTTGAAATATAAAAGTCAGCTTCTTCCCATCTGCGTGTCACCTTAAAGCGGTGATCAAGATAAGGTTCAATTTGCGGTGTATCTACACAAGCACCGATCCAATATGGTTGCGAGCGCTCAGGCAGCTTCATCGCCTGCAACTGATCCATGGCCTCTCGCAAAGCACTAGACCAGTAATCGCCTTCCCAATTGAATTGCGCCTGCTTTTGATCACCAACCAGCCGGTTAAGTCGTACATATTCAAATGGATGTAACTGCACAATATCGATAAATGTAACCAGCATTAACCCAGCCACGACCCCAGCCCAGAGTGATTGATAAACTACGCGGCCGGACCAGCGGCTGTTTGCAAAAGCGTCATACATGGTCAATACCGCCCATGCACCAAGAATCGCCAGCAATGGCAGCAAGAAAGTGAAGTGGCGGACACCGTTATAAAGTGCCGGCTTGTCGTTTAGCACAAACATTAAAGGTAATAGAATAGCGGCCAGCAGCGTATGCATAGTAATCCGCGTATTCATGTCGGCGGCCTGTACAGCGTTTCTGCATGCCAGCCATAGTAGCGGAATTGAGGCTAACCCGAGCAATGCGGCTTCCGGCAATTTCACCGCCAGATACTGGAACAGGTAACTGCGCGGTACATCACTGATGTTGTACATAACCCCATTTGCCATGGTCTGCATATTGAAATCAAAATGTGAGAATGATTCAGCGGCTTCGAGAATGTTATCGACATCGATCACGCTCCATGGCCAGCAGATGGCCATAAATACAAACGCCAATACAGCAGCAGGCAACAACACCAGCACCATGCGTAACAAGCGTGACAGCACGGGTGAGCCATTCGCTTTATGATCCAGCCATGCACGCCAGATTACCAGCAAGATAAGATAGATCACAGCGAACGCTCCGCCTACGCGCAAGCCTAGCGCGCCACCGACGGCAAAGCCCAACAATACGATGGCTTTGCCACTGACATTTTCCATATCACGCACCACCAGTGCCGTAGCGTAAAGCGCCCACAACATACAAGCAGCGAATGGAATGTCTTTGGTATGGGTAAACATGGCACCTGACCAAGAGACGGTCAGTAGCAGCATCAGCATGGAGACTAAGGCCAGGCGCTGGCCGCCTAATAAATAGGCAAAACGCGAAACACCGTAAAAACCCAGCAGGCCGAACAAGGCGGAGAGTAAATGGCGGATGTCCCAAATCATAATGGGCACATAGGGGTCTAGCGCAGCCGCAATAATGTCGAACAAACCGCCATACAGGTAAAGGTTGCGGTAGTGAAAAGCATCCTGATCGGTAAAACCTGAACTGTACCAATCCAGCAACATCTGGCCGTATGTATGTTGTACATACTCGTCATTGCTGATGCCATGCTGCCTGAAAGTCAAGGCGACCCAGACAATTAACCCTAACCAAAATAGACGTGTTAACCAGGTCAGCGTTGAAGCAGACGACAAGTGGGCAGGCGCAGGTTTCATAGGCATTACGAACGTGAAAAACGAACTCGCAAGCGTATCATGCCGCAAACGCTTATGATAGTGTGCCCCCCGCCCCGCACACAAAAAAGCCTGCAGGCATGCAGGCTTTAGGCAAAATAACTATTGACCGGGATCAGTATGTACCGAAAAACGGTAGCCGGAACCACGTACGGTTTGAATCATGTCCTGATGGTTAGATGCCACCAGTGCATTGCGTAAACGGCGAATATGCACATCCACGGTTCTGTCTTCAACAAATACACGGTCACCCCAGACTTTATCCAGCAACTGTGTGCGGCTGTGCACACGCTCAGGATTAGTCATGAAAAAGTGCAGCAACTTGAATTCAGTTGGGCCTAGTGGAATATGCACATTATGACCGGTGACGCGGTGGGTGGTTGGGTCGAGATGCAGGCCCGCGATTTCAATCGGGTCATCTGTCATCTGGGGCGCACGGCGACGCAAGACTGCCTTGATACGCGCATTTAGTTCGCGAGGGCTAAACGGCTTGGTCACGTAGTCATCGGCACCAACTTCCAGACCACGCACTTTATCAAATTCATCGCCACGCGCGGTCAGCATAATAATCGGTACTTCTTTGGTTAAACCATCTGACTTCAGGCGACGGGCAAACTCGATACCGCTCATACCAGGCAGCATCCAATCCAGCAGAATCAGGTCAGGCATGGTTTCACGTAATAGCATCTGCGCATGTTCTACACTGGTAGCACGAATCGCATGATGTCCGGCTTGTTTGATATTCAATGCAAGCAATTCCTGGATTGCCGGCTCATCTTCTACGACCAAAATATTAGCTGCTGCCATGACGCTCCCTTTTAGGATTTCCAACAAAATGTACTTCTTTAATTGCTCGCCAGTTTATGAATGTATTGTGACATTTTAATGACAACCTCACATAATTTTAAATTTGCGCGGATTGCCTTTTAAGTGAAATTGTAACAAGATGTTACCGGGAGAAATTTAAGGGGTATTACATGTTGTTCAATCTGTCAAAAGAACATATTACGGCAGGCAAAGGCTTTAACCGTTGGCTGGTTCCACCAGCCGCACTAGCAGTACATTTATCGATTGGCATGGCTTATGGATTCAGTGTGTTCTGGAAACCCCTTGGCACAGCTTTGACCGGGCCAGATGGCGCACCACTGGCTGCATGTGCAGCTGGCGCGAGCAGTTTTTCAGACAAGCTTGCAGGCACGGCTGAGGCCTTATTTGCGACTGATTGCAACTGGACACAGTTCGACCTGGGCTGGATGTACACCCTGTTTTTTGTACTGCTTGGTTGCTCTGCTGCATTATGGGGTGGCTGGCTGGAACGTGCAGGACCGCGCAAGGCTGGTCTGGTGGCGACACTCTGCTGGTGCGGTGGCTTGTTGATCTCGGCTTGTGGTGTCTATCACCATCAGTTATGGATGATGTGGCTGGGTAGTGGCGTGATAGGCGGCATAGGTCTTGGCCTTGGCTACATATCTCCCGTGTCGACGCTGATCAAATGGTTTCCTGACCGCAGAGGCATGGCGACCGGCATGGCGATTATGGGCTTTGGTGGCGGCGCCATGATAGGCTCACCCCTCGCAACCAAGCTGATGAGCCTGTTTGCAACGCCTACTGAACCTGGTGTCTGGCAAACCTTTGTCGTTCTGGCCATTGTTTATTTTATCTTCATGACCTGTGGTTCTTTAGGCTATCGTATCCCGGCCGCCAACTGGAAACCGGAAGGATGGACACCACCAGACCAGCAGCATAAACGTATGGTGGTGAACAAACATGTACACCTGAAAAATGCACATAAAACACCGCAATTCTGGCTACTGTGGCTGATCTTGTGCATGAACGTGTCAGCAGCGATTGGTATTATTGGCGCTGCGGCACCTATGCTCCAGGAAACCTTTGGCGGCAAACTGATCGCACAACCATCGCTAACTTTTGCCGATATCAAAGCGGATGAGTCATTGACTGCAGCGGCAGCCGCTGTAGGTGCCGGTTTTGTCGGACTGATTTCGGTATTTAATATCTTCGGCCGCATTGGCTGGGCGACATCCTCAGACAAACTGGGGCGGCGTAATACCTATTTCATCTTTTTTGTACTCGGCGCATTCATGTATATCACAGCCACCTATGCTGCCAACCATCACCAGCTTGCGCTGTTTTTGATCGCATTCTGCGTGATTGCTTCCATGTATGGTGGCGGTTTTGCTACCATTCCTGCCTATCTTGCTGATCTGTTTGGCACCCAGTTTGTAGGGGCAATTCACGGCCGTTTGCTCACGGCATGGTCCACAGCAGGCATCGTTGGGCCTGTCATCGTCAACTACATGCATGATGTGCGTCTGGAAGCGAAAGTACCGTTTGCAGACATCTATGCACCGATTTTCCTGACACTTGCAGCGCTATTAGGCATTGGCTTCGTTGCCAATCTGCTGGTGAGGCCGGTGGACAGTAAATACTTCATGACCGATGCCGAACTTGCTGTTGAACAATCCTTGGGTAAATCCAAAGAAACTGGCGCAACAAACGTTAAGCCTATCAACGATGGCAAGCCTAGCTCGCCATGGCTGGTCAGACTGACCTGGCTGGCAGTTTTAATTCCAATCACCTACGGCATCTCGATGACGGTACAAAAAGCTTGGGCGCTGTTTGCCTAGGCTAATTCGCCGGCAATAAAACCTCATAAGGCAAGACTAGAAACAGGCTAAAAAGTAGCATCAGCAAACACTTTTTAGCCTGCTCACCATTCAATCAAACGCGATACATGCGGTTTGGGTTAAAATACACGTTTTAAGTATTAGCCTACGGATTCCCAAGTGAATAAAATCTCCCCAAATCTGGACGGTACCGGCAAAAAAATCGGTATCGTTCTTTCACGTTTTAATGAAAACATCGGTACAGGCCTGCTGCACGCTTGCGAACAGGAGTTGTTGAAGCTGGGTGTTAAAGCCGAAGACATCACCCTGGCAACCGTACCTGGCGCCCTGGAAAGCCCGCTGGTGCTGCAGCATATGGCATTGACTGAAACCTATGATGCATTGATAGCGCTCGGTGCCATTATCCGAGGTGAAACCTACCACTTCGAAGTGGTTTCCAATGAATCCGCACGAGGCATTTCTGAAGTGCAACGTGATACCGGCGTGCCGGTGGCGAATGCGATTCTCACTACTGAAAACGATGAGCAGGCAGAAGAACGCGTTGCGGTTAAAGGCGCCGAAGCAGCGCAGGTAGCCATCGAAATGGCCAACCTGGTAAATGCACTATGAGTCAGGAAAAGACCCCAGGGAGTCGGGAGAACGCCTCAGGCAATCAAGACCCGTCAAGCAAGTCATCTGATAAGCCGCAGAGCTCTTCAGCAAGAAGCAGAGGCACTAAAAATCGTCGTAAATCACGCGAACTGGCATTAAAAGCGCTGTATCGCAACCGCATGAATGCCGGCGATGTAAAACAGTTACGGTTTGATAGTCTGGATGACCCGGATTACACCAAAGCGGACGAAGGCTACTTCAAACAATTACTGACAGGCGTGCTTGAGCATACGGCTGATATTGATGCCATGATCAGCCAGTTTATTGACCGTCAACTGGAAGAACTTAGCCCGATCGAACATGCAGTATTGCGTATTTCCGGTTACGAATTAATGTTTGACATGAGCATTCCATACCGCGTAGCAATCAATGAAGGCGTGGAACTGGCCAAATCGTACGGTGGCATTGATGGGCACAAATACATCAATGGCGTCCTGGATAAAATTGCAGCGCAAGTCAGGCCGCAAGAGTTCGGAAATCAGATCAAAAAGTAATTCAATGAATCATTTTGAGGCTTACAAAGCCGCTCCCCCAAAAAAAAGCGCTCAATTTCAATGAGCGCTTTTTTTGTATTGATATTACAGAAACTAAATTCAGGGATTTAATTGCAATGTGACTAGTTCAATCCTGTCGTCATCCATTCGACAGACGACAGCTGTGTCATGCCAATCCCCTAGCACCCATCGTTCACACTTATGGCCATCAAACACTATGGTGTGCATACCCGGCCTGTGTGTGTGCCCATGCAATAAAACCTCTGGATATTCAAATTCATTTAAAAGTTGCTCAACCGCGGACTGGTTAACATCCATGATATCTATGGACTGCATAACTTTGTTCTGTGCGCTTTGGCTACGCGCTTGTCCGGCAAAGACGATCCGCTCCGCTAACGGCTGTGCCAGAAAGGCGTGTTGCCACTGCGGGCTGCGCACCTGGCTACGGAATTGCTGATAAGCCGTATCATCCGTGCACAACGCATCGCCATGCGACAAAAGAATGCGTTTGTTTCCCATCTTGATTAGGGTGGGATCTGCAAGCAATTGCAAGCCTGATGCATTGGCAAAATCGTCACCGATTAAGAAATCACGGTTGCCATGCATGAAATACAGTTTGACGCCACTATCAGACAATGTGCGTAATGCTTGCACAACAGGTAAAAATTCGGCACACTGCTGAGCGTCTTTCAAAACATCATCACCCACCCACACCTCAAAAAAATCACCGAGAATATAGAGCGCTTCTGCGTGAGCGACTTCTGCTTTCAGCCAATGCAAAAAAGCCTGCGTTACCGCAGGCCTTTGCGCACTCAAGTGCAGATCAGAAATGATCCAGGTGGTCATGCCTTAAGCGACTACAACTGCTTTTTCGATAATCACTGGCTCTACGGGCACATCCTGGTGACCGGCGCGGTTACCAGTGGCAACCGCTTTGATTTTATCGACAACATCCGTACCTTCAACTACTTTACCAAATACACAGTAGCCCCAGCCCTGTGTTGTCGCAGAAGTGAAGTTCAAAAAGTCATTGTCTTTTACGTTGATGAAGAACTGTGCTGATGCGGAGTCAGGCACCATGGTGCGCGCCATTGCCAGTGTGTATTTATCATTAGATAAACCATTGTCGGCTTCATTTTTGATGGTGGCATCAGTAGCTTTTTGTTTCATGTTGACATCAAAGCCACCACCTTGAATCATAAAATCCTTAATTACGCGGTGAAAAATCACCCCGTCGTAAAAACCTTTTTCAACATAGCTGATAAAATTAGCTACTGTGATAGGTGCTTTTTCAGCATAAAGTTCGATAGTGATATCGCCAAAGTTGGTAGTGAGTTTTACCAAAACATTCTCCGTTTATTGATTTAAAGGCTGAAAAAAATTACTTGGCGCTGACGATGGTCGCGCGCTTGATAATGACAGTACGAATCGGAACGTCGGAAAAACCGCGTTGATTACCGGTAGGCAAATTACTGATTTTGAACACTACGTCCATGCCGGAAACCACTTTACCAAACACGCAATAGCCGATCATGCTTGCTTCCGGGCTGGTGTAATTGAGGAACTGGTTATCCGCCACATTCACAAAAAATTGTGCCGTCGCAGAATTAGGATCCTGGGTACGCGCCATGGCGATGGTACCGGTCTGGTTTAGCAGGCCATTATTGGATTCATTAATAATCGGTGCGCGTGTCGGTTTCTCGGTTAATTCACGATCAAAACCGCCGCCCTGGATCATAAAGCGGCTAATCACGCGGTGAAAAACAGTATTGGTGTAAAAACCATCTTTCACGTATTGCAGAAAATTTTCCACCGTTTTAGGGGCTTTATCGGCATACACTTCAACGGTAAAGTTGCCCTGGTTAGTTTCAAAGGTGACTTGTGTGGCCGCATTTACAGACGAAACGACGGTCATGATGCATAAAAAAGAGAGCGCTAACAGTTTACGCATTAAGCTGATCCTTCATATAAAATTTTCCATTGCCCATTTTCTTGCACCCAGTACTGGCGCTTCTTCATCACTTCACGAAGTGCAGGGCTGATATATTCCTGCTCAAAATCCACCACTACCATATTCTTGGTTGAATTAGGATAGGTAAACATGCTGACTTCTGACAAATTAATACTCACTTTAGGTTTAGACGCCTGAATCTGACGCTTGTAACCAGACCATTTTGATAAGCCACCTTCTGAATAAAAGAAATCGCCGGCGTAATGCGCCAAATAGGCGTCCGTGTTCTGCGATACCCAGTCTCTACGCCAATCCTCCAGCGCAACCTTTAACGCAGATTTTGTCTTCTCCTGCTGTTTCAGAGATTCAGGGCTGATCCACTCAAAGTTAACTCCGATCACCACTGGTGTACTGCCTACTTGCAGTATGTCCTGCAACGCTTTTACATCAGGGTTAGAAAGCACTACGCAACCATCGCTGGCACGCGGCGGACGACTATAAGTATCGCGAGGAGTACCATGAATCCAGATGCCTGAACCGGTCTTGCGTTCATAGCTATCCATCTCATTCGGATAATTCAGCGGGTAGGCTGCGTCACCATATAGATCAGGCAGAGGTCGATTTAGTTTCTTCGACGCAAAGTAAACACCGATAGGCGTGCGTTTATCGCCCTGGTCTTTTTTGCCAGTGCCGTTTTTTCCGATGGTCACATAATAGTCTGCGACATACTTCAAAGTGTCATTCTGGCTTTTTTCATATACGTAAAGCCTGGACCGCGCCGTATCCACAAACAGCACGTGACTTTGTTTTTCTGAAAGCTCTACCAGAAGATTTGGCTGGGTCAACCCACGGTTGCGATCAAAGTAATTACGGATACGGATTTCAGCTTCATCTTTGAGATCCTGGATGCGGTTTAAATTGGCGGGGTTCACATCGCCAAAACCATTGAGGATACGCGCCTTGGCAGATAGCAGGTCACCATGAATCAGATGAGCCAATGCGAAATTAGGGGAAATTGCGAGGAGCTGGTCTACATAGTCCAGCGCCTGTTGCAAGCGCCCTTCTTTGATAGACTGCAAGGTCTGCACCAGCATGCGTTCGACAGTACCGGTGTTTTTATTTTGTATGAACAGGCGTGCGGTTAACGCCTCGTGATTCACCGCTGTGGCATTCCATGGCAGTAGCGCTGCGCTCACAAATGCGATACAGCAATATTTTCTCAAACTTCTCATGCCAATATTATACATTCGTTAATTCAAAACTGCGCGCTAACTCGCTGAATTTGCTCGTTATTCACGAGTTTACTACCAAAATCAGCGCAATACATCCATTAGAACTTGCCTACGCGCTCCTGCTTGATCAGCCAGCGTGAACCTTCTTTGACCAGATTCAAGGTTTTATTGGAGTTAGCATCCAGGCCAGTTGCCTTGTAAATCTGCCTGAATGTGACTTTCGCAGAGGTCTGGCTTTCCATTTTCACAGCAATATTTTGCAGATTGACGGAAATTTTTGCCGGACGGCTGACACGGTCACGACGTGTAGCTTCCCATTGTTTGCGTGTTTCACCACCTGGTGTCTTAAAGTCTTTTGCGTAACTATCGAGGTAACGATCAACATTTTGCGCTGCCCAGGCATCCGCCCAGGCATTGACTGCATCAATTACCACTTGTTCCTGATTATCAACCACTGGCTTGGTTTCTACCGGTTTGGATTCAATAGGTTTAGTTTCTACCACTACCGGTTTTTTGGTTTCTGCGACAGGCGGTGTTGCGGTTGTAGGCGCCGGTGTCGCTGGCGGCGTCACCGTAGGTGCATTGCTGTTAGGAGGCATAACTGTAGAAGCAGGTGCAGTTGGCGGTACAGTCGTCGCAGGACGCGCAACTGCCCTCTTGCCACCAAATAAATCAGTGATCATCGCCAGTTTATTTTGTGCACGGCTATTCGAAGTATCCAGCTTCAGTGCCTTGTCATAAGCTTCGGAAGCCATACGCGCATAAATATCACCCAGGTTTTCATGCGCTGTGGCGTAGCTTGGGTGGGTTTTAATCGCAGATTCCAGCGCTTTGCGGGCTTTATCATACTGACCCTGGTCAGCATATAACACAGCAAGGTTATTGTATGGCTCAGGCAGGTTTGGATACTTCTCAGACAAATCAGTAAATGCTTTAATCGCCTCATCACGCTTGCCGAGCTCAACCAGAATGACGCCTCGCATGAACATGGCTTCGGCATTTTTAGGATTAGACGACAGATAAGTGTTCACTTTATCCAGCGCCGCTGCCTGATTGCCCTGCTCTGAAAGCTGATTAATTTCGCGAAGTTCTACGTTTGTTTGACCGGCCATCACACTATTGGATAGTGCCGCCTGACTGAAAATGATCCCTACTACCAGCAAATATTTTTTTAATGTTGCATTCATGAGTTAATTACCTGAGCAATCGTTGATTTTTAGCAGTATGTTATACTTTAATTGTACAAGAGACAGTGCAAATATAGGTGAATAATACGCAATGATTTCCAGATCAATTCGCGTTTTAATCATTTGCCTGACAAGATAACAACTTGAATTATTACCAATGTTCAGCTGGCCTACACAAAGGCTATCTCCTTAACATTTTAGAGCATTCCCTTACTGCTGCTAATTTTATCACGCATTAATCCACATTACATTTGTTAGCATGTTAAAACTACACAACACCCTTACCCGCAGCAAACAAGATTTCAAGCCAATCCAACCTAATAAAGTACGCATGTATGTCTGCGGAATGACAGTCTATGACTTTTGCCATCTGGGGCATGCGCGCGTGATGGTGGTATTTGACATGGTTGCACGCTGGCTTCGCGCCAGTGGTTACGAAGTCACTTATGTACGCAACATCACCGATATTGATGACAAAATCATCAAACGTGCAAACGAAAACAACGAATCCATCCAAAGCCTTACTCAACGCTTTATTACCGCAATGGACGAAGACTCGGCCAAACTAGGCATTATTCGCCCGGACATCGAGCCACGCGCCACCGAGCATGTACAAGGCATGCTGGACATGATCAGCAAACTGATTGAAAAAGGGTTTGCCTACCAGGCAAACAATGGCGACGTATTTTATAAAGTGCGTAGCTTTAACGATTACGGCAAATTATCCGGCAAAACCCTGGATGACCTGCGCGCCGGTGAACGCGTGGATGTCGATGGTCACAAACAGGACCCGCTGGATTTCGTGTTGTGGAAGTCAGCCAAGCAGGGCGAGCCTTTTTGGGAATCGCCATGGGGCAACGGCCGCCCTGGCTGGCATATTGAATGCTCAGCCATGAGCGCAGAGCTTCTTGGCGAACACTTTGACATCCATGGCGGCGGTCAGGATTTGCAGTTTCCGCACCATGAAAACGAGATTGCACAATCCGAAGCGACACATGGCTGCACCATGGCGAACTACTGGATACATAATGGATTTGTACGCGTGGATGATGAGAAAATGTCCAAATCGTTGGGCAACTTTTTCACTATCCGTGAAGTGCTGGAAAAGTACGATCCCGAAGTCGTGCGCTTTTTTATCCTACGCGCGCATTACCGCAGCCCGCTCAATTATTCCGACAAGCATCTGGATGATGCGAAAGCTTCACTGACGCGCTTATATACTGCATTGCGTGGTGTAAATGTGCCCGACAGCGACATTGACTGGCAGCAGCCACAAGCGGCTAAATTCAAATTAGCCATGGACGATGACTTCAATACACCCGAAGCGATAGCCATACTGTTTGAGCTGGCAAATGATTTGAACAAAGACAAATCCCAGCAAACTGCCGCATTATTGAAACAATTGGCAAGTATTGTCGGCCTGTTGCAACGTGACCCGGAAGCTTTTATGCAAGGCGAAGACCTTGGCGGCGAACTGGATATCGACAACCTTATCACGGCCCGTATCGCTGCGAAAAAAGGCAAAGATTTTGCTGAGGCTGACCGTATCCGCAAAGTATTGTCTGATGCAGGGATTGTGCTGGAAGATACTGCACAAGGCACAACCTGGCGTCGTGCCTAACCACCAATCTATTCTTTTGAAATACTCAAGGAAAACGGATGCCCGTTAAATTAAACGCTCCCCTCGCCAAAGATTTATTGCCCGTTAGTGGCGTACAACTTGGCTTCGCTCAAGCGCATATCCGCAAACCCAATCGTAAAGACGTGCTGGTGATGACCTTGCCTGAAGGCAGCAGCGTAGCCGGCGTATTTACCTTGAATCGTTTTTGCGCTGCGCCAGTGACCGTGTGCAAAGACCACCTGGAGAAAAACAAAGGTATTCGCGCCCTGTTGGTAAATACCGGCTGTGCCAATGCTGGTACAGGTCAGCAAGGATTAGATGACGCGCGCGCCAGTTGCATAGCCGTCGCGCAGGAATTAAATATCAGCCCGGAGCAGGTATTACCATTCTCTACCGGCGTAATCCTGGAAACACTTCCGATGGAAAGACTGCTGGCAGGCATTCCAAATGCAGTCGCCAACTTGCAAACAGATAGCTGGCTCAATGCTGCAGAAGCGATTATGACAACAGATATTGTTGCTAAAGGAACTTCACGCACGCTAAGCATTGAAGGAAAAACCGTGACGATTACCGGCATCAGCAAAGGCTCCGGTATGATTCACCCTAATATGGCAACCATGCTGGGCTACATTGCAACTGATGCCGCGATTAGTCAAAGCGCGTTAGATAAAATCATTCAACACGCAGTGAACAAATCGTTTAACTGTATCACTGTGGATGGCGACACCAGCACCAATGACAGCCTGATTCTGATGGCGACCGGCCAGGCCGACAATGCTGCAGTCACTGAAGATAGTCCTGAATTTATCACCTTGCGTGATGCACTGACAGATGTGGCCACAGAACTGGCACAAGCCATTGTGCGCGATGGTGAAGGCGCAACCAAGTTTATGACTATCCAGGTCGAAGCAGGAAAAGATGAGGAAGAGTGCCGCAAGGTTGCCTACGCGATTGCGCATTCACCGCTGATTAAAACTGCATTTTTTGCTTCTGACCCTAACCTTGGACGTATTCTGGCAGCGATTGGATATGCGGGGATTGATGACCTGGATGTCAACACAATGCAGCTGTATCTTGGCGATGTGCTTGTTGCGGAAAAAGGTGGCCGAGCTGCTAGCTATGTCGAAGAGCAAGGGGCAGCGGTCATGAAGCAAAGTGATATTTTAGTGCGGGTAGTGCTTAATCGCGGATTGGCCGACGCTACGGTATGGACATGCGATTTTTCATATGATTATGTGAAGATTAATGCGGATTATAGATCGTAGGATCAACCAGTATCTTCGTAAGTAACAAAGCCAAACATCCACCTCGCCCAGATTCTGGCCTACGCCAGAATGACTGTCAGTTGCAGGTAGTTAAGTATCTGCATACCAAACTACGGGGATACAGCTCACTCAAAAACAGCGCGCGCTGTATTTAACTGTATTTAAGAGTCTCATTCCTAATGATCCTCAACCACTCGCCCCCGCCCCTGCTTAATCACTCCCCGCTGAATCTTCCCCGCCACCCTGCGCTTCTGCGAAGCCCGGGTCGGCCTTGTCGCATATCGCGTCGCATGCACATGACAAGCCGCTTCTACAATTGCCTGCAATCTGGCAATTGCATCTCTTTTATTCGCTTCTTGTGTACGATATTGTTGCGCTTTAATAATGAGTACGCCCTCAGCAGTAATGCGCTGGTCTTTACTACTTAGCAATGGGGATTTCACAGTCTCATTCAGGCTTGAGGCCTGGATATCGAAACGCAGATGAATGGCAGAAGAGACTTTATTCACGTTCTGCCCACCAGCCCCTTGCGCGCGGATAGCGGTCAAGGTGAATTCATTTGCAGGAACAATTACCATGTTGATTAGCTACCCTGGACTGGCTCGGGCTTTTCATCCACACGCTCGAAAAACGCCTGCACTTCATCCAGTTTCCGCGTGCGCTTAAATGGCGGCAAACTTTGCCAGATGCGCCGTCCATAAGGTTTGTCTACTAATCGAGGATCACAAATGACCAATACACCTGAATCACTCTCATCGCGGATCAAACGACCTGCGCCCTGCTTGAGTGTGATCACGGCATACGGTAACTGATATTCCATAAAGGCATTTTTGCCTTCGGCATTCATTTTGTCGATGCGCGCCGCAAGTACCGGATCATCCGGTGGCGCAAATGGTAGCTTGTCAATAATCACACAGGAAAGCGCTTCTCCACGCACATCCACGCCCTCCCAAAAACTTTGCGAGCCTACAAGCACCGCATTGCCATGCGCGCGGAATCTATCCAGCAATTCCGTACGGTTGCTTTCACCTTGCATCAGCAATGGGTACTCCATGCCCTGCTCTTCAAATGCCTGCTTTAACAAGGCATGTACTTCGCGCATAGCTCTCAGTGAAGTGCACAGCACAAAAGCCCGCCCCTTACTGGCTTGCAGTACCGGTAAGGCGATGGCGGCTACGGCTGCCGGGTAAGCAATGCTATTCGGCTCTGGCATGCCTTCTGGCACATACAGCAACGCTTGCTGGTCATAATCGAACGGGCTTTGCCAATGCCGGGTTTGTGCGGCCAGCAGGCCCATTTGTCCCTGGTAGTGATTGAAGTCACTTTTTACTGCTAAAGTGGCGGAAGTGAAAATCCAGGCCCTTGGCTGTGCATTCAGTTGTTTGCCGAAGCCATCGGCCACACTGAGCGGCGTCGCATGTAATTGGACACTTTGCGTAAATACTTCCACCCAGCGCACCAAGTTGACGTGATTTCCTTTTTGCCACGCTTCCAGCAAGGCGAGTAAGGCCCCGCCGCGTTGCCAGCATTTTTCAAGCAATGGATCGCGCGCGGCCTGTGTCTCCAGCACTTTGGTCAGTGCCGCCAGGGTTTCCAGCATGTGTTGATAGGCATCAGCAAAATTCTTTAATGATTGTGCCTTTTGCACCGGCATGCGCGCGCCTTCATACTGAAATACCAGGCGGAAATCACGGCAGGCCTTTTCCAGTGGAGTCACGGCTTCAGCCAGTGCGACACAGTCTTTAGCTATTGTGAGATAAGCCATTTGACTATCTCTGGCCAGGTCCATTAATTGCGAGGTAGAAATATCTTCACCAAAAAACAGACCGGCGACTTCAGGTAACTGGTGAGCTTCATCAAACACTATCGTGTTGGCGCTAGGCAACAGTTCAGCCACACCTTCGTCTCGAAGCATCACATCGGCAAAGAAAAGGTGGTGATTCACAACCACTACATCGGCCGCCAGTGCCTGTTTGCGTGCTTCCATCACAAAGCATTGTTTGTAATACTGGCAATCCTGGCCGACGCAGTTATCTCGGGTCGAAGTGACTTGCTGCCAGACGGTTGCCTGTTCTGGCACTTCTATAAGTTCGGCCTTGTCACCGGTTTGGCTGTTTTCGGCAAAGCTTTGCAGGATGGGGATATATTGCGCGTCTTCACGTGACTGGAAACGACCTTCCTGGCTGGCACGCTGCAAATGGTAATGGCAAATGTAGTTTGCGCGACCCTTGAGCATAGCTACGGATACCGGCACTTTCAGTGCTTCGCGCACGGCAGGTAAATCACGCTGGTAAAGCTGGTCTTGCAGGGTTTTGGTGCCGGTTGAAATAATGACTTTTCCGCCAGACAAAAGCGCCGGCACCAGGTAGGCGTAAGTTTTGCCAGTGCCTGTTCCCGCTTCGGCTACCAATTGCTGCTGTTTATCGATGGCATCGGCAATTGCCTGTGCCATCTCCTGTTGTTGCGGGCGGCTTCTGAAACCGGGCATGGTTTGAACCAGACAACCGCTTTCTGAAAATGCTGACGTGACTTGTTGCATTAAAGACATCCGTCAATTATCCCACGGACCACTAAAAATAATGCAGTTTTTTGCTGATTTCAATTTGAGCTGCATGCTTAAATTTTCATGAAAACTTGCATCTGCCATTGAAGTATGGCAAGGTTTAGGCCGTTATACTTATTTCTGACACAACAAGAATGATAACCAAGCTTTGATTGTGATGAATAATTTAGTTCTTCGACTCGCTGCACTACTTATCAGTGCACCTCTGATCAGCACCCTTTGCATCTCCCAAGGCCACGCCGCCCCAGGTGAGGACAAGCGTTGGCAGAATGCCTATAGCTATTCGCAAGAAGAGGTGTTAGACAGCCAAACCGGACTTTCCGGTTCGTGGTCGGAAAAAGTTGAAGAGATCATGATTCGGGCACTGAGCCTGACCGGTGTAGGTTACAAATACGGTGGGCGGTCTCCTGAAACCGGTTTTGATTGCAGCGGGTTTGTACAATACGTGTTCAAGCACGCAGCACAAATTTCCCTGCCGCCATCCGCCCGCACCATCAGTGAGTTGGGTGATACTGTTAAGCGCGATGATTTGCAGCCAGGCGATTTGGTATTTTTCAACACACTTAAATCAGCCTTCTCTCATGTCGGCATTTATGTTGGCAACAATCAGTTTATTCATGCCCCGCGAGCGGGCGCTAAAGTGCGTGTTGAAAACATGGATGAGCGCTACTGGCGTACCCGTTACAACGGCGCCAAACGCATAGAAGTGGAAACCGGGAATTAAAGCTTAGACGTAAAACAAGCTTCCTATCTACTCAATTATCACCCGCACTTTTTACCGGACTATCACTGTGTCCAAGTGAGCGCTCCGGATCAATCAAATCCCTTATCAGCTGTTTTAATTCCTTTGCTTCAGGAAACCGCCCTGCTTCTTTACGTGAAAAAATCACTTTTCCATCACAGCTAATGTCCAGAATACCTCCGGTGCCGGGCACCAGATTGACCGATCCCAGATCAGTATCAAATGTGGTGAGCAGCTCTTGCGCCAACCAGGCTGCGCGTAATAGCCAACGACACTGTGTACAAAACTCGATTTCTACGATAGGCTTTTGCATATTGCACTCTAATAAACTATTTGCGTGAAGAGTATAGTCAATTTTATTGAAATAGCGGAAAATGAACTTAACGTGATTGTTTCCACTCTCTCAAAACAGGCTGACATCACTGATGTCACTTGAATCTTTTATTACAGTAATCTTCATACAATAGTATTCTTCGCTTAATTGATCATACAAGGCTGGTATGCGTTCCAAATTTGAAAAATTTAGCTTGCTTGGTGCAGGCGTTTTTGTAGGTATTCTGGTAAGTATCAATATTTCTGCCTGGGCGGATAGAACCTCTGTTTCGCAACTGCCGATCGACGAGCTGCGCGTCTTTGCCGAAGTGTTCGCCAAAGTCAAATCTGACTATGTCGAACCGGTTGAAGATAAAAAACTGATCAATGAAGCATTGGCTGGCATGCTGCAAGGCCTCGACCCCCACTCAACCTTTATGGATGCAGATGCCTACAAAGAGTTGCAGGCTGGCACCCAAGGTGAATTTGGCGGGCTGGGTATTGAAGTCGCCATGGAAGACGGCCTGGTGAAAGTAGTGACACCGATTGAAGACAGCCCTGCTTATAAAGCTGGCTTGAAATCCGGTGACTTGATTATGAAACTCGATGACACGCAAGTGCGTGGTTTGACCCTGAACGATGCCGTGAAACGCATGCGCGGTGTACCGGATACTAAAATCACGCTAACCGTTGTGCGTAAAGGCGAAGACAAACCGCTTACCTTTACCCTGACCCGTGCCATCATCAAGGCGCAAAGCGTTAAGAGCAAATTGATTGAGCCAGGCTATGCTTATGTACGTATTACACAGTTCCAGGAGCGTACTGGTGAAGACCTTGCCAAGGCCCTGAAAACCTTACGTGCCGATAACAAAGGCCCGTTTAAAGGCTTGGTGTTGGATTTGCGTAACAACCCGGGCGGCTTGCTGGATGCCGCGGTTGGCGTCTCTGCCGCCTTCCTGCCAAAAGATGACTTGGTGGTTTATACCGAAGGCCGTGTAGCGGACTCTAAAATGCGCCTGAATGCGACACCCATGGATTATGCCCGCCGTGGTAAATCTGACTACCTGAAAGATTTGCCTGAAGAGTATAAAACAGTGCCAATCGTGGTATTGATCAATGCAGGCTCTGCATCTGCTTCTGAAATTGTGGCCGGGGCATTGCAGGATCATAAACGTGCCACCATCATGGGCATCCAGAGCTTTGGTAAAGGTTCAGTACAAACAATCCTGCCTATGAACAACGGTAGTGCGATTAAATTGACCACTGCACGTTATTTCACGCCTAATGGCCGCTCAATCCAGGCGAAAGGCATTGTGCCGGACACGATTGTGGATGATGGTTCAGACCCAAGCCTGAGCTTGCATGAGGCGGATTTGAAGCGCCATTTATCCAACCCTAGCGACATTGCTAAAGCCAACGCTGAAAAAGCCGAAGAAGTGAAAGCCCGCGTTGGTGGTGATAAACCTAAGGATGAAAAATTTGCTGAAACCCGCGGCCCTATTGAACCCGCCAGCAAAGATGACTTCCAGTTTGTACAAGCGTTGAATCAACTTAAAGGCTTGCCAGTGCAAAAAGCACCTGAAGCGGTGAAAGCTGCAACAGACAAGCCAGCCAGCACTGAAAAACCAGCCGGCGCTGAGAAACCAGTGAAGAAATAATGATCATGCCATTGTCTGCAAGCCTCACAGCCAGCAGGCAAGGTGCTTTACAGGGAGTAATCAATGACTCTGCCGAGATTGACATTGGACAAGGCTATTGCCGTCATCGACATGGGCTTACGTACGGTATTTAGCCAACCGAGTCCTAGCCGCCCTTATCCAAAAGCAGAAGCGTCTAACGATAACTCTTTATCTGATAAAGAGCGCAAGCATGCCGCAGCCCTGATGCGCGTCAATCATGTGGGCGAAGTCTGTGCACAGGCCTTATACAGCGGCCAGGCGTTAGTATCACGTAATCCGGCCAATGTTGAAGCACTCAAAGAAGCCTCCCGTGAAGAAGTCGATCACCTAGCATGGTGTGAACGACGAATCGACGAACTTGGTGGCCGCAAAAGCCTGCTTAACCCATTATGGTTTGGTGCGAGTTTTGGCCTGGGTGTCACAGCAGGTTTACTTGGTGACAAATGGAACCTTGGATTTTTGGCCGAAACCGAGCACCAGGTGTCATCTCACTTAGGGAGTCATCTGCAGCAATTACCGGCGCAAGATCTCGCTTCACGCGCAATAGTGACGCAAATGAAGCAAGATGAAGAACAGCATGCGCAGACTGCAGAGCATCTTGGTGGTGCTACGCTGCCCGCCCCGGTGAAACTGGCCATGCGCCTGGCTTCCAAAGTGATGACGCGAACCGCGTATCACTTATAGTATTCGTATTAACCTAGAGTCAACCATGCAAAAATTTAGTGACAACTTACTCACCCTGGACAATGCGGATCATGTGAAACGCATTGAGCTCTTCGATGAGCAAAGTCAGCCAGCCGGCCAGATTGAAAATAAACCCGGCACCCAGGGCTCGATTAAGGTTTATCATCATTTATTCAAAATATATGGTGAAATTAACAGCGATGCTGCCGTAGAGGGATTGGCGCTGTACGCAGAACATACAGAAGATGCCGAGAATCACCCAGGCAAACATCCGAACATAGACCGTTTGCTGACTGTGCTGGATAAAGAGCAAACATTGTCGATCAAAGTCGTAAGCGAATAGCTAGCTTTAAATCCTCTTAAAAAATAAAAGCCTCCATCAAGGAGGCTTTATGCTTTTGAAAAAAGTATCCAAATTTAGTTACCCGACATGCCTTTAACATGACGGCTAATTGGCGGATGGTAAATAAACTCAAGCAAATGACCGACGCTGTCCAGGCAATAAAAGCCCCGTGAGCCATCTCTGTGTGTTTTAGGCGCTTCGGTAATACGTACGCCTTGCTCCACCATATGCGAATACCAGCCATCTACTGCCGCTTCATCCGTCAATGCAAACCCGATGTGGTCAAGACGCTGTAGCGGATCAGCCTTGTAATCTACCCGATGCAAGGCAAATACATCGCCATGATTGGTCAGGTAAACATTGTCCGGGTCTGGCTGCCATTCGATCTGCATGCCAACAATGCGCGTGTAGAAATCTATCGCAGACTCCAGATCTTTGATAAAGAGTGCCACGTGGCGAATACCTAACATACCGGCAGGAGTTGTCATCATTTACTCAGTAGTTGGCGTTCTGATTTCAAAATCATGCGTAATTTCGCAGGCTTTTTGCAGCATGATACTGGCTGAACAATATTTTTCAGCAGAAAGGCTTATCGCACGCGAGACTTGTTGCTCGCTCAGGTTTTCACCGGTCACTACAAAGTGCACGTGAATCTTGGTGAATACTTTCGGGATGGTATCGGCGCGTTCAGCTGCAATTTCTGCCACGCAATCCACAATCGGCTGGCGTGATTTTTTGAGGATAGTCACTACATCAAATGCCGTGCATGAACCCATGCCGATCAGCAGCATTTCCATTGGGCGCATGCCGATATTACGGCCGCCATTCTCAGGCGCGCCATCCAGTACGACTGCGTGACCGGTTTCAGACTCGCCAACAAAACTGACGCCGTCTATCCATTTCACTTTGACTTGCATTGCTGATTTTTCCAATCGTTTTTAATTTGTGACCAACATCAATCACTTGAGGGCGGAGCTGACACATTGCAAGAATGCCTAGCTTCCTTCACCAAGGTGCTTAATCAAGGGCACCATACACCCGAACAATCACTTTCTATTTGACGCCGAGCAATTCAACGTCAAATACCAGTGTCGCATTTGGCGGAATCACGCCGCCGGCACCGCGTGCGCCGTAACCCAGTTCAGAAGGGATAATCAGCGTACGTTTGCCGCCAATCTTCATACCTTGCACACCTTCGTCCCAGCCCTGGATGACCTGGCCACCGCCCAGGAAAAAGTTGAACGGGGAATTACGGTCCAGGCTGCTATCAAACTTTTTGCCTTTAAAGTCTTTGGCATTGGCATCGTACAACCAGCCGGTGTAATGCACGGTCACGTTGAAACCGATTTCGGCTTCGCGGCCATCGCCGACCACGGTATCAATTTTTTGCAGCTCAGTCACATTGGCAGTCATTTGGGTATTTTCCTTTGAATTAGGTGAGTTGGATTGCGCCTGGCAACCCGCTATCGATAACAGTAACACCATGCCCAAGCTTAATTTTTTCATTCCTGATTTCACATTTGCTCCTTGAAAACGACCATTATCATACGCGGTTTTTATTAAAAATTCTCAGTTGCCAGCTGGCTAGCGGCCTTCAATCACCGCTTTAATCAGGCCATCCTGAATGGAACGCGCTGCCGAAGCATTATTGTGATTGACCAGCATGACCAGCACATAGCGTTTACCCTGAACATCCTGCACATAACCGGCAATGCTGCTGACACCTTCTAGAGACCCCGTTTTCAAGTAAGCCATGCCCCGGCTCGGAGCTTCGGGCAAGCGCTTTTTGAGCGTACCATCTAACCCAAGAATCGGCAGGGAAGCCATCAGCACAGGCATCGCCGGCCGCTGATAGGCTGTGACGAGTAATTGTGCAAGATGTTCCGCACTGATACGCTCGTTGCGTGAAAGCCCGGACCCATTTTCCAACACCAGTTCAGTAAAAGACAGCCCGCTTTTGCTTAATAATTCCCTTACCACCAACCCACTGCTATTTTCGTCAGCTGGGTCATGCCCTGCTTCCACGCCTATGGTCAGCATCAACTGCCGCGCCATGACATTATTGCTCCATTTGTTTATATCACGAATCACCTCATCGAGCGGCGCAGACCACCAGGTGGTGACCAATGTTGCGGAGGCTGGTAACCCGGCAGCGACGGCCTGGCCATCCAGCCGCCCGCCCAATTGCGTCCATAATTTTTTGAAGGTATTCACCGCGTACTGATGCTGGCTAAGCGCGCTTAATTCAATATAACGTTCATCACATTGCTCAGGTAATGTGCCGCTAAACGTAACCGTTGTGCCTTCTGGTGTCGCAGACACTCCATAACGGAGGTTACTACGCCAATCCCCGCAAGCGCCTTTGCTGACCTGCATGGCATTCAGCACTTTAATCTGTGGCAACTCAAACTCTTGTGTGACACTCACAACAGGCTTGCCGCCATCTCTGGATACGCCAAACCTGAAACTGGTATGACCGCCATTCACCAGCAATGCATACGGAT
This sequence comes from Methylophilus sp. Leaf408, assembly GCF_916856905.1. Taxonomy (NCBI): domain Bacteria; kingdom Pseudomonadati; phylum Pseudomonadota; class Betaproteobacteria; order Nitrosomonadales; family Methylophilaceae; genus Methylophilus; species Methylophilus sp. Leaf408. The sequence continues at coordinate 185,587 of NZ_CAKASK010000002.1, forward strand.
TGACGTTGTAAGCGCGCCATGGCTCGTCATCCAGTATCGGACGTTGAGTGACTTCCGGCGTATAAATGGAAGCATCAAGTACCAGGTTACCTTTGATATGTTTAATCCCCTGTTGCTGGATCTGCTGCAACAAACGCCAAAGCTCGGCATTGTTCAGGGCCGGGTCACCGTAGCCTTTGATAATGAGATCACCATCAAGCACACCCTGATTCACTGGCCCGTTTTTATAGACTTCTGTTTTCCAGCGATAAGCGGGTGTAAGGGCTTCCAGTGCGGCGTAAGCGGTCACCACTTTCATGACACTGGCCGGGTTCATGGCCTTGGTCTGGTTATGGCTGATGAGCGGCGGCTCCCCATCGAGGGGTTGCACCACAATCGCAACGCTATCCAGCGGTAATTTCGCTTTAGTAAGCGCTTCTTGCAATGAAACCGGCAAAACCGCCTGAGCAACGCCGGCCCACAAGCAACAAAAGAACAGGCACCAGCGCATAATTAGCTGCATGCCATACTTTCGAGAATCGTGGTTTGTGTCGCCTGTACCAGATGATCAATCTCTGCCGCATTCAGACAATATGGCGGCATCCAGTACACTGTATTAGCTATCGGGCGCAGCAATAAGCCATGCCGCAACGCTGCCGCATAACAATCGCGGGCAAATTGTGGATTTTTGTTATCAACCTCAAACGCAGTGATCATGCCCCGCTGGCGGACATGCTGTAGAGGCAAGTCATATGCCTGCACTGCTGTCCAAAGTTGCTGTGCGGTCTTCTGGTTATTGCCCAACACGTCAGAGGTTTCGAACAATTTCAGCGTTGCCAATGCCGCACTGCACGCTAACGGGTTGCCGGTGTAACTATGGCTGTGCAAAAAACCCTTGGCAGTTTGGTCATGGTAAAAAGCCTGATAAACATCATCGGTCGTGAGTACCACAGATAACGGCAAATAACCGCCGGTAATGCCTTTGGAAAGACACACAAAATCAGCAATATCACTGACTGTTCCGCCCGCCTGCTCACAGGCAAACAAGGTGCCGGTACGGCCAAAACCGACAGCAATTTCATCTGCAATCAAGTGGATATCATAACGGCTGCAAATCTCGCGTGCACGACGCAGATAGTCAGCATGATACATCGCCATCCCAGCCGCACCTTGCACCAGGGGTTCAATAATGAAGGCTGCCAATTCGGCATGGTGCTCGGTTACATAAGCTTCCAGTGCATCGGCACAACGCAAGGCCAAATCTTCTTCGGATTCACCGGCTGCAGCCAGTCGGCTATCCGGACTGGGCATTTGTGCCGACTGTAAAATCAGCGGCGCATAAGTGTCTTTAAAAATGGCAACATCGGTCACGCTCAGCGCGCCTAGAGTTTCACCGTGGTAACTGTTTTGCAGGCTGATGAATCTGGTTTTTTGCGCTTGCCCGCGATTACGCCAATAGTGAAAACTCATTTTAAGCGCGATCTCAGTAGCACTGGCACCATCTGAACCATAAAAAGCGTGACCGAGGCCAGTCAATGCAGAAAGTTTCTCTGATAGCTCCACCACCGGCGCATGGGTAAACCCGGCCAGCATTACATGCTCAAGCTGGTCTAACTGTGCCTTAATCGCATCTTTAATCTCCGACCGGTTGTGCCCAAACAGATTGACCCACCAGCTGCTGACGGCATCCAGATAGACTTTGCCATCGGTATCAAATAGCCAGGCTCCATCACCTCTGGCAATCGGAACCAGCGGCGTGCGTTCGTGATGCTTCATCTGCGTACATGGATGCCACACGTGATTGAGGCTGCGTTGTAATAAATCCTGATTTCCACTCATGACGCTATTTTAAACCAAGCGCAAAATGCATGCTTCGTTTAAAATAGCGTCTTAAATCAAGTCGTTACACTGTAGATACATCCCGCATGCAAAAAACCCGCAAACATCTGGAACTGCTTTCACCTGCCAAAAACGCAGATTTTGGCATTGAAGCCATTAATCACGGGGCTGATGCCGTGTATATTGGTGGCCCGGCATTTGGTGCGCGCGCCAAAGCGCCGAATACCGTACAGGATATTGCCAGGCTGGTGCAGCATGCGCGCAAGTTTCATGCCGAAGTGTTTGTCGCGCTGAATACGATTTTTCATGACAACGAGCTGGAAGGTGTACGCCAGCTGGTACATCAGCTGTATGACTCAGGCGTAGATGCGCTGATCGTGCAGGACATGGGCTTGCTGGAACTGGATCTACCGCCGATACAACTACATGCCAGTACGCAAACCGATATACGCACTGTGCAAAAAGCACAGTTTCTTGACCAGGTCGGGTTCAGCCAGATCGTACTGGCGCGCGAGCTGGATATCGCGACGGTGAAAAAGATTGCTGATGCCACGACGGCTAACCTGGAATATTTTATACATGGCGCCTTATGTGTCGCTTTTAGCGGGCAATGTTTTATCAGCCACGCACACACGGGCCGCAGTGCCAACCGGGGTGAGTGCTCACAAGAGTGCCGGTTGCCCTATACGCTGGAAGACCAGAAAGGTCGCATCCTGGGTAAAGACAAACATTACTTATCGATGAAAGATAACGACCAGAGTGCCAACCTGCGTGCGCTGATTGCTGCCGGTGTCAGCAGTTTTAAAATCGAAGGCCGTTACAAAGACCTGCCTTATGTGAAAAACGCCACCGCCCATTACCGTCAGTTGCTGGATGAGATTCTGGAAGAGATGCCGGATTACGCTAAATCCTCAGCCGGGCATGCCAGCTACACATTTACGCCACAGCCTGAAAAAACCTTTAACCGCAGTGCCACCGACTATTTTGCCAATGGCCGCCAGGCCGATATCGGCGCCTTTGATACGCCCAAATTTTCAGGTGAAGAACTGGGTAAAGTGCGTAAAGTCGGTAAGGACTTTATCGATGTGGCGACAGAAGTTGTATTACACAATGGCGATGGCGTGTGCTTTTTTGATGTACATAAAGAGCTGGTCGGCCTGCGTGTGAACACGGTGCAAGCGCTGGATAACTATACGCAACGCCTGTTCCCAAATGAAATGCCTGCGGATATCCGCAACAACACCCAACTCTACCGCAATCGTGACCACGCTTTTATGCGCTTGCTGGAAAAGGATTCAGCTTCACGAAAAATAGCGCTTGATGTTGTACTTTACGAAACGGCAGACGGCTTTGCACTGACACTGACGGATGAACAAGGCTTTAGCGCCACCACCCAATGCACTACCGAAAAGCAGCCTGCGAACGATACAGAAAAAGCCGAGGTATCGTTGAGGGAGAATCTGGCAAAACTGGGAAATACCGATTTTTCAGCCCGAGATATCGGCCTGGAATTGACCCAGCCTTGGTTCCTGCCCGCTTCTGTTGTGAACCAGCTACGCCGTGATGCCGTGGAAGAATTAATTGCCATCAGAACATTAGGCTATAACCGCCCGCCATTGCGTGCGGCTGCCGAGCCACCCGCTATTTATCCCGAAGATACTTTGAGCTACCTGGCAAATGTCTATAACCAGAAAGCTCGCGATTTCTATCACAAGCACGGCGTGAAGCTGATTGCCAGCGCTTATGAATCCAATGAAGAACTGGATGAAGTGCCGGTGATGATCACCAAACATTGCTTGCGTTTCAGCCACGGTTTGTGTCCGAAAGAAGCCAAAGGCGTGATAGGTGTGCAAGGCACGGTGACGGCCGAACCTATGATGCTAATCAGCGGCAATGACAGGTACACACTCAAATTTGATTGTAAGCCCTGTGAAATGCATGTGATGGGCAAAGTGCGCAAACATATCTTGCAGATGGCACCGCCACAACCGATTGCGTTTTTTGACAAGCGTCCTGCATAAATAAAATGACCTTGGCAATTTGCCTACACCATTTTTTTCAGGCAAGCTTGACGACAAAATCCGATGCCAAAAAGTAACCGCCATGAACGAATATACCTACCTGCTTAAAGTCGCGATTGCCTTGCTGGCGATTGTGAATCCTATCGGCAGCCTGCCAATCTTCATCAGTGCCACCAGTGGCTGGAGCAAAAAGGAACGTGCCCGTACCGCACGCACGGTCGGCATGACCGTGATGATTGTGCTGTGCGTCTCGGCTTTTATAGGCGACAAAGTACTAGACTTTTTTGGCATCGACATCCCTTCATTCCAGGTCGGTGGTGGTATTTTGCTGCTACTGATTTCTATCTCAATGATGCATGGCAAGCAAAGTGGCACTCGCCAAACAGCCGAAGAAGCGCAAGACTTGGCGGAGCGTGAAGTGATTGCGATTGTGCCATTGAGTATCCCGCTACTTGCCGGACCAGGCGCGATTTCCAGCATGATTATCACTGCGCAACAGCATCCTGGTTTTTGGGGGCATTTAAGCCTGATAATACCGGTGGCTTTAATTTCACTGTTTATCTGGGGCCTGTTATTACTTTCTGATGCCATCACTGATTACCTGGGCCCTATCGGGATCAATATCGTGACCCGCCTGATGGGACTGATTTTAGCGGCCATGTCAGTAGAGTTTATTGCGCATGGATTGACTGGTTTGTTTCCGCAGTTGGCGGGTTGATGACCACATATCGACAGCGCATGGTAGTAGTCAAGGCTTTAAGATAATTACCCTAATCAATCACTTAGCGTTAAAATAGCGCTTTTAACGAAACCCGCGTATTTTGAATTCACCTGCCTCTTCCAAGTCCTCCCAGCAGTGGAAACCCAACGTCACCGTGGCGGCAATTATCGAACAACACGGCAAGTTTTTGCTGGTTGAAGAAACCACTGACCGTGGTAACCGCTTTAACCAGCCTGCCGGTCACCTCGAAGAAAACGAGACGATTATTGAAGCGACGATTCGGGAAACGCTGGAAGAAACTGCGTATGACTTTACGCCAGAAGCCCTGGTAGGCATTTACCACTGGCAGCATCCGGTCAATGGGATTACCTATTTGCGTTTTGCATTTACAGGCAAGCTGGGAGCACATTACCCGGAGCGTGCATTAGATGACGGCATCCTCCGCACCGTATGGAAAACTGAATCCGAGATTGCTGCCGATGGCGAGTTGATGCGCAGTCCGCAAGTGCTGTTATGCGTGCAGGATTACCTTGCGGGCAAACGTTATTCTTTAGATATTTTGAAACATTTGGGCCAGGCATTATGAGTAAGCCACATGTGATCGTCGGCCTGTCCGGCGGCGTTGATTCTTCCGTTACCGCTTTGTTGTTAAAGCAGCAAGGCTACCATGTCACCGGTTTGTTTATGAAAAACTGGGAAGACGATGACACTTATGAATACTGTTCTTCGAAGCAGGATTTGATCGACGCCGTGTCTGTCGCTGACAAGATAGGGATCGACATTGAAGCCGTAAATTTTAGTGAGGAATACAAAGAGCGAGTATTCACTAACTTTCTGGAAGAGTACCAGGCTGGCCGTACGCCTAATCCTGACATCCTGTGTAATGCCGAGATCAAATTCAAGGCATTTTTAAACCATGCGATGAGCCTGGGTGCGGATTTGATTGCGACTGGTCACTATGCCCAGGTACGCGAGAACCCAATTCAACCGGGTAACTTTCAGTTGCTGAAAGCAGATGACGGCAGCAAGGATCAAAGCTATTTCCTGTCACGCCTGAACCAGGCACAGTTATCTAAAACATTATTTCCGTTGGGTAAATATCTGAAGCGTGAAGTGCGTGAAATCGCGCGCGAGCATGGGCTGATCAATGCAGAAAAAAAGGACTCCACCGGCATTTGTTTTATCGGCGAACGCCCGTTCCAGGAATTTTTGCAACGCTACCTGCCAAGACAACCTGGCATCATGCGTACGCCTGAAGGTAAAGTAGTCGGTGAACATGAAGGCTTGATGTATTACACGCTCGGGCAGCGTCAGGGCCTGAAAATTGGTGGCAGCCGCGACAGTAACGGCGAACCCTGGTTTGTAGCAGGCAAAGACATGGTCAGCAATGAACTGATTGTAGTGCAAGGACACGATCACCCACTGCTGCAAAGTGACGGCCTGACTGCCGGGCAACTGCATTGGATCAGCGGCGAACAGCCACGTACCAACTGGGTTTACGCGGCCAAAACCCGCTACCGCCAGCCGGATGCGCCATGCGAAGTCGATGCGGTGAATGACGTGGAAGCGACCATCCGCTTTGGTCAGCATCAATGGGCGATTACGCCAGGGCAAAGCGTGGTGGTTTATGAAAGCAATGTCTGCCTTGGTGGTGGCATTATCAATGGGGCGATTTAAGTAACCCAAAGGCATGGTTATTGCTTCTGCTTTCCTGATAAACAATAACTCACACCTAAAGTGACAAGGAATGACACCTGATGGCCTATATACTTAAAAATAAAGAAGGTGCAATTATTGCCGCAAGTCCGGATACCAAGGTTTCGGCTGACTGGGTACAGGTAGAAAACTCAGATGCCGATTATTTGAATTTTCTGGATGAAGAACTTAAGAAACACCACACCTTCCGTGAAAGCGATATCCAGCTAGCACGCGTACTTGAAGACTTGATCGGCATTCTGATCGAGCGCAGCCTGATCAGTTATACCGACTTCCCAAGTGCAGCGCAAAAACGCCTGAATGAACGCCAGACATTACGCCATAAAAATAATCTGCATACCCTGCTCGGTGATGATGATGTTGCACCGCTTTAAACAAATACATCATCTAAATATAGAAAAGCCTCAGAGATTCTGAGGCTTTTTAATTTCATTCAATACATTAACTCGACAAAGAATTTAACGTTTTTCCCCGGAGCAAAAATTCCTAATCCACCCATAGCAGCGTCGAGACGATACTCTTTATTGGTCAAATTTTCTCCTATCAGTCGCATTCCCAATTGTGGAGTAGCTTGCCAATGTACCCCGGCATTCCAGATTTCATAGCCGTCCTGCGTGCCAAAAACATAATCAGTGGTAGTACCGCCACCGACAATTATATTTCTATCTGAAATCTTCCTGTAAGTGACATTAAAGTCCAAAGTCTTAGTTAACGACGCCCCCAAATTAATATTCAAGGTATTGCCAGGAATGGTATACAGTGGAACAAAACGCCCTCCGTCAAAAAGATTTCCATTTATTCGTGAATATGCGCCGCGCATATATATACCATGGTATTGAACAAAACCTTCTACCTCTATTCCATTTCTTCTTTCCCAACCTTTTTGTGTGATGCTCCTGTCATCGTTCTCACGCAAGGATGAAAGTAAATGCGAAGTATAGATGTGATAAAAGTTAATTTTGCTGGTAAGGGCAATATCAGTCCCCATTAGATGAGGATCTTGATAGCTCATGCCGACTTCGGTGGACTCAGAAGTCTGAGATTGATAAAGATCACCACAAATACCAGAGGGTGGGCCGTCTGGCATTGAAACTCCAGGAATCAAAAGTGCGCCTAATCGTCGGCATCTGCTGAATGTGCCTTGTGTAAACGACTCATCTATTAATGCTGGACGAAATCCTTGACCGTAATTGCTATAGACTGTCAATTGCTTGGGACTGGCACGAGGGAAGAAATCGTAAGCTAAGCCCAAGCTCCAGGTTTCTTCAGTAAATTCATTTTTACTGGCTTGTTTAAAAGGAGCAAGCAAGTTTAGAGTGCCACCGTCTGCTTCAATCTTGTAATCATCCCTTCGATACCCTGGTTTGATACTTACTTGTCCAATCTGAAAATGTGGCTGAATATAAAATGCATTGTAAGAACGTTTGCCTGGAGGTGCAGAAGGATTGAAGCCATTGGGATAATCACTTGCCAAAGGGCTGGCGGGATTTTCAAGAAAGCGTTCTACGTCTCTTTCACTTTCATTGTATTGATAACCGGTTAACACGGCTATTAACATTGAATCAGCTTTAAAAATCGTGGAGATATTACTTAAATCCACAGTCTTTGTTTTGTAATCATAATAATCATTCATGTTTGTGCAAGTGCTGACATTGCACGGATTTATCGATGATTTGCCAGGCTGCAGCAGATCATGTAACTTTGTATGCCCTCCGCCCAATACAGCTTTCAGATTAACCCAAGGATGATCAGGCGTATAAAGCATGGTTTGAGTCCAGCTAAAATCATCAATACTTCGTATCACTGTGCCGAAGGTACCTGGTTGCCCGCCAGTTGCGTCATAAGGTTGCAACCCGCTATCATCAAAGGTGACTAATGAAGTGCTAAGTTCCAAATCTTCCCGTGGAAAAATGGAAACTTTGAGCAATTGGGAGATAGACTGGATTGCAGAACTATCTAATTTATCTCCATTTGCAAGCGTGATGTTATTCGCCTGTCGATTAGAGTAGTTGAATAAAATATCTATCCTTTCCTCGGGTCGGGCATACATCATATAAGAACGAGAGTATTCATCATTGTTATTGCCATAACCGAACTTGGCTTTAGCACCAAATTTCTGGCCGGGCTTTAACAAATCAGCCGCATTTTTAGTTTGGGCGATAATCGTGCCCCCTAAAGAACCTGAACCGCTGGTAATTTGTGGACCGCGTTGGATTTCAATACTTTTTAACAACTCGGGCTCTACAAAAGTACCCCCCATTCGATACTTTTCAAATCCTTTAGGCGCCCCATCAACTTTCACCATTACATCTTCATTATCCGTATAACCCCGAATACTAAAAGCCATACCACTTGGTCTTGGCCCCCCTGTAATTGATACACCTGGCGCAGATTTTACAGCCTCAAAAATGTTGCTCGGCTGCGTGCGTTGCAACTGCTCACTTGTGATTGTGGTAATCGGCAATGTAGGATTGATGCCAGACTCCTCTTTAACCCTGGTATCAGTGACGGACACCTCGGGCAATGTATCAACACTCTCCGATTTGTTTATCGGCTGATCATCCTGATCATTTTTAGACTGGGTATTTTCCTGGTTGGAGGTGTTCTCATCGCGGCTTATTTGATCTGCAGCAAAATTAATATGGCTGAATGAAATAAATAGAATGCAAATACATAACTGAAACGCACCCATCATTGAAGAATAATGGTTATTAATTTTATTTTTACGTTGCCGTTGATCGAGGCATTCCATCATGAGCGTTTTACTACTAGAAGTATTAATTGAAACAAAGGGACTGAATCAGCCCCTTTGTGTAGTTGCACAAATCGAAATCAGGTATTGCTAGTGCGACGTCTTGCAATCACACCTACCAGGCCAAGACCGAGCGCCATCATGCCGTAGGTTTCTGGCTCAGGCACTGGCGTCACTGTTGGGACAGAAACAGTGGCTAAAGCAAGTTGATCCAAACTCATGCTTGATGAAGAGGCTCCGAAATTAAAGGTATACAGGTTTGAGCCTGTTACACCAGTCCATTTCCAGTACAACTCTTGCTCATAAGATGTACCAAATCCGCCAAAGTCACCTTGCGACTCAGTCTTTTGCACTACCACTTGACTTGCTGCCTGGCCATTCAAGAACGCAGATGCTTGAGATGCTGTATTACCTACCGTACCTATACGCAAATAAACATCATACAATCCACCTGCTGTGCCGCTTAAAGTTGCAGTAAATTGTGTAGCTACAGCGAAACTATATACATTGCCGCCCACTAAGAATGCGCCGCCAGTTGTTTCTTTTAGAGATGCTGTCGTTCCTGCTGATAAAGCTATTTCAGGGGTGGTATCACCTGTACTAAGTGCTGTGCTTTCAAATGTGTTCCATTCGGCATATTGCGTTGTTGTGCTCCAAGGTGCTGCCGTATCCCAAACACCTGCTGTTGCAAATGCTGATCCACTAAAGGCAAAACCAAATGCCAAAACCAAAGCTGATAATTTCATTTTATAAATCTCCTCTTACAGCGCATAAGCCCCTTCCTCTTGAAGGTGATGCACCATTTACCTCATAAGCCTCACGGACTCACTCCGTTGAGTATTTAGTTTCCATGTAAAAAACATGGACAAACATCTTTAACACTTAGCGGAGCGCCCGGCGGGTTTCCGAGGTTGCCTGGAGCGACAAAAGACCTGCAAGTATTGACAGGGCCTTTATCACTACGCATAGGCTTAAGTGTTTAAACCTGACGGCGACGGCGTGCTACCAAACCGATCAAGCCTAATCCGGCAAGGATCATGGCATATGACTCTGGCTCAGGAACCGGCACAGCGACCACCTTATTGAAAGTGTCGCTCTGCGTGAGGCGGGCTGCATAAGTTTGGCTGTGTGCGACGACATCGAAAGTCACATTGAATGATGAAATGTTGCTGTAGCCAGTCAGATCCCATTGGAATGCATACAGATTGATGTAAATGGGCTCTTCTGTACCGCCAGCACTTGTTGTACCGTTCTCGCCTTTGGTGCTCAGTTCAGCCCAGTTGGCAGTCAACTGCGTGGTTGTGTTATTGCTGAAAGTCAGGTTCAGCGTAGGGAAGTAGTTAGTCACGGCTAAAGCACCTGCCGCATGCGTTGAAGCGTCACCAATTGTGGTTGTATTGCCCACAGAGGGCTGGTAGAAATCGTAACCATTGGCACCGCCAATTTCGACCTGGAACACCACATTGGCCAGATTGTCCACTGGCGCAGTTTCAAACACACCCAGCTTGCCACCGTTAACATTGAAAGCACCGCTGAAAGAGCCTGCATACAGGCTGTCACTCGAAGGAAAGGCCCCACCTGTTGCGCCATTACTCACTTTTCTGAAAGTCGCTGAATTGTCAGCGTCAGATTTAACCTGTGACACCACATTCGGCAGTGGTGCCATGCCTGGGAAACCACCACCAGGAATACCAGCGATGGTGACAGACTGGCCGTCCACTGTTTTGGTTTTGGAAGCAGAGCTCAGGTTATACCAGCCGTCATCCTTTTTAATACCATTCAGCGATTTAGCTACTGGAATAGCATCCTGAATACCAGTAGGGGTTGCAGCGAAAACCGAGCCTATATTCAGACTGAACGCAGTCAATGCAACGATTGAGAGGGGTTTGAAACTTAGTTGATTCATCATTTTTCTTCTCCATAGTCATACGGGCACAAGCCCATTAAACCGGCTACCCCTCTTCTCCTAGTTAGAGGTAGCTGGCATGCTCGTTTGCAGCATATGCTGCTCTACAAGACATAAGTCCTGCAGATAAACGAATCTTTTAATGTCTTGTTGAGTATGTAATCAGAGGCGAGATAATGCTTATGAACATAAGCATGTAATACCACGTAGAAACCTAGGTAGAAACCCAAGTAGAAACAAGGTGCCATGGATAATGCCGTTGACCCTTCCTCATGAAGGCGCTTGCGGGCGAACTACTCAACTCAACATTTCCACGGCCCCATGCCGTCGGAACTTTTGGGGAAATATCCCCCCGATTTAATTCAACTAACTAGCGAGCTACTTGCTGTCAGCTAGTTCTGCAGCAGGCTGAAAATCCACCACAAATCGATATTGCTTTCCGCAATCAATAATCACTTCCTTCTGACCGCGCTTTAAAAGACGAATATCTACCTTGATGCTGCCAAAACCATCATGCGCAATTAGCTCATCGACTAATTCAAGCAATCTTTTTTTTAGTGGCACGCTGGCATCCATCACGAAGTTTTTAACCGTTACTTAATACTGTATTCTCAAATGATAACAATTATCATTTGTATTATCAACGGGAAATTTAAGACTTATAGTGATCAATGGAACTTTTTACAACATTTAACGTGAACGGTGGCTAGCGGCTTAATGACAGCTAAATTGAAATGACAATTCAAGTTAGCTAAATGTGATTGCAGTCTTGACTGCAATAGAAAAGATAACAGCTTCAAGACTGTTATTGTCTGGAAGCTGTTTTTCTAAGGTTGCGGCATGGTCTGTTTGAAGCTTGGGCGCTTAACTAGCACGCCATAATGCTTGGCAAGGTTAGGAAATTTCTCCTGCCAGTACTTACCCTCTAATTGGGTACTCTTGAAACGCAAATCGATGTAACCCAGCGTGGTACCTAAGGCAATATCGGCCAGGCTGAATGTTTCATTGACACACCACTTTTTCTTAAGGAGATCGTTATCTAATGCCGTCAGGCCGGCGACTACTTTAGCCATTTGCTTCTCTATCCAGGCGCTTGTTTGCTGCGCTTCAGGTTTACGCTGTTCCTGCATCACCGCAACCGCTGCATCACAGACACCATCAGCCAGGGCCTCCCAGCGACGCACTTTGATTTTGGCCAGATGATCCTGTGGAATCAAATGAGCCACTGGCGTACGGTGATCCAGGTATTCGACGATGACACGCGAGTCATAAAGGCTTTCACCATCATCCAGCACCAGCACCGGCACTTTGCCCAGCGGGTTGAATTGACTGACAGGACAGTCAGGCTCAGCCAGCACGACACTAGTTAATGTGAGATCAATGTGTTTTTCGATGGCAACGATGCGAACCTTGCGTGCATAAGGACTGTTAACCGTATATAAAAGCTGCATAGTGTGTTTGCCAATGAAAGGTGCTGTTTAAGAAAAAAAGCCGGTCACAAAAACTGATGTCCCGGGTCGCTATTTATTATAATAGCTTTTGGCATGGGCTTAAAATTGTCCCATGCATAATTTTCAATCATGCAGATACTCTCATGACACAATCTTCGATCTACCAAACCTTGCCACCTTACCTGAATGCAGTGTTAATTGCTGAGCAGGTTAAAGCGATTTTGCAGGAAGACATAGGCAAAGGTGATCTTACTGCAGACCTCATTCCTTCAGGCACACGTGCTTCAGCGACCATCATCAGTCGTGAACAGGCTGTAATTTGTGGATGCGCCTGGGTAGAGCAATGTTTTACGCAGTTGGACCCGGCAGTCAGCTTCGATTGGCACGTTAAGGATGGCGACCTCGTGCAACCCAACCAGACGCTGGTAGCAATAGAGGGCGATGCCCGTGCCATGCTGAGTGCCGAGCGCCCGGCTTTAAACTTCCTGCAAACATTATCTGCGGTTGCTACCCACACCCGGCAATATGCCGAACTGATTGCGGATTTGCCTGCCAAGGTATTGGATACGCGCAAGACCTTGCCCGGTCTGCGGCTGGCGCAAAAATATGCAGTACTCACAGGCGGCGGCGCCAACCAGCGACTCGCGCTCTACGATGGCATATTAATCAAAGAAAATCATATTACTGCCGCAGGCTCCATCGCGTCTGTGCTGAAAGCCGCATTTGATATCTGCGAGACCGAGAATATCCAGATTGAGGTCGAGACACTGGATGAACTGCAACAAGCACTGGATGCCGGAGCGAAAAGTATTCTTCTGGATAATTTTACGCTGAATGATTTGCGTAAAGCGGTCACAACGACCCAGAAACGTGCCTTGCTGGAAGCGTCTGGCAATGTGGATCTGACTACAGTGCGCGCGATTGCAGAAACTGGTGTTGACCGGATTTCAATTGGCGGGCTGACCAAGCATATTCAGGCGATTGATTTGAGTATGCGTATTCAGATGCAGCTCTGAGTCAGCTCAGGAAAGTGACCAATCTTGCCATATTTCAGTGGCATGCTTTTTGCACCATAGGATAATACTTAAGCCTAGAAGTGTCATGAATACTCCAGCCCCATTTTCATTACCTAAATCCCTAGAAAGCCTGCGTCTGGGTGATTTGCTGCGCATGCTGGTCTCAGATGGACGCATCGAGAAGGTGATGGCAGAAAAACTGCATCAAGACCGCAAGCGCGATAGCTCAAAGACCCACCCGATTGTTGTTGTCGCAGAGCAAAAGTGGCAAGACCAGCGTGAGCCCGCACAAATACTCACTGTCGATAACCTTAGCCGCTATGTCGCTTATAAGGCTAAAGTACCTTTCTATCAGATAGATCCCCTGAAACTCGACTTTAGTTCGGCTACCCAAATCGTGTCTCAGGCTTACGCCGAGCGTTTACGCATTATGCCGATTTCGGTCAAGGACGGAGTGGCTAAAATTGCGACTGCCGATCCTTTCCACCAGAATTGGGTGTTTGACCTTGAGCGCATACATAATTTGCGGATTGAAGTGGTCATGGTCAACCCACTGGATTTGCAGAGATACTTGCCCGAACTATACAAGCTGTCTTCCGCCATCCAGTCGGCCAACGTCGCCAAAGCTGGCCAAATTGTCGGCGTACAGAATTTTGAGCAACTGATCGAGCTAGGCAAAGACCGCCAGCTGGATGCCAATGAACAGCATGTAGTGAATATCGTTGACTGGTTATTTAAATATGCGTTTGAACAGCGCGCCAGTGATATCCATCTTGAACCGCGCCGAAATCTAGGCTTGATGCGTTTACGTATCGACGGCGTATTGCACCAGGTTTACCAGTTGCCCAGCAACATCATGAACGCGATTACCAGCCGCATTAAACTGCTGGGACGTATGGACATGGTAGAAAAACGCCGCCCCCAGGATGGGCGCGTTAAAACCGTGGACACTGATGGCAAGGAAATCGAATTACGTTTATCGACCATGCCTACCGCTTTTGGTGAAAAGCTGGTGATGCGGATTTTCAAACCGGATGTGCTGGTACAGGATTTCCAGATGTTGGGATTTTCCAAACGTCAGGGCGAACAATGGGCGCAATGGACAAGCCATCCCAATGGGATTATTTTGGTCACAGGTCCGACCGGCTCCGGCAAAACCACCACGCTGTACACCACACTCAAACAACTAGCCACCGATGAAGTGAATGTGTGTACGGTGGAAGACCCGATAGAGATGATAGAACCCGCATTCAATCAGATGCAGGTGACTCAGAATATAGGGCTGGGGTTTGCCGAAGGCATACGCACGCTGATGCGCCAGGACCCTGACATTATTATGGTCGGCGAAATCCGCGACCAGCAAACCGCAGATATGGCGATTCAGGCGGCACTGACCGGGCACCTGGTACTTTCAACCTTACACACTAACGACGCGCCTTCTGCCATCACGCGCTTGCTGGACCTGGGCGTGCCTGCCTACCTGATCCACTCCAGCGTGCTCGGCATCATGGCGCAACGCTTGGTACGCACATTGTGTCCGCATTGCAAAACCGAAGGCGAGATTTCCAGTGCCGAATGGGCAAGCATCACGCGCCCGTTTAAAGCAGCCAAGCCAAACAAAGTCATGAAAGCGGTTGGTTGCCAGGAATGTCGTCATACTGGCTATCGCGGGCGCACCGGCATTTATGAAATGCTCACGCTCACGCCAGCCATCCGCAAACTGATTACACCAGAGACTGATTTATTACAACTGCGCCAAGCAGCGACACAGGCCGGGTTGCAGCCATTAATGTTGAACGGCGCCGAAAAGGTTGCCGCTGGCATGACCACGGTAGCTGAGGTTTTAAAAGTCGCACCGCCGATTGAAATGGATTAGGTGCTAATTGCCTTTACGCAATTTTCAACAAGGTTACTGGAAACGCAAAGCTTCAATAGAATTCTTAATTTTCTGCTTTTGTTTGATTTAAATGAGCATAACGGCCATGTATCATTTGTGACAATAAATGTTGACCTGATAATTTTGAAATGCAGAAAACAGCCAGTACATGCAAAGAAACCAGCGCCAACAGGCTGTAACTTAAGACAGTGTGTACTTGCACGGGCCAATCCTCCCCCCATAATGCATCCGTACGACTTAGCCATCCGGTGATTGCAAGCGCTGCAATCAAAAACCACATTAGATAGACTGCCCATTGCCCAAGCGGATTATGGCCTTTATGTGATTGCATCTGCCTCCGCCGTATCTCTGTGAGATGCAAGCGGATAGCATCAATGCCTGGCCAATAAAACCTTGCCGGTTCAAATTGAGTGATGTTGCCTAGCAATATCCGCCCGAAAATAGCAACCACAATCGAATAGCCAAGTGAACGATGTATGAAGTCCGTTTCGTACCAGAGGTAACTCATAAGCCATAAGGCAATAACACCGCTGGCCACCAGCCAATGACTAAGTCTTACCCACCACGGCCATATAATACTTGAGTCCATAGATGACCGGTTAGTCTTTCAAGCCGATTGCTTTGACGATCGCAAGCGTTTTCATATCGAAGTAGATTTCAACTTTCTTACCCTCTTTATTGCGCCCGTAAATTTCGTAACAATTGCCATCAACCTTGAATTTCTTGATGGTATACCCCTCTGCCTCCAGCGCTTCTTTCAAGCTATCTTCAGAAGCCCACTCTTCTTTTGAGTAGACTTTACAATCAGCGGCTGCAAATGCAGAAGTGGCAGTGAATAAACAGGCCACCATCGCCACATAAAAGCTAAATTTTTTCATCGTTTTTTCCTAATTATGACTGATACAAATCAACCTGACGAATGTCGCTTAAATTGGATACACCAGTCAGCGCCATCGTCATTTCCAATTCATCTCTGATCCAGCGAATCACTTTTGCAACACCCATTGCGCCTTCAGTCGCAAGTCCCCACACATAAGGTCGGCCAATACATACTGCATCTGCGCCCATCGCCAGCGCTTTGAATACATCCTGACCACTGCGGATACCACTATCCACCAGAATTTTGCATTGCCCGCCAACTTCGCTCACAACCTCTGGCAACATTGCCGCGACAGTAGGCGTGTTGTCGAGCACACGCCCTCCGTGATTAGACACAACAATGCCGTCACAGCCCAAATCAACAGCGCGTCTTGCGTCGTCTACATGCATCAATCCTTTTACTAATAGAGGCACCGTCAGCTGTTTTCGTAACCACTCCACATCTTCCCAGGTAGGTGCCTGGGACATCCAGCCATCAAATACATTGCTTTGTCCGGCAGCGATTGGCCTTGGAGCTAATGCTTGCACGAGGTTGACTGCCGAAATCCCTTCAGGCAGATCCATCAATGACTGTTTTACCGGGGCATCTACCGTGAAGACTATTGCGCTTGCGCCACTGGCGATTACTTTTTGCAATAGCAGCAAGGTACGGTCGCGATCCCCTTGCCAGTAAAGCTGGAACCAGAGTGGTTGTTGTGCTTGTTGGATTATCACTTCAACGGGCTGGCTGGCAAGACTGCTTACCATCATTTGCCCTTGCTGGGCATTACAGGCGATTGCGGCGCCTATTTCCCCATCCGAATGAAATAGCTTTTGATAGGCCACGGGTGCCAGCAATAGCGGGTGTGCCCAACGCTCACCAAACATCTCGCAGACCGTATTGGCGTTTTGCAGTGCGCGCAAAGGCCGTGGTACTAGCTTGCGTGCCTGCCAAGCAACTTCGTTCGTATTCAGCTGATATCCATTGCCAGCATCAGATTGCAGATAATGCCAGATTGCCGCCGGCAGTTTGGCCTGCGCTTGTTGTGCATAATGGGATAAAAGTGGCAGTGATTGCATACAGGGCCGATAGGAATTGCTTTAATAGATCATGTGAATTTTATCAGCAGGCTTTGTATTCAGTGGTTATATTTATGATGGGTTCGTCACCTATGGCGCTCAAGCCATCAGCTTTTATAATGCCCACTGCCTTAACAAATTATGGTAAATACCTGTTAATTGCACAACTTCTGAAGTTTCGCCATATTGTTGGCGTAATTTTACCAAAGCCATATCCATATCAAACAGCATGCGTCTATGTGAGACATCCCGAACCATACTCTGTATAAACATAAAACTGG
Organism: Methylophilus sp. Leaf408; assembly: GCF_916856905.1. Taxonomy (NCBI): domain Bacteria; kingdom Pseudomonadati; phylum Pseudomonadota; class Betaproteobacteria; order Nitrosomonadales; family Methylophilaceae; genus Methylophilus; species Methylophilus sp. Leaf408. The sequence goes on from NZ_CAKASK010000002.1 coordinate 203,104, forward strand.
CAAGACGTTCTCCCCGTGTGACGGGTGTGACGGAATGTACAGAGCTGGAGGGGTAAATCACAATGGAGCCAGCTTTGAGCTTGACGCGCTGCTCGCCAAATACATCCTGCACTACTAACTCGCCTCCATCATATTCATCAGGATCATTCAAGAACAAGGTTGCTGACACATCTGCCCGTACGCGCGCACTGCCATCTGGCATGCTGCGCATGGCATTATCCACATGTAAGCCATAGTGATTGGTTTCACCCGAATAACGATTTACAAATGGCGGCAAAATTTTATCTGGTAACACTGCAGAAAAAAATAAAGGATCGCGATGCAATGCTTGCAACACGATCCTGCGAATTTGAGCCAGCAACTGGTCTTGTTCCGCCAGTTGCTGGTTATTTTTAACGGTTGCTGCCTGGATACCGGCGGTTGTGCGTCCATCCACCCATTGTGCCTTTTTTAACAAAGCCTGTATGGATGCCACCTCACTATCCAGCAAAACATCCGGCAAACTTAGCAGCAAATCAACTCCTAGAATTTATATTCAGTCGTCACAATCGCCTGGCGACGGTTACCAGGGGTCACTAAACCACCATTATCGTACACTGCATCATAATACTCTTTATTGAGTAGGTTTTTAACGTTCAGCCGTACAGCCCATTTAGGTTGTTCATAGGCAGCCATTAAATCTACACGCGCATAGCCTGGTGCGGAGTTAGGATTAAAGTGACCGCCTACAAATGAACCACCAAGGTTGGCTGAACTTGGATTATATGCATAGCGCTCACCTTTAGCTTCTACACCGCCACCAATTTTCCATGCATCCGTTAATGCATAAGTAGTCCAGACGTTCAGGGTAGCAATGGGTGTATTTCGTGCACGTTGACCTTCGACACGTGGATCAGCATAAGAGTAAACATTACCTGCTGCCACGTTTTGAGCTGCTTTAATGACACGTGCATCCAAGAATGCAACACCGGCAAATACATCCCAGCGATCAGTGATTTTACCGGTAACTTCAAACTCAATGCCATTGGTACGACGCCTTCTGGTCAGAATTGCAGAAGTAGCCTCTAGGTCTGAGTTACGCTCCCAGTTCTTTGTTGTAGTAAACAACGCAGTTCTAACAGCCAAATCACCATCATTAAATAACCACTTTGAACCAATCTCCACAGTTTTACTACGCTCAGGATCCTGAGGCACTGCGGTCAACTGATACAAGTCAGCAGTCGGGCTGAAAGAGTCACTCCATGTGGCGTAATAGTGCCTGTCTGGGGTCGGCTGCCACGACAAGCCACTACGGTAGCTGTACTCGCCATAGCTCAATTTTGGAGAAGTCACGCTTGTATATCTGGCATGCAATTCATCGCGACGAATACCCGCCAGTACTGTCCAGTTTGGCATGAACTCAACACTGTCCTGCGCATACACTGCATAGTTATCGGCATTAAATGCGTTTTGCAAGTTGCCTTTGGCATGCCGCTCATACAAAGCACCCGCTGTTGGATCTAAATCTACCAATTGGCGACGTACAGAATCTTCTTTTAACCACTCGATGCCTGTGACCACGGCATGTTTCATGCCGGCAAGATCAAACTTGGTACTAAAGTCCGACTGTAAATTAACAGTGTTATAGTTCAAGTATCGAGCCTGATTCTGCCCAATACTGCTATTAGCGGTTGGCAATGCAGGAGTTGCGGTATTGTTTGGCGGTAGTTTTGCCCAATAGGCGCGATTATAAGTACCACTGCGTAACTGTGTTCTTAACTGTGTATCTTCGGTAAACTTGTGCGTAAAAATACCTGTAGTCACACGGGTATCGCTGTCATCAAAGTTGTTGCTAGCTCCCCAGAATGTACGGTCACTAGCGCCATTAGGCGTATCATTTTGAGGATGTGTTGCTATAAAACGAATACCAAAATCAGGCACGTCCCGTGTTTGGGTATAAATATGATTCAGGAAGAACTCGTTTTCAGTACCGATACCTGCACCAAAACTAACAGCAATACCTTTGCGGTCAAACTCAGGCCTGTCTCCAGTGGTGGGATTCTTACGATAAGTCTCATCGTGTCTATCCATCACATTAACGCGAATCGCTGCAGTTTCAGTTAATTGTTTATTGAAGTCACCGGTAAATTGGTGATAATCGTATTCACCTCCACTACCTGTAATCGTGTTTTTATCACGCAACTCAGCCATCTTAGATACCTGGTTGATGACACCACCAGCCTGGCCACGACCAAACAGCATTGCGGCCGAACCACGCAGCACATCTACTTGTTCAAGATTAAATGTTTCGCGGTTGTATTGCGCGGTATCCCGCATATTATCAAGGTAAATATCGCCAAATGTGTAAAAACCACGCAAGTTAAAGTTGTCACCAGCGCGGCCACCTTCAGCGGCATTAAAAGACAAGCCAACTACGTTACGCAAGGCCTCGCGCAAAGAACCAACCTGCTGGTCATGTAATAGTTCTTTGGTCAAGGTAGTAACTGCTTGCGGTACATCTTGAGGATCTTGATAGGTTTTACCTACACGTGTTTTCTTGGCTTGATAGCCTTTACTCTCAGTGTTGTAAGTTGTTTTATCTTTATCAGATTTAATTTGCACTTCACTCAATGTTTGTGCATTTTCTGTAATTTTTTCTTCTGCGATTGCAATTGCAGGCAAAGCCAGCATCAGCGCGACCGTCATTGCTTTTTGATTAAAGCCGGTTGGCATATTTCTTCCCGATTAATATTTGGATTGAGTGGCTAATGGAAGATTAATCCCATCGGCATATCTGTTGATACAGAGGGCGTGAATGATAACAATTCTCATTGTTAAAAACAATCAAACTTAGCACATTAATTTATTGCATTCAATATATTTTAAGTTTGGCTATGGTTCTGATTGCTTGAATAGGCATTAACGTGACATGGAACGTATACGCTCAGATGCGAACACCTGCTCTTGTAAGATGAGTGAGGATACTTTGCGTGCCTTGCGCTTTTTCAGCCACAGATACACACCGGTCACCGAAAGTATCGCTACCACCAGGCCCATCACAGAGATCAAGATACGGCCAGGAATACCTAAAATGCGACCTGAGTGTAAGGGAAATTGCGCCTGCACAATGACGTCTCCAGCAGTACCCTCCCAAGGAATACGTTTACCGACGTAATGTGCATCTAGCCCATCATAATACAATCGCTTATGACCAGCTCCGGCCACGCCATGATCGGCATCCGGACGATAAAAATCGACGTTAAATAACTGATAAGCAGCACTGTATGAGATGCGTCCGGCAGGCTCTTGCCAGCCTTGCACTTTGGCGTCATTGATAGCCAATGCCAATACCTTTTCGTAATCGACTTGGGGCGGTTGTTGCTGCGCGGGCGGTAAACGCGGACGCAAGTCTGAAGGGGTAGGCGTTAATGTGAATGCAGACTTCATCACCGGCATAAATACTTCGCGGCGCAGATTTAATGCAAGTGCAGAGAATGCCAGAATAATTAATAGAACCCAGGTCCATAAGCCAAATGCGCGATGCATATCGAAATAGCGTTTATGGGTACTGCTGTTCCAGCGCATTTTCCATGCCGGCCACCAGCGCTGCCAGAACGAAGCCTGATTTGCAGAATGCGTCGCTTGCGCCTTATGCAGGCGCGTTTGCGGTTTTCTGCCGGATTTAGGCAATGTCAGGTAAAAGCCCACAAAACTATCTATCAGCCAAATGATCGCCACTCCACCCATCAGCCAGATCCCCCAGCGGTCTATTCCCCACATTTCAGGCAGGTGCAAACTGTAATGCAGTTTATATAGGAAGGAAATCACATTGGTACGGTCTACCGGCCACACAGCACCCCACTCACGTTTACCTAATTCCTGACCGGTGACCGGGTCAACAAACACCTGATTAAATTTGACAGGTTCCAGCCCATAAGGCGGGTTTGGCAACGGCCTGACACCTAAAGATAGTGTATGCCCAGACTCCACCGTCAGCGGGATAGAACTTACTTGTACTTGCGGGTAGCGTTCTGCCACCTGCTTTGCAAGAACCAGAGAAGACTGATGCGCCCCTACCGAGTCGCTATGCATCCATGCCGGATTCAGTAATTCATCCAGCTCGTGATCCCAGGAGATCACCGCGCCAGTGAGGCCGGTGATCAGCAGAAACAAGGCGCTGGCTAGGCCAAGCCAGCGGTGAATCAACAGCAAAGAAGAACGCAAATCAAATTACCTTTTACTTAAAAATCAAGCTGGGCGCTAACTGTGATAGTACGGGGAGCGCCTAAGACAAGATAGCCATTCCCGGGGAAACCACCGCTAGATGCCCAGTAATCTCTATCCGTTACATTATCTATACGACCACGTACAGTCACCAAATGACCTTTAATATCGGTGGCATAGCGTGCGCCAATATCAAGACGAGTCCAGCCAGGCACTCGCAATGCATTTGCTGCATCAGCGTATACACTATCAGTAGCTATCACACGACTGTCGATCGTTAAACCAGTTAAAAGAGGTACATCCCACTCGACGCCAAAGTTAGCTTGCTTATCTGGAATACCAATGGTTTTATTACCTTCAGAATTAGGGTTGGTTGTGTTTTTCTGCTCTGTATCGAACCAAGTGACTCCTCCTAATACGCGCAATCCTGTGATGACTTCACCGTAAGCCATCAACTCAAACCCTTGATGCTTTGCGTCTCCTTGCTGAACAAATACATTAGCAGCATTAACAACGGACAGTGGCTTTTCTGTTGTGAAGTAGGCAGTAGTAACCCGTAACTTACCGAAGTCGAATTTAGCGCCGGCCTCTTTTTGTTTTGATTCAAAGGGTGCTAGTTGCTGGCCAAAATTACTTGAGCCAAAAGTGGCAGAGTCACCTGGTTGTAATCCTTCAATATAATTTGCATAGAGAGAGACTCCTTGCCACGGTTTCGCAACGATCCCTAAAACAGGGCTTAATTTGCTTTTATCGTAAGAATTTGTTACGACACCATCATAATTTCCAAATTCGGTGATATTCAGCTGTTGATGTCTCAATCCAAGTGTAACAAGCAATTGATTATCTACCATAGACAATGTGTCACCTAATGCAACACTGCGTAGTAGCGTTGTTCTTGTTTTTATTGGATTACTTAGCGAACCGCGTATGAATGCTCCTGGCGAGTAGTTTGGCCGATCGTAATAAATTGGTGAGTATAAATTCGTAGCAAAGGTATTGCCTCCATCGAAAACAAAAGCATTTTTTGTATCTGCATGGTATATGTTTGCATTTAAAGCTACATCATGAGAAATGTTGCTTGTCTCGAAACTTCCTTTTAGACCTACTTCGCCGGTACGGACCGAGTCTTCTCTGGCATTATCAAACCTATAAATATTGCCAGCTCCTGTTGCACTGTTGGTTACAGTCAAGTTGGCTAAAGAATTGGCTTCATCTGATTCGCGGAAACCTCCAGCAAAGTAAGCAGTTACTTTGTCATTTAGATCATACTCACCACGTAAACTGCCAAAAGTATCGCGTTCATTTGAATATGACCAAGGTTGCGCCCAATTAGAATCGCTTCTAGGAGCTCTTGGAACTGATGTCAGTCCATCGATGACAACGTTAGTTCGCGTTTGCTTTAATTTATTATCTTGATAACCAATATCAGCAGATAAACGCAATTTTTCACCACGCCAATCGAGCCCAAGTGAAACCAAATCTACTTCAGCATGTTCTTTATCGATAGCAGTACCACCATCGCGTCTTGAAACATTTAATCTTATCCCTGCGCTGTCATCTGGACCGAAGCGTCTAGCAACATCTGCGGAATATAATTGCTGATTGCCTGAGCTCCAACCGGCAGTAAATAGATTTAATGGATCGTTTGGCGCGCGTTTTGGTAACAAAGAAATCGAACCACCGATAGCATCTCCTCCTGGACTCATTCCATTTAAAAATGTAGAGGCTCCACGTAATACCTCTACTCGTTCAAACAATTCTGCTGCAATATATTGGCGAGGCAATAAACCGTACAAACCATTATATGAAACGCTGTCAGAGTTAAGAATAAATCCACGAATAAAGTAAGATTCCTGGAAGTTACCAAAACCGCGTGCTACGCGTACAGACGGATCGTTGAGTAATACATCACCCACACTTCTGGCTTGTTGGTTTTGAATAAGTGCATTTGTATAAGCATTGATAGAGAATGGAGTATCCATTGCATCTTTGTTTCCCAAGACACCCACACGACCACCTTTTGCAACTTGTCCACCGGCATAGGGCTTCATTAATCCTTTTGCATTGGCATCTGCGGAAGCATTTACCTTCACTTCCTCCAGCTCCACAGTCCCTTCTTTTTCAGCCTGTTTTTCTTCAGCAAATGCTTGCGCTGATGCACAAGCCAACATCACAGCAATCACGGTTTTTTTCGGCGCCAACTTCATTCTATAGCCACGCATATTCATAAAGATCATTCAAACTTTCATCAAAAAAGAATCAATAGAAAAAGGCTACTGAGAAATCAGCAGCCTTCTTTTAGATTCGGGCATCAATTAGTCAAATGATAATAATTATCATTTGTTATGGCAATGACTTTTACTCAAAATCACTTATCTCGATAATCACTGTTGTATTCACCGCAAATTGATCGATTGCTCTTAAAACTTATAGTTTGCAGAAAGAACAGCATTCTGACGTTCGCCAAAACCACAATCTGTACCAGCACTACGACACCAGGATAGGAACTCTTTATCCGCAATGTTTCGTACCGTTAGACGAATATCCCATTGTTGTATGTTGTATCCGACCATAGCATCAAATAATGTCACTGACGGTAGCTCAGGTGACCCGCCGAAACCTACATTAGTACCAAGATAGCGTGTACCTACCCCGGCACGAATATTTGGCGTGATGTAATACTGCACCCAAGCTGAACCAAGCTTCTCCGCAACATATGGCAGCCTTGTTTTGGATGCTTCGTCATTTGCATTCATCCGAGTGTAATTACCTAAAAGCTCCCAATCACCGATTCGTTGGCGGGCATCAATTTCCCAGCCTTGGATAAATGCGCCAATTTGCTGCACACCACGTGGAGTATTCCCTTGAACGACACGATTTAATTGCTCAATTTCGAACCAGGCAAAGTTGATCGCTGTGTTACCACTATTAGCTAAATATTTAATACCAGCCTCGCGCTGCTCACCTTCAGTTGGCTTCAAATAGCTGTTTGTAGCTGAACCATCCGTCCCTAAGTTTGGCACAAACGCTTCAGAGTAGTTGATATACGGTGAAATACCATTGTCAAAGCGATACATCAGACCGATACGACCAGTAGTTGCCGAGTTACGCACATCAGTATCCGGGCTACCATCAGCTTTCAATACTGAATTTTTTGCATGATCTCGTCTCAAGGCCGCTGATACAATCCAAGGACCCCATTCCATATGTTCGGATAAATAAAAGCCAGTTTGTACAATTTTATTATCGTCACGATCTGCATTACTCAAAGCTGCGTAGTCGACTTGACCATATATCGGATTGTACAAATTGATGCCGAATGCCGAAGTCGCAAATGTATAATTACCTTCTTTCCATAGGGCATCTTGGTAATCCATTCCCAAAGAGACCAGATGTTTTGTTGGGCCCAACACAAAATCGCCCTGCAAGCGGATATCACTAGCAAAAACCTCAGTACTGCGATCTGCGGTGTGTATCGAACGTTGCACATTACCTGCTGCATCTGGTGGGACGCCGATCCGTGCCCAATGCTCACGAGTAACACTTGAAGACCAGGATTGTTTCAGATTGGCGACCAGTTTCAGGTGTTCGGTTAACCCCTGATCAACAAATAAAGCCACCTCATCTTTTTTAGTATTGTAGCGATCCCAACCTGGCTCACCTACAAAAGTGCTACTGGAAACGCGGCCCTGAGGTCCGGGCAGTAATGTACCTTGAGCAGGCAAGAATTGTGCAGAAACCTGACTTTCAACTTCCTGATGTAAATATTGCATAGTGATACTCGTTTTATCGCTAGGCTGCCAAGTCACTGAAGGCATGAAGATCACTGCATCATCACTAACATGATCGACCTGAGTACCGCTATCACGTTTAAGGGCTACCACGCGGTATAACCACTCGCCATCAGCCGTGATTGGGCCAGTAAAATCCAGCCCGATTTGTTTACGGTCATACATGCCATACTGCAGATTAATCTCTTTAGATGCTTCTTTTTTAGGCTTTTTGGTTACTGCATTAACAATACCACCTAGATCAGATTGACCATACAGAACGGAAGAAGGACCCTTTAACACCTCTATGCGCTCTAATGTATAAATATCAGGGCGAGTATTGTTGTAAGAGCCATACAAATTGCGCAATCCATCTACAAACATAGATGGGTCTAACCCACGTACCGAGACTGAATCCCCTCTCGTATCAAAACCAAATGCACCCGCATACACACCTGAGGAATAAGTCAGTGCCTCCTGGATATTGAGTGCACCCATCTCGCGCATCTGCTCAACATCTACCACTGTAATTGATTGCGGTGAATCTTGTACACTGACAGGGCTTTTAGCCACAGAGGCCGATTCTTCCTGAGTGATGAATCTGTCCTTCTTTTTATTATTTTTTTCCGCCTTAACAGATACTTCAGGCAAGGTTTCTGCAGCATTTTTTTTAGCAGGTTCCTCTGCAAAAACCGAAGCTGACGGGAACGCTAATATTAAAGCGAGTGTGATTGCATTGATACGATGAGAGTGCATAAAGGCTCCGATAACATGTCTGCTGACACCTGGAGCAAGACTCCAAGTCGAACAAATCTTAAAAAGTCGAGAATGATAACAATTATCATTCAATGATTCAAGAAATATTACGGTGAATAGTAAAGACTCGCCTACTAAATTAAATAGAGGCTGTGTTGGCTCGAAATGATTTTTGCGATTTGCTAGGTGCGACGATGACTTCACCACTGTCACTGACTGCGCTGATTAGGCTGACGTCATAAAGGGCTTCTAACAATGGAATCATCATCTGCTGGCTTGTATAGTCGCCAGTCATAGAGCCATCCTTAATGAATATCAGCCGCTCAAAGCCCTGCAGTGCCTGGTTGATATCATGCAGAATCGCCAGGATGGCATGACCGCGTTGTGCGGCAAAGGTATAGATGGCATCCATCAAACTGAATTGCAGTCCGGGATCCAGTGCTGCGAGTGGTTCATCAACCAGCAACAGGCCTTTTTCAACATCCCATAACTGCGCAAACACCCTTGCCATTTGCACGCGCGCTTTTTCTCCACCGGATAAAGTATCGAAGCGGCGTTCCAATAAATGTCCGGCACATGCCAGTTCCGCTGCCTGGCGCACTATGTTCCTGATGTCAGGATCATAAGCTCTGGCAACACGACCCAGGCCGATGACCAGTTCAACCGGTAGCCCGAAAGCGACTTCGTGGGATTGCGGCAAAATGGCGCGGCGGTGGCTTAAGTCAGCCAGTGACCATTCTTTCAGGTGACGTTGGCAAAATGTGGCTTGACCACCGGCGGGTGCTAATTCACGGGCTAGCAATTTGAGTAGGGTCGATTTGCCTGCGCCGCTAGGGCCCAGCACCGCAATACGCTCACCTGCTTGAACCGATAATGTAAAGGGGCCGAAAGTACGCTTGCCGAGATCAATAGTGACATTTTGCAGGGCAAGTAAAGTCTCGTGATTCGCTGAAAGAGACATGAATTACGTTCCCTTCCGGATACCGGCCAGCAGCACAAGAAAAAATGGTGCACCAAGCAAGGCGGTAAAGATACCCACCGGGATTTCGGCCGGAATAGCCACGGTACGCGCAGCGGTATCGGCTACCAGGAGAATAATGGCACCGACCAGCATGGACAATGGTGCAAGACGCCGCTGATCAGGCCCTATCACCAGCCGTACAATATGGGGAGCGACGAGGCCGATAAAGCCTATCATGCCGCACCAGGCGACGGCAAAGCCACACAATAAAGCGACCAGTGTAATGACCCGCGCACGCAAATGACGCACATTGACACCCACATGCGCTGCCGTGGCTTCGCCCAATGCCAGGGCATTCATCTCGTTCACTAGGCGGCGTACATACCAGACGGCGGCTAACAGCAACGCCAGCAATGCCAGCAGCAGGGGCCAGCTCGCACCAGCGAGTGAGCCTAAGGTCCAGAAGGTTAGGCTACGCAGCTGTTCGTCGGTAGCCAGGTAAGTACATAAGCCAATCACCGCCGTGGCCAGAGCATTGAGTGCAATACCTGTTAGTAACAGCCCGGCAATTGAATCTGCCGTTAACCAGCGCGCGACGGTATCTAATAAAAAACATACACCAATCGCGCCTGCAAAAGCCGTGACAGGTAATATCCAGTAGCGGAGTGAGATGGGGATATGGATATCACTGTTAGCTAATAACACAATGGTTAAAGCCGCCGCGCAAGCCGCACCACTGGTAACGCCCAGCAAACCCGGGTCAGCCAAAGGATTACGGAATAAACCTTGAGTCAGCGCACCCGAAAGCCCTAATGCAGCCCCTATCAATGCAGCAAACAGGATACGCGGCAGGCGCAGATTCCACAGCACATAGGCGCCGCCGGTCAGCGGTTGGTCATCGCCTGCTTGCAGCAGTGCCAGCCAGTCGGCAGGCATTACATTCACTGCACCCGCCCACGCTGCTACCCAGATACAAATAATCAGGGTCACCCATAAAAACAAAGCTGGCCGATTGATCAGGCCAGCTGTTAAACGTGATGCGAACGGCATCACGTTGGTTGAGGCACTCATCCGTTCATCGCTTTCAGCAGTGCGTTATCCAGTGCTGCGACGGCCTGCGGCAGGCGCGGACCAAAGCCCAGCATAAACATGGCTTCCAGCGAAGCGATACGACGCTTTTGCCCGGCAGGCGTTTGCGCCAGGCCCGGCAGTTTCAATGCGCCATCAATGCCGCCGACCACTTCAAGGCCTTGATCGGTAAACAACACGATATCCGGTTGCGCAGCGATCACGGATTCAGGCGTCAATGGTTTAAAACCATTAAATCCCTGTACCGCATTTTGTGCGCCTACATAATGCATCATCGCTTCAGCACTGCTGCCTTTGCCGCCTACCATGATCTGGCTTGGGCTATTCGATAGCACAAACAGCACACGCGGTGCCGGCGTTTTACGCGCAATAATCGGCTCGCGCACTTTCTGCCAGTCCGCTTTCATTTTTTCCACCAGCTGGCTGGCTTGTGCAGGGCGGTCTATCAAAGTGCCGATGCGGGTAACCCGATCCAGCACGCCTTCAAATTTATCATTAGCGGATAGCACTGTGACAGGCACACCCGCGGCATTGATTTGCCGCAAGACTGCTGGCGGACCTGCATCTTCAGTCGCCAGCACATGGTTGGGCGCCAGTGCCAGTATGCCTTCGCTGGATAATGTTCTGGCATACCCAACACTAGGCAGTTTTGTTGCCGCTTCAGGGTAAAGCGACGTGGTATCAACACCGACCAATTCGTTATGGGCACCCAGCGCATAAATGATTTCGGTCAGGCCACCTCCGATACTGACAATACGCCTTGCCGTTTTTTTCTGACTCTCAGCGGCCCAGACCCAAGTCTGCGGCAAACAAGTAGCAGCGGCCAACGCACCTACTTGCAGGAGGAATTTACGTCGGGTCGGTGAAGACTCTACATCATGCATATGCTTATTTAATTCAGACATGGTTCGTAATCCTTGAGCAGCGTTTCTACCAGCGCACGCCACTCGGCAAGTTCAGGTTTACCGGGCTTGCGCTCACCAAAGAACATGGCAATCACATTACCCTCAGTATCAAACAGCTCCAGCGCAGTGACCAGGCCATCCACCGTTGGCTTGCGCACGACCCAGGCACTCGCAATATGGTCTTCGCGCAAATGCAGGTTAAAGCCCGGGTCCAGGACATTTAGCCAGGGACCCATCACCGCCACTTTTTTAACAATGCCGGAATGAATCTGCACCATGCCAGGGTTAGTAACAAAGATCATCAATACAACGCCGTCATTGGCCGCCGCTTCCAGCACCTCACGTGCGCTTTGCTGGTTGACCTGCTGCACATACTGCTTTTCGGCAAGTCGCATGCTTTGCAGCCGTGAAACGCCAAACCGCTTAAGTAAGCCAAAAAAGTCGTGCGTGTCTTTCAGAGCGCGCCACGCGGCCTGGAATCCTGCTACATGAATCTCGTTATCAGCTTTATCTACTGGCAGCGGCGGTGCAGGCACGGTGGTAATACCGGGTTTCTGGTTCTCATCTGCAAAGTGTTTGACGAAGGCTTTATAAGCCTCGACATCGCTTTGCGGTTTAATAAATACCTTGTGAATGGCAGTACCTTGCGCGTCAAAAAACTGCAGGCTTTGCTGAACACCATTGTCGACCGTCTCAGACACCGCAAAACCATGCGCCCAATGACTGTAAAACGCGCGCAAATCAATATCACCACCAAGCACCAGCCCGACATGCCCGGTATCGCTTACCTTCTTGTAAACGCCAGTTTTTTCATGCACACACGAAATATTGCGCGTCAGCGCCATTACCTCGCCCAGAGGCTCAAGCGACTTCATCAATGCTGGCCAGTCTGCCTGCAGCCGGGTGGCATGTAGTAACCAAGCCTTTTCTTGTGCACCGGCATGGGCAGCTATCAGCGCACCTTCGGATATTTGCAATTTCTCAGCAATATCGCGATGACGTTTACCCGCCTGGCGTTCGATGACAAATTGCTCACGTATGCTTGCGTGGCCAATGCTGATTGGAGATTCAGTCACCGTTATGCCAGCTCATCCAGTTTCTGCTGTGCAGATGCGTCTGGTGCAGCATGGCCCTGGTCATTACGATGTGTGATTTGTAACAAATCCTGGCCATTCAGGTGATAGGCTTTAGCAAAACCTGCAACGTAACTGCCATGCGTTGGCATTAGCTCAATCATATGGAAATCGGTCAACTTACTGATCGCATCCATAAAGTTGCCGAATTTTTCATAGAAAAGCGCCATCACTTCATCAAATTTGGCTGAGCTACGTTCAACTTCCTGTGCTGTGCATTTGAAAATCAGGCGTTTTCTGGCGAAAAGATGACCCGCGTCTTTTTCACTCTCAACAAACATCGCGGAACACAGGCCGGTTTCGCGCAGGTTGGCACAATGTGTTGCCAGTTCACTCACATAGATATAAAACTTGTTATCACGCTCAACATATGCGGCATAACTTGCCTCAGGCACCCCTTGCGCATTAACGCTGGCCAGTTGCACTGTTTTAAACTGCCCTTTGAACGCAATGGCTTCTTTGCCCACTGACTGAAGTTTTTCCTGATCGGTCATCTTATTTCCTTAAAATACATTAATTACAGTGGCATCGATGTGGTGACAAAGGCTGCGGGAGTAATGGTTTAGCGCAATAAAGCACGTTTGATTCAGACTATTTATGTTGCGTTAAAGCTCTAAAATCTGACAGACAAGCTCTCACTAACGATGGATAGTAATAAATTCTGACAAAGCCTATTCTACATGAGAAGCATTCCCATTTTCAAGTAGAACACATTAAAACTGGGAGTGTCTTTGCCATTGCTAACATGAAGTATGCGCCAAAAAATTCATGAACCATAGACGTAGCCGCTTGTGAAAATACAGATCGCATCTAACTGGATCTGTCCAGGTAATTTGAAGCTACACAATCCATCGACAAGTGATATATAAAAAAACTCCACTACCTTGGCAGATAGCGGAGCTTTTCAATATTGGCTTTTGATGAGCTAAATAAACATTTAGATCAGTTTAAGCGTGCCCTTCATCAAGGCAGCATGACCAGGGAATGAACAGAAGAATACATAATTACCAGCAGCATCCAACTGGGAAGGTGCGAAAGAAGTACTTGCCGTCTCACCACCACCGATGACAGTCGTTGCAGCGACTACGCGTGGATCCTGTGGTTTCACATAGGATTGCGCCGCACCCGCTTTACTACCATCTTGCAAAACGCCCTGTTCATCCGCTTGCTTGCTCACGACCAGGTTATGACCCATGATTGTTTTTTTCATGGCGCCTGCATGCTTCAGGTTGATAGTGAACGATTTGCAGGCTTTGGGCACAGCAATTTCTTTCACGCTGAATGTCATCTGGTCAGTGGCATCTACACTCACATCACATTTGTCAGCCGCTTGCGCAGGTTGTTGCAGCAAACAGATTGCGCTACCAGCCACAGCCAGTAATTGTTGCCATTGTGTACGTTTCAAATTCATCATTTCTCCGTTTCATCCATAACAAAAAATTAGCTGGCTACCGAAGTTTCCACTTCCTGGCTGGCTCAGGTTTTAAAACTGCCCGAAGCATAATGTTTCAGGCAACATTAAATTTAAGATTTCTGTGCGCTAGTGCCTGGCTTGATCCAATAGTAATAAGCGGCAATCAGTATCGGCAATGCCACTGCAGCATCGGATAACAACTCTCGTGCATCATCAACCAGCAACGCAGTTAACAAGCCGGTGAATGACACAATCGCAATCAGCGTAGGCCATAAAAAAATTTGTGTTAATGACTTATTCCGCATGAATACACGCTCCATCATGGTATTTGCTTGCTAGCATTCATTGATCAAAACCGATTAAGAGATGGCTTTATGTAATATCGGGCGCGTACTTGTCACTGGCAGGTATTGACGCCGTTTTTTCCACCAAAGTTTCAAACCGGTCCATAAAACGATAATACTCAGCACATCTAACACCGCCCAAATCCACTTCAGGCTCATGCCGCCGTAATCACCAAAATGCAACGGTTGCGAAACCAGTAACGCGACCAGATACCATGGCAAAGGACGGCTGTCGGTTAAGGTAGCGTTTTGGGCGTCGATCAATACCGGTTTAAATAAACGCTTGGTGAGCGGGCTGTCGCCGCGCATGAAGATGCCATAGTGATGCTGGCTGGTGTACGCCGTGCCGGGGAAAGCAATAAAGCCTAATTGCATGGCTGGTTCGGCTTTCTGTGCAACCTCAAGCGATTGCTGTAACGAAGCGAATTGTGTTGGCGGCGGCAAGTTTTTATAAGGCGCAATCATTTGCGACATCTGGTCAAATTGCCAGTATTTCACCAGCAAGTCTGACCAGGCATTAATTACACCCGTGGTGCCCACCACCAGAAACCAGCTGAGGGTGACAATGCCGAGCATATTATGGATATCCAGCCGCTTGAGTTTTTCACCACGCTGGTGGCGGATTTCACCGAACGCCAGTTTGCGCATGAACGGGGCATAAAGCACGACGCCGGAAATAATTGCAATCACCAGCAGAAAACCCATCAATCCTAAAAACAGCATGCCTGGCAAACCTGCAAACAGGTCGACATGCAGTTTGAAGACGATATACATAAAGCCTTCTTCTGCTGGTGGTTCACCCAGCACTTTTGCAGTGCGGGCATCCATCACTACATATTTAAAACCACTGGTGGCATCTGTAGTTTTGGCCATGCTGATAGTCCACTGTAATGGCTCATCATCATCGCGGTACATGTATAAGGGCACAAATCCGGGATTCTGTTTCTTTGCTGTCGCCACCAGGCTGTCCATGCTGGCCATAGTCCCGTTATGCTGTATATCAGGGGTGACGATATGATCGCCCAGCCAATCGTGAATTTCATGGCTGAAAATCAGCGGCAATCCGGTCAGGCAAAGCAATAACATGAATACTGTACAAACCAGGCTGGACCATTTGTGGATCCAGGCCCAACGCCGGATGGATTGCTGCGTCATAGTCATCTATCTGTAATTCTATTTACTGCTGTGGCTGGCTGACAAAACCAACTTTTTTCATCCCTGCGGTTTGCGCTTGTGCCAATACTTCAGCCAGCACCTGATACCGGGTATTTTTATCGGCACGTATCTGCAACTCCGGCTGCTCTTTTTTCACGCTTTCGTCCTTCATACGCGTCACCAGGGTAGCCTGATCAATTTCCGTATCGTTCCAGAACATCTTGCCATCGGCATCTACAGCCAGGTCTATCACTTCCGGCTTTTCTTCCAGCGGTTGTGAAGTCGCCTGCGGCAGGTCAATTTTTACTGCATGCGTCAGCAAAGGGGCAGTAATGATAAAAATCACCAGCAGCACCAGCATCACATCCACTAACGGCGTGGTGTTGATCTCGCTCATCGGCTGCGTGTGCTCGCCCGCGCTGAATGGATTATTACCGATCATGGATTGCCACCTTTATTCACTACTCTGGTGTGTAACTCGCGGACATTGGACTTACTGCCTGGCTTTATCATCAGCGGCGCCCCTGTCGTCAGCAAGGTATGCAGGTCCTGGGCAAAACTTTCCAGCTCGGCCATAATGCCGCGGTTCGCTTTAATAAATGCGTTGTATGCCAATACTGCAGGGATAGCGACAGCCAAACCAATCGCCGTCATAATCAATGCTTCACCCACCGGGCCGGCCACTTTATCGATTGTGGCAACCCCAGATTGACCAATGGCAGTCAGCGCGTGGTAAATACCCCACACCGTACCAAACAAACCTACAAATGGCGCCACGCTACCAACTGAAGCCAGTACGGAAAGGCCGCTCTCCAGTCCGGCCTGCTCTTGCGACAAGGTACGACGCAATTGTCTGGCAATAAACTCATCCTGGCTGCATGCAGCACCTAATGATTGCGCCGCATATTGCTGGTGATGCTGGGTAGACTCTACGGCTGTCTGCGCCAGTTTATAAGCTGGGGAATGATGCTGTGTTTCCTGCATTGCTTCCTGCAATGTCGATTTACGCCAGAACTGACGCACATACTCGGAAACCTGGCGTTTGTGTTTAAATACCTGCCAGGATTTCACAACCACAAAATACCAACTTAATACTGACATCGTCAGTAAAATCAGCGCCACGATCACTGACACAACGCCACCTTCAGTGATAAAAGCCAATCCGCTCGTAGATTCCATTAAAAAATTCCTTTCCAATCAAACTTTTAATATTTAGTACAAACTTGATAATTAATTTAACGTAAACGCTAATGGCACAATGACATAAGCACTCAATGCTTTTCCACCTTTGCGCGCCGGTTCAAACCGCCATTGTTTCACTGCATTTAAGGCCGCGGTATCCAGGCGTTCAAACCCACTGCCTTTTGAAACCTCTACCGTTTCCGGACGACCTTCGGCTGACACCAGTACTTTTAACAATACACGCCCTTCTTCGCCGGCGCGTTTAGCCAGCTTGGGATATTCGGGAGGAGGATTATTCAGGTAAGCCACACCGAATTTAGGCGGCTCTTCTTTTTCTTCAACAACTTCTTGCTTGGGAGGAGCAGCTGGCGCTGGTGCCGGTTTGGCTGAAGCCGCGACTGGCGCTTCCATTGGTGGTGCTGCGGGCTGGGTACTGGCTTCAAACTTTGGCTGATCCGCTACAGGCTCGACAATCCGCTCAACCACGGGCGTTGGACGCTCTACTGGTTTAACCGGTGTTTCTTTGGGTTTGATGACAGGTTTTTCAACCGGTTTTTGCTTGATGATAGGGACTACTTCTGGCGCAAGCGCCTCTTCTTTTTTTGCTGGCAGGGTAATCAGGGAAACCGTGATCGGCTCTGGTTTAGGTGGCTTGATTGGCGTTTCGGCGTGTATAAACACCCACCAGACCAGGGCTGCATGTAGCAAAATGACGGTCAGCAAACCTACAATAGACCAGCGTTGGCCTTTATCTTGTCTTAACCAGGCTTCAGTCGCCAGGCTTGGCCAGCTAAAAATGCCTGCCAATTGTGCAGGTTGACGATGATGCAAGCTCAGCTCAGGAACCTTGGGCACACGTTGCTGCGCAGGCCTTAGGGGCAAACCTGTTATCAATTCACGCTGAAACATCCACACCCATCCTCATACTTGTAGAAAAATAGCCAGAAGGCAAGTTAATGCGCATCATTATCATATCAATTTACTCAAAGAATGACATTGAGTTCGTTAAAAGTAAAATTATTCAGTGACTTTGCCCAACAACGTTATCTATGACTAGAGCAAGGTTAGTCATTCAGCAGCAATCTCTCGGCTACATTACCAAGACAACCAGGAATTAAATCAGATCACAAAACTTACAATTCATGAATACCAAAGCTGCCATCCACAATTTCATGGTGGCATTTGGTTAACAATAATTTGTTTTGCTTGGTGCGCGTAAGTTTATAGGTTTCATTGCCATGCAAAATAACCACTCCTGACGCATTACCCAGAAGTTGCACGGCATCGATCACAGCCAGAGGCGCGCCCGAAACCTGTACCAGCGATGGGTTTTTGCCAGACAAAGGTTGCATTTGGCTATTCATTCCTATATGATTGGACCCCAAAAAAAAGCCGACTTACATGCAAAAGCACAGCGGCATCAGATTTCAAGGAACACCCTTACCAGGGGTAATTTGGCGCATAAAAAACAACGCCTATTTGAGCAATGACATGTTGGGGTTAGGAGCATTGCTCAAACTCTTATTCGAGCAGCCTTCGGGCTGCTCGAAGCATTTCTTAAACGCGGTTAGCGTAATACTCAACAACCTGCTGAACATCCAGCGGGAATGGTACGTCTTCAATCGAAGGCAAATGTCCAACTTTCACAGAAGCAGTTGTCGAATCAACGGACACCCACTCAGGAATTGCCAGGCTTGGTGTAGCTAACGCTTCAACCACCATCGGAATCTTGCGGCTTTTCTCTTTCAACGTCACCACATCACCCACTTTCAAGCGGATAGATGGAATGTTTGCTGATTTACCGTTCAACAAAATATGACCATGGCTTACCAATTGGCGAGCTGCAATACCAGTTGGCGCAAACCCTGCACGGAACACAACGTTATCTAAACGGCGCTCAAGCAAAGACATCAATTTTTCACCAGTAGGCTCATTACCTTTACGGGCTTCCAGCATCAAACCACGCATTTGCTTTTCGCTCACACCGTAGTTAAAACGAATCTTTTGTTTTTCCACCAATTTCACAGCAAAATCTGAACGGCGACGACGCGCTGCCTGATTGCCATGCTGGCCCGGTGGATTTGGGCGGTTTTCAATAGACTTGCGTGACAAGCCAGGTAATTCAATACCTAACGCACGCATAATCTTTAATCTTGGTCCTGTGGTTCTCATTGTTTAAAGCCTTTCCTTTAAAATCTGAAATGAAGAAAATTAGTCGCTACTAATTAGTAAACCCTATATTGTAGCGTATTATTGTAAAGTTGAAGAGGGGGTGACAAAATCCGTGACTTCCTGCTGCAATGAAAATTCACGATGCGCCTGTAAAAGCGCCTGCCAATCCTGTAACAACTGCTTCGCCGCCGATTCAATCAAATGGCTTTCCGCATACTCTGGCGCGTTTAATGTCTGCGCCAAACTGCATCCCAACAATGCAAGGTCTTCGGAAGGATTGACCGCATAGCGGGTTGCTACACAACTCAACGATACAAGTACTGCGCTGGCTGTTGGCAGGTCAGGATCAAAAAGATCACTTGCTTCGACAGCTAATTCAGTTTGCATCGTTTGGTTAACTTTCTTCAATCAGTGGTTAAATGATAATGTTTCTCATTTAGAAAGTCAACAATTATTTGCAAACTCTTTGCAATTATCCACCCACTGTTTCAAATACATTGTGTAAACCGCGATAATCTTGACCAAACTACCAAAGCAAGCTAATGTATAGGGTTCAACATTAATTAGCATAATAATCAAGATTTTATGGATTCTTCAGCCCACTCTGCGACCGACTCTCACACCAAATCCATGACTGGTGCTGATATCGTCATCAACTGCCTGAATGAAGAAAAAGTCAAATTCGTATTTGGCTACCCGGGTGGTGCTGTCTTGCATATATATGATGCACTCTACAAACAGAATGGCTTCAAGCACATTCTGGTGCGTCACGAGCAGGCTGCCGTACATGCCGCAGATGCATATTCACGCGCGACAGGTGATGTAGGTGTTGCCCTGGTGACCAGTGGTCCTGGTGCCACTAATGCCGTGACCGGCATTGCCACTGCTTACATGGATTCTATTCCCTTGGTTGTGATCAGTGGACAGGTACCGGTTCCGGCCATTGGCATGGATGCATTCCAGGAAGTGGACATGGTTGGCATCACCCGCCCCTGTGTAAAACATAACTTTCTGGTTAAACACGTTAAAGATATCGCGCCTACGATTAAAAAGGCGTTCTTTATCGCCAAAACCGGCCGTCCAGGCCCGGTAGTGGTAGATATTCCTAAAGATATTACTGCGCACATTGCCGACTTTATCTACCCGAAAACGGTAGAGATGCGCTCTTACAGCCCGATTTTGAAAGGCCACAGCGGCCAGATCAAGAAAGCAGTTAAATTGCTGCTGGGTGCCAAACGTCCGATGATTTACACCGGCGGCGGCCTGGTATTGGGTAATGGTTCAGCTGAACTGGTTAGATTAGCCAAAGCGCTCAACTTCCCGGTAACGAATACACTGATGGGGCTGGGTGGCTACCCTGCGACTGACAAACAATTTGTCGGCATGCTCGGTATGCATGGCAGTTACGAAGCCAACATGGCGATGCAGCACTGTGACGTGTTGCTGGCAGTTGGCGCGCGTTTCGATGACCGAGTGATCGGCAACCCGAAACACTTTTCAGGCCAGAAACGCACCATTATTCATATTGATGTAGACCCTTCCAGCATTTCCAAACGCGTAAAAGTGGATGTGCCTATCGTGGGTGACGTACAGTCTGTGCTCGCCGACATGGTAGAAATTCTGGCGCAGGAAGAAAACAAAACAACAGACACTGCTGACTGGTGGGACCAGATCAATGAATGGCGTGGCGTGCAATCGCTGGATTACACTTATTCAGACACCGTGATCAAGCCTCAGTATGTGGTACAGAAGTTGTGGGAAGTGACCAATGGCGAAGCCTACGTGACTTCTGACGTAGGTCAGCACCAGATGTGGGCGGCGCAATACTATAAATTTGACAAGCCACGTCGCTGGATCAACTCAGGCGGCCTCGGCACCATGGGCGTTGGCTTGCCATACGCAATGGGCTGTCAGTTTGCTGACAAGCATGCACAAGTGGCCTGTATTACCGGCGAGGGCAGTATCCAGATGAATATCCAGGAGCTCTCGACCTGTGCGCAATACGGATTACCGATCAAGGTGATCCTGTTGAATAACCGTTACCTGGGCATGGTGCGCCAGTGGCAGGAGTTCTTCTACGAGAACCGCTATTCCGAATCTTACATGGATAGCCTGCCGGATTTCGTGAAACTGGCGGAATCCTATGGTCATATCGGTATGCAAATCACCAATCCGGCAGACGTGGAAGGCGCATTGAAAGAAGCGTTCGCCAGAAAAGATAAGTTTGTATTTATGGACTTTTTAACCGACCAGGCCGAGAACGTATTCCCTATGGTTGAGAACGGCAAAGGCTTGTCAGAAATGGTCTTAAGCCCATTGAGCGGTTCACGCCTGAAGGGAGAGCAATAATGCGCCACATTATCTCCCTGTTGATGGAAAACGAAGCGGGTGCCCTGTCACGTGTGGCAGGCCTGTTCTCCGCACGTGGTTACAATATTGAATCACTCACCGTGGCCGTGACCGAGGATCCAACCTTGTCACGCATGACGATAGTCACCACCGGTTCCGACGATGTGATTGAACAAATTATCAAGCAACTCAACAAGTTGATTGACGTGGTCAAAGTGCTGGACCTCAACGATGGCAAGCACATTGAGCGCGAATTGATGCTGGTCAAGGTTAAAGCCACCGGCGTTTATAAAGACGAAATGAAGCGTATGTGCGACATTTTCCGCGGCCGTATTATCGATGTGGCCGACAATAGTTACACCATTGAGCTTACCGGCTCTTGCAGCAAACTGGATGCATTTATCGAAGCCATAGACCGCAGCGCGATTCTGGAAACCGTGCGTACCGGCGCGTCCGGCATTGGTCGTGGCGACCGCATCCTCAAAGTTTAAACATCCCTATTTCTTCATATATATACCAAAGCATTTGTATTGAAAGGCAAAAGCAGACATGAACGTTTATTACGACAAAGACGCCGACTTAAGCATCATTAAAGGCAAAAAAGTGACTATCGTGGGCTACGGTTCACAAGGTCACGCACACGCAGCAAACTTGCGCGACAGCGGTGTAGACGTCACTATCGGTTTGCGTAAAGGCGGCAGTTCATGGGCTAAAGCAGAAGGTGCTAAACACACAACACTGGAAATCGCTGCTGCAGTGAAAGAAGCTGACGTAGTGATGGTATTGCTGCCGGATGAAACCATGGCAGAAATCTTCCACGCTGAAATCGCACCTAACCTGAAAAAAGGCGCTGCGCTGGCATTTGCCCACGGCTTCAACATCCATTACAACCAGATCGTGCCACGCGCTGACCTGGACGTGATCATGATTGCCCCTAAAGGCCCAGGCCACACTGTACGTTCCGAATACCTGAAAGGTGGCGGCGTACCTTCACTGATCGCGGTTTACCAGGACACTTCCGGTAAAGCCAAAGACATCGCATTGTCTTACGCTGCTGCTAACGGCGGCACCAAAGGTGGCGTGATCGAAACTGACTTCCGTGAAGAAACAGAAACTGACTTGTTCGGCGAACAGGCTGTTCTGTGTGGTGGTGCAGTTGAGCTGGTTAAAGCCGGTTTTGAAACACTGGTTGAAGCTGGTTACGCGCCAGAAATGGCTTACTTCGAGTGCTTGCACGAACTGAAACTGATCGTTGACCTGATGTACGAAGGCGGTATCGCCAACATGAACTACTCTATTTCCAACAATGCGGAATACGGTGAGTACGTGACTGGCCCACGCGTGATCAACAGCCAATCCAAAGATGCCATGCGTGAGTGCCTGGCTAACATCCAGAACGGTAACTACGCGAAACAGTTCATCCTGGAAGGCCGTACCAACTATCCTGAAATGACTGCACGTCGTCGTTTGAACGCTGCTCACCCAATCGAGCAAGTGGGTAACAAACTGCGTGGCATGATGCCTTGGATCGCGAAAAACAAACTGGTTGATCAAAGCAAGAACTAATATTCCTGGTGAATTGATCAAGCCTTATGGTTGCGTTTAAAACACATTAACCAGCCATAGGCAAAAAGCACAGGCCGATGTAATATCGCCTGTGCTTTTTTATTTAACATCGCACAAAAAATAAAAACTTCTTGTTCGGGATTGAAACCGTACAAGCCAATAAGGGAATGAAGTGAAACTCTCTATTCTGCTGCAATACATCGCACCCAAACAATTGCTGACTGCCGCTGCCGGCAAACTGGCGCATTGGCAGGCTGGTGCCCTGACTACGGCTTTTATCGGCTGGTTTGTGCGCAAGTACCACGTGAATATGGAAGAAGCGCTCAACGGTGATATTGCCAGTTACGCCTCATTCAACCTGTTTTTCACCCGTCCGCTGAGGCCAGGCGTCAGGCCATTGGAAAGCAATGCTTTTATCTGTCCGGTAGACGGTGCCATCAGCCAGTTTGGCGATATCAAGTCAGGCCAGATTTTCCAGGCCAAGGGTCATCATTACACGGCACAAGCTTTAGTTGGTGGCGATGCCACATTAGCCGCCAAGTTTGACAACGGCAGCTTTGCCTGCCTGTATTTAAGCCCCAAGGATTACCACCGCATCCATATGCCTTGCGAGGGAAAACTGTTGCAGATGACTTATGTGCCAGGCGATTTATTTTCAGTGAATCCAGACACTGCCGCCAATGTACCCGGCCTGTTTGCGCGCAACGAACGTGTGGTATGTACGTTCGAATCCGCCGCGCACGGCAACTTTGTTTTGGTGTTGGTGGGAGCAACCATTGTCGGTAGCATGGCCACCGTTTGGCATGAGTCCAAAGACCGGATCATTAACCCGCCACGTCCAGGCAAGGTTCTGCACTGGGATTACAGCGACCGAAACATCAGCCTGAAACTAGGTGAAGAAATGGGCCGCTTTCTGCTGGGTTCTACCGTGGTCATGCTGTTTGAAAAAGATGTATTGAAATTCAACGACAGCTGGCACGCGGGTAAACCGATCCGGCTGGGTGAAGCCATGGGGCGCTAAAACGAATATTTGCAGGGGTATAAAAAAGGAGGCGATTGCCTCCTTTTTTATACCATCCATTGCTCACTAACCGTTAAGGCTCTTACTTACAATCTCGAACACATCCCCGGACAAGTTTGGCGTTGCCAATATGGCTTCCAGGGCTGCTTTCATTTGTGCCTGCAATGCCGGAGTGTAACGTTTCCATTCACGTAATGGCGTCACCATGCGTGCGGCGATTTGCGGGTTAATTGTATTTAACTCGATAATTACGTCACGCAAGAAAGCATAACCTTTACCGCTAGGATCATGAAACTTCACCGGATTGTTAATTGCAAATGCGCTATACAGTGAGCGTACACGGTTAGGATTTTTGATATTGAAATCCGCATGGTTGCGCAACATGGCGAGGTCATCAAAAATCTGTTCGCGGTTGGCAATTGCTTGCAGCGAGAACCACTTATCCACCACCAAAGGATAATTTTTGAAGCGGGCATAAAAATTGGCAAAGACTTCTGCGCGTTGTGGCTGGCTGCTATCTGACAAACAGGCCAACGCTGTCACGCGATCAGTCATATTATCCGCCGCATCGTAATGCGCTTTTGAGCGTGCCGAGCAACCGGTACCATTAGTCACAGTGAGAATATCCAGCACAGCATGTTGCAACGCACGGCGGCCCATCGCTTCCGGTGTGATAGAGAACTCACCTGTGTTGCGGTTTGCATCATATAACGCAGCTAACGCATCTTTATGTGTACTTTTGATTTGCTTGAGAATCGCAGTGCGCGCTTCATCAATGGCTGCCGGATCCACCACCGCCTGATGCTGCGCAATCACGGCCAGCATAGGCAGGCTTAATGCACGTGCCAGTAAGGCTTTATCACCCTGCCCCGCCAGGCCTTGCTCAACCAGTGTGCCGACATCGGCAACGAATTGCGAAATATCGGTCTCTGGTTTTTCCATCACGCGTTGAATAGTACGCAACGCCAATGTCTGGCCAGCTTCCCATTTGTTAAAACCATCGGTGTCATGCACTTGCAGTAAACGCAGGTCATCGTCGCTTAAATCAGTCTCCAGTTTCACTGGTGCCGAGAAGCCACGTAAAATAGAAGGGACAGGCCTGCCGGGTAAATCAGCAAAAGTAAATGTTTGCTCTCGCTCAGTCACTTCCAGCACGCGGGTTGGCAGAATCTCTTTACCACTGGCATCCAACAGGCCAACCGCGACTGGAATATGTAACGGTTGCTTGTTGCTTTGCTCAGGTGTATCCGGCTGCGATTGCTTAAAGGTCAGCGTATAACTTTGCTGCGCTGCATCGTACTGACTGCTGACCTGCAAGGTTGGCGTTCCTGCCTGCTTGTACCAGCGGAAAAATTGCGACATATCACGGCCAGACGCATCCGCCATACATTGCACAAAATCATCGCAAGTGACGGCATGACCGTCATAACGGTCAAAATACAGATCAGTCGCTTTGCGGAAAGTCTCGGCGCCGAGCAAGGTATGCTGCATGCGGATCAGCTCGGACCCTTTTTCATAGATCGTCTTGGTGTAGAAGTTGCTGATCTCGATAAACTGGTCCGGCTGCACAGAGTGCGCCAGCGGACTGCCATCTTCAGGAAACTGCAAGCGGCGCAAACCGTTCACATCGTCGATACGCTGCACTGCACGTGAATTCAGGTCAGCACTAAACTCCTGGTCGCGGAATACGGTAAAGCCTTCTTTCAGCGACAGCTGGAACCAGTCACGGCAGGTCACGCGGTTACCGGTCCAGTTGTGGAAATACTCGTGACCAATCACGCCTTCCACGCTCATAAAATCGCTATCGGTGGCGGTTTCCTGATGCGCCAGCACCAGCGCGGTGTTGAAAATATTCAGCGAGGTATTCTCCATCGCGCCCATATTAAAATCGCTCACCGCGACGATATTAAACAGGTCCAGCTGGTACTCGCGGCCATATACTTCCTCATCCCACTTCATGGATTTTTTCAGTGACTCCATGGCGTGGCCACACTGCTTTTCATCCCCTGCCCGCACATAAATATGCAAATCTACCTTGCGGCCAGACATGGTGGTAAAGGTATCCGCCACCCGCACCAGATCGCCGGCCACCAGCGCAAACAAATAGCATGGTTTAGGGAAAGGGTCATGCCAGACAGTGTAATGACGGCCATCCGGCAAGCTGCCAGAATCCTGTAAATTACCGTTAGAAAGCAGCACTGGATAAGCTTTGGCGTCCGCTTCAACACGCACGGTAAAAATACTCAGCACATCCGGCCGATCCTGGTAATAAGTGATGCGTCGGAAGCCTTCAGCCTCACATTGGGTGCAATAGTTACCCTGCGATTGATACAAACCTTCAAGCGCCGTGTTCGCCGCAGGGTCGATCTCGCTGATGATGGTTAACGTGAATTCGTCACCTGGATTCACTAAGGTCATTTGCCCATCGGCAACCGAATAGCTATCAAATCGCTGACCGTTCAACGCTACCGAAAGAATTTTCTGCTCTTCACCATCCAGCACCAGGTCATTCGAAACGCCCGCCGGATTTTTCGCATATTTCACTTCAGAGGTGACGATAGTTTTGCCGAGCAACAGGTTAAAACTTAAATTGACCTGTTGCGCCAGGTAAGGCGCCGGTGTGTAGTCTTTAAGGTAAATGGTTTTCGGTGCAACAGCGTTTTCGGTTCGCATGGGATGACCTGATTAAAGTATTAATAGGGATTATATTTGAGAGTTGGCTTAAGCGAATTGGTTTAATCAGGTTGACTACGGTTTTCCATGAAAATCACTAACAATATTGAGACTTTGATTAAGGTTCCACCAAAATATAGCTTAGATAATCATCAAACAGCTTTTAATATATGCGCAGTAGCATTAGTTTAAATGCTGGATACAGGGTGCAAGATAATGCAGAAAGCAAAACAAAAAGAACAGGATACAAAAGTAGATTTGGAAAGCGATAAAATATCGCTTGAGCTACCTGATGCCGCAGAAGAAGCACTTATCAATGCTGGCATCGCCGCTGATCCCGATACAATGGAGGTAAGCGATACTCAGTTCAAACAAATGCGCTTCATGGCCGGTGGTAGATGATAATCTCTAAGGCTTAGCTGGCTTCTCAGGCCGCTGGAATGTACCCACCAGCTCACCTTTGGCAACAACATGGCCTGCCATCGCTTTAAGCAAGGTATCGCGATTTGCGCCCGGGGGAATTTGCAGCACGGTATCCAGTGCAAACACCTGCACATGGTAATGGTGCGGTGGGTCACCTGCTGGTGGTTTGGGGCCAACATAGCCGATTTTCCCGGTGGTCGCCTGGCCTTGCATCAGTCCGTCCATGCGTTCAGCTTTATCTTCCAGCCTGTCCTGCTTTTGCAGGCCTTCACGCAAGGTAGTGATTTCTTTGCCTATATTCCATGCCACCCAATGCACGACTGGAGTGATAGGTTTGGCATCCGGGTCTTCCATAATAATGGCATAGGATTGCGTTGCCGATGGCCCCTTACTCCAGTTCAACTCAAAGCTGGCATCCTGATCATAGCTGGAATGACTATCCGGTATTTTTTCGCCATTGGCGAATGCAGGGCTGCTCACAGTCAATTTGCTGGCTTGTTTTCCTGCAATCTCGGTTTCACTACGCAAAGTGGCAATCTGCACACCAGAACCTTGCACCGCTTGCTGCTTCATACTCTCCGCAGGAATGGCTGAAGGTGGATTCGCCGCTGCTTTGCCATCGCCTTTGTAACTGACTTTATAAATCACACCATTTACGTCATCACTGAAAAGCAGATTACCCTGCTTATCAGTCACCAGTCCGAATGGTCGGCCGCTCTGGCCTTTATTGCTAACAAAGCCTGTCAGAAAAGGTGCGATGGAGACAGCTTTACCATTCTCGAAATGGATACGCACGATCTCATAGCCGGAAGGGGTCTGGCGGTTCCAGGAGCCGTGCATCGCGACAAAGGCATCATTACGGTATTCAGCAGGAAACTGGCCCGCATTATAAAACGCCATCTGCATGGGGGCCGCGTGGCCAGCATAGCCAAGCACCATAGGCACGCTGGTTTTCTTCCATTCCGATTTTTCCAGTTTGCCGGAAGGAACCAGGCGCGGATTCTCTACGTTGTTGCCAAAAATATACGGCCAGCCATAACGCTTGCCCTGCTCGATCTTGTTGACTTCTTCAGGCGTCACATCGTCGCCCAGCCAGTCTATGCCATGATCCATGCCCCATAACTCACCGGTCTGCGGGTTCCAGTCGAAACCGATTGTGTTACGCAAACCGGATGCAAAAATGACGCGCTTTTTACCGTCCAGCGTACTGCGCAGCATGGTCGCATTTTCGATATTGGTTTCTATACATTCATTACAGGTGGAGCCAACTGAAATGTACAGCATGTCATCAGGCCCGATCGCAATCGTGCGGTCATGGTGTTGTCCCGCATCCGGCAAATCGGTGATGATCATTTTCAACGGCCCGAAACGGCCATCCGGCAACACAGGTGCAGTAAACACTTCTTTCACTGTCACCATGTAAACGGTATCCCCTCGGAAAGCGATGCCATGCATGCCGGAACGGCTAGCGACGCGCACCGGTTTGCCAAACGTGTCACCCGTTTTTGGCAACATTAATACATCGCCCTGCTCACGCCTGGTCACATAGAGATTGCCTTGCGGTGATATCGCCAGCACACGTGCATTGCCAAGGTTTTCCGCCACCTTGCTGACTGAAAAACCTTGCGGTATTTTAAGCTCACTGATGGCAGGAGGTGGCAACTCGGCAGGCTGCAAAATGTAACTTTGAATCGGCAAAGCCACTTTTGCCGCAACATTTGTTTCGGCCATTGCCACATGAGCAGTGAAAACCAGTTGCGATAGCAAAGTGGCTACACCCATTTTGCTGATTGCTGGTTTACGGATTAGCGGCTTATGGGATAAATGCAATGACATTAAAACAATCCTTAGTTGGGTGACTTAAAGCAATATGGTGACTTAAAGATAAGTCGGGCGACTTTAAATAGCCACGCCATGGTTTCTTTTGACTTCAATCTCATCCACAACGCCGTCGTTAATCACAAATTCAGACACCGGATGCCCGCCCTGATAAAGCAAAGCCACGTTGGCTTCAGTAGCGGGCACGGTAATGCGGGAATTGTTAATCATAAAAACGGTGAAATACTTATTAGCGTTTTTATCGTAGTGTTCCCATACAGAAAATACATCTTCAAGATACAAGCCAGCGATCTCCAACCCATCAAGGTGGAGATCTGTTTTATTAAAATTGTTCATTACATTCGATTCAGAGAGTTAACTTTGCAGCGGTTAAACCTGTTTGATAACTACGAAGTTACTTAGTTGCGAGAAATATCTTTGGTTCTGGTGTGTGACACCGCTTTTAATATGCCAATACCCGTGAGAATCACGGAAGCAATAATGATGTATGTATGCGGCACACCTGCTTCCACCAACGCCCATGCGATACCGCCAATCAGAATAGCAAAACCGATAAGATAGAGTACAAACGATGACATACAGCCTCCTTAATTTAATTTTTATAAGCAATTAAATGATAGTTTCTAAGAAGGATATTGGTATCAGACAGTTGCTGAAAACCGTGTAGGAAAAGTGGAAATTGGCTAAAACGTAATGAAGACTCATAGACTTTCTAGCAATTCAATAAATACGTGCATTACAATCAATTTAATAACAACGTCATTCAAAAATTAAAACTCCAAATGAGGTGATTATTGATGCTTACTGAAATTCAAATGAATGCAGTTGCCAGTTTTAAGAGTTCAACAAAACTTATAACTGACAAAAAAATTAATTTAGTTTATGGGCTCAATGGCACGGGAAAATCAACCTTTTCAGGATATTTCTATGAGCCAGAAGACGCTAAATATGTAGGGTGTAGCAGGGTATCAGCCCAAACGAACCCAGTAATGGTTTATAACCAAAGTTTTGTTAAAGATACCTTTTATGAAGCGGATAAGTTGAAAGGAATTTTTAGCCTATCAAAAGAAAATAAAGAAGCTGAAGAAAAAATTGCGGTATCAACAAAGATCCTTCACCAGAAAAATCACCTTCTTGAAGAAAAACGAAAAGAAAAAGAGCGCGTAAGCAAAGAGTTTCAATCCCAAAAGCAAACTGCAATAGACAACATATGGGCAATCAAAACCAAATTCTCAGGTGGCGATCGTGTTCTTGAATACTGCCTTAATGGACTGATGGGGAAAAAAGAAACTCTCTTTGAATACATCCAAAAGATAGAAAAACCTGACCATGAACCAACAAAAACAATTCAAGTTATTAAAGATGAAGTTGAAACGTTACAAGATAAAAGTGCTACTGAACAGCCAATACTACCAATACTAAATTTTCTAGGCGCGGATATCGAATCGGACAGTATTTTTGGCAGTGCAATTCTCGGTAATACAGATAGTGAAGTTGCCGACTTAATTGAGAAACTTGGAAATGCAGACTGGATAAAACAAGGACTGACATACTTACCGGAAGAAGTTGATGAATCAGCAGAATGTCCATTTTGTCAGCAAAAAACCATCACATCAAAATTTTCCGAAAGCCTAAAGGAATATTTTGATGTTACATATCAACAAAAAATCGAGTTGCTTGAAACTCTCAAATCAAGCTATCTGACTGCTCTGAATAATTTAGAGGAAATTAGTGTATTTAATAGCCATCCAGCCACACTTAATTTTAGAGAATCACTCTCTATAAAATATCAAAAGATAATTGATACATTGCGCAGCAATATTGAAAAAATAGATTTAAAAATAAAAGCTCCGAAGTCACCACAGACCTTAACTGACACCAGTTCTTTTTTGTTGGATTTTAACCAACAAATCATCCTGATAAATCTCAATATTTATGCTCATAATGAGCAACTTAAGAATCGAGAAAGCACACTTAATTCATTAAAAAATGACTTCTGGAATCTAATGAGATGGCGATACGATCAGACATTGGCACGATTGGAAACTGATCGTCAGTTAATTAATAACAAACTTGCAAGTTTAGGTGAAGAGATTGCTACTATCGACTCTTCAATTGCTAACGCGAAAGAGCAGATTGCACTTGCTCAGAAAGAAACTGTAAATGTTGACGAAGCGGTAACAGCTATCAATACCAACTTAATAGAACTTGGTATTGATGGATTCAAAATTCTCAAACACACTGATCGACTTTATAGAGTTGTAAGGGCTGATGATCCAGCGGATGCTTTTCATACATTAAGTGAAGGAGAGAGAATGATGATTAGTTTCCTGTACTTTTGTGAACTTTGTAAAGGTAAGGCTAATCCAGAAGACACCAATATTCAAAAGATAGTTGTTATTGATGACCCGATATCAAGCTTATCCCATATATTCGTTTTCAACGTTGGTCAACTAATTCGCACAATATTCTTTAAAGACTCAAAATTCTCTCAAGTATTTGTTTTAACACATAGTTTATATTTTTTCTATGAGTTAACCGATCCATATCATGAGAGAAGAAAAGCGAACCAAAAATTATTCCGCATAACAAAATCTGGTGATGGAAGCAAAATCGAGGAGATGAAATACGAAGAAATCCAAAATGACTATCAGGCATATTGGAATGTAATTAATGATTCCACTCAACCTCCGGCTCTAATAGCCAACTGCATGCGAAATATTATTGAATACTTCTTTAATTTTGTACGGAAAAGAGATTTAAACAATGTTTTTCTATCAGATGAATTACAAGATAATAAATATCAAGCGTTCTATCGCTATGTAAATCGTGAGTCACACTCTTTGGGGCAAAATATTATTGATATGAAAGAGTTCAATTATGACGTCTTTAAAGAAGGGCTCAGACTAGTTTTTGAGAAAACAGGTTATTCAGAACACTTTATTGAAATGTCTAAAATTTAGGCCTAATAAGCAAAAAATTAACGCAGTCAAACTACCAATAACCGCCTACCAAAAGGCGGTTATTTTTTCTACAGCCCATCTTTTACGAATTTAAGCCTTCTTCACAAACTCCGATTTCAACTTCATCGCACCAAAACCATCAATCTTGCAGTCGATATCATGATCACCATCCACCAGGCGGATATTTTTCACTTTAGTGCCGACCTTCACCACTGATGAAGAACCTTTTACTTTGAGGTCTTTAATCACGGTAATCGTGTCGCCGTCTTGCAGCACGTTGCCATTGGCATCGCGAATGACTTTTGCTTCTTCTGAATCTGACACTGCTGTCTTGCTCCATTCATGCGCGCATTCCGGGCAAACGTAGTTGTCACCATCTTCATAGGTGTATTCAGATTGGCATTGCGGGCAGGCTGGGTAGGACATAAGAACTTTCGTGAGGCGATTAGCAAAACCTATATTTTACAGGGTTATTATTGAATAACTTTGTTATTGATCAAACTTGCCCAGGTGATTAGTAACCAACAAAGAAAAACCGCCTGCAAAAGGCGGTTTTGTAACTGACAGCTAACGACTCATAAGCAATTATCGCCCTGCTTTTGGCAATGCCGCCTTTGCTTCTGCCAGGCGCATTTGTTTGGCAGCCTCTTCATCGCGAACGGCGTCAATCACGCGCACTACGCTTTTTAAATCTACCGGTGTGTTGTCTTGCTTGAATCTGCCAGTAAGTTCTGTTTCAAGGGTAAGGTCGCCATGCGCGTAAAGTGCCCAAATCTCTTTGCCATATTCTGTGTTGAGTAACTCAGGCGCAAATTGGCCGAAGAAATCAGCCAGGTTGCGAACATCGCGTTCGAGCATACTCATGGCGTGGTTGTTGCCTGCGGCATCTACCGCTTGCGGTAAGTCGATGATTACCGGTCCGCTTTCACTCAGCAGAATGTTGAATTCAGAAAGGTCGCCGTGCACGATACCGGCACACAGCATGCGCACGACTTCTTTGAGGAGTGTTTGATGATGCAGGCGAGCTTCTTCAGCGCTAAACACGATGTCGTTTAGTCTGGGCGCGGCATTACCTTCGGCGTCGGCGACTAAATCCATAATCAATACACCTTCGTAGAATTGATACGGGGTTGGTACGCGGACTCCGGCGGCGGCAAGCCGATACAGTGCATCCACTTCTGCGCTTTGCCAGGCTTCTTCTTGTGCCTGTTTGCCATATTTGGAGCCTTTAGCCATGGCACGCGCCTGACGGCTGCTTTTGACTTTGCGGCCTTCGGTGTAATCGACACTCTGGCGGAAGCTGCGTTTGTTGGCTTCTTTGTAGACCTTGGCGCAACGGGTTTCTTCACCACAGCGCACTACATAGACGGTGGCTTCTTTTCCGCTCATTAACTGGCGGATGACATCATCGATAATGCCGTCTTCGATGAGGGGTTCTAATCTTTGCGGGGTTTTCATAAGGCTAGCTAATAAGAGGTGTGGTCAGACTACCATTAAATGCAAAAAACGGGGCAAGTCTTGCAAATCAAGCGAACTTTTTGAATCGTATGTGCGTCATGTAAAGGTCATGAGCAATTTATCCATATAAAAATTATCCAGGTGAACGCATTTGTACGGCTGTTTCCTGATAATACGGCATGAGAGTAACTGGCGGGTTCAATACACTTGAATTCAAACGATGCGCAGTGTTTATCAAAGAAGGCTAGAATGAAACTGAATAAACCACATAAGGATTCACGCAATGTGGCTACGTACTGAATGTGACATCACATTTAATGTGAGCATCCCTACCCCATTTATTTTGATGCTGCGACCGCGTAGCGGTGTGCAGCAATGGGTCGCGCAACAGTCTTATACCCTTAACCCGAGCGTGCCGGTGGTTGAGTATACCGATGTTTATGGCAATCTTTGCCAGCGGCTGATGGCACCTGTAGGCAAATTTAGTATTAGTACCTCTGCTGATATTTTAACCGCGGACGGGATAGATACCGCCCCCGGCGCACCGTTTAATGATGTGCAAAATCTGCCAGATGATGTGCTCACCTATCTGTTGCCTTCGCGTTATTGCGAATCGGACAAGTTGATTGATCTTGGCCAGCAGATAGTGGCGAATGCGCAGCCAGGCTATGACCAGGTGATGGCGATAGAGCAATGGATTCGGCAAAATATCAACTACAACACAGACTCTCCGCACTATCAACTCTCTGCGGTGGAGGTGAACCAGGCGCGGGAAGGTGTCTGCCGCGAATTGGCGCACCTGGGGATCGCCCTATGTCGTGGCTTGTGTATTCCGGCGCGGATGGTGGTGGGATTTTTGTATGAGCTGCAACCAATGGATTTCCATGCCTGGTTTGAAGCTTATGTGAATGGTCGATGGTATACCTTTGACCCTACACAACCTTCTCCCCGCGGCGGCCGTGTAACAGTTGCCTATGGGCACGATGCTGCCGATGTGGCTATTTTTACCCAGTTTGGTCCGGCATTGTATCCTGAAGAGATGTCAGTACGCATGACCCAACTTCCAGGTGCTCCTGGTTAACGTGACCTGATATAGATACCTTGAAACGTATTAAAATCAAACATCTTACCGAGTATGTTTTTTCTTCTCCGGTGACGCTGCAACAACATCGCTTGCTGATACGTCCGCGGGAAGGACACGACTTGCGTATCGAATCTTCGATTCTTAACATATCGCCGGCTTATCAGATCCGATGGTCGCGGGATGTGTTTGATAATTCGTTGGCGACTGTCAACTTTTCACAGGCTAGTGACAAGCTGACTATCGCTAGCGAAGTGGTGATACAACATTACGAAGAGGCTCCGCTTGATTTCTGGATGGAGAGTTATGCCGTGAACTATCCATTTTCTTATGCGGAAGCCGAATGGGCAGATCTGGCAGCGTTTCAGCGTCCGGTGTTTGTACAAGACGAGCCTCAAGTTAATCAATGGCTGCAGCAACTTGGTTTGCTGAATGGACAGCGCAATACGTTTGAGTTGCTAACCACCTTGAATCAGGCGATCTATACGCAATTCCGTTATCAGGCTCGTGAGGCAGCGGGTGTACAAACGCCCGCTACCACCCTGCAATATGGCAGCGGCTCCTGTCGGGATTATGCAACCCTGTTTATCGAAGCTTGCCGAAAAATGGGGCTTGCCAGCCGCTTTGTCAGCGGTTATCTGCACGCGCCTGCCACTGAGGCAGGCAATGCCACAACACATGCCTGGGCAGAAGTTTATTTACCAGGTACTGGCTGGAAAGGGTTTGACCCAACCTCTGGCCTTGTCACAGGGACGCACCATATCGCGGTAGCCGTGTCTCGCAACCCGGAAGCAGTTCCTCCAGTTGCGGGGAGTTTTATCGGCCCCAATGTGAAGCCCATACTGCGGGTGGATGTGCAGGTGAATTTACTCACCGCATAGAAATAAGTCATTACTTTGGTTGATTCCGAAGTATTAATATCTGCGCAGCTATCCATACAAATAAAAAAACCGCTTCCTAGGAAGCGGTTTTTTAAACTGCAAATCTGTTTAATTACAGTAAAGATTTAACAGTAGCAACTACGTTTTAGCTCCGGCATAACCTAAAGGTTAGCCTTCACTGAAACTTCGTCAACAATTAAAGTACTGATTTAACGGTGTTGACTACGTTTTCAACTGTGAAACCGAAGTGCTTCATCAGTGCGCCGCCAGGAGCAGACTCACCGAATGTGTCGATACCGACCACAGCACCTTCTAAACCTACATACTTACGCCAGAAGTCTGGGTGAGCAGCTTCAACCGCTACGCGAACAACGCCTGGAGTCAGAACGCTGTCTTTGTAAGCCTGGTCTTGGCGGTCGAATACGTTAGTAGATGGCATTGAAACCACACGTACTTTAGTACCGGCAGCGTTCAACTCAGCAGCAGCTTTCACAGCCAGATCCAGCTCGGAACCGTTAGCGATGATGATCACTTGTGCGCCAGCAACGTCGGAGAATACGTAGCCACCCTTGCGGATTGCATCGAAGTCTTTAGCTTCGTGTTTGATACCTGGCAGGT
The DNA here is from genome assembly GCF_916856905.1 of Methylophilus sp. Leaf408. Classification (NCBI taxonomy): domain Bacteria; kingdom Pseudomonadati; phylum Pseudomonadota; class Betaproteobacteria; order Nitrosomonadales; family Methylophilaceae; genus Methylophilus; species Methylophilus sp. Leaf408. The sequence goes on from NZ_CAKASK010000002.1 coordinate 239,060, forward strand.
TTTGACGAGACAGAACCAAGCTTGTTGGGCCGTCTTTCTTCTCAACTGCAGCAACCCATGCAACGGTAGTTTCAGTCGCATCAGCTGGACGCCATACATCCATACGTGGGATGTAACGCAAGCCAGAAGTGTTCTCAACTGGTTGGTGAGTTGGGCCGTCTTCGCCTTGACCGATAGAGTCATGGGTCAGCACGTAGATCACACGTTGATGCATCAACGCAGACATACGCATACCGTTCTTCATGTAGTCAGAGAACATGTGGAATGTACCGCCGAATGGCAACAGGCCACCGTGCAGTGCAACACCGTTCATGATCGCAGCCATACCGAATTCACGTACACCGTAAGAGATGTAGTTACCTGGTTCTTTCGCGTTTACATGTACGAAGCTGCCAGTTGAAGTCAGGTTAGAACCAGTCAAGTCAGCTGAACCGCCCAGGAATTCTGGCAACAATGGCGCCAAGGCACCGATTGCATTTTGTGAAGCTTTACGTGAAGCAACACCTTCTGCTTTTTCGTTGATGGCAGCGATGATTTTGTCTGTTTCTGCTTTCCAGTTAGCTGGCAGCTCGTTGTTCATACGACGCTTGAACTCTGCAGCTTCAGCCGGGAATGCTTTTTCGTAAGCTGCGAATTTATCATTCCAGTCAGCTTCGCGCTTGGCACCCTTCACTTTTTGATCCCAACCAGCGTAAACGTCAGCAGGAATCACGAATGGCTCGTGTGCCCAGCCGATTTCAGCACGTGTTGCAGCAACTTCTGCGTCGCCCAGTGCGGAACCGTGGCAGTCGTGTGAACCGGATTTGTTTGGTGAACCTTTACCGATGATTGTTTTACAGCAGATCAATGAAGGCTTGTCAGTGACTTTTTTCGCTTCATCGATTGCTTTTTGAATCGCGTCCTGGTCGTGACCATCTACTGAAACAACGTGCCAGCCGTAAGCTTTGAAACGGCCTGCTGTGTCGTCTGTGTACCAGCCTTCGATGTGACCGTCGATAGAAATACCGTTGTCATCCCAGAAAGCAACCAGTTTGCCCAGGCCCCAGGTACCAGCCAGTGCACATGCTTCGTGAGAAACACCTTCCATCATACAACCGTCGCCCAGGAACACGTAAGTGTAGTGGTCAACGATGTCGTGGCCTGGCTTGTTGAACTGGTTAGCCAGCAGTTTTTCAGCCATTGCAAAACCAACAGCGTTAGCGATACCCTGGCCCAATGGACCGGTAGTGGTTTCAATGCCTGGTGCGTAGCCGAATTCCGGGTGACCAGCACAGCGTGAGTGCAATTGACGGAAAGTCTTGATATCTTCGATACCTAAATCGTAACCTGTCAGGTGCAGCAATGAATAAATCAGCATTGAGCCATGGCCGTTTGACAACACGAAGCGGTCACGGTTAGCCCATTGTGGATTTGTAGGATTGTGGCTCAAATTGTGGTTCCAAACCACTTCAGCAATTTCCGCCATGCCCATAGGAGCGCCTGGGTGACCGGAGTTTGCTTTTTGTACAGCATCCATGCTCAAAGCACGAATAGCGTTGCACAAGTCGACACGTGTTGCCATTGTTTTCTCCCAAATGAAAATAAGAGCGGTCTTACACAAAAAGCTGCAAAACCTTGATTGAATTCTTTAAAAAAGGCGAGAAACCAGCCCTTTTACGGAAAGGGTAGATTATTCCTTAGAACCCGTTTTTCATCAAGGGTTAATGAGTATTTAATTATCGTGGCAAGCGGTAGCAGTGAAATCAAAAACCTGCTAATTCAATGTCCGCGATAGCCATGCCTGGCGTTTTCCCCTACCATGTAAAAAAACATTGATCACAAAGGAGTATGTAGATGTCTGACGATAGAATCATTATGCGTGTTGGTGAAGCCCTGGTTGCTGGCGGCCCACCCGGAACGGCAGCAGAACCCGAAGTCGCTATTGGCGAGATGAACGGCCCTATGGGGACTGCATTTGCCAACTTATTGGGTGACCAGGTCAAAGGTCACACCCGTGTGCTGGCAATCATGAACACTGACATCATGGTACGCCCGGCGACGTTGATGGTGAGCAAGGTGACGGTAAAAGACCCGCGTTACACCAATATTCTGATGGGCACGGTACAAGGCGCGATCGCCAACGGCGTGCTGGATGCGGTCCGCAGCGGCGATATCCCCAAGGAAAAAGCCAACGACCTCGGCATTATTGTTTCTGTCTGGCTAAGCCCGGCAATCCTGGAACAAGACAAAATTGACCATAAAGCCTTGTTTGATATTCACCGTGAAGCGACTTTCAAGGCAATTCAAAAAGCCTTGCGCAATGAGCCCAGCATAGACTGGTTGCTGGAAAACCAAGAGAAAATTGTGCATAAGTATTACCAGATGGGCCTGGACAATAAAATTTAGCCTCCCATGCTGCAAAAAGAAAAAGGATGCCTGAGCATCCTTTTTTTGTGTCCGCGCTTTTTATTTGGTCAATGCTGAAATTACCATTTCAATCGCCCTGCAATTGCCCTTGGCATCCGCAAACGTCAGCAACGGTGCTTTGCCGTTCAGCACACAGTCACCAAAATGCTCGATTTCGAGATTGAAGTGATTGGCTTTGGGCAATACGATGGTTTCTGACTTGCCGCCCGCTTCCCAGCTGATCACAGGATCATCCACTGGATAGCTCCACATATTGTGGCATCTGATCCAGCCTTTATCACCGATAATTTCATATTCGGCTTTGCGCCCGCGCTCGAAGCTCACATCAAAGTGACCGTAACGCGCGCGGCCATGGGTATCGTGCCCGAAATCAAGAATACCGCTCGCCACCACATCGGCGCCATGTTCATTCAACTTGCCATAGGCAACGACATTCACCGGCTCGGCAGGCTCGCCATTTCTCTCGAAACACCAGCGCAGGGCGTGAATGGCATAAGGCCCGATATCCCACATCGCACCTCCCCCATGCGCCATATCACGCGTAATGCGGTACATGCGGGCGGGTGCCATCAGGAAAGAAAAACTGGCGCGGCAAGAGAGCACATCGCCAATCAATCCTGAGTCGATCAACGCTTTCACTTTGGCATGCTGTGGATGAAAGCGGTACATAAAGCCCTCCATCACGGTCACACCGTTGGCTTTAGCCGCTGCTTCAATGCTGATGATATCCGCCAGGCTGGTCGCCATCGGTTTTTCGATCAGGATATGCTTGCCAGCTTCAATCGCTTTCAACGCCCATTCGGCATGCTCTTCATTTGCCATCGGGCAATAAATCGCCTGCACATTGCGATCAGTGATCAGGCTTTGCATATCGTCGTAACAGGTCACGCCGTCAGTATTCGGCGCATATTTATCCAGGATAGCTTTTGCTGCGCCCGGACGGCGACTGCCAATGGCTACCAGTTGCGAATTTGAGGCTTCAACAATGGCCGGCAATAAGCGCTCATTGACACGGGCGGCACCTAAAATGCCCCATTTGAGTTTTGTAGTCATAGGTATCTTTCCTGTCTGCTAATTTTGGCTGATTATACCCCGCAAAAAATGGCGGGATATTTAACGCTTATGAATGGAAGACAAAAGCCGGCTAGCGTTAGTGCCATTGCAATCTTAAATCAGACCCATTTTCTGCGCAGTGATAGCGGCTTCAGCCCTGGAGGATACATTTAACTTGCGGTAGATTTCTTTGACATAACCGGCAATGGTGTTGCGCTTGAGGCCAAGCATACTGGCGGTTTCGGCCATGGTCATGCCTTTGGCAATAATCGACAGCACTTCCTTTTCACGTTCGGTGAGTGATTCTTGTGGCTGCAAACTATAGGGTTCATGAAAATGCCGCAGCAGCTTTCTGGCGATCGCGGGTGATAACGGCGGCTGCCCGGTCACAATGCCATTCAACGCATGCACCAGCGCAGCTTGTGGCTGGTCTTTCAGCAAATAGCCATGCGCACCGGCGCGTAATGCCGGGAAAATATGTCTATCGTCGTCGAAAATGCTGGCAACCACGCAAATAGTATGGGGCGAGTGCCGGTTGAACCATTCAATCACTGTGATCCCACTGCCATCTGGCAGACTTAAATCTATGAGTGCGATATCAATCGGCAGACTGGTAGACACCAAAGCAATGGCTTGTGCGATATTATTTGCAGAACTAATCGCAATCCCCGGAAAGCTATTGTGTAATACTTCTGATAACCACAGTTGTGACTCCGGCGTATCTTCAAGTATGAAAGCAGTTTTCATTGGTGGTTAGTGCGTATGCGCTCAAAGTAATATGAGTGACTATATACGAATTTATAAAGAATACACTCCCCGCAAACAGGGGTATCAAACACCACAAAAAGAATAAAGAGTACTTCAAAGCACTATGATGGATCTTTTGCCCATTTCTAAGAGTCATCCGACCGCTTGGCTGATGCTACTGGCATCTTCATTCGCGGTAACCGATACGACGGCTGGCGAGAATATTCCCACAGCATCCTATTTCGCGCTGGATACCATGGCACCCGAAAGCAGCTGGGCGATCCGCTTTGAGCAACGCAGCAGCCATTTCGATGAGCGTTATGATGACCGTGGCCACTTATCCCCATTGGGCAGTAGCTTTAACAACCTGAACCTGGATGCCAGTATGTTTCCGGCGCTCGCGGCACTGGGACCCGGCGCCTCATTAGGCACCACGCGATTCGATCATAAAACCGATAACCGGATCAGCATTTTGACCATAGGCTATGGCCTGACACCCGACCTGACCGTGGGCGCAATTATTCCTTATGGCGTGACGCAATCACGGGTAAATTTCAACGTCGATGGTGGCAACGTAGGCTTTAACCCGGCGTTCAATGCCAACCAGCCGATAGGGGCTGGCAACTTCCCATTTGCCCCGGCAGGTGGGGGCATTCCGGCCATGGGAGCTGCGGGGGTGCAAAACATTCTGACCAATCCGGCTTTCGGTTATCAATACAAAGCACTTAAAGACACACGCAACGAAGGGTTTAGTGATCCGACCTTAGGCGTATTGTGGCGTGCCATGAAATCGCCAGGCGAAAGCCTGATTCTCGGGCTTGGATTGCGTATGGGCCTGGCAAAGAAACAAGATCCGGACAACTTGCTGGATACGCCATTGGGTGATGGCAGCACCGACATCCGCACGCGGGCCGAATACTTTTATGATCTCGGCGCTAACTTTGATTTGCGCTTGCTGGCCGATTACAACTGGCAGTTTTCAGACAAAGCCCGCATGCGGATTCCGGCGACTAGCCAGGGGTTGGCGCTGGCCAGCTCCAAACAAAAACTGGAGCGTGACCTGGGTGATTATTACGAGGCGGATATTGAATTAGGCTATCGCTGGACCAACTGGCGCTTTGCCACGACCTGGCATCGCTTTGAGAAAAAATCGGATGACTACAGCTCCCGTTTTGGTACTGACACTTCAGCACTGGAGGTTTATACCGACAGGCGGGCAGATCAATATCGCATCAGCGCAACCTGGAGTGGTGTACAAGCCTGGCAACAGGGTAAACTGCCTTTGCCGGTGATCGTGAAACTGGAATTCCAGGATACCTATGGCGGCCGTAACTTTGTTGATGTGCAGGATATTTACCTGCAAGTGATCACCCTGTTTAAATGAAAAAGCGCACGCCATTTCAATCCTGGATATTCATACTTGGCTGTTTGCCAGGCTTTTTGCTTTGTATAAATGCCGCTCTGGCTAATGTCGCAGCAGCGAATACTCAAGGGATAGAAATAAGCCAGGGATCATTTGTCCTCAGCGCCAGTGAAACACCACCTTCAACACAGCCGGCCTGGTCATCGACCAGCTTGCCGGATATCTGGAAGCTGACGCACCCTGATACATTCGGCACGGGCTGGTACCGCTTTCAGTTTGATTACCCAGGCCTGAATGCACATGAAATTTACGCCTTGTACCTTTCACGCATGAGCCTGAATGCCGAGGCTTACCTGAATGGCAAGAAGATAGGCTCCGGTGGCTCATTCACCGAACCCATTTCGCGTAACTGGAACCGCCCGCTGTTATTCACCATTCCGCCCGACACCTTGAAAGCGACAAATAACACGCTGTATATCCGGGTGATTGCACCGCAGAACTCGCAGGGCATGCTCTACCCGCCAAAGATCAACCTGCTGCATACCTTGCAGCCGGAATATGAGAAAGCCCGGTTTATCCGCATCACGCTCAATCAGACCTCCAGCCTGCTGATTATCGGCATCGGAATGTTGATGCTCAGCCTGTGGTGGCGCAGAAAACAGGACACGGCCTACGGCCTGTTTGGGCTTGCGGCGTTTGTCTGGGCACTGCAATCGCTTAATTTTTACATCATTACTGTACCGCTTCCCACTGCACTGTGGGAGATACTGGTCAATGCCAGCTTCCAGGCCATCGCCACCTTGTGGCTGATTTCGCTGCTCGACTTTGTCGGCATCCGCTTAAAACGGTTTAATCAGTTGCTATGGTGGATTTTGATTTTAGCACCGGTGACATTGCTACTGACGCCAGCAAATTACTTTATGCTGGCTACCGACTTCTGGCATTTGATTACCATGATAGTGGTGATTTTCGGGTTGGCCTTGCTGGCAAAAACCGGCTTTGTACACCGCAACAAAGATGCCAAATTATTGTTGCTGACGCTGAGCATTATCCTGCTGTTTGCGTTTCATGACTGGTTGATTCATACCAATGTCCCCGGTATCAATGCCTGGCTGATTACTGAAGAAGAATACCTGATGCAGTTTTCAGCACCGGTGCTTTTCCTGATTGTCGGCCTGATGATGACTTCACGGTACGTTGGTGCGCTCAACAACTATGAGCAACTGAACCAGGAACTGGAACAGCGCGTGGTTTCCAAACACCAGGAGCTCAACGATAACTTCCAGCAACTGCAAACTATCCTTAAAGAACAGGCTACGCTAGAAGAGCGCGAACGTATCTACCAGGATTTGCACGACGACCTGGGCGCCAAACTGTTGACGCTGGTCTACAGGGCGCAAAACCCGAATAATGCCGAGCTGGCACGTTCAGCACTACAGGATTTACGCGATGTCGTGTCACGCGCGGGCGATGAAAGCAGCGCGCTGAATGACATCATGGCCGATTACCGCATCGAGTGCGAAAAACGGCTTGGTGATGTACAGATTCAACTGGTTTGGGATAACCAGATTGAAGACGACAGTTTGCAGCTAACGCAACCGCAGGCTCTGAACCTGGGCCGGATCATCCGTGAGGCGATCTCCAATGTGATCCGCCATGCGCAAGCAACCAAGGTCAGCGTCACCTTGCAACAAACCACACAACACTTGTTGTTGCAAATTCAGGATAATGGGGTTGGTTTGGCTCCAAACAGCGATAAATCGGCGGGTCGGGGTTTAAGCAATATTCAGAAACGTGCAGCCTTGCTTGGTGGTGAAGTGCACTTCGCACCTAGTACCAGTGGCGGCTTAAAGCTAAGTCTGTACTTGCCCTGGCAACTGATCTCACGTCAATCAGCCTAGTTCTCACAACAAAGCAGTTCATACCCTTAATGCGTTACCCCCCGTTCTCGGGGTACCCGTTAGCCTCACCCTCCGGTAGTCTTATTGCAACTTAGAAAAATGCTAATGGTTACTTTTGAGAGAGGAAGGCAACATGAATTTCACAACACGTGGCATATCACTATTGGGGGTTGCATTAAGCCTGTTAAACCCACTCTCAGTCAGTGCCAGCGAAATTGCAGCAAACATCCAGTTATCCTTCAATGAAACAGCCGATTTCAGTGATGGCATAGACAAGTTAATCACGCTGGATGCGGCAAAAGTAAACGCGCGCTTGCTGAATAATCGTTTAGGCACTTTTAGTAGCGGCAACGCAGTGTTTGTTTTTAACGCGAACCACAGCGTTTCTATCATTGACCCCGGCGTCACCACGCTCCCGGCTGAAGATCGAAACCTTTTTCAAGTCAGTGGCAGTGCAACAGCCAGTGGTGGATTGCTACCTGATGCTGCCTCACTCAATATTGGCGCTACCTGGTTTTGCAAGAACACCACACTGCAATGCACTAGTAATGAAGCATTTAGTACGGTTAGAAACAGTACGCAAACGTTTAACCTGGCCATAGACTCAACCAAATTACTCACACCGATTCGCTTGCAATCCAGCATTACGGCAGTGACACCGCTGACAGAGAATTACACACTTAATTATGGCAAGGTTCACTTAAACGGCTCCTTGCAGGTGAATGCACTGTTTACCGCCAAATCATCAACCCAGTATGTGCATGATGCACTGGTGGCGACTTCTGGTACCACAGGCAATCAGCGTTGGGGTGCCGCCGCTAACGACATTCAGTCACTGCGCAATGGCAGTTTGACAGACGTGGCAGTCGCCAACAATCTGCAAGTAAGCAAAACACCTGAATTGGAAGCAGCCCACCGTTTACTCGCTATTGCCCGCGACGGTGCAACCATATTAACGACTGGCAACGCAGTTGGCGCCAGCTTTAGCTCTGAATTCGCACTCACACGGCAACTGTGGAATGTAGCTGCAACGGCTGAACCCGCTTTGGGACGCAGCCTGGCGGGAAGCAACAGTGAAACTTTCTCTAACCAAAATGTAGCCGCAGAAGTCGAAGTATTGCGCATGTTGCTGAATGGCGCAGATGATGCCAGTTTTGTGGCTGGCGTTGACAATGCGTTGAGTAACCCATCGACTGGTTCAGCCCCGCTATTATCGTTTGACGGTTCACTGCTTGGACTCAATGGCGCGACGATGTCAGTGTTTTACTTGGGTGCCAGCAATGGCCGGGGGGAAATTGAACTCGCCGCTGCAGATCGCTATGCACTGTGGCGCACCGCTTACAGTTTCGACAGGATAGCCTTTCTGGAAGGTGCAGAGGATGGCGTCACCGTCCTTGGCGGTAATGCTGATGGCACCCAGATTCGTCTGGGAGATGAACAATATGTCGGTGAAATATACAGTGACGAACTATTTTATTTGAGCGGTAGCCAGACGGCCTCTCGACTGCAATTAAACAACTTCTACAACAATCAATTGTTAGTCGTTGCCAGTTGGGCCGTCACACCCGTACCAGAGCCCAGTGCATGGTGCCTGCTATTGTTTGGCCTGGTGCTGATCGGGCGTATGAAAAAGAGTAACTGACACTCAAACTAATAATAATAAACTGGTTGTATTCACCTCAAGCAAACGTTAAGCAGGCCGCAAGTGCCTGCTTAACGTTTGCAGCTTTCCTCTCACTAACAATCCGGGTAACGCTGCATTTGCAAGCGTATCGAAACATTACTCTTTCCACTTAATAGAACAACCGATGCTCTGTACCTGATCTTTAGGCCCATGCCCGGTTTGACTGACCTGCCTCATTGCCCTGAATAAATCGCGTGTGCTTTCCGGTGCTGTCTCCTTGCGGCTTTCATCAAACCGTCCACGGTATTGCAGCTCAAAGTTTTTATTAAAGCCAAAGAAGTCCGGAGTGCAAACCGCATCATAATTTTTGGCAATCTGCTGTGTTTCATCCAAAAGATATGGAAACGGAAATGCCAGCGCTTCTGCGATTTTTTTCATGTTTTCAGGGCTGTCTTCCGGGTAATCGGAAGGATCGTTTGACATGATGGCGACCGTGTTGATACCCAGGGTTTTCAACTCTTCAACATCTTTGATCAGGCGCGGCAGGATCGCTTTGACATAGGGGCAGTGATTGCAAATGAACATGACCAGCAGGCCTTTGGGGCCCATACTTTCCTGCAGGTTTACCAGATTGCCGTTGACGTCCGGCAGGTTAAATTCAGGCGCTTTCCAGCCAAAATTGCAAGCTGGGGGATTGATGCTAGCCATGTGATTCCTTTCAAAAACTTTCTAGACCGTCACTATATAACTTTGTGCAATTCCGGCGAAGGCTAACTCGGTGAAACCGATGTTAAGCAAAGCGGCTTTCGCCAAAATCACAGCCAGGTGGGCTAATATTCGCCATCTTTATTCTCTGGCGTTTATCACAATTAAGGCCCTATGGTACGTGATTAAGGCTTGCAGGTGAATGCCAATACTTAATGCGGAACACTGAAGTCAGCCTTCGGCATTTTGGTTACAATGCCTGACATGAGCAATTTAAGATTTTATAGCCCTAGCCCGCTGACCATCGGTGTGATCGTTGCACTGAGTGAAAATGCAGCGGCACATGCTACGCGTGTGATGCGTTTAAAAGTGGGGGATACGCTCACTTTGTTTTGTGGCGACGGCGTTGATTACCAATGTGCGCTGGTGAGTGTGGAAAAGAAAACTGCTAGTGTAGAAGTGCTGAGCCAGCAAAAAATCAACAATGAATCGCCACTCAATATGCGGCTGTTGCAGGGGATTTCCAGCGGCGATCGTATGGACTACACCATCCAGAAGGCGGTTGAGCTTGGGGTGACTGAAATCTTCCCGTTAAGCACAGAACGTAGTGTCACCAAGCTGAGTGGCGACCGCGCCGAGAAACGGGTCGAGCATTGGCAAGGCGTGGCGATAGCTGCTTGCGAACAAAGCGGGCGCGCAGTGTTACCTAAAATTCATTTTCCGCTTACTCTCGTGCAATGGCTGAGCCAGCACGATACCCAGCAAAGCCTGAATTTGTTGCTCAACCCGGTTGCGGCAAAAACTTTGGCCCAATTAACAAAACCGGAAAACCAGATTCATCTCCTGATTGGTCCTGAAGGTGGCTTAAGCCCTGGCGAGATTGAGCTAGCCAACCAGAATAACTTTCAATCGATAGTGCTGGGGCCAAGAATCTTGCGCACCGAAACTGCGGCCCTGACTGCAATTTCCAGCATGCAAACGCTTTGGGGTGACTTTTAGGAAATGCTGGGGATACGAAAGTGATTACCCATGTTTAACGTTATGCTGCAAATGGCTCTGCTGATTGTGGCCGGCATCGCCTGGCAGCGATTTTCGCCTGACCATATTTCCGCGACTTCCCATCGCAGAGCACTGACAGACCTGGTGTTTTATATCCTGCTGCCTGCTTTAGTCATCGATGTCCTGTGGCAGGCACCATTGGATGCCGACACATTCAGTATCCAGCTTACAGCCATCACCCGGTTAGCCACAGCAGCAGGTTTAATGTGGATAACCTTGCAAGTATACAATCGCTTTAAACCTCTTTCGCGTGCACAAGAAGGCGCATTGATGCTGGCAGCCACGTTTCCTAATGCAACCTATCTAGGGTTACCAGTGACTAGCGAAGTATTGGGTGACTGGGCACAGGAAATGGTACTCAAATTTGACTTGTTCGCCTGCACACCGATTTTATTATCAGTAGGCATGTTGATGGCGCAAGCCTATGGCAAGGCAGAACCTCGTTCAAATCCACTCAGAGAACTGCTACGCGTACCGCCATTGTGGGCACTGCTGCTCGCCTGTATCCTCAATCTGGCGCAAGTACCGCAACCTGAAATGATAGGCCATGCCTTGCACACACTGGCTGGTGGGGTAGTCCCCCTGATGCTGATTGCACTGGGCATGAGCATCCGTTGGGATACCTTCAAGTTTGCACTTATCCCTAAACTGTTACCGCTGTGCCTCATCGGCCTAGTGGTTGCGCCCCTCACCGCCATGCTTGTGGCAGAACGCCTGGGGCTTGGCGGGCATACGCTGACAGCCGTCACTTTATTAAGCGCCATGCCGACCATGGTATTTGGTGTGATCATCTGCGAGCGCTACCATTTAGATGGTGCGCTGTATGCAGCCGCCGTGTTCTTTACCACGCTATTAAGTATGTTCACCCTGCCTGTGTGGTTTCAGTTTCTCTCCCATTAATGGTCATCTGCCGCAGTTAGAACAAATCGCACAATCCCTGGTCAATCTTGTTACGTTATATAACGAGTTTTCAGGCTTTCATCTACTGCTTAATATGTGCCTGAGTCCTTTGTGATTTTTATGCGTTTTGGAGGAGTTTTACCGCGATGCCAAAAACTACTTTTAATCATTTTATCGAACGCCCGCCCTCGCCACCGGAGACTTTGGTCAGGTTACTGGATGAAACTGGCATCACGATCAATGGCAACGCGCCATGGGATGTGCAGGTTTATGATGAAACCGTCTATCGCGATGTGCTGACCCGAGGCACACTAGGGTTTGGACAGGCGTATATTGAAGGCCGCTGGGACTGCCCCCGCCTGGATGAGTTTTTCACCCGCGTGATGCGCGCGGATATTGATGAAGAATTGGGCGGCTGGGGCAAGCTGCAACTCCTTGGCGATATTCTGCGCCATACACTCTTCAACCTGCAGGCACCAAACCGCGCTTTCCAGGTCGCGCAACACCATTACGATATTGGCAACGATGTATTCGAAGCGATGCTGGATTCCAGCATGAGTTACTCGTGCGCCTATTGGGAACATGCGCAGACGCTGGAAGAAGCGCAGACGCACAAACTGGATATGATATGCCGCAAACTGGACTTACAACCCGGAGAACGTGTACTTGAAATTGGCTGTGGCTGGGGCGGCCTTGCCAAACATATGGCACAACACTACGGCGTAGAAGTGCTCGGCATTACCGTATCAGTAGAACAGCAAACCATTGCCAAAGAACGCTGCGCAGGATTACCTGTCGAGATCCGCTTGCAGGATTACCGAGAGCTGGAAGGGCAATTCGACAAAATTGTTTCCGTAGGTATGTTTGAACACGTAGGCCCGAAAAATTACCCGGTTTATTTTGAAACCGTGCATCGTTTATTAAATGATAACGGGCTGTTTTTGCTGCACACTATTGGCAATCACAAAACTGCGCTGTATACCGATGCCTGGATAGACCGTTATATTTTCCCCAATGGCAAATTGCCTTCCGCCGTCGAAATAAGCAGCGCGATTGAGAAGAAATTCCTGATTGAAGACTGGCATAATTTCGGCCCCGACTATGACCGCACACTGATGGCCTGGTGGGATAAATTCAGCCGAGCCTGGCCTGAATTACAGTTTAAATATGATGAGAGTTTTTACCGCATGTGGAAATATTACCTGATGTGTTGTGCAGGTTATTTCCGTTCGCGGCAGGGCCAACTATGGCAACTGGTATTGAGCAAGCGGCAGAGTAACCGGATTTACCGCTCGGTACGTCCCGGCACTACAAGTTGATGTAACCGTGGTGCCTCCTCCTGGCATATTTAACATGACGACCCCATTAAGTAGCACCAGCCGAATTTTTATGTTTAATTTGCATAAAAATCTATATTGATTTATTGTTTTGCAAATTAATATAGAAAATTCAACGAATGCTCGGCTCAAACATCAGAAATTTGCGAAAATCGCAAAATCTAACATTGCAGCAACTGGCCTCCCGCATGGGTACCGATACCAGCAATCTGTCGCGAATAGAGCGCGGCGAAATCGGCATATCTGAAGCATTGTTACGTGCTGCTGCCCAGGCATTAAGCACGACGCCTGGCCGTTTATACGATGCCGATTTAACGCCGAGCAACTTGACCAATACGCCACCGGCTATCCTCTCCAGCGCCAACAGCAAAGACTTTGTGCACTGGTTCCGCTCAGCAGCGCCGTATATCCATGCTTTTGGTGGCAGCACCTTTGTCATAGCGTTCGGCGGCGAAGTGGTGAGTGAACAACAGTTCGTTGCGCTATCCCATGATTTGAACCTACTGGCTAGCCTGGAAGTCAGGCTGGTGTTGGTGCATGGCGCACGGCCACAAATTGAGCATAGGTTAAAACGCGATCATCTCATCCCAAAAATGCACAACGGCTTACGTATTACCGACGACACCGCAATGGAAGCGGTGAAAGAAGCCAATGGCACGGTGCGGGTAGAGATCGAATCACTGCTGTCGATGGGCATCAGCAATTCACCCATGGCAGGTAGCGATATCCGCGTCGCCAGCGGTAACTTTGTCACTGCTAAACCATTGGGTGTGCGTGACGGCGTAGATCTGCAACATACCGGCGAAGTACGCAAGATAGATGCAATAGGTATCCAGAAACGTCTGGATGACGGTGAACTGGTGTTGCTTTCCCCTATGGGTTATTCGCCTACCGGAGAAATATTCAACCTGACGCTGGAAGATGTAGCAGTGAGCGCCGCTATCGCACTCGATGCGGAAAAACTGATTTTCCTGATGGGTTCTGAGGGCATACATAACTTGCGCGGCGAATTACTGCGCGAGATGACTTCGGCAAAAGCGAAGAACCTGCTGCGCAATGTGCAGGAAAGCGATGAGCCGATCAATTTCTCCGAAGATGTAAATTATTACCTGCCTGCGGCAGTGCGTGCCTGTGAGCATGGTGTTGCCAGAACACACCTGATTTCACGCCATATTGACGGTGCCATTATCCAGGAGCTGTTCACCCGCAAGGGCATAGGCACCATGATTACCGAGCTACCGCTGGAAACCATGCGTCAGGCCAATATTGATGATGTCGGTGGAATTTTAATGCTGATTGAGCCACTGGAAAATGAAGGCATTCTGGTACGGCGCGGGCGAGAACGGATTGAAATGGAAATCAACTATTTCTACGTAATGGAACACGATAACCGCGTAATCGGTTGCGCCGCCTTGTACCCTTTCCCCGCCGAGAAAATGGTCGAATTTGCCTGCCTGGCGATTGACCCCGCTTATCGCGGTGGTGGACGCGGTGACAAACTGTTTAATTATTGCCAGGAACAGGCAAAAGCCATGGGTAATACAGCTTTGTTTTGCCTGACGACACGCACAGAACACTGGTTTCTGGAGCGTGGATTTACTGAGCAAAGTGTCGATCAACTGCCGCAAGAAAAGCAGCAGCTTTATAATCTGCAGCGGAAATCCAAAGTATTTTTGAAAGTGCTGACCTAGCCATTACTTTCAAGATAATCTAACTAAAAATGGCTGATGTACGCATCAGCCATCTTTTTGCCTGCAAATAAGCGCTTGCTGTCATTATTTATTACTGAAAAACTGAACAAAGTCTGCAAAACCATTTCTTATTAAACATCTTCAGTAAAATTCACGCACAGTCATTCACTGTTTAACACTCAGCAGATAGAATACGCATATCCTTAATAGCTAATCCATATGATGAATATTTCAAAAGCCGCCCAAAAGGCGCAAACCCTGTCTGAAGCCCTGCCCTATATCAAACGTTTTTTCGATAAAACCATTGTCATCAAATACGGCGGTAATGCGATGACCGATGAACGCCTGAAAGAGTGTTTCGCGCAAGACGTGGTCTTACTGAAACTGGTTGGCATGAACCCGGTAGTGGTACATGGCGGTGGTCCGCAGATCAACGAAATGCTGGATAAATTAGGCAAGAAAGGCGAATTTATCCAGGGCATGCGCGTGACCGATGAGGAAACCATGGATGTGGTGGAAATGGTATTGGGTGGCCAGGTCAACAAGGAAATCGTCAACCTGATTAACCGCCACGGCGGCAAAGCGGTAGGCCTGACCGGCCAGGATGGCAACTTTATCCATGCACAAAAACTGCTGATGGAAGATCTGAAAGACCCGACCAAAATGATCGATGTGGGTCAGGTTGGGGAAATCACTGCAATTGACCCCAGCATTATCACCTTCCTGGATAGCGGTGACTTTATCCCTGTGGTAGCCCCGATTGGTGTTGGTCGGGAGGGTGAAACCTATAACATTAATGCCGATGTAGTGGCCGGCAAACTGGCAGAAATACTCAATGCCGAAAAATTGATTCTACTGACAAATACCCCAGGTGTACTGGACAAAGAAGGCCAATTGCTGACCGGCCTGACACCTAGGCAGATTGATGACCTGGTTGCCGATGGCACGTTGAGTGGCGGCATGTTGCCAAAAATCAGCTCTGCGCTGGATGCTGCACGCAGTGGTGTGAAAACAGTGCATATTATTGATGGCCGCGTCGAACATGCCTTATTGCTGGAAGTACTTACAGATGAAGGCGTCGGCACTTTAATTAAAGCCAAATAAGTCCGTTCTCCAATTCATCGTTGATACTGCATTGACCGCTACGCTTTCTCATTGCCGTGCCATGTGCATTGTGTGCGCCGGTGAGTCGCTGCCGCTTTGCCTTAACTTTGAACGGGAGCTGGAGTAATTGCCTCGGGTGTGGATTTTCGATCTGGACGATACCCTGCATGACGCTTCCGCCCATATCTTCCCGGTAATGAATCAATCCATGACGCGCTACATCATGGATTTACTGACACTAGAAGAACCCGCAGCGCATTTGCTCCGCCAGCATTACTGGCGTATTTATGGCGCGACATTGAAGGGACTGATGCGTCACCATGGCGTCAATCCCCACCATTTCCTGGCAGAAACACATGCATTTTTAACCGATGATATGGTGCAGGCAACCAAGCAATTACGCCAGTTGCTGCAGCGCCTGCCGGGACGTAAATGTGTATTCACCAATGCCCCGCGTGCCTATGCCATGCAGGTACTCAATGTATTAGGCATCAGTGATTGTTTTACGCTGGTCTTCAGTGTGGAATCTTCACGCTTCCACGCTAAACCTTCGATGCGCGGTTTTCGTATGCTGTTACGCCAGTTGCGTTGTTGTGCGGCTGATTGCACCTTGTTTGAAGATAGCCTGCCGGCCTTAATGACTGCAAAACGACTGGGGATGCGTACAGTATGGATCAGCCGCAGATTACATAAACCAAACTTTGTGCAATATAGATTACCGCATGTGTTGGCACTCACTCACAGCGCGCTGAAAAAACAGCCATCATGCATTCCCGCCCTTGGCGAATCCGGTTAAAATAGCCTCAAAATAACAACACGCATGTCGGGACTTGGGAACACATCATGGCCACTATCAACAAAGAAGTAAGAGCAAACCGCAAACAACAAATCCTCGAAACATTGGCGAGCATGCTGCAAACGCCACGTGGTGAAAAAATCACGACTGCTGCACTGGCTGGCAAGCTGGAAGTTTCGGAAGCGGCTTTATACCGCCATTTTGCCAATAAAGCCAAAATGTTCGAAGGCCTGATTGAATTTATCGAAAGCGCGCTTTTTGGCGTGATTAATAAAATCACCAGCGATGAAACTGATGGCCTTAAACAAGTACAACTCATGCTCACGACCATGCTTAAATTTGCCGAACGTAACCCGGGCATGTCTCGCGTGCTGATTGGTGATGCATTGGTCAATGAAGATGAAGTGCTGCAGGCGCGCATCAACCAGTTGATGGATCG
The DNA here is from genome assembly GCF_916856905.1 of Methylophilus sp. Leaf408. NCBI lineage: Bacteria > Pseudomonadati > Pseudomonadota > Betaproteobacteria > Nitrosomonadales > Methylophilaceae > Methylophilus > Methylophilus sp. Leaf408. Next base: position 256,185 of record NZ_CAKASK010000002.1, read on the forward strand.
CCTGGAGGCCAGTATCAAACAATCCCTGCGTATTGCAGAAGCACAAGGCAACAAAATCACTGACGCCAGCATGGCGGCAAATACCATGATCAGCTTTGTAGTTGGACGCTGGCACAGTTTTGCGAAGAGCGGTTTTAAACGTAAGCCAAGCGACCAGATTGAACAACATTTGTCACTGCTTATTACTGGCAGTTTGCAATAAGCGTTAGTTCCATATGTCACTCAACGGCAGAATGACCCTCTTGTGCATCCCGACCATGGGCCCAACATAAGGTTGTAGGAAAGCTATCCCATCTATTTCAGGACCATGACTACGATATGCTAGCGCACATCTGAAATCTCTCCGCAGGCAACAAGTATTTTTATCACCCGGCGCACTGGTGCGTCACCTAAAGCAGGAAACACAATGGAAGCCACCATTTTTGGCATGAATGAAGCCCAGATCACAGAACTGGGCATGACCTACGGTGTTGGCGGACTCATGCTGCTGATGCTGCTAATTGTAGGCAACCTGGCACGCAAATCCAAGGCAGGCAAAACCGGCACCTTTGCACTATTTCTGGCACTCACCCTTGGCCTGGTGGGGTTTATCGCCAAATATGTCATCCAGTATTATTTGAATATCCGCTAAACCTGTCTGGACACTGCTTGCGTGTTACATTGTCAGCGGCGCTAGCGCTACCTGTCATGCCAAACTGTGCATTGAGCGCGTGAATATGTGTCACACCTTTGTGTCATCCAGTTACAAATGTGTTACATTTTAATTTAAGCAATTGCACAAGCAACGCCCGCTGCGACGCAGACTAATTGGTTGATATTCAAGAATGCGCCATTAGCGGAACATGAAACATGACATGGGGGCAGGGTTATGAGCAGAAGCAGAGTAATAGAAGCCGGCAATGTGGGTGTGCAGGTCAGGGTTAAAAAGAACTTACATCCTGCAATGGTGATCGACTGGCTGCATGCAGGGGTAGAAGATACCCACATGGGAGGATGGGCAAGTTTGTTTTATGGTCTTGCCTTCACCATCACCGGTATACTGATCCATGCTTTTTTTGCTGAAAACTACTGGCTGTTAGCCGGCCTCACCACTGGATTTTTTCTCATTGGCCCGTTTCTGGCGACTGGTCTTTATGACATCAGCCGCCGTATTGCGTTGGGCCAGACACCTTCACTCTTGCCAAGCCTGACCGCCTGGCGCCCCAACCTGGTAAACATTGCCCTGTTCGCTTTTATTCTCCTGGCAGCACTGGTCGCCTGGACGCAATTGTCTTTTATCATTTTTGCCTATTACTTTAACCACCAGTTGCCTACTTTTATCGATATTGTATTTAACGTGCTTTCCTTCAAACAACCAATTTTCACCCTGGTCTATTTTTCTGTCGGGGGTTTATTTGCTGCGCTGACGTTTGCTATAAGCGTGATTGCCATCCCATTGATGCTGGATAGCAACACGAGTGCCGGAGCGGCCGCATGGGCTAGTTTCCGCGTTTGCTTGCGTAACCCTGGTGTCATGTCTCTTTGGGCATTGTGCATTGTGGTACTGATAGGCGTAGGCTTTGCAACCAGCTTTCTTGGACTGATCGTGACCATGCCGGTAGCAGGCCATGCCAGCTGGCATGTATATCGCGATGTGATCGAGATTCAACCATAATCCATCCCTAAAGCGCCGAAGAGATGATGGTAGCCATGCACTTTTGTGCATGTCGCTATAACTCCTCTTCCCGCTACCAGCTTGAAAGCCTTCACTGGCAAATCAGGTTAACGCTTTCTTACCTGAATGACATTGCGGGGCTATTGCGAAGTGCATGCCAGTTAGGTACCCTGCATTACATGCAGTGATAAAGATTTTCGCAATGACGACCACTACACCCATTCCCGATAGCGACAGCACCATTTACAAAACCCTACTGGAATCCACTAAAGCCATTCCCTGGAAGATCGACTGGGCCAGCAAACAGTTTGCCTACATAGGCCCGCAGATTGAGCAGTTGCTCGGCTGGTCGCAGGATAGCTGGAAAACAGTGGAAGACTGGGCCACCCGCATTCATGAAGATGAGCGGGAACGTATCGTTAATTTTTGCGTGGAACGTTCATTACAGGGTCAGGACCATGAGGCCGATTACCGCGCGCTGACCAAACATGGCGAATATGTCTGGATCAGGGATGTAGTGCATGTGGTACGCACGCCAACAGGTGAGCCCGAAGCACTGATAGGTTTTATGTTTGATATCAGCGAGCGTAAAAAAACAGAGCAGCAATTATTGGAACTGCAAAAGCAGCTCGAAGAGTACTCATACAAAGACGGCCTGACAGAAGTGGCTAACCGCCGCATGTTTGATACGTTACTGGAACAGGAATGGCTGGAAGCAAAGCGTCATCAGCAGCCCTTGTCACTGATAATGATCGATATTGATTTCTTCAAACAGTACAATGATGTGTACGGTCATCTGCAAGGCGATGAAGTGTTAAAGCGCGTTGCCCGGACGTTGAATAGTGCCGGATTACGTACCAAGGACTTTTTCGCCCGGTTTGGTGGGGAGGAATTTGCATTGATTCTGCCGGAAACTAACGCAGCCTCAGCAATCAAGATTGCCGAGCGTTGCCGTAACCTGATTTTCAAGGAGCAAATCCCGCATGCCGGTTCAAAAATCAGCCAGATTCTGACAATTAGCCTGGGTGTTTCCAGCACCGTGTCGGTAAGCAATCTTGAACCAAAAGCGTTTGTGGAGTTTGTAGATAGCCTTTTATATCAGGCCAAGAATGCGGGTCGCAACCGCATTCAGCAAGGGAGCAAATAGACTTTACAAAACAGGCTTGCGACTCAGCGCCAGCATCGCTTCAATGGCTTGCGTTCTGGCATCTGCCACGGCTTGTTTAATTTCCGTTGGGGTAGCATAGTTTTTGGCAATGGCACCTGCATCGACCAATAGCGCTGCCTGCAATGCCTTGCGCAGATGCTCGGCATCATCCAGTGGACAATTTTCCAGCCCTAGCCTTCCGCGACTGTCGCACTCGCACGCCAGCAGAAAATCATCGAAGCGCGTGCGCTGACGAAAAGCATCCAGCTCCTCCAAGAAATTCAGCAAAGTGCTGGCTTTCATTTCGCGGGCAGCGTGCAATTTGCCATGGTATTTCGCCACTACCAGCGCCAGGTCCTTGCAATCGTTAGGCACTTTGAGGCGTGCAACTACATCGCGAATCTGGTCCACACTGCGTAACTCGTGGCCGATATGCCGCGGTAATACATCTGCCGGTGTCGTGCCTTTACCAAGATCATGCACTAGCGCAGCAAAACGCACCGGCAAGCTTAAACCTTGCCTGGCGGCATAATCAATCACCATCATGACATGCACGCCGGTATCAACCTCAGGGTGATAAATAGCTGTTTGCGGCACGCCCCACAAGCGAGCCAGCTCGGGAAAAATCACTTGCAAGGCGCCGCAATCACGCAGCATTTCAAACATTCGGCTAGGCTTTTTTTCCATCAGACCCTTAGCGATTTCCTGCCATACCCGTTCCGGTACCAGTGCATCTACTTCACCGTTTGCCACCATCTCACGCATCAACGCCATGGTTTCCGGTGCGACGCTAAATTCGGTGAAACGTGCGAGAAAGCGGCCTGCGCGCAGAATACGTACCGGGTCTTCGCTGAACGCTTCAGTGACATGCCTTAAGCGTTTTTCCTGGATATCCCGCTGCCCGTGAAAAGGGTCAACCAGGCGGCCGTCTTCGGCCTGGGCGATGGCATTCATCGTAAAGTCACGTCGTGCGAGATCTTCCTCGAGCGTCACTTCCGGGGCGGCGTAGACACTAAAACCCTTATAGCCCTTGCCTGTTTTACGTTCCGTGCGTGCCAACGCATGTTCCTGGTGCGTTTCAGGGTGAAGAAATACCGGGAAATCCTTGCCGACTGCACGATAGCCTGCCGCCAGCATTTGTTCTGGGGTGGCACCCACAACCACATAATCCCTGTCTTTGACCGGAAGACCTAGCAGGCCATCGCGGACAGCGCCGCCTACCTGATAGATTTGCATATGCAATTATCCATAGAAAAACACGAAGAAATGACTGTTAACGCCTGGCGTTAATCACGCGACCTGCCGCTGCACGAAAATCATCATAAGCACCACGCGGATTATTTTCCACCAGGTAGCCTGAGATCACAGCGAACATATCGGTAGGCACTACGCAAAGCTCATTCGCCATCGGTTGTTGACAGACATTGTCGACCTGCATGGACTTCACATTGTCGCGCGATAACAACTTGATTGGCAGCAACTGCATAAAACTGCCTTGTAATAGCGACATTTTTGGGCCCAACCCAATAATCCGCCGTTGCACACCGATCGTTTTCATCACAGCTTCCATCACCTGTTGCAAAGTCATGATCGCCGGGCCACCAAGCTCATAAATCCTGCAATAAGTCGCTGACTCATCTAAAGCCGTCACGAAAGCGGTTGCCACATCTTCAACCCAGATCGGCTGAAATTTGGCTTGTGGCATTGCCAGAACCAGTACTGGCACATACTGGATCAGCTTGGCGAATAAGTTAATAAAGCTGTCACGCGCGCCAAATATCACTGATGGGCGGAATATGGTGACATGCAATTTTTTGCTGGATTCCATCACTGCCTCATCGCCAGCCGCTTTACTACGCAAATATTCGCTAGGCGCGCTCACAGAAGCCTGCAATGCGCTCATGTGCAGCAATCTGGGGATGCCTAATTCAACACAAAGTTGCGCCACACGACGCGGCAACTGGTGATGCATTTTTTCAAAGCCGTTGTCACTGGTCTGGTGCAGAATACCGATCAGGTTGATCACAGCGTGACTACCTGCCAGCTGCGCTTTCAGTGCAGCATGGTCGTTGATATCGCACTCAACCACTTGCACATAGGGTAACAAAATCAGGTGTTTGGCTTTTTCCCTGCGGCGTGTCAACACCTTGACCTGGTACCCTGCCTGGTCCAAGCCGGCTACCACACTGCTCCCTACAAAACCGCTACCGCCCAATACTGTGACTGTCTTCATATCGCTTGTTCCTGATGCATGTTCGTATTAAAGAAAGCTTTGATTAAACTAAATTTAGTCACCAAACTTTTTGCTCAAACAAGGGTGCGCGTAAAATCTAATTATCGCGCCTGACCTCACTTACTTGGTTACTTGCAAGCCGCACTTCATAAAGCTTGCTTAAAGATATTGTACAGAAAAAAGTGTGCCTACTCTTGATCTGTAATTGTGATGGTCGTGATCACGCTTTCAGCATCAGCCACGGCACCACCATTACGCGCCGGAATAGTGCCCAAACGCTTTTTAAGCGTGATGACCGGCAACCCCAGCCTGGGTGCATACATGTGGGCGTTTGCCAGTACTTTTTTTACATAATTGCGTGTTTCACTGAAGGGAATGGTTTCGGCATAAATCGCGCCCTCCAGTGGCACGTTCGCTGCCCAGCGCCGGGCGCGGCTGGGGCCGGCATTGTAGGCGGCAGTCGCCATCGCTTCCTGGCCGTTGAAGGTATCCAGAGTGTAGCGCATGTAATAGGTACCAAGGTTCACATTGGTATCTATATCGTGCAGCATGGCATCACTATAGCTACTCCAGCCCAGTTTTTTGGCTATCCACTTGGCGGTTGCAGGCATGACCTGCATCAACCCGCCGGCGCCGACCGAGGATTTGGCATAGTGCATAAAACGGCTTTCCTGCCGGATAATGCCATATACCCAGGCTTCGTCAATAGCACGCGCTTTTGAAGCTTTTTGCAGGTAATCACGGTAAGGCGTAGGGTATCGCAATTCAAAATTATGGGTGCGACTGGTTTTATCGGCCGCCAATACCGTCAAATCGTACCAGCCTTTCAGTAAGGCATATTGCGCCGCCACGATACGGGAGGAATCATCCAATCCTTCAAGCAAATACATCCACTCCAGCCTGGCCTCATAGCGTGCATCGGCATCAAACAACGCTTCTATGCGCTTGATGCTGGCCAGGCGTGCAAACTGGCGGACTTCATCATCGGCAGGCTGGTATGTTGCCAACGGTTCACCTGCGACCGGCCCCAGCTCTTCAGCAGACAGCCAGCCGTAAAAATGACGTTCCTGGGAAAGTTTTGCCAATAACAAATTAGCTTCCGGTGCCTGGCCCTTGGTTTTCAGCGCACGTGCTTTCCAGTAGCGCCAGGTCTGCTCTTCAGATAATGCGTTCGGCATGCTATTAATAATCTTCAGTAAGGTATTCCAATCCTGCTCCCGCAATGCGCTACGGGCATACCATTCCCATTGCTCATTATTCAGAATAGCAGGTTCGACTTTGGCAAATGCCCTCACTGCTTCAGGCTCATGTTTTCTGGCGGATTCCAGCGCGATATAAGCTTGTATCAGTTGCCGCTCTTCATTGGATAAAAGCCCGCTGTATTTCTGGTAGCTGGTTTGTGCCAATGCGATATCTGCCTTGGCCTGGCGATGGATGGCGAAGAGATAAAGCGCACGGCCATAAGCTGATTTATCCTGAACATTATTCTTTTTCAAAACCAGGGCAGGGTTTTGTGCCACTTCATCGATCTGCTTGAGCAAAGTAGCATCGGTTTTCCGGCTACGCTTTGCCAATACTTTAGCCAAACCCGGTTTATTGGCAAACAAGGCATTTCGGTAGACAGTGAGCAGTAAGTTCTCGTCCAGCACGCCCACTTGCTGCAAGGCTTCCAGCATCCCCTGGCAGTCGGCAGGTAATTCTTTACCGGACAGCAATAAGTTTTTGCCATCTTCGTAAGCAATCGGGTCATCCAGCGCGATCCCTGCTTGTACTTGGAAGCACTGGTTTCCTGTGTCATTCAAGCTGTAATAGTTGGGAATCTGCGCGCGGATTTCGACAAACTGGTCCCAGAACTGCACGCGTCCCAGGCGTTTTAGCCAAAGTTCGCGCACGCGTTGGGATAACAATGATTCGTTATTTTCCTGCAGAAAAGCCTGCACCTGGTAATAGGATAATTGATCCATGGTCAGGATCATCTGCCAGTATTGCAAATATGGTGCGAGCGGTGATTTACGTTGCTTAAGGGTCTCAAGCGACTCGGTCAGCAACGGCAGATTCTTAGTCTGGTAAGCCTGTTTGGCTTGCAGATAGGTTTCAGTATCGCCAGCGTGGGCCGACGTTGCCAGCATAAGCAGGCACGACACCAATACACAGGCAGCAATTGAAAGGAGATGCCGGAATTTAGTCTTCATGAGTCAATAATCACAGGGTCTTACTATGCTCACGTGAGCACTCGCAAGTGCACCTGACTCATCACGTGGATTTAGGGGGTCACAATCAAATTCTGGCCAGGCGACTCAGAAAGAAAAACAGCAACAGGAGTAGCACTACGACGAAGCCGGCTTTCCATACTTTTTTAAGCCATTGCCAGTAGCGCGAGTTACCGGTTTGCCAGCCTAGCAGTGCCAGCACCAGAGTACTTAGCACCAGCACTGCAAATAATATCCGTATCCACCACATAGTTTCGCTATTCTTGTTAGTTAGGCTTAGTTAGGCTTGCTAATCAGGCAGCTGGTAAAAATGGCGCCGGACTAAAGTAGTCACGTTGACGCACAAAACCGACCGGGGCCTGGCTATCTTCAAAGGTACAGTATTCCCAGGCAGTGTCGTCTTTCAACAAGGCACGTAGCAGCTGGTTATTCAAGGCATGCCCAGACTTGAAGGCAGAAAACTGGCCGACAATGGGATAACCCAGGATATACAAATCGCCAATGGCATCCAGCACTTTGTGTTTGGCGAACTCGTCGTCGTAGCGCAAACCGCCACCATTCAGTACCTTGTATTCATCGAGCACAATCGCGTTATCAAGACTGCCGCCTTTGGCCAGGCCATTTGCGCGCAGGTACTCCACTTCGTGCATAAAACCAAAGGTACGCGCACGACTGATTTCGTCGACATAACTTTGGCTATCGTAATCAATATTCACCGTTTTACCTGAGAATTCGAACACGGGGTGTGCGAAATCAATCGTAAATTCGGCTTTGAAACCATGATGCGGTGTAAATTTTGCCCATTTATCACCATCTTGTACTTCTACCGGTTTCAGGATGCGCACAAATTTCTTCGGCGCCTCCAGTTCGGCTAAGCCGGCCGTTTGCAATAAGTAGATAAACGGCCCCGAACTGCCATCCATGATGGGCACTTCGGCTGCCGTTAACTCTATCAATACATTATCCACCCCCAGACCGGCGAGGGCGGACATCAAATGCTCCACAGTGGCAACGCGCGCACCTGAAAACTCTAGGGCTGAGCTCAGGCGGGTGTCGTTAACTGCCGTCGGGGTGACCCGCATGGCAGGCGTATCGGGCAAATCGATGCGCTTGAACACTACACCATGATCAGCAGGTGCCGGTTTAAGCGTCAGGGTGACTTTCTCACCGCTGTGTAGCCCTACGCCGGTCGCGCTAATCTGTTGTTTAAGCGTGCGTTGCTTTAACATGGTTTTCTCTTTTATCAGTGATTGACCCTATTATAAGCCAATCCCACTTCCAAACCGACAAGCAATCACTGCCTGAAGGTTAATCAGCCTGCTTACGCAGGAAAGCCGGAATATCATATTCTTCAATACCGGAATTCTTCATGGCTTCAACCTGTGCACGACGGCTGTTGCTGGTGAATACTGCCGGCTCATCTTCCTCAACTGTATTCTGGAAAATAGGCTGGTTAGTAGTACCGTCACGCAGTGTAGTCGTCGTCATGACTTTTAACTCAGGTTTCGCCTGACGCTTGCCGATAGAGCCGTTCAAGCCGGTGGCAACCATGGTCACACGCAGGTTATCAGCCATTTCTTCGTCAATCACGTTACCGATAATCACGGTCGCATCTTCTGCCGTGAATTCTTTGATAGTGTTCATCACATCATAGTATTCACGCATTTTGAAGCTGCTGCTGGCGGTAATATTGACCAATACACCACGTGCGTTGGCCAGGTTCACATCTTCCAGCAACGGGCTGGCTACTGCTTGTTCAGCCGCGATACGGGCACGGTTAGGGCCAGTTGCTTCAGCGGAACCCATCATTGCCATACCCATTTCAGACATCACGGTGCGTACGTCAGCAAAGTCGACGTTCACGGTACCCGGGCAGTTGATGATTTCGGCAATACCCGACACCGCATTTTGCAACACGTCATTAGCTGCACGATACGCTTCCATCACGGTTACATCTTCACCCAACACATCCATCAGCTTTTCGTTTGGGATAACAATCAGAGAGTCAACGTACTGGGAAAGTTCTTCCAAACCCTCTTGTGCAACTTTTGCACGCTTGCCTTCGAAAGCAAACGGCTTGGTCACCACAGCAACGGTCAGGATGCCCATTTCACGTGCGACTTCTGCAATGATAGGGGCCGCGCCGGTACCGGTACCGCCACCCATACCTGCAGTGATAAACAGCATGTCTGCGCCATCAATGGTTTCCGCGATGCTGTCACGGTCTTCCAGTGCGGCTTCACGTCCGATTTCCGGCTTGGCACCAGCACCCAGACCCTTGGTGATATCGGCACCAATTTGCAGTACCACTTTGGCATTGCTCTTTTTCAAAGCCTGCATATCCGTATTAGCGCAAATAAACTCTACGCCCGGCACCATCTTGGTCATCATGTGCTCAACGGCGTTACCACCGCAACCACCGACACCAATTACCTTGATTACTGCACCTTCGTTCTCTTTGTCAAAAATTTCAATCATCATTCACTCTCCATTTGCCTAACTTTTGAGGATTGGGTTGCCCCGCACACTCGCCCTAAACACAGTTAAAAATTACCCAAAAACTAGAAATTACCTGTAAACCAACTTTTCATTCTCTCAAGCAACCTGCCCACCGAGCCAGACTGCAGATTCCCTACCATTTGCTTTTCCACCTGCTGCTTAGCCATCAGCAACAGGCCAATACCGGTGGCATAGCGAGGATTACCCACCACCTCAGATAAACCTTCCACATAGCGCGGGATACCGAGGCGCACCGGTGTGTGGAAAATCTCTTCGCCCAGCTCCACCATGCCGCGCATTTGTGCAGCGCCACCGGTAATCACAATCCCGGAAGCGATCATGGATTCCATACCACTGCGGCGCAGTTCCTGCTGTACAAACTCGTAAATCTCTTCGACGCGGTCTTCAATCACCTCAGTCAATGCCTGGCATGACAATTGACGCGGCTCACGGCCATCAACCGCCTGTACTTCAACCACTTCACGCGGGTCCGCCAATTGACGCAAGGCACAGCCATGTTTGACCTTGATTTCTTCCGCTGACTGCGTGGGAGTACGCAAGGCCACCGCGATGTCATTGGTAATCTGGTCACCGGCAATCGGTATCACCGCGGTATGGCGGATGGCGCCATTTTTAAACACGGCGATGTCAGTCGTGCCGCCACCGATATCCACCAGGCAAACCCCTAATTCTTTTTCATCTTCGGTCAGTACAGATTCGCTGGAAGCCAGTGGTTGCAGGATCAGGTCGCTCACTTCCAGGCCGCAACGCTTGATACACTTGACGATATTCTGTGCCGCCGCAATCGCACCGGTCACGATATGCACACGCACTTCTAGGCGGATGCCGCTCATACCCAATGGCTCGCGCACGTCTTCCTGGCCATCGATAATAAATTCCTGGGTCAGGATATGCAGAATCTGCTGATCCGCTGGCAAGGCAATCGCACGGGCGGTATCGACCACACGGTCAATATCGCTTTGCGAAACTTCGCTTTCCTTGATTTTCACCATGCCGTGTGAGTTCAGGCTTTTGATATGGCTGCCGGCAATCCCTGAATACACGGTGTTGATTTTGCAGTCAGCCATCAGCTCCACTTCTTCAATTGCGCGCTGAATCGCTTGCATGGTGGAGTCGATATTCACCACCACGCCTTTTTTCAGGCCGCGTGAAGCATGCTGACCAACGCCAATCACCTTCAAGGTACCTTCGGGCAAAATCTCTGCCGCGATGGCCACGATCTTGGAGGTGCCGATATCCAGGCCCACAATTAAATTTTTATCTTCTCTTGCTCTACTCATTTCATTTCCTTGCACATCTTGCTTCAGGCAATTTCTTATCAGGCTCCGTTGCGCGGCATACGCAACGCAAAGCCATTTGGATAGCGTAAATCGGCATACCGCCAGTCACTCTCAGCAATCGCCGGCTGCTGGGTGTAGGCTGCTACAAATTGTTGCAACCTTTGTTTAGCTGCTTCACGTCCCAGCATCATTTGCCGTTTATCAGCGGTCTTGATCTCCCAGGCGCGTCGTGACGACAAGCTCAATTGCTGAATCTGCAATGAGGTCACTGACAATGTCTGCGCAAAACTGGCATAACCTTGCGCGAGTTCTTTCACCGCATCACCCGGGCCATAGAACACCGGCAATTGCTCATCAGAGGCTGCCTGGAATAATTCACCATGGCGGTTCACCAATGCCACCCCACCCCAGCGGCCAATGGCCTGATGCTCTTCAATCTGCACAACAATGGTGTCAGGCCATTGGCGACGGACACTGACCTTGCGCGCCCATGGCAGCTTCTCGAACGCGGTGCGGGTGCGTTGCAGATCCAGTGTGTAAAAATTACCTTTTAAATATTTGCTGACAATCAGTTGAATCTGCTCGTGATTGACATGATCAAGATTGCCTTCAACCTGCACATGCTTAACCGGGAAGATAGGCAGATGCAACACCACAAACAACAAGGCGTACAGCATCAGCACCACTGCCAGTGAAAACAGCAGATTGGCAGTCCAGTTCAGCAATGTCGGTCTATGCCACATCGTCTATGCGTTTCCGTTTGAGGCCTTCAATGTTTGCTGCAAAATGTTTATGACCAGTGCATCAAAATCCAGCCCAGCCGCTTTGGCTGCCATCGGCACCAGGCTGTGGTCTGTCATGCCCGGGCTGGTATTTACTTCCAGGAAATAATGTTTACCCGCCTCATCCATCAAAAAGTCCACGCGGCCCCAGCCACTGCAACCCAGCACCCTGAACGCCTGCAAAGCTTCTGCCTGGATCTGCGCTTCCTGTGCGGCAGACAAGCCACTCGGGCAACGGTATTCGGTATCGTCACGCAGGTACTTGGCTTCGTAATCGTAGTATTCGTTTTTCGGCACAATCCTTATCACCGGCAACGCGGTATCGCCGAGGATGCCAACGGTGTACTCACCACCACCAACAAACTGTTCGGCAATCACCAGGGGATCAGAGGCTTTAGCCAGGGTATAAGCCGCAGCCAGTTCGGCAGTCTGCTTGACCTTGCTCACGCCTATGCTTGAACCTTCGTTGGCAGGTTTCACAAAGACGGGCAATCCCAGCGTCGCGACGACTTCCTCGGTAGTTGTCGATTCATCCATCAGCACAAAATCAGGGGTTACTACACCAGCAGCTGTCCACAGCAATTTGGTACGCCATTTATCCATACCGAGCGCAGATGCCATGACTCCGCTGCCGGTATAAGGGATATCCATCAGTTCCAATGCGCCCTGTATGGTGCCGTCTTCACCAAAGCGGCCATGCAAGGCGATAAAGGCGCGGTCATACCCTTTCAAGGCAGACAATTCTTGCGTGGCCGGATCGAATGCATGCGCATCGACACCCTGACGCTGTAAGGCGGCCAACACCGCAGAGCCACTTTTCAGCGACACTTCACGCTCGCCAGAACGTCCACCGAATAACACGGCTACCTTGCCAAATTTTTGCTGTGCTGCACTCATGCTTTTAAAACGCTTTCCCCAATGACTTTCACTTCCTGTATCAATTCCACGCCCTGCTTTTCATGCACGGTGGTTTTGACACGCTCTATCAATGCTTCAATATCTGCTGCGCTCGCATTGCCCAAATTCACGATGAAATTGGCATGCTTTTCTGAAACCTGTGCACCACCAATGATGGCGCCTTTCAAGCCAGATACTTCAATCAAGCGTGCCGCAAAGTCGCCTTCCGGATTGCGGAAAGTGGATCCTGCGCTCGGCATGTTCAGCGGCTGGCTCGCCAGGCGTTTTGCCAGCAACTGTTTGATCTGTTCGGCAGAAGTTTTGCCATCGCCTTGCGGGATAGCAAACCAGCCGCCCAGAAACCATTCATCTGCCACGGGGTGTGTTACGTGGCGATAGGCAGGCGCATAGTCAGCACGATTTCGCACTTGTACCGCGCCACTGCGATGTATGGTTTTTACCTGATCTACCCATTGCCAGGTTTCGCCACCATAACAACCGGCGTTCATCGCCAGCGCACCGCCTACCGTTCCGGGGATACCCGCCATAAATTCGGCACCAGCGCGATTGTGGCTGGCAGCAAAACGTGCCAGCTTGGCGCAGGTAACACCGGCATCGGCATACACCCGTTCGCCTTGCATTTCAAGTTGCTGCAAGGCCTGATGCATGACCACTACCGTGCCACGCACACCACCATCCCGTACCAGCAGGTTGCTGCCCAAGCCAATAAAGGTCAGCGGCTCATCCGCCGGCAACTGTTGCAGGAATTGCTGCAGGTGCTCGACATTATCGGCCAGCACCAGCTGGTCAGCCTCGCCACCCACGCGCCAGCTAGTGTAGCGAGTCAGCGGTTCGTGTTGCAGCACTTTTAACCCTGTTGCGCTCATCGCGTCGCCAGCTCCCGCGTTTTGGCCGCGACGTTACCGATATTGCCGGCGCCCATCACGACCACCACATCTCCCGCCTGCACGCTATCCAGTATGGTGGCCGGCAACTCATCTGTGGTTTCCACAAATCGTGGTTCTACCTTGCCGTTTACACGGATGGCACGGATCAGGCTGCGGGTGTCAGCCGCGACAATCGGCGCTTCGCCAGCCGAATACACTTCTGTCAGCAACAACGCATCAACAGTTGACAATACCTTGACGAAATCCTCGAAGCAGTCGCGGGTGCGGGTATAGCGATGCGGCTGGAAAGCCAGCACCAGGCGACGCTCCGGAAACGCACCACGTGCGGCAGCTATTACAGCCTGCATTTCAACCGGGTGGTGACCGTAATCATCAATCAGAGTCATATGACCATCGGCAACCGGGATTTCACCATAGCGCTCAAACCTGCGACCTACGCCCCTGAACTCGGCCAGTGCTTTCAGGATGGCCGCATCCGGCACATTTAATTCTGTCGCAATCGCAATCGCCGCCAGTGCATTCAACACATAGTGATGCCCTGGCAGATTGAGGGTGACTTCATTGCGTACCGTCGTGCCGTTTTTGCGGATCAGCGTGAAATGCATTTTGCCGCCATCAGCGACGATGTTTTCAGCACGGATACTGGCATCTTCATGGGTGCCATAAGTAGTCACCGGACGTGTCACGCGCGGCAGGATTTCACGCACATTGGCATCGTCAATGCACATCACGGCCATGCCCCAGAATGGGATTTGCTGCAAAAATTCAACAAACGCCGTTTTCAGCTTGTCGAAGCTATGCTCATAGGTATCCATGTGGTCCTGGTCAATATTGGTGACCACAGCAAGCACCGGATTCAGGTGCAGGAAGGACGCATCAGATTCATCTGCCTCAACCACTATCCACTCACCAGTGCCCAGTTTGGCGTTGGCACTGGCTGCTTCCAGCTTGCCGCCAATGACAAAGGTCGGGTCCATGTCTGCTTCAGCCAGAATGCTGGCAATCAGGCTGGTGGTCGTGGTTTTGCCATGCGTACCTGCCACGGCGATACCCTGCTTGAAGCGCATCAGTTCAGCCAGCATCAGTGCACGTGGAATCACCGCGACCTTGCGTGCACGGGCCGCGATAATTTCCGGGTTCTCTTCGTTAATTGCACTGGATACCACCACTACATCGGCATCACCCAAGTGTTCGGTCGCATGCCCCTGGTACACCTTGGCACCAAAGCCTTGCAAGCGTTTGGTAGTCGCATTGCTGGCCAGGTCTGAGCCGCTGATCTCAAAGCCAAGGTTGAGCAATACCTCGGCAATCCCGCTCATGCCAGAACCGCCTATGCCGACAAAATGAATTTTTTTGACTTTATGTTTCATGCTGCTCGTTGTTTCTCATTTGTATTTGCTGTTGCCAGCTGCTGGCAAATTTCTGCCACTTGTTGTGTGGCTTGTGGCCGTGCTAAAGCACGTGCCTTTTGTGCCATCACCAGACAGATGTTACGGTCCAGCGCTTGCAAGGTATTCGCCAGCTGACTCACATCCAGGTCTCTTTGCTGGATCAGTAGCGCGGCGCCTGCCTGTTGCAGATAGGCTGCATTGATAGTTTGGTGGTCATCCACCGCAAACGGGAATGGCACCAGAATGCTGGCAGCCCCTACATTCGCCAGCTCGGCAATCGTTAATGCCCCGGCACGGCAAATTACCAGGTCAGCCCAGGCATACACCTCAGCCATATCCTGGATAAATGCGCGGCAATCAGCTGCAACGCCGGCTTCTGCATAGGCTTTTTTCAGTGCTTCAATATGTTTTTCACCCGCCTGGTGAATAATCTGTGGGCGCGTATTGTGCGGCAATTGGGCAAAGGCTTTTGGCAACAACGTATTCAATGCTGCTGCACCCAGACTGCCGCCCACAACCAGTACGCGTAACACACCATGATGATCTGCAAAACGCGATTCCGGCACCTGCAAGGTGGTAATCTCTTCCCGCACAGGATTACCAACCGTTTCGCCTTTTTTGCCCAGTGCATTGGGAAACCCGGTCAATACCCGGTTTGCAATGTTGGCTAATACCTTGTTGGTCAATCCGGCGACAGAATTTTGCTCATGAATCACCAGCGGAATGCCTGCCATTTTCGCCATCACGCCGCCAGGGAATGCCGCAAAACCACCCATGCCCAACACCACATCGGGTTGATGCTGGCTTATCGCGCTTTTAGCCTGTGCAAATGCGCGTGACAACTTCACCGGTAAAGTCAGCCAGCCTTGCAGACCTTTGCCACGCACCCCTTGCATGGTCATCATGGCTTTTTCATAAGGCTTGCCGGCAATCAGACGATTTTCCATACCGCCTTCAGTCGCCAGCCATACGATCTTCCAGCCTTGCGCGTGCAAAGCATCAGCCACTGCAATTGCAGGATAGACATGCCCCCCAGTGCCACCAGCCATCACCATCAATGTGTACTGGCGGCTCATGTTTGCAGCCCTTTCTGCAAACGTCTGTTCTCAAAATCGATGCGTAACAGCACAGATAAGGCAATGCAGTTTGCCAGGATGCCGCTACCGCCATAAGAAAGTAGTGGCAGCGTCAAGCCTTTAGTTGGCAGTAAACCCATGTTCACGCCCATATTGATAAAGCCTTGCACACCCATCCAGACGCCGATCCCCTGTGCCAGCAATGCAGCGTAATAACGCTCATTTGCCACCGCTTCCTTGGCGATACTGAATGCGCGGATCACCAGCCATGCAAACAGCAGCACGACCACCATCACACCGACATAACCGAGCTCTTCCGCCACCACTGCCAGCAGGAAATCGGTATGTGCTTCCGGCAGGTACAATAATTTTTCAACGCTGCCGCCCAGGCCTACCCCCCAGAATTCACCCCGGCCAAAAGCAATCAACGCGTGCGACAGCTGGTAACCGGTATCAAACGGGTCATCAAAAGGATTCAGGAAACCTTTCATACGCTCCAGGCGGTAAGGTTCCATCACTACTAATCCCACCACAGCAAGCGGCAGTGCGCCGAGCATGGCAAGAAATATTTTGATATGCACGCCACCCAGCCACATGATGGAAAACGCAATCGACGCGGTCACCGCAAATGCGCCGAAATCCGGTTCACGTAACAGCAGCACGCCGACGAATACCATCACACCCAGCATAGGCAAAAAGCCTTTGGTAAAGCTGTGCATATTGCTGGCCTTGCGGATCGCATAATCAGAGGCATACATGGCAATAAACAGCTTCATTAATTCCGAAGGTTGCAGGTTCATGACCAGCAATGAGATCCAGCGGCGGCTGCCGTTGACCACTTTGCCGATACCGGGAATTAACACCAGCACCAGCAACACAATGCCGAACACAAACAGATAAGGCGACATTTTCTGCCACCAGGCCATAGGCACCTGGAATACAACGACAGCGGCTACTAGCCCCACAGCCACATACAAGGCCTGGCGCATCAGGAAATAAGTGCTGTTGTGCCCAAACATCTTGCTTGCATCGGCATAGGCGATTGAGGCGGAATAGACCATCACCATGCCAAATGCCAGCAATGACAGCACTACCCATACCAGCGACAAGTCGTAACTGGGCGAGTTGTAGCGCTCACGCGTCATCATTAGCGGACCAAGCATGCGTCCTCCATGGCTTTGACCGCCTCAACAAATACCTGCGCCCTATGCTCATAATTCCTGAACATATCAAAACTGGCGCAGGCAGGTGACAGCAATACCGCATCACCGGGTTCCGCCAGCGTTTTTGCGATATGCACGGCAGCGGTCAGGTCGACTGCATCCACTACCGGCACTTGAATATCTTGCAAAACCTGCTGAATTTTTGGCCCGTCACGCCCGATCAGTACGACTGCCCTGGCATGCTGGATAACGGCATCCCGCAACGGACTGAAATCCTGGCCTTTGCCATCGCCACCCGCGATTAGCACCACTTTTTGTGGTTTACCCTGTTTGAGCATGCCGCTGATGGCCGCCGTAGTCGCACCCACGTTAGTGCCTTTGGAGTCATCGTAAAAGTCGACTTCTTCAATACTGGCAACCCATTCCACACGGTGTGGCAAACCTGTGAATGACTGCACGGTATGCAGAATGGATACTTTATCTATGCCTATCGCCTGCGTTAATGCAATCGCTGCCAGCGCATTGGCAATATTGTGCTTGCCACGGATATGCAGGCTATCGGCCTCAATGTAATGACGATGACCGGCGCACAACCAGCCCAGATCATTCAAGCCATAATCATTGATGGTTGGTGCAGGGTTCACCCCGAATGAAACCTGTGGCAACTGGCCAGCCAATGCGGCACTGGCAGGATCATCACGGTTCACAATCGCGATACGGGCATGCTGGTAAATGCGCGCCTTGGATTGGGCATAATCTTCCATGCCGGAATATCTATCCATATGATCTTCGGACAGGTTCAAAATGGTCGCTGCGTCTATCTGTAATTGTTGTGTCGCTTCCAGCTGAAAACTGGAAAGCTCAAGCACATACACATCCGGCGCTGTCATTTGCAACGTATCCAGCACTGGCACACCGATGTTGCCAGCCACAATGGTGTTCAGACCTGCCTGTTTGCAGATTTCACCGACCAGGGTAGTCACCGTGGTTTTACCGTTAGACCCTGTGATGCCAATCACCTTTGCATACGGGGCTCGGAAACGCGCAAACAACTCAATATCGCCAATCACGTTCTTGCCTTGCGCAATCAGCTGTTGCAACACGGGCTCTTTCAGTGACACGCCCGGGCTGGTCACTATGGTATCCATGCCGGATAACAGGGCAGCATTAAAAGGCCCCAGATGGCACTCCACATCAGGAAATTCTTCCAGCAAACGGTCCTGTCCGGGTGGATGTAAACGTGAGTCGAACATCACCACCTCTGCACCCATTTGACGCAGCCAGCGCAAAGCAGAGAAGCCGGTGTCACCCAGTCCTATTACCCCTACCCGCTGTTGTTCAAATTGTTTTTTCATTGTCTCTACGCTCGACAGAATTTCCGCTTTATCTTGTTATCTCAGTTTCAGGGTGGACAAGCCAACCAGTACCAGCATCATGGTAATGATCCAGAAACGGACCACCACTTGTGTCTCTTTCCAGCCTTTTTGCTCATAGTGATGGTGCAACGGCGCCATCAGGAAAATACGCTTGCCGGTCCCGGTCATTTTCTTGGTGTACTTGAAATACAGTACCTGTGCCGCTACCGAGAAAGTCTCGATTACGAACACGCCACCCATAATGAACAGCACAATTTCCTGGCGTACCACCACGGCCACCACACCCAACGCCGCACCCAGTGCCAGCGCACCGACATCGCCCATAAATACTTCTGCCGGATAGGCGTTAAACCACAGGAACCCCAAACCGGCGCCTGCCATCGCCGCACAGAACACCATCAGCTCACTGGCGCCCTCAACATAGGGAATACCGAGATATTTGGCGAATACGATGTGACCAGCCACATATGAGAACAGCGCCAGTGCAGCCGCGACCATCACGGTAGGCAAAATGGCCAGGCCATCCAGGCCATCGGTCAGGTTGACGGCATTGCTGCTGCCGACGATGACCAGGTAAGTTAATATGATGAACCCCACCGCACCTAACGGCAGTGCCAGGTGTTTGAAAAACGGCACGATCAGGGTGGTTTCAACCGGCGTGGTGGAAGTTGCGTATAAAAACGCTGCTACGCCAAAGCCGATCAGGCTTTGCCAGAAATATTTCTCTTTGGCAGACAAGCCTTTAGGATTTTTGTAAACCACTTTGCGATAGTCATCCACCCAGCCAACAGCGCCGAAACCCAATGTGGTAATTAATACCACCCAGATAAACCGGTTATGCAGATTGCCCCATAACAGTGTGGAAATCGCGATCGCCACCAGGATCAACGCGCCCCCCATAGTCGGTGTGCCGGCTTTCACAAGGTGTGTTTGCGGACCATCATCACGTACGGACTGGCCGACTTTGTATTCAGTCAGTTTGCGGATCATGGCCGGCCCGACCAGGAACGAGATGGCCAGTGCCGTCAGTGTTGCCAGCACGGCGCGCAGCGTGATGTAATCAAATACGTGAAACCCACGTACATCCGACGACAACCACTTTGCCAATTCCAATAACATAAGCTTCCCTATTTCCCCACCAGTTCGGCGGCTTGTGTTTCCACCAATGCATTGACTACCCGCTCCATTTGCATGAAGCGCGAGCCTTTCACCAGTACGATGTCTTCTGCGGATGTGTTTGCCTGTAATGCAGCAATTAATTTTTCTATTGAATCAAAATGCTGACCTTGCTCGCCAAAGGCTTTAATGGCTGCCTGGGTGAGATTACCAAAGGCATACATCGCATCGATACCATTATTTTTCGCATAACTGCCAACCGTGGCATGCATGGCTTCGGCGTCATCCCCCAGTTCACCCATATCGCCCATCACAAATACGGTACGTAGTTTGTAGTTACGCAACACGTCGAGTGCGGCTTTCATCGAATCAGGGTTGGCGTTGTAAGTGTCATCAATCACTTTGGCGCCGTTAGCGGCAGTTTTTTGTTGCAAGCGACCTTTGACGCCATCAAATCCTTGCAGGCCTTGTGCCACTTCTTGCAGACTGGCGCCAGCAGCTATGCTGGCAGCAGCGGCAGCTAAAGCGTTCATGATGTTGTGTGTACCGGGCACGGCCAATGTCACAACAATCCCTTCATTCTGATAATGCACACTGAATGAAGATGATTCACCTGCTACCATTTCGCCGCGAACGTCAGCTTCAGGACCCATGCCGAAAGTCATCACG
Source organism: Methylophilus sp. Leaf408 (assembly GCF_916856905.1). Lineage (NCBI taxonomy): Bacteria > Pseudomonadati > Pseudomonadota > Betaproteobacteria > Nitrosomonadales > Methylophilaceae > Methylophilus > Methylophilus sp. Leaf408. Next base: position 276,607 of record NZ_CAKASK010000002.1, read on the forward strand.
CGTCGTTGTTGGTTCAAACCGCGCCAGTAAGTGAAAAATTTGCTATCCGCATTGATCACTGCAATACCATCTTCAGCCAGTCCGGTAAAAATCTCACCTTTGGCCTTGGCAATATTTTCACGCGAACCCAGCTCCCCGATATGGGCGGTGCCGGCATTGTTAATCACAGCCACATTCGGGCAGGCGATGCGGGTCAGGTAATCAATTTCACCCAGATGGTTCATACCCATCTCGATCACCGCAATACGGTGAAAAGGACGCAGGCGCAGCAGCGTCAAAGGCATGCCGATATCATTGTTAAAGTTTCCGGCAGTCGCCAATACCTTGTCAGCACCGCCGACATGTACTTGCATAATGGCGGCAATCATTTCTTTGGTAGTGGTTTTGCCATTGCTGCCGGTGACAGCAATCATGGGCGTGCCAAGATGCTGGCGCCAATATTCCGCCAGCTGGCCCATCGCCAGGCGTGTATCTTTTACTTCTATTGTTGGCAACTCGGTTTTGACTGGATGTGTGACCAATGCAGCCGCTGCACCTAATGCGTTTACCTGTGGCAAATAATCATGTCCATCAAACTTTTCACCAGGCAAAGCCACAAACAACTGGCCTGGCTGTACGCGGCGGCTATCGCTATCTACAGAGGTCACTGTAATCTCGGCATTTTGCCCGTGCAGCGTACGTAATGTGCCGTGCAATACGTTGGCGATGGTTTGCAAGGTCATCATGATTGCGCCCTCTTTTTCAGCGCATTCAGCACCCACTCGGCATCGCTGAATGGATAGCGTATGCCTTGTATTTCCTGGTAATCCTCATGACCTTTGCCTGCTACAAGCACCACATCGCCCTTGTTTGCACGCATGACTGCCATTGCAATTGCTTTGGCACGGTCGGTTTCCATGCTGAATTCGCGGGTCAAGCCTTCGGAAATGGCAGCAATGATTGCATAAGGATTTTCGCTGCGCGGATTGTCATTGGTAACGACCACGCTATCAGCCAATGCACCGGCAATACGGCCCATTTCAGTGCGTTTGCCGGCATCGCGGTCACCACCGCAACCAAATACGCAGCTCAGTTTTCCGCGTGCCTGGATACGCAAAGTCTGCAAGGCTTTTTCCAGCGCGTCCGGCGTATGCGCATAATCCACCACAACCAGTGGCAGGTCACCACCACCGAACATCTGCATGCGACCAGCGACCGGCACCAGACCAGAAACCGCCTGCAAAGCCGCTGGCAGGGCCACGTCATTGGCCAGCAAACACCCAAGCACGGCCAATACGTTATAAACATTAAATTGACCCAGGGCATGCAGTTGCACCAGACCATTACCTTGAGGTGTGCGCACCTGGATTTCAAAACCAGTCGCATGCATGGTGACGGCGGTTGCGCATATATCCGCCTCTTGCATGCCATAACTTAAAACCTGCTTGCCCTGTTTACGCAGGCGGTCAATCAGTTCGATTCCGAACGCATCATCTGCATTAATCACAGCCGCAGATAACGTCTGCCAGTCAAACAATTTTTGCTTGGCCGACTGATACGCTTCCATGGTGACGTGGTAATCAAGATGATCACGCGTGACATTGGTGAATACAGCAACATCGAACGACACGCCATTGACACGGCCCTGATCAAGGCCATGCGATGAAACTTCCATAGCGACCATCTGCACATCTTCCAGCAAGAAATTGGCTAGTATTTTCTGTAACTCGACCGGGCCTGGTGTAGTGTTTTGCGTAGGTTGCAAATCATCCAGCGTACCGTTGCCCAAAGTACCAATCACTGCCGATTTACGTTGCAGGAAACGGTAAGCCTGTGCCAGCCAGTGGGTAACAGTGGTTTTGCCATTGGTACCGGTGACGCCAATGCACCATAATTGCTCGGTCGGGTCTTTATAGAATTGGCTCGCAATATGGCCAACCTGCGACTTCAGGTCTGGAATCGCGATATTGTGTACAGTCCACTCCGGATTCCAGTCAAAACCCAGGCTATCCCAAATAATCGTATTGGCACCTTTGGCAATCGCATCCGGAATGTAGTCGCGGCCATCGCCGTGCTGCCCCGGGTATGCCAGGAATAAGCCATGCTTCTCTACCTGGCGGCTATCAGCCGTGATCCCGTGTACCGGCGCTGGAATAATGTACTTACTCACATGGCCTCCGGAACCGCTGCAGCTTCTGCAGGTGTGGCCAAAGGCAAAGCATTACCATCCTGAGGAACCGCCAGCATACGTAATACATCATTCATGACAGCACTGAATACCGGCGCAGCTACGCTGCCGCCGTAATATTCGCCATTGTTTGGCTCGTCTATCATCACCGCCATGATCAGGCGCGGGTTAGAAGCGGGCACCATACCGACGAAAGAACCTACATATTTGTCATGCTCATAGCCATGAGCGCCCAGTTTGTGCGCAGTACCGGTTTTACCGCCGACGCGATAACCGGTCACTTGTGCTTTCAATGCGGTGCCGCCTGGCTGCACCACCAGTTCCAGCATATCTTTGACTGCATTTGCTACCTTGGCAGAAAATACCTGACGGCCTACTGGTGGCTCAGATAGCTTGGTTAGCGTTACAGGCAGCAATTCGCCTTCATTGGCGAATACAGTGTAGGCACGAGCCAATTGCAATAAAGTCACGCTGATACCGTGCCCATAAGACATGGTGGCCTGCTCGATAGGACGCCAGGTTTTGTAATCGCGTACCTTGCCAGAAGCCTCGCCCGGAAAACCGATTTTTGTCGGCGAGCCAAATCCGAGCTGAATATAGGTATTCCATAACTGTTCGCGGTTGAGCTCCAGCGCCATTTTGGCCGAGCCGACGTTGGAAGATTTCTGGATGATCTGCGACACGCTGAGCATCTGGTTAGGGTGCGCATCGTGAATGGTGGCTGTGCCTACGCGTAAATAGCCAGGCGCAGTCTGGATTTTGGTATCCGGCTGGTAAGGCCCGAATTCCATGGCAGCGGCTGCAGTGACCGGCTTCATGGTAGAGCCAGGTTCAAAAATATTGACGATGGCTGAGTTACGCAGTTTACTGGCGACATTGCCCGGATTATTCGGGTTGTAGGTGGGAATATTCACCAGCGCCAGCACTTCGCCGGTTTTGGCATCCAGTACCACTGCGGCACCTGCTTTGGCTTTATGTTTCTCCACCGCGCGCAACAACTCTCGGTGCACCACATATTGCACGGTGCGGTCTATGCTCAACACCAGATCCTGGCCATCATGTGGCAGTTTAATCGCGACTAGGTCTTCAACCACATGGCCTTTGCGGTCTCGCACAAAATCGCGCTTGCCGGAAGTGCCGGACAAGACACTGTTACGATAGAGCTCCATGCCCTCAACACCAGTATCATCTACCCCGGTGAAACCGACGATATGCGCCGCCACTTCTGCCGCAGGGTAGAAGCGTTTGTATTCTTTCTGACTGAATACGCCGGGCACTTTCATCGCCATCACCAGTTTTGCCACATCGGGCGCTACTCTCCGTTTGATATATACAAATTCTTTTTTCTTTTGCTGCACTTTTTGCTGCAACTCTTTTGGCCGCATTTCCAGCAACTTGGCCATTTGCTTCAACTGCGCCGCCGAGATATTGACATCGGTCGGGTTCATCCATAACGACTCCACCGGCAGGCTGATTGCCAATGGCTTGAAGTTACGGTCATAAATCTTGCCGCGGTGAGGCATCAATTCCACTTTACGCCGTGAAAAGGCTTCACCTTTTTTAATCAGATAATCCTTGTGCAGGTTTTGCAGGTAAAACCCGCGACCCAGCAACAACACAAAACCCAACAACAACAGGACCAGCAGTGTTCTTCTACGCCAGGCCGGCAATTTCACCAGCTTATGTTGACTCTCTTTAAGCAGCATGACCGTTCACTAATTCACACTACTTAGTCGCTGCCGGCACAACAATAGGCGCCGTCGATACATCCACTATGATGACCTGCGTTTGCTGCATGCTAGGGCTGTGCATATGCAAACGTGCGGTGGCAAACTCTTCCAGCCGCGAATGCATGGCCCAGGTACTTTGCTCAATCTGCAACTGGTCATACTCAGTCATATATTGCTTGGTGAGCATTTCCTGCCGGTCAAGCTCAAAATACAACTTGCGTGCCTTGTATTGCGCGGTGACCACCCCTAATGCCATGGCAATCGTCAATACAAATAAAATCAGGTTCAGGCGTATCATTCAAAACCGTTACTGAACACTTGTGCGCTCTGCCACGCGCAACACCGCACTGCGTGAACGCACATTTGCAGACACTTCAGCCTGGCTTGGCTTAGTGGCCTTACCTACTGAAATCAGGCGCGGCTGTGGTATATCCTTCGCACGCACCGGCAAACCCGCCGGCAAATTATCCCTGTCCATTTCAGACTGGATAAAACGCTTGACGATACGGTCTTCCAGCGAGTGAAAGCTGATCACTGCCAGACGGCCACGCTCACGCAGCAAGCGCAAACAGTCAGGCAACACTAGCGAGAGTTCCTCAAGCTCTTGATTGACGAAAATCCGTAAAGCCTGAAATGTGCGCGTTGCAGGGTTCTGGCCCGGCTCAACCTTGTGGATGGCGCCTGCCACGATCTTGGCAAGTTGTCCCGTAGTGGTGATGGCATGCCCATCTTCGCGCTCCTTAACAATCGCCCTTGCAACCTGCTTAGCAAACCGTTCTTCACCATAGTCCCTTATCACCTCAACCAATTGCTTCTCTGAAATTGTCGCTAACCACTCGGCGGCGGTTTTGCCACGACTCTGATCCATACGCATATCCAGCGGCCCGTCAAAACGGAAACTGAATCCACGCTCACCTTCATCAATCTGCGGGGAAGAAATCCCCAAATCGAGCAAAATGCCATCCACCGCTTCCACGCCCAACTCCGCCAGCACCTCTGTCATGCCGGAAAAATGGGCATGCGCGATGTTAAAACGCGTATCGGAGATGCTTTTTGCATGGGCAATAGCCGCCAGATCGCGATCAAGCGCAATCAGGCGACCTTGTGAACCTAACCTGGAAAGTATCAGGCGACTGTGACCGCCGCGCCCGAATGTGCCATCTACATACACGCCATCGGCACGCACATTAAGCGCATCAACCGCTTCTTGCAAAAGCACCGTGATGTGGCTGGCGGCTGGCGACACAGACGTTTCCGTCGAAGACGCGGGCGCTGACTTCGCGCCCGCCATCATAGTGAGAATCCCTCTAGTTCTTGAGGAATCTGTAATTGATCGGTAGCCATGAGCTTTTCCAACTGCTGATCCCAGGCAGCTACATCCCACAACTCGAAATGGCTACCCTGGCCAACCATCATCACATCTTTATCAAGCCCGGCAAATTTGCGCAGCACCGCATTCACCAACAAACGGCCGGCAGAATCCAGATGCATCACGTCCGCCTGGCCGACAATCATGCGCTGGATACCACTGATTTGAGGATTAAAACTGGACAAACTGGTCAGCTTGGTTTCAATAGGCTCCCAAGCCGCTTGCGGATATAAAATCAGGCAGCGATGCGGATGCGCAGTTAACACAACTTCGCTTTGACCGCCTGCGGTCAGGGCGTCACGGTGCTTGGCCGGCACACTGAGCCGCCCTTTAGCATCCAAACTTAACTGTACTGCCCCGCGAAACATGGTTAACTGATCACCTTTTTGTACGTTTATGAAAAAATTTCCCACAATTCAACACAAAATCACCCTTTTGCACACTATAGATAAATTAAAAGTGCTTGGCAAGCACTTTCATGGAAAATTTTCTTTAAAGACAAAGACTTACGACATTTTAACAAACCAATTCAAATCAACATATTGCAGCAATGAATACACAATGTTGTTTAATAAAAATAGCTATCCCATTGAAAATATTGAATAATTAAAAAATATTAATATTTAAGCTATTTCTTGCATTAAATACCATGACAATTGGTCGAATAAACAGCATTTAAATACACACATTTATCCAACATATATATGTCGCGAAAACTGAAGTTTTTCTTGATAGGCACAGCTATTTTGTTAGCCATGGAATGGCGTTCTTTACTTTATTACTTATCGCCGCCACCGGATTTTGGCAAGGGCAAAGTCACCCTTTACGCAACTGACTGGTGCCCTTATTGTGCAAAAACGCGCGCATTGCTTGAGCAATTGCATGTGCCATATAAGGAATACAATATTGAAACGTCAGAAGAAGGTAGAGATCAATATCAGCGCCTGGCCGGTAAAGGTGTGCCGGTGTTATTGATTGATGGAGAAGTGGTGCGCGGATTTAATGAAAAGACTATTGTTGCTGCGCTAGCGCAATGGCAAGGCAGCCAGGTTCAAAACAAACTGGAAACAAAACAGGAAGAGTAAAGCCAACCGATAAGCCGGGTTCTGTGACTACTTGCGTAGACGACAGTCATTCATCTAGGCGTGCAATTACTCACACGCTCAAGCTATCTACCCGCTGGCAGCGCGAGCCACGCCTTATTACTTGCGTAAAATGCCAGCCTATTTGATATTGCTGCAGATGGAGGTTACCGCGTTTCACCCGTTTCGACGCAAGCTCGCAACAAGTTGCTCCCAGGTCGAACCGACTCGTCTCTGTGGCCCTATTCCTCACCTTATACTGTTTCCAGCTTTCAGCGTACGGCCGTTAGCCGTCATCCCGCTCTGTGCAGCCCGGACTTTCCTCCCCCTAGCAAATGCCAAGCGGCGACTGTCTGGTTGGCTTCATGGTCATTTTAACATGCCACAAGCTAGCGACACTCGTCAGATGCAAGAGCGTCGTATAATTTCACAACCAACTCTTTTACATACAACATAATATGTCCCAAGAAAAAACCGGCCAACTAGACCCTTCATGGCAAGCCAAGATAGGCGAAGAACTTGATAAGCCTTATATGCAATCTCTCAAGGCTTTTTTGCAGCAGGAGAAAGCTGCGGGTAAAACGATTTACCCGCCCGGGCCGCTAATTTTTAATGCATTTAATCACACCCCGTTTGACCAGGTACGTGTGGTGATTATCGGGCAGGATCCTTACCACGGGCCGGGGCAGGCGCATGGCTTGAGTTTTTCGGTACAGGCAGGCGTGGCTTTACCGCCATCACTGATGAATATCTTTAAGGAAATCGAATCAGACATTGGCATCCGCATGAGTGGCAGTGGTGATTTAACTCCTTGGGCAGACCAGGGTGTTCTATTACTGAATGCCACGCTGACTGTGCAGATGGCAACTGCCGGTTCGCACCAGAACCGCGGCTGGGAGCAATTTACCGATGCGGCGATTACCGCCCTGAATGCTTACAGGGAAGGACTGGTGTTTGTGCTGTGGGGAAGTTATGCGCAAAAGAAAGGAGCCATGATAGACCCCAACAAACATTTGATTTTAAAGTCTGTGCACCCGTCGCCACTATCGGCGCATCGCGGTTTTTTTGGTAACCGCCAATTTTCCCAAATCAACGATTACCTGGTTTCGCGTGGACAATCGCCAATTTCATGGCAGCTTTAGGGTAGTTACCGTGCTGCCGGCAGGTTGAACCTGGCCTATGCAGATTTATGTATACCGCAAGTCACTATCAACCTTTTTACGCCAGTTTCCATGCGATAGTCTGCCCGGCACGCAGCGGCACTAACACATCATCGGCGAAGGGGATTGACTCCGGCACCAGCCACTCCTCTTTACGTAAGGTTATTTTGTCAGTGTTGCGTGGCAGATGGTAAAAATCCGGCCCATAAAAACTGGCAAACCCTTCCAGCTTGTCCAGCGCGCCCGCTGCTTCAAAAGCTTCGGCATACAACTCAATCGCGGCATGTGCGGTGTACATGCCGGCACATCCGCAACTTGCCTCTTTCGCCGATTTGGGATGCGGCGCACTGTCGGTGCCGAGAAAGAATTTTGGCGAACCTGAAATCGCCGCTTTGACTAAAGCCTGCCTGTGCGTTTCACGCTTAAGCACTGGCAAGCAGTAGTGATGCGGGCGAATGCCACCGGTAAACATGGCATTGCGGTTCATTAACAGGTGATGCGCAGTGATAGTCGCTGCCAGATTATCCGAACCTTGCGCCACAAACTCAGCAGCATCTTTGGTAGTGATATGTTCGAATACAACTTTCAGGCCAGGGAAATCTTTCAGTAAAGGCTGCAAGTGTCGCTCAATAAACACTTTTTCGCGGTCAAACACATCAATCTCGGCATCAGTCACCTCGCCATGTATCAACAATGGCATGCCAGACTTTTCCATTTCAGCTAACACAGCGGCACATTTTGCCAGGCTGGTGACGCCGGAATCACTATTGGTAGTAGCCCCCGCCGGATACAACTTCACCGCCTTGACTACGCCATCCTGATGCGCACGCGAAATTTCTTCAGCCGCCATATTGTCGGTCAGGTACAGCGTCATCAGTGGCTCAAAAATCAGCGTAGCAGGCAATGCCTGCCTGATGCGATCATAATAAGCACGTGCGGCATCAGCGGTTGATACTGGTGGGCGCAAGTTTGGCATCACGATGGCGCGGGCAAATTGTCTCGCCGTATCCGGCAATACTGCTTTTAAAGTCTCGCCATCGCGCAGGTGTAAGTGCCAGTCATCCGGGCGGGTAATCGTCAGTTGGGTTGTCATCTTGAATAATATATTGAAAGTTTAAACGGCGTCTTTTAATGCCAGCGCCGCCTCATAGAGTTCGTTTTTCTTGTGCCCGGTAATATCTGTCGCAAGCGCAACGGCTTGTTTCAAAGGCAGCTCTTGCAACAAGCGCTTAAGAATACGCTGGGTTTCATCATCCAGCCCTTCCGCTTTGACTTCAGGCGCAGGATGAACCAGTAACACAAATTCGCCGCGCTGCTGATTACTGTCTGCTTCTAACCAGTCTACAGCCTCTGTCAAGCTACTGACATGTATGGTTTCAAAGGTCTTGGTCAGCTCGCGTGCAATGGTTAGCAAACGCACCCCGCCAAATACTGTTTGCAGATCTTGTACGCACTCGATAATCCTGTGTGGCGCCTCATATAACACCAATGTGGAAGGATAAGCTTTTAACAGCTCCAGCCGCTTGCGGCGCTGCGAGCCACTGGCGGGTAAAAACCCTTCAAAACAGAACCCTGTTTGCACAATGCCTGAGGCAGATAAGGCCGCAATCACGGCACTGGCACCGGGGATAGGCACTACTTTCAAGCCCGCCTCCAGCACTGCATGCACGACTACTGCTCCGGGGTCACTAACGGCTGGGGTACCGGCATCTGTCACCAGCGCAATGGATTCACCAGCCTGCAATCGCCTTAGCAAAGCTTCCGCAGAATGTTGTTCGTTGTGTTCATGCACTGCAATCAGGGGCTTGCTAATTCCGAAATGCCGTAAGAGACCAACGCTGTGCCGGGTATCTTCAGCCGCAATCGCATCGACCAGTTTCAACGTCTCCAGCGCACGCAGGGTGATATCACCCAAATTGCCGATCGGTGTCGCCACCACATATAATGTACCCAACTCACTCATGCTGCCATTTTAAGGCATCGCGACCTTTTCGCTAAGCACTATAGTTTTCCCCAGGCATTTAAAAAGATGATCATTACCCGCAAACTATGAAACTTAACCTCAATAATAAAGGCATTGCTGCGGAGGCAGCAGCGGCCAGGTTTCTTAAGCAGCAGGGCCTGGTATTGGTTGCGCAAAACTACAGTTGCCGGTTTGGCGAGATTGACCTGATTATGCAGGAAAAGAGCACACTGGTATTTGTTGAAGTCCGGCTTCGCAGTAATCAGAAGTTTACCAGTGCCGCGGACAGCATTCACCACCATAAACAGCAAAAATTGATTCGCGCTGCGCAGTATTATCTGCAAAGCCAGGACATTAATCGCCCGTGTCGTTTTGATGCTGTGCTGTTTAACGAGCCTACTTTTGAATCCCCAAACTGGATTCGTAATGCAATCGAAACATAAAGAGCGTAGAATTTTATTCAACGTCTGCTGTCCATTATTTATCCATAACCAATCTTCTTAGTTTTTCTCGCAAACCTTAGTGTTGTAAATCAAGGAAACTTCATGAACAAAAAAATCTCCGCCATTGCCCTGTTATTAATCAGCACACAACTGAGTGGCTGTTTTCCCGCTATTGTAGGTGGTGCCGCAGCGGGTGGCGCGATGGCTGCAGATCGTCGATCTTCAGGTATTTATGTGGAAGATGAAAATATCGAGCTAAAAACACTGAAACGCATTTCGCAATACATGGATAAAGAATCCCATATTAATGTGACCAGCTATAACCGCATTGTGCTGCTGACTGGCGAAGTGCCAAACAATGGGCAGCAGACACAGGCTGAAACATTGACACGTGAAGTGTCCAATGTGCGTGATATCCACAATGCGATTACTGTCGGCCCGGCTTCGTCAATTGGTGATCGCAGCAACGATACTTATATTACTACCAAAGTCAAAACGCGCTTCCTTAGTGAAAACCTGTTCCCATCTAATGTGGTAAAAGTAGTGACAGAAGCCAGCGTTGTCTACCTGATGGGTATCGTTTCTGAAAAAGAAGCTGAAGATGCGGTAGAAATCGCCCGAACTACCGAAGGCGTGACTAAAGTAGTCAAAGTTTTTGAGTACACCAAATAATTTTTTATATAAAGCTTTAAGGAAACTGAATGGAAGACCAGGAAATTATCATTCAAGGGATTACGCTTGCCGGAAAACCCTTTCGCCCCAGCGATTGGGTAGACCGCATGTGTAGCACCTTCGCCAGTTTTGGTGTTGATAAAAAATTACGCTACTCGCCTTATTTAAAACCCAAGCTGGTAAATAATGTGCGTAGTCTCTCGGTGGATATGAAATTGAAGCAGGTCAATCCTGAAGGGTTTGAACAGCTGATCCAGTTTGCTACAGAAAACCAGCTCAGCATTATCAATGCGGCGGGTGAAGCGGTCACTATCGACTCTTAGCACTTACATTATTAATACCGCTGGACTCAGCTCCAGATGCGGCCTCTTTTAGCAATTGCTCCAACCAGCGCTTGCTGACAGGGCCGCGTTTCACTTTATACAATTGCCCATCAGGCTTATAGATATAGGTAGTAGGTAATACTTCGGGCTGCGGCACTGGTTTCTTTTGCGTACTGCCCAAGATAATGGGATACGAAATCAGCATATCTTCCGCAAAGTCAGTCACAGACTTTTCAGTTTTGTATTGCACCGCCACACCCAGCACCATGACATTTTTCAGTCCTTGCTCATCATAAAATGCGACCAGTTCAGGCATTTCTTCCAGGCAGGGTGGGCACCAGGGTGCCCAGTAATTGACCACCAGCCATTGACCCCGGTAGCCAGATAATTTATGTGTTTTACCTGCCGTATCCTGCATGACCCATGTCTGGAGCGGGTCAGCTTGCAGGCTGATCATCCAGAGCATGCCAAGTAATCCTATGCATAAGTTAAAACGGTTACCGCGCATAATTACCTTTAACTCGACTTTCTGCTATTGAAAACCACACAATAGAACACATATAAGGCTATGTTTGAAAAAAACTTGATTCTGCTGGAAATCTGTTGCTATACTTGCTGCAAACACTTTTAGTAATTTCATATTTTCAGCAAATTACTAATTCAAACTATTTTAGCCAAACAATATTTAGCGCCAACATCAGAATTTTTCTGTGCAATTCCACTCTATCAATTCTTCACCCATTCTTACGAGGCAATAATGAGCGACAACATTACCCATTTAAGCGATGCCAGCTTTGAACAGGAAGTTTTACAATCTACGGTTCCGGTACTGGTTGATTACTGGGCTGAATGGTGTGGTCCTTGCAAAATGATTGCACCTATCTTGGATGATATCAGCAAAGAATACGCGGGCCGCCTGAAAGTTGCCAAACTGAATATCGATGATAACCAGAATACGCCACCTAAGTATGGCATTCGTGGGATTCCTACTTTAATGCTGTTTAAAAACGGCAATGTAGAGGCCACAAAAGTAGGCGCACTCTCCAAGTCTCAACTCAGCGCGTTTATCGACAGCAATATTTAATCCATTCACCCGGTTTCAAATAACTTCGAAACCGGGTTTTCTCTTCTTATTCTCCGACGTCTCAATCTAGCGAGTCACTCATGCACTTATCCGACTTAAAACATCTCCCCGTTACCGAACTGGTAGAAATGGCCACCAGTAACGAAATCGAAAATGCTAGCCGCATGCGCAAGCAGGACCTGATTTTTGCCATTTTGAAAAACAAAGCAAAAAAAGGCGACAGCATTTTTGGAGATGGGACGTTGGAAGTGCTGCCAGACGGTTTTGGCTTTTTGCGTTCACCTGATACTTCTTACCTGGCCGGTCCAGATGATATTTATGTGTCTCCCTCGCAAATCCGCCGTTTCAACCTGCATACAGGGGACAGCATTCAGGGTGAGATTCGTACCCCAAAAGATGGCGAGCGTTATTTTGCATTAGTTAAAGTAGACAGCGTTAATGGCGAAGCGCCAGAGAATACCAAGCACAAGATACTGTTTGAGAACTTAACACCATTATTCCCAACCATTCCGCTCACACTTGAGCGTGATATTCGCGGTGAAGAGAACATCACCAGCCGCATGATCGATATCATTGCACCTATCGGCAGAGGCCAGCGTGCCTTACTGGTGGCCAGCCCGAAAAGCGGTAAAACGGTCATGCTGCAAAATGTGGCACATGCCATTACAGCCAACCATCCTGACTGTGTGATGATTGTATTGCTGATTGATGAGCGTCCGGAAGAAGTGACAGAAATGACCCGCTCGGTACGCGGCGAAGTGGTCGCTTCAACCTTTGACGAACCGGCGACACGTCACGTACAGGTCGCAGAAATGGTGCTCGAAAAAGCCAAGCGCCTGGTCGAACATAAAAAAGATGTAGTCATTCTTTTAGACTCCATTACCCGCCTGGCCCGCGCATACAATACAGTCATTCCATCATCCGGCAAAGTATTAACCGGTGGTGTGGATGCAAATGCCTTGCAAAAACCAAAACGTTTCTTCGGTGCGGCACGTAATGTGGAGGAAGGTGGCTCACTGACCATCATCGCCACTGCACTGGTAGACACAGGCTCTCGTATGGATGATGTCATTTACGAAGAGTTTAAAGGTACCGGCAACATGGAAATCCACCTGGATAGACGCATGGCTGAGAAACGTATTTATCCAGCCATTAACGTTAATAAATCCGGTACCCGACGTGAAGAGTTGTTGCTAGATAAAGATATACTGCAAAAAATCTGGGTATTGCGCAAATTGCTCTACCCTATGGATGACCTTGAAGCGATGGAATTCTTGCTGGATAAAATCAAGGCCACTAAAACCAATAACGACTTTTTTGACAGCATGCGCCGCGGTTAATGTTAGATAGCGTTGAATTATTACCAGAAATCTATTGATTAATAGAATGAATTGGGTGATAATCGCGCGCTTACCGCAACTGCTTAAAGATAGAGAGAAAGCATGAAAGCCGACATTCACCCAACATACCCAGAAATTAACGTCACCTGTAGCTGTGGCAATAAATTCAAAACCCGTTCTACCAGCGGCAAAGATCTGAGCATCGAAGTATGTTCACAATGCCACCCTTTCTACACTGGCAAACAGAAGATTGTGGATACCGCTGGTCGCGTTGAGAAATTCCGCCAAAAATACGGCATGTAATTGGGTGGACTGTATTCTAAAAAGGCAGCATGGCTGCCTTTTTTGTTTTTAACGCATGCTACTTATCTTGTTTACCCCTGATGGTTTACACTAGATAGCAGCATAGGAACATAACTTGAGCACACAGCAGACACATGCAGTTTTTTATTGATCACGATTGGCAGGAAAATATGGCCACCCCGCGCGCCAAGGTGGGGGAACGGGCCAAAACACACCTGCTGATTCTGCTATGTACCATCTGGTTATGCGTAGGCTTAATCGGTCACTCACCATGGAAGCCTTTCGAATCGCAATCGGCCAGCATTATCCAAAGCCTGATTGACCACCCATTTTTATCAGCACAAAGCTGGACCGATGGTCACTGGATTGCGCCGGTGTCTGCAGGGCACCCAGCACTTGAAACGCCTCCGCTGTTTTACTGGGTTGCTACCGCATTTTCACAAACCCTCTCCCATTTATTACCGATTCATGATGCGGCACGCTTAAGCGTGGGTATCTGGATGCTGATCACGCTGTTGATGATGGGATTGAGTGGCCGTGAATTATGGAACCTGGGTGCAGGACGCCAGACCAACTTTATATTTATCGGCTGTCTGGGGCTAGTGGTCAGCGCACATACCATCATGCCGGAAGTAGCTGCGCTCAGCGGCATCAGCATGGCCTTTTATGCATTGACGCTGGTGATACGCAAACCGGTGCGGGCAATGTGGTTGCTTGCTGGCGGATTACTGATTGCCTTTTTATCAGCAGGATTATTACCCGCTGCCATGGTTGCGGGGACTACTGCAGGGGTGATTTTCTTGCCTGTGATACGGCAGCATATGGAGGCCAAACGTGCTTTACTGCTTGGCATCACACTGGCATTACCCGGCATTATACTGTGGTGCCTGTTATGTCAGCAGTGGGCAAATGGCCTGTGGGCGGCCTGGTGGGCAACGCAGGTGACTGTACAAATACCAAGTAACCATCTGTATTTTATGCGGACGCTTGCGTGGTACGCCTGGCCGGCCTTGCCGCTTGCATTATGGGGAATCTGGCGCTTCAGGCATGCAGTGCTGCACACTTACCGCTTTCAGCTCAGCCTGATTTTTTTTGTATGGGCATTCGTGCTAATCGGTTTTTTCAGTGATCGCAGCGAAGTAAATGCCTTGCCGCTGCTGATACCGCTAACGGCTTTGGCGGCTGGTAGCATAGAAACCCTTAAGCGCGGCGCAGCGGGCGCATTAAACTGGTTTGGCCTGATTTTATTCGGCTTGCTGATCGCGATTGCCTGGTTAGGCTGGTGGGCGATGCTAACGGGTCATCCGATCAGACTTTACCAGCGTCTGGCTTACTTGTCTGGCCTGCAAACCATCCAGCTTAGCGTGCTTTACGGTGCCATTGCAGTGGCGGTGACATTGATCTGGTTATCCGGCGTGATACGTTCCAAGCACTCCAACCGCTCCAGTGCGACTAACTGGGCTATCGGCATGACCTGTGCATGGACTGTATTTATGAGTTTATGGTTACCGATGATAGAAGCGGCTCGTACTTACCAGCCTATTTTTGAAGATATGCGTAATCATTTGCCTGCACACTACCGCTGTATCAGCAGCCGCAATATTGGTTCTTCACAAGCAGACTTGCTGCATTACCATGCCGGCATTCGTCTAACAGCAGAATCTACGGGGTGTGACTTGCTGCTAATTGAGGATCAGCCAGGTAAACGCCACACCTCACCAGGCACGGAGTGGTCGTTGATTTGGGAGGGTGAGCAAAGCCGCCAGAGTAAAGAGTCTTACAGGCTGCTTCAGCGACGTTAATCTATAGCCATTAACGCAGAATGATTCAAGCTTGAATATGTTGCTGAATGGCAGCCAATACCTTGGGGTGCAAGCCCGTGCCCTGCTGTTGTTGCACATGCGCCACCAGCGATTTAATCATCACCGAGTTCCAGAATTTTTTCAAATGACTGGCAATTTCCAGCTTGGCATCTTCCACATCCGGATTTGCCTCAAAAAAATCGCCAATCTGGTTGGCCATTTTGATTAATTTATCGACTTCCATCGCTTGCTCTTTTCAAATCAATAATCCGTTAACTGTTCAATCACAGACATCAACACCGAATAAGCAGAATTATCTTTTCTTCGATTCGATTCGATTTAAATCTAGCCTGTTAATTCGCCATGGTAAACCACGCATTGTGCTGGCCTGGCAAACCCTACCAGTAAAAAATCCTGTTCCTGCGCCAAATTCATCGCTAGCGATGTCGGGGCAGAAATGGCGACTAATGCCCGGCCACCGGTCATAGAGACCTTTTGTACCATTTCATAACTGGCGCGGCTGGTCGTCAGCACCCAGTGCTTGCCCCACAACTCGCCAAACTCAAGATTCTGCCGCAACAATAATCCAATGAGTTTATCTAGCGCATTATGCCTGCCGACATC
Organism: Methylophilus sp. Leaf408; assembly: GCF_916856905.1. Lineage (NCBI taxonomy): Bacteria > Pseudomonadati > Pseudomonadota > Betaproteobacteria > Nitrosomonadales > Methylophilaceae > Methylophilus > Methylophilus sp. Leaf408. Next base: position 292,669 of record NZ_CAKASK010000002.1, read on the forward strand.
CTCACGCACATGCAATACGTCGCCCTGGTCATTGACGATTGCACACGCATGGGTTGCACCGGTGATTTGCTGTAGCGGTTGCTGCGATTTGAGTTGCGCTATGGCAGTATTAATCGCTTGCAGTGAAACATTTGGCCTAGATGTTGTTAGCAGTGAAGGAATCTTAAAAACCTGGTCCAGGCTTTCCGCCCCACATAAACCGCACCCGGTACGGCCAGTCAGGTTACGCCGTTGCTCTTTGAGCGCCGCAAACTGTGCCGTGGCTAACTCGATATGCAATTCAATGCCCTTCAACAGGCCATTGGCATGATGGATGGCTTTTGCGTCGATTCCGTAAATTTGCGCGCGCTCGCTAATAATGCCTTCGGTAAATGAAAACCCGTAGGCAAAGTCTTCCAGGTCAGCTGGCGTTGCAAGCATCACCACATGCGAAATGCCGTTATACACCAGCGCGACCGGTACTTCTTGTGCAAGCGTATCCATCACGCTTTGTGGTTGCCCATTACGCCAGCGAGTTACCTCAAATTCGTGGCCTGCTTGATAAGCAGTGAGTGGCTGCCAATCGTTGCTTGTGTGCGTGATTGGGCAGTCATCATATTCAATTGCTGGTTGAGCCATCAGGAAACAACCGTTTGCGGATCCATCCCCGACAATTCGATTTGCGTATCGCTGAAGGTGCGGTAGTCTTTCTGCCACTCTGACAACTGGTTCACCTTGGTTACCTGCACCGCTGTCACTTTATATTCCGGGCAATTGGTGGCCCAGTCAGAGTTATCGGTGGTGATCACATTGGCGCCAGATTCAGGGTGGTGGAAAGTAGTGTACACCACGCCCGGCTGCACGCGCTCGGTGATCTTGGCGCGCAACACCGTTTGGCCGGCACGGCTGCTTATACCTACCCAGTCACCTTCCAGAATGCCGCGGTCTTCAGCATCATGTGGATGGATCTCAATCTTGTCTTCCGTATGCCAGACTACATTTTCAGTACGGCGCGTTTGCGCACCAACGTTATATTGCGACAGGATGCGGCCGGTCGTCAGGATCAACGGGAATTTGCCGTTGACGCGTTCGGTCGTAGGCACATATTGCGTGACGAAGAATTTACCTTTGCCGCGCACAAACTCTTCGACGTGCATGGTCGGCGTACCGGTCGGCGCTTCATCATTACAAGGCCACTGGATACTACCCAGTTCATCCAGTTTTTTGAAACTGACGCCTTTAAAAGTAGGTGTCAGCGCTGCAATTTCATCCATGATGTCGCTGGCATGGTTGTAATGCATAGGGTAACCCAATGCCTCTGAGAACTTGGCTGTAATCTCCCAGTCCTCCAAACCAGCTTCGTGCTTGCCATCTTCCCTGAGACCATTTTTCGGCGTCATCACCTTACGCACCGGCGAGATACGACGCTCTGCATTGGTAAAGGTACCGTTCTTCTCGAGGAAAGAGGCGCCCGGGAAAAATACGTGCGCAAACTTCGCTGTTTCGTTCAGGAACAAGTCCTGCACAATCACGCATTCCATATTCTCCAGTGCATGCGTCACGTGCTGGGTATCCGGATCTGATTGCGCGATATCTTCACCAACGCAATAAACAGCTTTAAAGCTGCCTTCAGCCGCCAGGTCCAGCATGTTAGGGATACGCAATCCTGGGTCTGCGCTCAAAGGAACCCCCCAGGCTGCTTCAAACAATGCGCGCGTTTCGTCATCTGACACATGGCGATAACCGGGGAACTCATGCGGCATGGAGCCCATATCACAAGAACCTTGAACGTTATTCTGTCCACGCAACGGGTTGACGCCTACGCCTTCGCGGCCAATATTACCGGTCGCCATCGCCAGGTTGGCGATACCCATCACGGTGGTTGAGCCCTGGCTATGTTCAGTCACACCCAAGCCATAGTAAATGGCTGCGTTGCCGCCAGTCGCAAACAGGCGCGCGGCTTCGCGTACCTTTTGCGGATCCAGTCCTAAATCTTTGGCCAGCGCCTCAGGTGAATTTTCCGGTTTGGCAACAAAGTCACGCCAGGCCACGAAAGAATCCCATTCACAACGCTCTTTGACAAAGTCCTCTTTAACCAAACCTTCGGTGACTACGACATGTGCCAATGCACTGATTAGTGCGACATTGGTACCTGGGCGCAAATTGAGGTGATAGTCCGCGCGAATATGAGGTGAATTTTCTACCAGGTCAATCGCACGCGGGTCGGCTACGATAAGCTTGGCGCCTTCACGCAGGCGACGTTTCATCAATGAGCCAAAGACCGGGTGACCATCGGTTGGATTGGCGCCCATGACAAAAATTACATCCGACTTCATCACGGAATCAAAGGTCTGTGTACCGGCAGATTCCCCCAGTGTTTGTTTTAAACCATAACCAGTTGGGCTGTGGCAAACGCGCGCGCAGGTATCTACATTATTACTGCCGAATACAGCGCGGATCAGCTTCTGCGTCACGTAGACTTCTTCGTTAGTACAACGGCTGGAAGTAATGCCACCGACTGCATCTTTACCATACTGAGCCTGGATACGTTGAATTTCACTGGCAGCATAGCTAATCGCCTCATCCCAGCCCACTTTTTGCCATGCATCATGAATGCTCTTGCGTATCATCGGGGTGGTGATACGGTCAGCATGGGTTGCATAGCCCCAGGCAAAACGGCCTTTAACGCAACTATGTCCGTGGTTGGCGCCACCTTCTTTGGTCGGCGTCATACGTACCACTTCTTCGCCCTTCATTTCGGCATCAAAGCTGCAACCCACACCGCAATAAGCACACGTGGTGGTCACGCTATGTTCTGGCGTACCTGCTGCAATCACGGTTTTTTCCATCAGGGTAGCAGTAGGACAAGCCTGTACGCAGGCACCACAGGACACACATTCTGAATCGAGGAAATCCTGGTTACCAGCGGAAACTTTGCTGTCAAAGCCGCGGCCCTGGATAGTCAAGGCAAAGGTGCCTTGCGTTTCTTCACAGGCTCGCACGCAACGGGAGCAGACGATACATTTTGACGCATCAAACGTAAAGTAAGGGTTGGATTCGTCTTTAGCCTGACCAAGGTGATTCTCACCTTCATAGCCATAGCGGACCTCGCGCAGACCCACTGCACCTGCCATATCCTGCAATTCGCAATCACCGTTGGCGGCACAGGTCAAACAATCCAGTGGATGGTCGGAAATATATAATTCCATCACCCCACGGCGCACATCGGCCAGTTTTGGTGTTTGTGTTTTGACTTTAATGCCCGAAGCGACAGGCGTCGTGCATGAAGCCGGGTAACCGCGACGACCTTCAATTTCCACCAGGCACAGTCGGCAGGAGCCGAAAGCTTCCAGCGAATCGGTCGCACACAGTTTAGGTACGGTTACGCCACCCAATTGTGCCGCATGCATAATTGAAGTACCTTCAGGCACAGTCACGTCGACGCCGTCGATATTCAGCGTCACCATGACATCGCTGTCAGATTTTGGTGTGCCGTAATCTTTGTTCGCGTCGTACTTCAATACTGAAGGTTGGGAAGGGGTATATTTGATGTCATCCATAATGTCACCTTTACTGCCTAGGCAGCAGCTTCTTTATTACTCAGACCAAAATCTTCGGGAAAATGATTCAGCGCACTTAATACCGGGTAAGGCGTCATGCCACCCAGTGCGCATAAAGAACCATTCAGCATGGTGTCCGACAAGTCCCGCAGCAACTGCACATTCTGCGGATGGTTTTTACCGGCCACAATTTTATCCATTACTTCAACGCCACGGGTAGAACCAATCCTGCACGGCGTGCATTTACCGCAGCTTTCTATGGCGCAGAATTCGAACGCGTAACGTGCCATTTTGGCCATATCCGCCGTTTCATCAAACGCCACAATGCCACCATGACCGAGTACCGCCCAGATTTTGCCAAACTCTTCATAATCCAGCGGTGTATCAAACTGGCTTTCCGGCAGGTATGCGCCTAATGGGCCACCAACCTGCACTGCGCGGATAGGTTTACCGGAAGCCGAGCCACCGCCATAGTCATACAACAACTCGCGCAAGGTGGCGCCAAATGCCAGTTCAACCAATCCGGTTTGCTTCAGGTTACCCGCTAGTTGGATAGGTAGGGTGCCGCGTGACCTGCCCATGCCGTAATCGGCATAATATTGTGCCCCTTTATCCAGAATGATAGGCACGGTTGCCAGCGAAATTACGTTATTAACAATGGTCGGCTTGCCAAACAAACCTTCAATCGCAGGCAATGGTGGTTTGAAACGCACCAGGCCGCGTTTGCCTTCCAGGCTCTCCAGCAGAGAAGTCTCTTCACCGCAGACATAAGCCCCGGCGGCACGCCGTACTTCCAGATGAAAGGTTTTACCGGAACCCTGAATATTTTCACCCAGGTAGCCAGCTATATTTGCCCGGCGGATAGCTTCATTCAAGGTTTTGAGCGCATGCGGGTATTCGCTACGCAGATAGATATATCCCTGGGTAGCACCGACAGCGATACCGGCAATCGTCATCCCTTCGATCAGGACAAACGGATCGTCTTCCATGATCATGCGGTCAGAATAAGTGCCTGAATCGCCTTCATCGGCATTGCAGACCACATACTTCTGCTCTGCCGGCGCATTCAGCACCGTATTCCATTTGATACCGGTCGGGAAAGCTGCGCCACCGCGGCCACGCAAACCGGAATCCGTGACTGCTTTCACAATGTCAGCCCCACTCAATGCCAGTGCATTTTTCAGGCCTTTGTAGCCATCATGGGCCAGATAATCTTCCAGCGATACCGGATCGGTAATCCCTACGCGAGCAAATGTCAGGCGTTGCTGTTTTTTCAACCAGGCAAGCTCTTCGGTTAATCCCAGATATAAAGGATGCCCTTTTGCAGAATCTGACAGTGCATTAATAAAATTTGTATCAAACAGGCTGGCAACATCTTTAGGTTGCACCGGACCAAAAGCGACACGACCTTCGGGAAGCTCAACTTCTACCAGTGGTTCCAGCCAGAACATTCCGCGTGAACCGTTACGGATCAGTTGTATATCAATACCTCTTGCTTGCGCTTCTGCCACAATGGCTTTGGCAGTGCGTTCGGCGCCTAGCGACAAGGCGGTCGAGTCAATCGGCACATATACCTTAACCATGGCAAACCTCGGCAATCAGCTCAGAAACCTTTTCACTATTCATGCGTCCATACACTTCATCATTCAGCATCACCGCTGGTGAGCAGCCACAGTTACCCAGGCAATACACCGGTAGCAATGTGACCTTGCCATCTTGGGTTGTTTGATGGTAATCCACACCTAGTCTGGATTTGAGTTCAGCCTCAAGTTTTGAGGAACCCATAGCCTGGCAGGATTCCGCACGGCAAATCTGCAACACATGCTTGCCAATCGGGTGTGTACGGAAATGGTGGTAAAAACTGACGACACCGTGCACTTCAGCGACTGAAAGTGCCAATGCCTTGGATATATCGGGATAAATAATCTCAGGGACATAGCCGATATCATCCTGAATCGCATGTAAAAGAGGCATCAAACCACCCGGCACATGCTGATGTGCTTGGATATGTGCTTTTATGAGCGTCTGCTGCTCCTGGCTTAATAAATGATCCAAACTAACCTCGCAGTTACAATTTAGTTACATTCTATCACCCCGAAATCATACGCTTTATTCATCCCTTGTGAAACCATGAAAAGGGCATAGAATATTGATTACTTTAAAATTAATGGACGCAATGCAATTTTCGACTCACATTCCCTCGCAGCTTATCGACCAGTTTGGCCGGCATGTCGACTACATTCGCCTGTCAATCACCGACCGTTGTGATTTCCGTTGCCAGTATTGCATGGCTGAAGAAATGACATTTTTGCCTCGCGATGAAGTGCTTAGCCTTGAAGAATGTTCGCGACTGGTTAAATTGTTTGTCCGTATGGGGGTTACGAAAGTTCGCATTACCGGCGGCGAACCATTGGTGCGCAAAAATGCCATGTGGCTGTTTGAAGAGATAGGCCATTTGCCAGGCCTGCAGGAATGTCTGCTCACTACTAACGGTAGCCAGCTGGATAAATACAGCCTGACTTTAAAAGCGGCTGGTGTTAACCGTATCAATATTTCGCTAGATAGCCTGGATGAAGAACGCTTCCGCAAGATCACCCGTGTCGGTGAACTGCCAAAAGTGCTGTCCGGCATTGAGCATGCCATTCAAGCCGGATTCAGCAATATCAAACTTAACACTGTGCTGATGCGTGGCATTAATGATGATGAAGCCTTCGACCTGGTCAACTTTGCTATCCAGAAACATATTGATATTAGCTTTATTGAAGAAATGCCATTAGGTGAAGTTAACCATGACCGTGAAAGCAGTTGCGTCAGTAATAACGAAACGCTGGCACAATTAAAAAGTAAGTTTTCCCTCACCCCGAGCATGCATAAAACCGGTGGCCCTGCGCGTTACTGGCAAGTCAATGGCGAAAAAACAAGAATCGGGTTTATCTCCCCGCATAGCCATAACTTTTGCGAAAGCTGCAATCGTGTGCGCATCACCTGTAAAGGTGAATTATTCTTATGCCTGGGACAAGAACATAAAATTGACCTGATGCCACTTTTGCGCGCTCACCCTAAAGACGATATGCCATTGGTTGAAGCTATCTTGCAAGGCATGCGCATCAAACCCAAAGGACATGACTTTGATTTACAGCGGGCAGCGCCAGCCGTAATCCGATTTATGTCGCATACAGGCGGTTAAATGCAGGTTACTGCAGTTATCCTGGCCGGCGGGCGTGGTATACGTATGGGTGGCATTGATAAGGGGCTAGTAGATTATCAAGGCAAAACGATGGTGGCACATGTGCTTGACCGCATACAGCCACAAGTGGCGCAAGTCATCATTAATGCAAACCGTAACCTCGAGACCTATCACCAGTTCGGCGTTCCCGTAGTCACAGATGCTAATACGCAATTCGACGGTCCATTATCAGGTTTTCAGGCAGGTTTAAAACATGCCCAAACTGACTGGCTACTGACAGTGCCATGCGACTCACCCCTGTTGCCGCTGGATTTAAGCCAGCGAATGTCGCGAGCGATTAACCACTCAAATGCTTTGATAGCAATTGCACGTAGTAGCAGCGGAGACCATCCGGTGTTTTGCCTGCTTCATCGCAGTTTAAGCAACGATCTTGATGCATTTCTGCAAGAGGGACAGCGCCGCGTCAGTGCCTGGCAAGCACGGCATACACAGGTGTTTGTTGATTTTGAAGATGAGCTAGCTTTTACTAACATTAATCATGCACTTTAGCAGTATCCACAAGTAGATATAAATAGCCCTACCGTCTGGACTGCGAACAACCTTGGATCAGACTTGATTTTTAACATGGTGGCTGACGTGACAGCCTGTAAAATAATGATTTTGCAATTGGTGAATATTTGTCATGCAATCTTCTGATTTAGAACTATCCGATTTAGCGTCAAAGGCCTCGTGCCTGGATGACTATGACCCGAACGCGATGTCAGTGACACAGGCACGTCACTACATCCAGCAGTTCTTAAGCCCGGTCAGCGAAACTGAAACAGTAACACTCAAAGACAGTTTGGGACGTTTTCTAGCCAAACCGGTGATTTCCGGCATGAATGTGCCTGGCCATAATAATTCGGCGATGGATGGTTTTGCCTTCAGGCATGCAGAAGGGGGAAATCCACTTAAAGTGATCGGTACTGCATTTGCGGGCGCTCCGTTTACTTCAGAAATTCCGGCCGGCTGCTGCATCAAAATCATGACTGGAGCGGTCATCCCACCTACCGTCGATACGGTCATCATGCAGGAACAAACCTCAACTGAAGGCGAGTTGGTTACCCTGGCAAAATTGCCGGCTTTGGGCGCCAATATCCGCCTGACCGGAGAAGATGTAGCGGTAGGCCAAACGGTGTTGACGCCTGGTCATCGCATTGAACCGGCAGATATGGGTCTGCTGGCCTCTTTGGGGATTGGTGAAATTGAGGTCTATCGTCGATTAAAAGTGGCTTTTTTTAGCACTGGTGATGAGTTGATAAGCGTCGGCAAACCTTTGCAACCAGGGCAGATTTATGACAGTAACCGCTACAGTTTATGGGGTGTGTTAGAAGCAATTGGTGTGTCAGTGACTGACCTTGGCAATGTGGCCGATGACCCGGCTGCCTTGGAAAAAACTTTGCTGGAAGCCGCCTTTGAGTACGATGTAGTAATTACCAGTGGTGGCGTCTCGGTCGGCGAAGCAGACTTTATGAAACAGCTGCTAGCCAAACATGGACAGGTCTTGTTCTGGAAAATCAATATGAAGCCAGGCCGCCCGCTGGCTTACGGAAAAATCGGCATTGCCCATTATTTTGGACTGCCTGGTAATCCGGTGTCTGCGATGGTGACTTTCTACCAGTTTGTTCAGGAAGCGCTCAAAACTTTGATGGGAGCAGCTCACCTGGCAACACCCTCTTTTCAAGTCAAATGTGTCAACGCCATCAAAAAGGCTACTGGCCGTACTGAATTTCAGCGGGGCATATTGTTTAAAGAAGGTGAAACCTGGAAAGTGAAAACCACTGGCGAACAAGGCTCTGGTATTTTAAGCAGCATGAGCCGGGCCAATTGTTTTATTGTGCTTAATGAGCAAACCGGCGCACTGGAAGCTGGGACTTTGGTAGAAGTACAACCTTTCCATGGCGTGTGCTAGATAACAAACCTTCAGGCACTGGCAGGAATGCTAAAAAATAGCTTATAGTGTCGGGTCGTATGGGGCTTTAAGGTTAGGGTTTAGGCGTGCAAGCCGTTCTACAAGAATCAAAAACACAGTTCAAACATGTATTGGAGTGGTGCCTGATTGGCTCGCTGCTGGTACATGCATTGATCATGCTTTATATTCCTAAACCTACTTACGAAAAGCCCCCGGTCCAGAAACAGGAAATTCAAATCGAGCTCGTGAAAGAGATGCCACCAGCAGCGGTTTCGCCTCCAGCCGAACCTGAACCAACGCCACCTACACCTGAACCACCCAAGCCTGAACCGGTAAAACCACCACCTAAGCCGGTAGAGCCTAAGCCTGCGGAACAAAAACCAACCCTGCCGCAAAAGGCATCGCCTCTGCCGGAACCACCGGTAGAACCTACCCGGACAGTTGCAGAAACGCCGGCGCCTTCAGTGATTACGGCGAAACCAACCGCTAGCGAGAGTAAAGCTGAAGTTGTGCCGCCGCCAGCACCGCCTGCACCACCCCCGGAGCCCCCAAAAGCGACGGGGCCTAGTGAAGGTGATATTGAAGCTGCGCGCAATGCGTTTAGAAACGCAGCACACAGGGAGCTAAAGAAAAACCAGCGCTACCCCAGAATTGCGCAAGACAGGGGCATTGAAGGTGATGTCAAACTGAGCATTAACATTGATGACCATGGCAACATCACAGGCATCGAAGTGCTTGAGTCCAGTGGCAATAAAGCGATTGATGAGGCGGCACTGGCAGCCGCACAGAAATCGCAGTTAAAACCGCATTTTAACGAGATTCTGCGCGGTAAAATCAGCAATATTGTAGTGACTGTCAGCTTCAGATTGTCCAGCTAACATGGCACTTTCCCAAGGAAAATTTAAAAAAGCTTTTACGCAACGGGCGTATGGCAAGTCTCTTCGACACTTATTGTTGTTTCATGACCTGTACTTTATTGCCCTGATTATTCTGGCGGTGGCCAGCGGAGGCTACGGCATTTATCTGTGGGATAAAGCCTCCAAACAATCCCAGCGTATCAATATCGTTATCCAGGAAATTTATCTGGTCAGGGGCGATTTATATCGCCAGGTAAAGGAGTTATTCGATGCTTTTTTTCTGCAGGAAGAAAATGCGCTCAACGAATATAACCACTATACGGCATCCATTTTGTTGCACCTGGAGCGCTTGCAAAAGATTGCGATTGATGAACAAGAAAGAACTGCGCTTAGCGAAATTGAAAGTAAATACCGCAAGCTGGTGAATGAAGCACCGACCTTGTTCTACCGCTATCAGAACAACCCGAACAAACAGGCGCAGAAGTCTATTTACCAGGATATTGAAACCGGTATTTTTACGCATTACGAAGAAGTATCCAAACGCGCTGAGCACCTGCTGATGATCAAGCAAAGCGAGATCAAAAATCGCCTGGAAGATGCCAGAAGCAGCTCAATTGCAGTGTTGTCATTGCCACTATTGCTTGCATGTGTACTGATTATTTATTCTAGGCGCATTTTAAAGCGGTCCATCGTCAAACCAATCAATGACATCATGATTGCTACCAATGCGATCAGTGCTGGCAACCTGAGCCACCAGGTGCCTGAAGCAGGTGCAGAAGAGCTGGCGGTGCTATCTAAAGAGATTAATAAAATGGCCGAGGATCTGGCCTTAAGCCGTGATGCCCTCGTTAAAAGTGAAAAACAGGCGGCACTCGGCCTGCTGGTGCCGATGCTGGCACATAACATCCGCAATCCGCTCGCCAGTATTCGCGCAACAGCCCAGGTGATTGATGCGCCGGACCGCGATACCCAGGAATCTGTGCAGGGGATCATCCACACTGTAGACCGCCTGGAAAGATGGACTGGCAGCCTGCTTTCATATTTGCACCCGATTAAACCGATGCTGAATCAGCTGATGCTGTCGTCAATTGTGCAAGGCGCGATCATGACGCTGCAGCCCAAGCTTAATGAAAAAAACATCAAAATCATTGAAGACAGTGCCAATATAAAACGCCTGATATTGACTGATGAGCACCTGCTGGAACAAATGCTCTATAACTTATTGCTCAACGCTTCTGAAGCCTCTCCGAAAGGCTCTGAGATTCATATTCAGTGTGTACTTTTGGATAATACGTTGACGCTCGTCATCATAGATCAGGGCCCCGGAATGCCGTTTAAGCCAGATCCGCATGCCATCACACCTGGACCAACCACCAAACGCTTTGGTACCGGCCTGGGTATTCCGTTTGCATTCAAAGTCTGCGAAGAGTTAGGCGGCGCCATGCAGTTTGACAGCCAGGCCGGCAATGGCACCCGCATCACTATTTCATTACCTCAATAACCTGGCCCACACAAAAGCTTGATTGCGTTAGCGACTAATTTTCTTTTTCTGCTTGCTTAATTTCGGTTTTTTATCAACAATGTGGTTAAGCATTTGCCATGAATATTATGTTGAATTCACCTGCTCCCGCGTTATCCTTGCCAGCCACCTCCGGCCTTCAATTCAAAGTCAGCGACTATTTGGGGAAATACATTGTTTTGTATTTTTATCCCAAAGATGCGACGCCTGGCTGTACCACTCAAGGCATCCAGTTTCGAGATATGCATGCTGAGTTCACAGCCGCAAATGCCGTGATTTTCGGAATTTCACGGGATACGCTTAAATCTCACGAAAACTTCAAAGCCAAGTACCTGTTTCCGTTTGAGTTAATCTCCGATAGCGAAGAGCTTGCCTGTCAGGCGTTTGATGTGATTAAAATGAAAAACATGTACGGCAAGCAGGTACGTGGTATTGAGCGTAGTACGTTTTTAATTGATCTAAAAGGCACCATTGTCCGCGAATGGTGTGGTGTCAAGGTCGATGGCCATGCCGCAGAAGTGCTGGCCTGTATCCAATCTTTCCACTCATAAAGTGATTTTCTATGGCACGTGCTCCACAAACTAAGCTGTTCGTTCTGGATACCAATGTACTGATGCACGATCCTTCATCGCTGTTCAGGTTCGAAGAACACGATGTGTACTTACCGATGGTGACCTTGGAAGAGTTGGATAATGGCAAAAAAGGTCTTACGGAAGTTGCCAGAAATGCTCGCCAAGCCAGCCGTTTCCTGGAAGAAATCATGGGTAGTGCCGATACTGATAACTTGGAAGCTGGCTGTTCGCTAGCAATCAAGGGTAATCGCCACCTGCCGGGAAAACTGTTTTTCCAGACGGAGCATGTGCCTACAGATTTGCCAGGATTGGCAGGGAGTAAAGCAGACAACCAGATTATCAGTGTTGTTCTAGCGCTCAAAAAACAAACGCCTGACCGTAACGTCATCCTGGTCAGCAAGGATATTAATATCCGCATCAAGGCACGCGCCATGGGTGTGCCTTCTGAAGACTACTTCAACGACAAAGTGCTGGAAGACAGCGATATGCTGTATACCGGCTTGCGGGAGCTACCGGAAAACTTCTGGGAGGAACATAGCAAAGACATGCATTCCTGGCAGGAAGCAGGCCGGATGTTTTACAAAATCAGCGGACCGGTTGTGAAATCGCTCCTGATCAATGAATTTGTGTTTTATGAATACAACAAACCTTTTCATGCGATAGTGCGCAAACTTGAAGATAATTCTGCGGTGCTGGAAGTGGTGCATGACCATGCAAACCCCAAGCACAATGTATGGGGCATTACTGCGCGTAATCGCGAACAGAACTTTGCTTTAAATCTGTTGATGGATCCTGACATTGATTTCGTGACCTTGCTCGGCCAGGCAGGTACTGGTAAAACATTATTGACCCTGGCGGCCGCCCTGACGCAAACCCTTGATAAAAAACGCTATTCTGAAATCATCATGACCCGTGTTACCGTACCGGTGGGTGAAGATATCGGCTTTTTACCAGGCACTGAAGAAGAAAAAATGGCGCCTTGGATGGGCGCACTGGAAGATAACCTGGATGTGCTGAACAAGACTGATGAAGATGTCGGCGAATGGGGCCGTGCTGCAACACAGGATTTGATCCGTACGAGAATCAAGATCAAGTCGCTCAACTTTATGCGTGGCCGCACTTTCCTGAATAAATTCCTGATCATTGATGAAGCGCAAAACCTGACGCCGAAACAGATGAAAACGCTCATCACGCGCGCAGGCCCAGGCACCAAAGTGGTCTGTTTGGGCAATATTGCGCAAATTGATACACCTTATTTAACAGAAGGTAGCTCTGGCCTTACTTATGTGGTTGACCGCTTCAAGAACTGGCAACATAACGGCCACATCACCCTGATTCGTGGCGAGCGTTCGCGCCTGGCTGATTTTGCGGCAGAGGTGTTGTAGACATTCGTCTGCCCTGCTGCCATGGTCAAAGGCTTTTATACCCTACTGATTGCCCAGTTTTTATCGGCAATTGCCGATAATGCACTCCTGTTTGCAGCCATTGCCCTGCTCGCGCAACTGAATGCTCCGACTTGGCACGAGCCTTTGTTGCGCGAGTTTTTCGTCATCTCCTATATCCTGCTGGCGCCATTTGTTGGCCCATTTGCTGACGCGTTACCCAAAGGCCGGGTCATGTTTTTGAGCAATGGCCTCAAGTTCGCAGGGTGTTTGCTGGCGCTCGCTGGTGTACCGCCACTATACGCCTATGCGGTGGTGGGTATTGGTGCTGCGGCGTACTCCCCGGCTAAATACGGCATCCTGACTGAAATGCTGCCTTCGCATCTACTGATCAAAGCCAATGCGTGGATGGAAGGCACGACAGTGACCGCCATTATTTTGGGACCAGTGTTTGGATCTACAATTGCTGCCGCGACCAGCCCTTATGTGGGTATTGCGTTTATTACGCTGCTTTATCTACTGGCGGCAGCGTTTAACTATTTCATCCCTAAAGTACCTATCGACCACAAGGTAGAGCAAAAAACCCTCAAGTATTTGTTAAAGGACTTTTGGCATGCATTTATTACCTTGTGGAAAGACCCGCAAGGCCAGGTTTCCCTAGCGGTAACCACACTGTTCTGGGGCGCAGGGGCGACTTTGCAGTTTGTGGTGCTGAAATGGGCAGACGTAAAGCTCGGCTTTACACAGCAGGAAGCGACTTACCTGATTGCGATTCTGGCTGTAGGCATTGCCGCTGGTTCAGTCATCGCCTCGCGCTATGTCCAGCTGGAGAATGCCGTTAAGGTATTACCAGCAGGCATTTATATGGGCATCCTGGTGATCAGTATGGTACTCATTACCAACCCGATTGTAGCTGCTGTTTTACTGTTTGTGATTGGCGTGTTATCAGGCTATTTTTTAGTGCCGCTGAACTCTCTGCTTCAGCATCGTGGCCATCATTTGCTTGGTGCCGGGCACTCGATCGCTGTGCAAAACTTTAACGAAAACATAGGCATACTACTGTTACTGGGTGCCTATACCTGGATGGTGGGTGCAAAGTTTGAAATCAATACCATTGTGGCAATCTTTGGTGTGTTTATTATTGTCAGTATGTCGTTGATTACATTCGTCTACCGTAAACATATTCAACGTTAAGTAAACCTAAACACTTTGGGGCTAAACAAAAAGGGCGCTTGCAGCGCCCTTTTATTTTTTGACATGCTGAGTGATTAGTGCAGTTTCACATGTGGTTCGGTACGTCTGGATATCAGGCGACCGATGCTATGCACAATCACCGCCAAGACGCCATGCAATGCCATCAAATGCATTTTATACAGGCTACGGTACATCACACGGGCAAATAAGCCCTGAATATACATGCTGCCGCCAGCCACAGCACCCATCAAGCTACCGACAGTAGAGTATTTACCCAGGTTAACCAGTGAGCCATAATCGCGGTAATGAAACTCTGGCAGCGTTTCTTTGCCTGCCACGCGTGCTTTCACTGTTTTCACCAGTAATGATGCTTCCTGATGCGCAGCTTGCGCACGTGGCGGCACCGTCGTATCGTGGCCCAGCCATGGACATGCGGCACAATCACCAAAAGCAAAAATATTTTCGTCCCGCGTGGTTTGCAGGTGCTGGTTAACGACTAGTTGATTAATTCTATTCGTCTCCAGGCCATCAATATCCTTTAGGAAATCCGGTGCCTTAATACCCGCTGCCCACACGACCAGTTCCGCAGGGATAAAACGACCACTATGTGTGGTAATCCCTTTAGGAGACACTTCAGTCACGCGCTCACCAGTAAAGACGTTCACACGCAGTTTACGCAACTCAACATCTACAGCGTAAGAAAGCTTATTCGGTAACGCCGGCAAAATGCGGTCGCTGGCTTCAATCAGTGAAATTTTGACATCACGATCCGGGTCAATCTTGTCCAATCCGTAGGCAGTTAATTCACGTGTGGTGTTATGCAGCTCAGCAGCCAGTTCAACACCGGTGGCACCCGCGCCTACAATGGCGACTTCCAGCTGACCCGGTTTCAATGCTTCAGATTGCGTCTGTGCCCGTAATAATGCGTTGTGCAGGTAACGGTGGAACCGTTGTGCCTGGGAGTGAGTGTCTAATGCCAGTGAATATTCTCGTGCTCCGTTGATGCCAAAGTCGTTAGTCGTACTACCAACGGCAATAATCAGGGTGTCATATTTAAACGTACGCCGTGCAATGACTTCATTGCCATCTTCGTCCATAAATGGCGCCAGGCTCACTTCACGCGTAGCGCGATTTAAGCCATCCATACGCCCCAGGCGGAACTTGAAGTGATGCCAATGCGCTTGTGCAAGGTAATCCAGCTCATGACGGTCTGGATCCATGCTACCGGCTGCGATTTCATGTAATAACGGTTTCCATACATGTGTTCTGGTGCTATCAATCAGCGTGATGAGAGCCTTGTTCTTTTTTCCAAGGGAATCTCCCAGCTTGGTTGCTAACTCCAGTCCACCTGCGCCACCACCTACGATGATGACATGGTGCAAATTATTTTCATCCGTCACACTATATCCTTCAATAAAAAAGCGCGCCTGCCGTACTGCCAAGCGCGCACAACAACTACATTATACCGCTATTCGTTACCTGTGATTTTGGCATGGCTACGAATAAAAGCGATCACTTTCAATACGTCATCTGGCTTCAAACCATCATCTGGTGCCATCAGACCAAAACCTTTTGCACCCATACCGCCATTTGTACCATGCCATATAGTCTCAAACATGCCTTTGTTGGTGGCATTTTTGGCATACCGGAAGTTTTCACCAATCAGGCCAGGCCCAACCGCACCTTCGCCATGACCACCATGACAAGCTACGCAGGAAAACAAGTTAAATTTCTTTTTGCCTTCCTTGATTGCATCTTCTTTGCCGATATATGGATTTTTGCCTGTGCTTAAAAATTCTTTTGCGGCTGGTGTATCGAACATTTTTGCATCGATTTGCAACGGTTGTCCATCCTGGGTAGCCTCAAATTTGATTGCCTTGATATCCTCTGTGGCTGCCTCTGATCCGGCACCGGATTGACCACCATTACTACATGCCACCAATAACGTAGCAAGAACTGACGTTAACAACAAACTTCTCATGATTGCCCCCATATGTTTACTTAGATATTCTTTGAAATTAAACAGTTTTTTATTGTTTTAATTATAGATAAAACCGACTGAATCATTGTGCCATAAAAACAAAAAACGGTCACCAAGGTGACCGTTTTAAGTTGGTATTAATTATTATTCGTTACCAGTAGCTTTAACAACGCTGTTGCTACGGATGAAAGCAATCACTTGCAGCACTTCATCTGGTTTCAAGCCATCATCTGGAGCCATCAGGCCATAGCCTTTAGCGCCCATACCACCATTAGTACCGTGCCAGATGGTTTCAAACATGCCTTTGTTAGTAGCATCTTTAGCGTAACGGAAGTTAGCACCGATCAAACCAGGACCAACTGCGCCTTCACCTTTACCACCGTGACAGGCTACACATGAATACAGGTTAAATTTCTTTTTACCCGCTTTAATGGCAGCTTCGTTGCCGATATATGGGTTTTTACCTGTCGCCAAAAACTCTTTGGCTGCATCGGTATCAAACATGGCTTTATCAATATTGATGGTAGATCCGTCTTGAGTAGCCGAAAAAGTTATATCAGCCACGGCGCCTGTTGCAAATGCCAACAGAGAAATCATTACAGCTGATTTAATTTTGTTGCCTAACATGTTGTCTCCTAATCCTAAACAAAATGAGCGGCGTTAATTAGATAACCAAATAATTAACGCATGCTCATTTAACGAATCGTTTCAGAAACGGTTGACGAATATTTCCGAATTATATTCAGAATCTTTCACGTGGCCATTTCAAAACAAGTGGTCGATTTTACTGGGTTTTTTTTCCATTGTCATTAATCGAGGCCTGTTTATAATATTTTTTCAATTCAGTGTTATTTTTTGTACACACTGTCACCTTCAACTACCGGTACGGTTGGAATCCCATAATCTTTCAGGATTGCATCAATCTTATCCTTGTTACGCTCAAGCGATTCATTGATCATCTTGATGCGGTCCTTGTCTTTCATTCTGACAGCAACAGAGATATTCCAGTATTCCTTACCTTTTAAATTAACTTTGTTGTACTCAGGAATCATGCGGATTTCCAAAGGCTCTTTAGATTGCTTTGCATAATAACCAGCAATCGGGCCCCACATAATGGCCACATCAATTTTGCCTGCTACCAAATCATCAATCATAAAGCTGGTTGGCAGGTTCAAATCGCGCTGCAAACGATATGGACGTGCATTGGTCATCAAGTTGTGATCATTTAAAGGAATAGTCGCAGGACTTTGGCCAACAATACCAATTATGCCTTTTTTAAGATCCGGGGAATCCCAGTTGGTGATATCGTAGTTGCTGTTTTTACGCCATACGAAGACATGGCCGGAACGGTAATAAGGTTTGGATGTGCGCAGGCCATCAAAATCTGAAGTCATACCGATAATGACATCACATCGCATTGCATTAATCGTATTTCGCAAAAAACCCTGACGGTTATAGGCATACTGGAAAGTCAGCTTTTTACCGAGATCGTCCGCCAACACTTTTGCAATTTTGTCTTCAAAGCCTTCCAACTTGATATTGGAGTAAGGCATATTGTCAGGATCAGAACACACCTTAAACTCTGATTCATCTGCTACCCGGCGCACTTCTCCGATACGTCCTTCATCAGGGTTGATAGAAGGAATCTCTATTTCCTCAGCTAATACTGTTGCCTGTGTTGCCCATAACAATCCAATCGCACCCAATAACTTCCATGTCATTTTCATCTTGATTTCATCCTTGTTGTAATTTCACCTGTCGCCTTTGGAGTATTTTTTGAGCTCAAAAGTTCTGCTAACGTACGACAAGAGGCATCATCTTATCTTGAATAAGTTTCTATTTGTAGCCAAAACTTACTTTAATTTCTTTTGTTATTACTAATCATGAATTTCATGAAAAAAAACACCCTGCCGAAGCAGGGTGTTTAAGGAGTCAACGTATTTCTTAAGTTAACTTGAAATAAATTTCAAATTACAGTGAGAATACATTCAATGCACCGCCACCAGGAGCAGCGTTGTATTTTGTCAACTCTTTGTAGCCACCAGCAGCACCCAGTGCGTCGGTGTCGTTAGTCATACCAAGGTTCATCGCAACACCAGCCCAACCGCCGATACCGGACAGTACGCCAACGTATTGTTTACCTTTATGACCGTAGGTGAATGCGTTACCGATTACACCTGAACCTACTTGGAATTTCCACAGTTCTTTACCATTTTGAGCATCAACAGCTTTGAACCAACGATCCAAAGTACCGTAGAACACGATATTTGTAGATGTAGTCAGAGCACCGCCCCAAGCAGAGAACTTCTCTTTGTTGTACCAAACTTTTTTGTTGGTCATTGGATCATAAGCGCCGAAGCCACCCATTACGCCGTCAGGACCAGCAAACATAGTCAATGTAGCACCAACCCATGGTTGACCTGCAACATATTTAGACTCAACTGGCTCGTATGTCATACACACGTGGTTCAATGGTGTGTACATCAAGCCTGTTTTTGGAGAGTAAGCAGCTGGCTGTTGGTCTTTAGTACCTAAAGCAGCTGGGCAAACACCCTTAGCGTTGTAGTCTTGGTGAGTAGAAGCAGTAGCCAATTTGCTTGGTACGCCTGTTTTCAGGTCAACATCAGTAGCCCAGTTCACGAATGGGTGAACTTTTTCAGCAGCAACCAATGTACCGTTACCAGCTTGCCATGTGTAGATGAAACCGTTACGGTCATGGTGCCATGCGTATGTTTTGCCACCTTTGTCGAACAGGATTACTTCGTTAATACCATCGTAGTCCCACTCATCGTGTGGAGTCATTTGCATACCCCATTTAGCCACACCAGTGTCTAAATCACGAGCAAAAATTGTCATAGACCATTTGTTATCGCCTGGACGTACATCTGGGTTCCAAACTGAAGGGTTACCAGTACCGTAGTAAACCAGGTTTGTTTTTGGATCATATGGCCACCAGCCCCATACTGAACCACCACCATGTTGCCAGCCGTCTTTAACAGCCTGTGGTTTCAACCAAGTACGTGTACCCAGTTCTTTTTCGCCTGTTTTCAGTTGGTCGTTAGGAAGTTTTTTGAAAGAACCGCCTTCTTTGTTACCACCGTTAACATCTTGGTATACAGACAGAGCGCTGTATTGTGGGTTTTCTTTGTTGAAGTCAGCACCGATCAATGACTCAGCGTCAGGACCTGATGAGTAAGCTTTCCATGCCAAAGAACCGTCTTTGATGTTGTATGCAGCGATAAAGCAACGTACGCCGAATTCAGCACCTGAACAACCGGTCAATACTTTGTCTTTGTAAACGTGTGGAGCGTTAGTGTTAGTAGCACCTACTTTTGGATCGGTGTTTTTAACATCCCAAACTTTAGCACCTGTTTTTGCATCCAAAGCGATCAAAACGCCGTCGTTTTGTTGCAGGAAGATTTTACCGTCGCCGTAGCCCAGACCGCGAGAAACGTTGTCACAGCACAAAACTGCTTGAACGCTTGGGTCTTGTTTTGGGAAATAGGACCAAACGATTTTTTGGTTATCGTTCAAATCCAGAGCGTATACGTTGTTTGGGAAAGCTGTGTGAACATACATCATGTTACCAACAACTACTGGTGAACCTTCGTGACCACGGTTTACACCAGTTGCAAATGTCCAAGCTGCTTTCAGGTTTTTTACGTTACCTTTGTTAACTTGTGACAGGTTGCTGTAACCTTGATTAGAATAGTTACCGCGTGGATGTGTCCAGTTGTTTGAATCTTTCATTGCAGCTTCTTGGTCTGCAGCGGCAAATGCGACCATTGGCAATGCTGCTACCAGGCCCAAAGCCAGTTTGATTTTGTTAACTTGCATATTGATCTCCAAAGTTGAAACTAAGGGTTTAATATAGGTACACGCTCAACTTGCATCCACTAGGATTGGCATACTAAATTGTTCGCATACTTTACACATTCTCGGCTAGGGAAAAATTCCCGACTTACTGTAGAAATTCACACTTTGCCGCATGTGAGGATTGCAATATAGAACAATTTGTTTTCAATTGCAACACTTTAGTTACAAATTGGTTACACTTTTTTCAGCTTTGATTTTGTTATTTTTTCCAACTAAAATCTCTGTGAAAAAATATTCAATAAATCATATAGTTAATTAAACAGTTGAGAAAACCAAGCAAGATGAATCTTTTAAGTCTTTATCCGGAATGCACCCCTTTCTACCATGAGCTTTTAAAAGTTAGCGATATACATTCTGTTTACGTTGAGCAATGCGGCAACCCGGACGGCGTCCCGGTTATTTTTTTGCATGGTGGGCCAGGCAGCGGATGTAACCCGGCACATCGGCGATTTTTTGACCCGGCTTATTACCGCATCATCTTATTTGATCAACGCGGTTGTGGCCGCAGCCAGCCTGCTGGCGAAACCGCAGAAAATACCACCCAGGCACTGGTTGCTGATATTGAAATCATTCGCAATCACTTGAATATCAGGCAATGGCATGTATTTGGCGGTTCATGGGGAAGCACACTGGCGCTGGCTTATGCTATCAAGCACGCTGAAAATATTATCAGCCTGGCGCTGAGAGGTATATTTTTAAGCAGACCAAAGGAAATCGAATGGTTTCTGGGCAATGTTGCGCTATTTTTCCCTGAAGCCTGGCAAACCCTGTTGCAAGATGTCCCTAGAGACCAGCAGGAAAATATCCTGGAATACTACGCAGGTCTGGTATTTCACACTGATACCTCCATTAGCATACCAGCAGCAATTCGCTGGAATGCTTTTGAAGCCAGCATTATGAGTCTGGTCCCTAAACAGGAAATTCCGAAACAACACAGTCCAACATCTGGGACCTCCATTGCAGACAGTTCAGAACAAACTGATTCAATTAAAGATAGTCCTAGTCAGGGTAATCAGTCTGTAGATGGTGCAGTCGAGTTGGCACGCGCACGCGTACAGATTCACTATATCCGGCATTTATGTTTTGTTGATGGCGATCAATTACTTCAATCGGCAGCCAAGACATTGCAAAATATACCAACCATTATCGTACAAGGCCGCTACGACATGGTGTGCCCACCGCAAACGGCCTGGGAGCTTTCCCATGTCATGCCGCAGGCGAAACTCGTAATGGTGCCTGATGCCGGCCACTCCGCCATGGAGACCGGCACTTGCCAGGCATTGCTGGCTGCGACCGAGCAGTTCAAATCACTGACGCCTTTATAACTACTGATCTAACGGACCCAATTAATGTTTAAAGCCATTGCAAAACGTGCCAAAAGTCAGTGGCTGGCACTTAAGCAATATTTTTTACCTTACATTTACTCCACTCCACTATTCGTCATCAAAACCACCTTGCAAGGAGTGAGTAAACATAGATTGATGGGCCTTTCGGCCGCACTATCGTTCTATGCACTGTTTGCACTGATACCACTGATTATTCTTATCTTCTTTTTAATCAGCCATATGGTGTACTCATCTGATTATGCGATTGTTAAACTGGCCATACTCACCAGCAATTTGTTACCGGAATTCAGCCAGCGCATCATGATTGAAGTCTATAACAACACGCAGACCAAAGCAGCATGGGGCGCAGTCGGTTTCTTTATTCTGCTATGGACCATCACGCCGCTGGCGGCCAATATGCGCTCCAGCTTTTACCTGATTGCCAGCCGGCATGATGTACCGTCGTTCTGGAACAAAAAAATCCGTGATGTACTGGCTGTATTGGGCGTATTGCTGGTTTTTTTCCTGTTTACGGCAGCTGGGTTTGTGCTGGAGTCGGTCATTGTGTTTCTTGCGGTGCATTTACCTTCTGCATTCATCAACTTTGTTGGTGGCATGCTTTCCTTATTATTGACCACGGTGTTGATTGCCGGGTTTTACCGGACATTCTGCCCGTTACATGTCCAATGGC
This sequence comes from Methylophilus sp. Leaf408, assembly GCF_916856905.1. Lineage (NCBI taxonomy): Bacteria > Pseudomonadati > Pseudomonadota > Betaproteobacteria > Nitrosomonadales > Methylophilaceae > Methylophilus > Methylophilus sp. Leaf408. The sequence goes on from NZ_CAKASK010000002.1 coordinate 314,743, forward strand.
GCCACTTGCTGATATCAGCATTCTTGACTGCCGGATTATGGTTGCTCATGCGGCCAGCATTCGGTTTATTTCTTAGTGTTAACAAGAACTTCGGTGCTGTTTTTGGCAGCATGAAAGCCATGTTTGTGTCCATCAGCTGGCTTTACCTGAACTTTGCTATTTTCCTGATCGGTTTCGAGCTGATGGTAACGCTCAGGCAAAAAGATGTGCTGCTGCTGAAAGGGTTATTTGATGACCATCCTAATCAACAACATTACCTGCAAACATTAATGCATAAATACGGTAAAACTTACTCACAAGGCAGTTGCGTGTTTAACCAGGGTGAAACAAATCATCATTACTATATGGTGGTTGAGGGTACGCTGCACCTGGTTCAACGCCAAGCGGATAATTCGGAAAAAACCATCCGCATTTTGCAATATGGTGATTTTTTTGGCGACATTGCCTTGTTTTCTGCCCAGCCGGTAACTGCCAGCGCCGTTGTTGTTTCCGAACAAGCGTCAATAATTGAGATTTATGCCGAGTCCATTGAAGATCTGTTACAGGAAGAACCGAAAATTGCGGTGCGCTTGTTAAAACAGCTATCGAATCATGCGCAAATAAACGCCACCACCCCCTAGATTCTTTCAGATCTATTTTTTATACACCAGCCATTCGGATTGGTAATTTTAGCTAGCTAAAAGATTGCAGAATTGTAAAATATGTTACAAAATTGTAACTATTTTAGGAATTTTGCATAATGGCACTTTCGCTTCCCCAGGAAATAAATGCGCTGATACAACAGCTGAATGCCAGCCAGTTTGCCCAAGTAGCAAATCGCGCCAGGCAGTTGGCTGCACAATATCCACGTGAGTTTGTATTGCACCATCTGCTCGCATTGGCATTGGATCAGAGCCAGCAATATGCAGAGGCTAAACAGGCATATGCGCACGCGCTCAAACTGCAGCCCAATCACGTTGAGCTTTGGTTTAACTATGCCATTGTCTTAACCCAGCTTGATCAACCGACAGAGGCAAAACAAGCCTATCGCAAAGCCATTTCGCTCAACCCATCTTTTTTTGAGGCGCACGGCAATCTAGGCACCTTGTTACAGAAGCAAGGCCGCCTCGATGAAGCGATTAGCTGTTATCAAGCCGGCTTGCGTATTCAACCACAGGATGCGCGCGGACATTTCAACCTGGCAACCGCTCAGCGTGACAAGGGCCAGTTAAAAGAAGCGGTAGGCAGTTACGAGCGTGCTATTGCACTATTCCCCAATTACACGGATGCCTATAACAATCTCGGGGAAACCTGGCGTGACCAAGGCGACATGGGCAAGGCGGTGCAATATTACCAACAAGCTTTGCAGCGCAATCCTGACCATGCCGGCGCCAATTACAATATGGGTGAATTTCTTTATCTGGCCAAGCGTTTTGAGGAAGCGATTCCTTACTTTGAGCGCTCCCGCCTCGATGACTGGCAATCCCGTGTGATGTATTGCCTGTACCGGGCAGAAAAATTTGATGCATTTAAACAGTTGCGTAATGAAGTCATTCAGCAAGGGCCGCACACTGCCCCATTTATTGCTACTTTGTCCACGCACTACAGCATTAATCATGGCGAAGCAGACCCTTACCAGTTTTGTCCTGATGGGTTTGAATTTGTCTACCACCGTTCAATTCCAGAACTGGCGCCTGGCAGCCGGTTGCTGGCAGAACTGCTGGACAATATTGCACAGACTGATATCGCCGAACGCAAACAAGCTCGTTTAACCAATGGCAAGCAATCAGCGGGCAATCTTTTCAAACGCCCGGAACCGGCCTTTCGGACTTTAGGTGATCTGGTTAAACGCGAATTTAGTCACTATCAGCAACAATTTCAAAAAGCTGACTGCGCCCTCATCACGCATTTCCCCGAGACACTGGAATTTACCAGCTCGTGGTATGTCAGCATGCAAAAAGGCGGTCACCTGGATGCGCATATCCACGAAATTGGCTGGATAAGTGGCGCAGTTTACCTTGCGATGCCCGAAACAGACGATCCCAAAGAAGGCGCTTTTGAATATGGCACGCATGGGGACGGTTACCCGAAACTACACGACAATTTCCCGACCAATTTCATCAAGCCCAGGGTGGGCGATATTGTGCTGTTTCCTTCTTCCCTGTTTCACAGGACCATTCCATTCAATGCAGACGCACAGCGCATCTGCGTAGCCTTTGACCTAAAACCCGCAACCGTTCTGCAAACCGCCCGCAGTCAATACTGACTTCGGTATCCCTTACATCAACATCCATTCCCCGGCTTTTAGCCAGTATTCAATAAGTTGCTTATCAAATGCATACAGAATTTATCAGTTTTTTGGATTGTAGATTTTGTGCTACAAGGTATGATGTTTCCTATTAAGTGCTGATTGTCTGCATGTTTTCTTAAGTGTATGGTCAATAGCTCTCGCCGATAACATCACATGGGAGTTCAGCCTGGAAATGAAACCAACCCTTTGCAGGAAGACGCAACCATTGAACCTTGTGATTTCACTGACTCCCAGCGTTGAATCCCGCCTCGAAGAATTGGAAGCAAGCAGCCGGGTAAACGTCCGCATTGGCAATTCCCTTGCCCGTCACATAAGTGTTCTTCGCATCTGGTTACTTTTCACACTAAGCCTTGCAACAGCCAGCGTAAGCTGGGCGGCCTCTGCGCCGCAAGACATGCGCGAAATCACCAGTGAGCTGATTTATAACTTCGCCCTGCTTAGCCAGACACCCAATCGCACATTGCAGGATGCTTATAATATATGCGCTTTCGAAGAGGATATCGGCTACCTGCAATCAAGCACTTTACAATCGCAAAAGTTACAGAACTTGCAGGTCTCTTTGCTCCCTCTTAAAACAATCGCTGACGTTAAACGCTGCAATCTGCTGTATATTCAAGACTTTGTTGTTCAAAAGCCGCTTGAATTACAACAGTCCATCCAAAAAGACGTGGTGCTCACGGTCGTGCACAGTGGAAATAAGTTTGCCGATTATAGCCATGTGGTGATTAGTGCCCAGGATAAGCGTTACCAGTTTGATTTGCGGATACAACCGGCAAAACAGGCGGGAATTATGTTTGATGCACGGCTGTTGAAACTGGCCACTAATATTATTAACGATTAATTGTGTATGTTAAGACTGTTCCGTAACCTGAAAATTGCCGAGAAATTACTGCTGACCGAACTGGCAATGACGTTGAGCATGCTGTTGGTTTTTAGCATATTCGCCCTGGGCAATCATTACCACGACCTCCGCACGCATTTGATTCAAAACATTCTGGTGCAAATGAATGTGGTTGCCACCTCGATTGGCCCAGCAGTCATGTTTGATGAATTGAGTTCAGCAGCAAAAACGCTTGAACCGCTGTCAGACAACGAGAACATCCGCACCATCGTGGTCCTGAACCAGCAGCAGCAAACGCTGGAAAGCCTGCATCCGTTGCATGCCCCTATCACTTCCGCCTGGCAATGGTTATATCCTTTTTTTGGCGACATGGAGCTCACTGCACCTATTATCGTCAATGAGAAAGCCGTCGGTACGTTACGCGCCATTATCAAGCAAGAGCAGATTGTCGATATGCTGATTGGCTTCGCCTGGTCGAATACCATTGCCGCGATTGCTGCTGCACTATTCGGTTATTTTGTCATGTGGCGTTTGAATCGATACATCGTCGGGCCGATTCACAACCTGCAAACCTTCGTCAGTAACATTACCCAAAATCATCATTACGAGCAGCGCATCTACACCAACAGCAATGATGAAATTGGCCTGTTGGGCAAAGATATTAACAATATGCTCGAAAGCATAAGCCAGCGCGATGCGCAATTGCAGAAAGAGTTGGATCACCGAAAGGAGATCGAAGAAAAACTGCAGTTTTTGGCGCACTACGATAAAGGTACCCTGCTGCTCAATCGCCATGCGTTTGAAGAAATCATCACCAAAAAAATCACCAGCCCGATTGATGAGCGCAAACACATTTACCTGCTGCTGCTGGATCTGGACCGTTTCAAAATCGTCAATGATACTTTTGGCCATAATACAGGCGACAAACTTTTACAACAGGTTGCTCACAGGCTGCGTGGCAACATGTCACAGGAAGATGCCATTTTCAGGCTGGGCGGTGACGAGTTTGCGGTGATTCTTGATGCACCTAAACGCACTACCATAGAACAAGTCTGTAAACGGGTTATCCAGAATATTTCGACGCCCTTCATTGTCGATGACCACGAAATTCACATAGGCGTAAGTATAGGCGTTGCCACCTTAAGGCCTGGTTTTGACTCTAAAACTGAAGTGATGAAAAATGCTGACATAGCGCTCTACCAGGCCAAAGACGCTGGCCGTAATACTTACCGTTTTTACAGCGATGAAGATGAAACCAATACTTCCGAGCTGCGCACACTCCGTGAGGAACTGCATTTTTCCCTGCAAAACCAGGAACTGGAGCTGTTCTATCAACCCATCATTCATACCCAGCACCTGAAAACCATAGGCTTTGAAGCACTGCTCAGATGGCGTCACCCGACCAGGGGCTTGCTGGCACCAGACCAGTTCATACATTTGGCTGAAGGCTCAGGACTGATCATCAGCATTGGCGCCTGGGTCATTCACCAGTCATTAAGACAGCTGGCAATGTGGCAACAAATGTTCGATAAAGAGCTGTTCATGAACGTCAATATTTCATCCCGCCAATTGGATGATGACAGTTTGTCAGGGACTATCCGCCACGCACTGGAGCATTATCATATCGCGCCACGCACCCTTAATCTGGAAATCACCGAATCAATGGTGATGCGTAACATTGAAGCGGCCAAACATATCCTCTATGCACTCAAGCAATTAGGCATAGGCATTGCCATTGATGACTTTGGTATCGGCCACTCGTCAATGAATTACCTGAAACAGCTGCCAGTAGATATTCTAAAAATTGACAAACAATTTACCAGCGGCATCCCGCATGACAAAGTGGATATTGCGATTGTAGATGCTCTGGTGGCACTGGCTGTCAGCCTGAATCTGAAAGTGGTGGCCGAAGGCGTAGAAAGCGCCATCCAGTTTGAATACCTGCAATACAAGCTCTGCCATCACGTACAAGGCTATTTATTTAGTGCCGCACTCTCTGCCAGCCAAACCACTGCATTCATGGCTGAGTTTCCAGAAAGTATTCCGGCCAGTTTCCGCAAAGCCGTTCAGCAAGAAACATAATATTGTTGTTGAGAATTAAAAATACATACTAGCTTTAGGGGGTTTCATGTCACGCTTTTCATCGCCATTGATGGTTGGCATTTTATTATCGGCTCATCAACTTACAAGCCATGCAGCTGGCTTTGCCCTATCCGAACAAAGTGGTAGCGGCATGGGCAATGCTTACGCAGGCGCCGCAGCTGTTGCTGAAGATGCCAGCACTATCTATTTCAATCCGGCCGGGATGACCTATATTCAGGGCAGTCAGCTGGTCGGTGCCTTGCATACGATTAAAACCTCGGGCGACTTTCACAATCAAGGAAGTTCAGTCGCTGGCAATGAAGGCGGGGATTTTGGTAGCTGGGCTTTTTTACCCAACATCTACTACAAACAAGACCTGACCGAACAACTTAAATTCGGCATTGGGGTGGGCACACCGTTTGGCTTGAAAACTGAATATGACAGAAACTGGCTTGGACGTTTCCAGGCAGTGAAGTCCGAGCTCAAAACCATCAATATAAACCCGTCACTGGCGTGGAAAGTAAATGAACAATGGTCGCTTGGCTTCGGTATTTCAGCCATGTGGGCAGAGGCTGAACTGACCAGCTCCGCGAATTTAGGTCTGCTTGGCACAACCACTGTTAAAAACAAGGGTGATGACTGGGGATTTGGTTACAATCTGGGCGCTATTTACCAGGCCACACCTGACACCCGTTTCGGGGTAGCTTACCGCTCTAAAGTGGAACAGCATTTAAAAGGTGATGTACGTTCCCCATTCACCCAGGCGAACGGCGTTCCGGGATCTACATTGAACACAGATATCTCCGCAGACCTCACACTCCCGGAAACATTCTCCTTTAGTGCGTTTAGCCATTTGAACGATAAATGGGAATTGCTGACTGATATCACCTGGACGCGCTGGAGCCAGTTTAAAGAACTGAAAATCGTGCGTGAAAATGGGAGCAATACCACAGTAGGCCCCGCCATCACCGAACATTGGAACAACGTATTGCGCTACTCAGTTGGCTTGAATTACCTCTACTCTGACACGGTTAAACTGCGCACCGGCCTGGCTTATGATGATGAAGCGATTGATAATGAGCACCGCACCGCACGCATCCCGGGCAATGACCGTATCTGGCTTTCTCTAGGCGCAAGCTGGCAATATACTCCCCAGACCAAACTGGATATCGGCTACACACATTTGTTTATCAAAGATGCGCGCATTAACGATGATCAGCGTCCCACAAGAGGGTTGATCGCAGGTAAATATGAAGGCAGCGCTGATATCTTAAGCCTGCAATTTGCCTATAATTTCTAGCTGATCCACTGCTGTTTACACAAGCCGTGCTTTTGAAAAGCACGGCTTTTTCTTTCCCTTGCAGCGCCCACTTCAACTAGTCAGGTTGATGTAAGCCTGCTGTCATCTAACATTCACACACAAAACCGAGAATTGCTGCTTTGCAATAACCCGCAACATCGCTTTCAAGGATAATGGATGACCATCAAGCATTTTTTCACATTCGCATTACTGCCACTTGCCATACACCAGGCATTTGCCGCCGAGGCACTAAGCCCCGCAGACCAGCCTACGACAGTTTCACAAGAATCCCCTTCATTCCTGACACGTTTTATGAATGACGATAATCCGTTCAGGATCAATTTTGACCTCGGTGATCATCCCTCTTATTTCCAGGTATATGGCCTGGTTGATATTGGCCTGACCCATATCAACCATTCTTTACCCGAGAGCTACGAATTAGCGAATAACTTTTATCCTTACGCGGGTGCAAAAAAGACACCCAGAACCACTTCAAGAACCAACTGGGTGAATGGTGGCTGGCAAGGCTCACGCTTGGGCTTTAAGGGTGAAGTCGCCAAACTGCAGGCATGGGATCATGACTTTAAATTCATCTATCAATTTGAAGCCGGTTTTAATACGCTGGATATGAAACTGCACGATGCTGCACAAACATTGGCAGACAACTCCGGTACTAATGCCAACTCCAGCGTCAGCACCAACTCATCCATGAACGGTGAACTGTTCACCCGCCAAGCCTGGGCAGGGATAGACGGTGGTTCATTGGGTAAACTGACCTATGGTACCCAGTACAACCCGTTCTTTGAAATTACAGTCACTTATGACCCAAACGGCAAAGCAGACAGTTTTTCACCATTAGGTGAAAGTGGGACGGTTGGCGGTGGCGGTGGTGTCTCAGAAAACTCGCGTATGAAAAACTCTATCAGATACGCCAACGTGTATGAGTTGGAAGATCATGACAAAATCAATTATGCAGTGATCAACCAGTTCGGAAACTCGGCAGGCACCTCGCACGGCAACGGCTTTACAACGCAACTAGGCTACGAAAGCAGTGCGTTCGGCGTCCAGTTTGCCTATGATAAGTTTTTCGACTCGGTAAGGTCCGGCACAGCGGCGCCTGGCAATCCTTTAGCGAATGACACCATTGCCGTAGCCCTGCTTAACACTGAAGCCGCATTGCTGACCGGCAGATGGTCACCCACCAAAGACCTGAAAATCATCGGCGGCATGGAGTGGTATCAGTTAAAACCATCATCAACGCCTAGCATCAGTTATCACAACCTATATGATCAAACCGTATTTGGCGGCGTTGCCACCTCCTCATTACGTCCAGGTTTTAAACAGGATAATCATGTTTATTACCTAGGTGCCAATTTTGACTTTGCGCAACGTGTGCCTGCACTGGCCGGCCTGACAACCTCTATCGGTTTCTATGAAACCAAGGCAGATGCCATTGAAGGACCGACAATTTCAACTAACTCGCAGGGCAAAATCGACACCTGGACGGCGATGGCTGACTACCGGTTCAACAAACGCTTTGATACGTATGTGGCTTACACCACCAACCACTTCTCAGGTGACAAATACCCGAGCGCCACCACCTACCGTGATGTCAACAGCGTAGGTGCAGGTCTGCGCCTCAAGTTTTAAAACGGCGCCAGAAACAAAAAGACTCAAGCAAAGCTTGAGTCTTTTTTATGTCCGTCAGCTGATGGCTATCAGGATTTATTAGAAGCACGCTTGCGCGTGAACATACCAACCACAGCCAATCCTGCCAATAACATCACATAGGACTCTGGCTCAGGTACGGGCATAACCGTCAGCCCTGCAACTTCAGTCGCTTTAAACATACCGTTCACATTGACTTGTGTATTGGTGTTCCAGCTTTTGCCAATCACGTTACCGTTGATTGCAGTGTAGCCACCGGTAATATCTGCCAGCGGCGCAAGTATGCTGCCTGTCGCGCCAGAGCCGGTATTTAATTCAGTTGCCTGGTAGAAGTTATAAATGACATTGAAACCATATTTGCCAAAATCGGTGCCCGTGCCACCATCAAATTTCAGGCTAGTGCCGGAAATATTCAGGATGATGGTTTGGCCGTTGGAGAAACCGCTAAAAGTCGTATTGTTTCTGGAGTTAAAAAAGCTGCCATCAATATCAAAAATCTGTGCATCGGTACTATTGCTGGCGGTTAATTGCATGCCAGAGTAGTCGTAGGTAGCAGACCCGGTATTGGCCAGGCCATCGAGACTGACTGACAGATTTTGCAGGTAGGTGCGCTCATTGGCAAAATTGATAGGGTTGTTATTAGTATAAGCCCCGGTAAAGCCAAAGCTCGAAGTGCTTGAAGCGCCGGCCGTATCAATATTACCGTTCTTGACGCTGCCACTGTTGAATGTCACATTTTTAGCGACGACCAACGCATTGCCAGCAACCGCCTTATTGAGCTCATTTACCGCGTAATTGGAAACATTAAAGTTGCCACCAACGGCTACTGCACCTTCAACATCGCTATTACTGCTGCTAAAATTTTCAAACACAAACAAGTTAAATTTTCCGGCGACACCCAAGTCCAGAATACTGGCAGATGCGCTCAATGCCTGTATTGACATTGCGGTAATGATGAAGCTTTTTACGATTAATTTCATATTCTTTTTCAGTGGATTTCTTCAAGTGATTGTAAGCAATCCGGCATACTAGAGAATCATGAATCATTAAGCATGAGTTTTTAACTTATTTTACCTAGCGATCATTACCGCAGGCTGTCGCAAGCGCCCAATAACAATTGTCCTGAGTCGCCTTTTTGAACTTAGGTGGTTTAATAAGCTTAATTAGAATTAACGGCTTCTGCTTTTAGCAACTGCTCGAAGGCCTCTGCCGGAATCGGCGGTGAATAGAAAAATCCCTGGGCGAAATCACAATGGATATCATGCAGCAAGTCACGCTGCATGGCTGTCTCCACCCCTTCAGCAATCACTTTCAGCCCAAGCTTATGAGCCATGACTATAATCGCTTCGCAGAGCACATAACTTTCATTGCCTTCGTTCAGGTTAGAGGTGAACGACTGGTCGATTTTAAGGTAATCAATATCAAACTTGCTCAGGTAAGACAGCGATGAATAACCGGTACCAAAATCGTCAATCGCGACCTGGATGCCCTTATCCCGGAAATGTAGCAAGCGCTGTTCTACAATAGGATCAGGATCCAATAATAGCCCTTCAGTGATTTCGACAACAATGCGTTTACCATCCACACCCAGGGTTTGCAGAAGCTGTATCCAATCGTCACTGATTGTTGAGGGGTCGATAAACTGCATCGGTGATTTGTTGACACTAATGGCGAATTCGTCGCCTGCCAGTGACTGCCATCTCAGTGCATTTTGCGCAGCCTGCCTGAATATCCAGTCACCCATCCTGCTAATCTCGCCGGTTTCTTCGGCGACCGGAATAAACAGTGTCGGGCTGATCAATCCGCGTGTAGGGTGCTGCCAGCGCATCAATGTCTCGGCTTTGACGATTTTGCCGGTGCGCATGCAAATAATTGGCTGGTAATAATCACGCAACTCATTATTTTCAACCGCAGTGCGTAAATCCCTGGCCAGCGAGGTGCGCTGGGCTAGTGCGTCGCGGATTGCCAGTGAGAAATAGCGTACATTGTTCCGGCCGCGGCTTTTGGCTTCATACATGGCCTGGTCAGAATGCTTGATCATTTCCTCAGCATTCACTGCATCGTCCGGAAACTGGCTGATGCCTATGCTTGCGGTAACGAATATGCGCTCGCCACTCAGAATATAAGAATGTGAAATATCCTGCAGCAGCTGGGTACACAGTGTTTGTAAATCGCCAGTTTCCTCCGGCACAATCACGGCAAACTCATCGCCGCCCAAACGGGCGACGGTCGCAGAATCGGGCAGGTTGTGTTGAATGCGGCGGCCAACTTCAATCAGTAATTCATCGCCAGTATGGTGACCCAGTGTATCGTTAATATCCTTAAATTGATCGAGATCGAGAAACAAAAGAGTTAAGCGGCGTTGCTTCACAGTGGCTTCCTGAATCGCTTCTACCAATCGCTGCTGGAAATAGTGCCGGTTAGGTAATTGTGTCAGGCTGTCATAGTTTGCCTGACGCCAGATAACCTCTTCTGCCGCTTTCTTTTCAGTAATATCAAAATGGGTACCGTGCATCACCAGCGGCTCACCGGCTGGTGTGCGTGAGATCAGGCTACCGCGGTCAGAAACCCATATCCAGTGGCCATCTTTATGGCGCATCCTGATATCGCACTCATAAAAATCAATCTCATTATTTAGATGACGATCAATCAATTGCATGGCGTTTTGCAAATCATCCGGATGCATCAATGACGTAGCCACTTCAAGCGTGAGTGGCTGCAACTCTTCAAGGGTATAGCCAACAATTTCCGCCCAGCGTGCATTAAAGTGGCACTCGTTGGTTTGCAAGTTCCACTCCCAGGTAGCTGCCCTGGTGGCATCAATAATCTGGGTCAGCCGCAAGCGCTGGTTTTCAATCTCTTCACTTTTACTTTGAATCTCTGCGGTCTTGCGTCTGACTGCCACGCGCAATGTATAAATCAGCAGCAGCAACACGACAGCGATCACCAATACCAGTGCCACGGCCACAATTGCCTGCTTGGAATAAGCGTTGCGCGGTATATGACGGCCTTTCCATTTGGATTCGATGGCTGCCATCTCATCTGCAGAGATGCTTGCAGCACCCTGTTCTACTAGCGCCAGTATCGGTGTATTTTCTTTTTTGACCGCACGGTGAAACTGGCCCTGATAAATGGTAAATGCACGCAGAATACTGGTCTCCGCACCAAGCTTGTATAAATAATAGCGGGCAGGATAATCATCCATGCAAGTGATCATGACTTGTTGCTTTAGGGTCGCCTGAATAATCTCGTCATAAGAGTTATATACCCGGAAAGATTTAACCCCGGCCTCTTTCAATTTATAAATGCAGGCATCGCCTTTTTGCACGCCAACGGTAAACCCGGCCAATGAGTCCGCAGAGATTAAACCGGTCATACTTTCATGGGCATAAATGCCTATCGGCAAGGTTGCATAAGGTGCTGAAAATGCATAAGTCATCTCACGCTCGGGGTTGCGATAAATCATCTCGATGACATCGGCATGACCACTCAGCAATTGCTGTTGAGCCATTTCCCAGCGGGTTGAAATTAACGTGACACTGATGCCGGTTTTTTTCTCCCACAGTTTCCAGTAATCGGCGAGTATGCCGACCGTATTTCCACGGTCATCTTTGAATAAGTACGGGGGGTAATTGTCATCACTGATGACAGTGATGGCGTTAGGAGGCGCGGCTATTGCCTGGCACGTGGCCGCCAGGCTTATGACAAGGATGATTGAATATTGAATGAATTTCCACATGGCGAATAGGAGTGACCACTTACATCAATTCATCTTTCGTCACATGAAGAAACTGTTATTAAGGTTTTTAACGATTATGAATGATAAGAAAAATTAATACCATCTTCCATACAATTAAATTAATAATAATGGTGACAATCTATATATTCCTGTTGGCATAAATCATACATCTGACGACGAATAAAGAACATATTCCATATCCCTATCTGACTTTTCAAATATTGCTATTGAAAAAGCGGCATTTCGTGCAGTACTCTAAATTTCTTTTCAGTCACGCCACTAAAATACTCTGATTAACCTGAAGCTCCATAGCTTGTCTGCTTTGCCGGTAGCATTAATCGTTGAGTGCGCAACACCCGCCTGCAAGGTATATTGCTGATTCATATCATAGTGTAATTGTGGCGTCAGCCGGTATCGCCAAGAACCGCCTGTGCTTACTTCCTGATTCAACTCGAGACCAAATGTGAGCCGGGGTGAAACATCATAGAAAACCGTATTATTCAGCAGGTATTCGATATTTGCGCTGCGGTTGATACCATTCACTCGCAGCCCCAGCATGCTCAATGAAGACCAGCGATCTGCCCATTTGATGGCATGAATATAGGTCGCATCGCCGGAAAGTGTTTTGGTGTGTTTGTCCAGGTCAATAAATGCCTGCCAGCCATTTGCCGTGCCTGAATAGTGGTCTATCCCCAGCGTTTTCTGGATAGCTACTTTATATCGTTCATGACTGGCATTCTCAAACGGTAACTCAAGCTCGATTGCCAGGTCATCTGCGAGGCCGTACTCAATTTCGGGCGCCCAACTGGCATCATTCGTTTGCTGATTGATATCTACCAGCGCATTGATTTCCATATCGCCTTTCTTTACGCCAAGAGGGCGAACCAGGTCATAGACCATAGGTTCCGGAATCTTCAGCAACCTGTCACTGTGGGCAGCATCAGTTTCGTGGAAAAGCGTTTCTTCGGAGGCTTGAATCGGCAATGAAAAGAATAAAAAACCATTAACCAGCAAAAAAATAATTTGCCTGAATCTCATAATTGCATTTATATCAATAAAAATAGAATGCTAACATGCCCTCTGTGTTTTAAAGCGATTGCTTATGGTCGAACTCATTTACATGATCAATAAGAATTGGCGCTAATCGCTATTTTTGCCAGAAGCTGTAAGTGTTGCGGCCTTTTTGTTTGGCCTGGTAAAGCGCAATATCTGCTTGCTTGAATAGCTGTTTCAATGCCACTTCTGAAGTAGGTTCAAACAGGGTCAAGCCAATACTTAGACGCACTGGAATCTCATGCCCGTGAATATGCATAGGCTTTTTAAACACGCTTAAAAGTTTGGTTGCCACTTTAACCAGACTATCTTCCGAGTGCTGATCCCTGGCCACAATCACGAATTCATCGCCACCAATCCGGCTGACAGTATCGACATCGCGGATATTACTTTTCAGTAAGCTAGCAACTGTTTTGATCACTTCATCGCCGACATCATGGCCAAAATTATCATTGATACTTTTGAAGTGATCGACATCGAGTGCTATCAGGCCAAACCTTTTATTAAAGCGCTTGGCTTCCGAATGCACATAATTAAGGCGGTTTTCCAGCGACCGACGGTTCGGCAGGCCGGTGAGGCTATCCATCAGCGCACCTTCAGAGAGGTAATAGCGCTCCTTGGCAAAAAAGTAAGCAAACAGGCCTACCAGCACGCTGAAAAATAAACTTAGCCACGCCCCAAACTTGCGGTCATGCAAGTTATGGATTTTCTTGTTTTCAATTACCCATTCCCATTTACCGTTAGGTACCCGGCTTTCCTGAATGTAGGCATGTTTTTGGTTGAACAGCCTGGGGTCGCCATAAAACACATGTTTGTCTTCCGCGGTTCTGATCGCAAACTCAAACTCGCTGTTGCGGTTGTTTTTGAAAGCTGCATCCAGAAATCCATTGGTATCGATGACCGTAGAAATAATGCCCCAATACTTGCCATCAACAAAAATCGGAAACCGGTAAATCATGCCGCTCCCGCCCTGTATAAGCGCCAACGGACCATCGAGCACACCTTGCCTTGAGTCTATCGCCAGTTTGATTTTAGGCCATTGCGTAGCGACATCACGGTAGTCGATACCTAAAATTTTCTCATTGGATTTTTCTGGATACACATAGGTAATCTTGTAATCTACCGCTACTGCCAGATTCCTGACATGCTGGGCTTGCGCCCATAGATCTGCCAGGATGGCTTGTACTTTTTCGGTCTCAAGATGATTGCGGTAGACTTTGATAAAACTGGATAAACCATTCGAGATGAACAGCAGAGAATTCAGTTCACGGTCCATCTCGGAACGTAGCACATTGCCGTAAGACGCTGCTTCAAGATAGGCTTCACTTTCGTCTTTTTGCCGCTGGTAATCAAACAAGAAATACCAGAACATAAAAGCCAGCAGCGTTGCCAACAAGCCGACACAAATGCTTTTCTCTGTTTGATTAGGTTTGCGAAACACTGTTCTATTTCACGAATAAAATGATCTGAAACCATTTTATTCTAAAAAATGGATCTTTATTATTACGCAAAAGCGCGGTAATCACAGGCTTATTTTTAAATTAGCTACTACGATAAACATAAATTCGCCAGTTTTTAATGAATATCTGTAGTTACTCCATTCCTAATATCCCTGTATAAACTTAAATATGTGTTTAAACCAAGTTTCATTTATGCATTCATCACACTTGCTTTTAACCAAGACAATCATCTCTCGCAATATTAAAACCAATCCGACTATCATCAGTCCAAATTACAAACCAAAGAAAAGCGCTATTAAACTATAGTATTTATGGCTATGTTTTTTTGGCGTATTTTTATATAGTTTGCATGACACCCGTCAGGAGTAAACTGTGTCCATACAAGAAAAAACTGCATCGGAAAAAACAGGCATTGAAAAACTGAGGCTGGAAAAACTAAGGTCATTAGGTTTACTCGATTCAGACCCGGATGAATTTTTTGATTGTATTACGCGGGTGGCGTCCACCATTCTTGGCACCGAGATATCGGTAATCTCGCTGATTGATGAAGACCGGCAGTGGTTCAAATCCAAGCATGGTATCGAACTGTCCGAAACCCCCAGGGACATTTCCTTTTGCACCCATGCTGTGAGCAGCGGCACAGAACTGATCGTTGAAGATGCGACTAACGATGCCAGATTCCTCAGTAACCCCTTAGTAGTCAATGCACCCAACATCCGTTTTTATGCCGGGATCCCGATCAAGAGCATACAGGGTTATTCACTTGGCACCTTATGCGTGATCGGCTGTAAACCTAAACGCCCAAACGCAAGTGAATTGAAGGCATTAAGTGATCTTGCCCAGCTGGCAACCAAAGAGATCCAGTTTCGCGAGCGCATGCTGAGTGCACAAGATACGATTGATCATGCACAGGGTAAATTCCAGAGTGTCTTTGAAAATGCCGGTGCAGGTATTGCCCTGGTCAAGCCCTCAGGACCATGGCTGCAGGTGAATGACGAGCTCTGCAAAATCCTCGACTACACCAGGGATGAACTGCTTGGCCTCACTTTCCAGGACATCACGTACCCGGGAGATCTGCACAAAGAGTTGCAGTTGCAGGAGCAGTTGCTAGAAAATAAGATAGACCGCTACCAGCTGGAAAAAAGATATATCAGAAAAGATGGTTCGCTCGTCTGGGTAGAGCTTACAGTCACGAAACAGATGACAGAACGCAATGAAATCGATTACCTGATTGCCATCATCAATGATATCAACGAGGCCAAAGAAACCGAATTTGCGCTAGATGCCTTAAGGAAAACACTGGAAGAAAAAGTCAGCCAACGCACGGATGAACTCAAGCAAGTCAATCAATCACTGTCCCGTGCCTATCAGGAAAAATCAAAATCTGAACAGGAACTACAGAATAAGGAACTTGAACTCAGGACCATTCTGACCAATGCCAATGAGGCATATATCTGCATGGATGCAGAGGGATACATCACCGCCTGGAATAAACAGGCAGAACATACCTTTGGTTGGCTGGAACAAGAAGCGATAGGACAAAAACTGGAGAAACTGATTATTCCACCCGAGTTAAGACACGCCCACCAGTCTGGCATGAGTCGCTACCTGCAAGAAAAAAACTCCAGAGTAGTCGGCAGCCGCATTGAGCTGGAAGCGTTGCGTAAAGATGGTATACGCATCCCGGTTGAGCTGCAGGTCAATGCGCTGGAAATTAATGGGCAGGTGTTATTCACCTCTTTCTTACGAGATATCACAGAACGCAAGCAGCTGGAAAACCTGCTAAAAAGTGAAGCCAGGAACGACCCGCTCACTGGGCTGGCTAACCGCAGGATACTGGAGGAGTTGTTGCCAGTGGCTTTCCAAAACGCTAAAAGTCACCAGACTTACCTGGCACTGATATTTATCGACCTGGATGGCTTTAAATTAATCAATGACACGCATGGCCATCAGGCTGGAGACCAGCTCCTTCGGGAGGTCGCTAACCGCATCAACCGATGCACCAGGACTTCTGACACTGTGGTCAGATACGCGGGGGATGAGTTTGTGATTGTGCTGGAAAACCTCAAAAATAAAGAGGATACCAACAGGATTTCCGCCAATATCCAGAAAATGATTGCCGAGCCGGTACAGATAGGTGACCAGCAACTCAATATCACTCTAAGTATAGGCATAGCCTACTATGGCGGCATGCAACCGCAACAAATAGAGCCACTGGAGTTGATCAGACGGGCTGATAAAGCCATGTACACGGCCAAAAAGAATGGCAAAAACGGCACAGTCATCATTGATTAGGGGCTACTTGCTAAAAGCCTGGCCAGATGTGAGCGCTGGTGTTTAATAAGTCAGTGTTCACTCCTGGTTAATTGCTTTCGCTTTTAGCATTCCGGGTTTCCATCCAATCATAGACTACCGGCAGGCATATCAACGTCAAGACGGTAGCTGTGAATAGCCCACCAATCACCACAATCGCTAATGGCCGCAGGATTTCTGAACCCACGCCGGTAGCTAGCACAAACGGAATTAGCCCGAAAATCTCCACCATCGCTGTCATCATCACTGGCCGCAAACGCAAGGCCGTACCTTCAAGTACCGCTTCCCGAATGTTTTTCCCCTCAGCGCGCAAACTGTTGATGAATGAAACCAGCACAATCCCGTTCAACATCGCGACGCCAAATACAGCAATAAAGCCGATCGCAGCCGGCACTGAAAGATACTGTCCGGAGATGGCCAGCGAAAATATGCCGCCCATGGCGGCAAAAGGCACATTGGCGAGTATCAACCCGGCATAGCGAACAGAATTAAACGCGGTATATAACAGCACAAAAATCAGGCCTATTGTCAGTGGCACAATGATTGCCAGTTTAGTAAGTGCGCGTTGCTGGTTTTCGAACGCGCCGCCCCACTCTATCCAGTAGCCTGCTGGCAACATCACATTTTGATTGATACAGGCTTGTGCCTCCTTCACGAAACCATCAATGTCACGCCCTTGTACATCCATTTGAATGACTGCATAACGTTGCAATTGCTCACGACGGATAAAGGCATAACCTTCTTCTGTGCTCAATGTCGCCACCTGCGAGAGTGGAATCAATGCGCCTTGTGCTGTCGGTATGGGGATGTCGCCGATGGCTTTAAGATTATCCCGATACGCGGGCGGAAACCATACCTGGATCGCAAAGCGCTTAACGCCATCAAGCACGGTGGACACCGGCTTGCCACCAATGCCGGATTGCACAATCTGTAATACATCATCTGCGTTGATCCCGTAGCGGGCGATCGCTTCGCGGTTTACTTCGATAGTTAGTTGCGGTTTGCCCAGGTTAGCTTCTAACGCCAGGTCAGTCACGCCATCCACTTTTTCTATCGTGCTTTTCACCTGGTTAGCAATGCGGTCTATGGTTGCCAGGTCATCGCCATACACTTTGGCAGACAGGGTTGCCCTAACTCCGGATATTAATTCTTCAACCCGCATTTGTATCGGTTGGGTAGCGGCTATCACCGCCTCGGGCACTTGTTTTTCCAGCTGTGACTGCAGTTTCTGGGCAAGTTGCTGGTAGCTGATTTTCTGCGGCCAGGCGGACACCGGGTGTAAATGGACCAGGATTTCCATGTAGTTTACATCCGCAATTTCGCCTTTTTCAGCCCGCCCTATCATGGCGACACTGCCTTTCACTTCCGGCATATTTTTCAGGCTTTGATAAACACGGTCTGACACCGAAATCGACTGATCCAGTGAGGCTGAAGGAATACTGGTAACCCTGAACAAAATATCCTGCTCCTGCAAATTGGGCATAAACGACTTTCCCAAAAACTGGAACATGACAATTGCGACCAAAAATGCGAGCGCGGTCACAGCGACAATCACTTTGCTATGGCCCAGGCTCCATTGCAACGTTCTTAGATAAACAGGTTTACAGTAACGAATCAACCAAGGGTCTTTTTCAATATGCACCTTCTGTTGCTTAAGCACTACTGATGAAAGCACAGGAATCAGCGTCAGTGTCAGTAGCATTGACCCTATCATGGCAAATGTCATATTGATCGCCAGGGGTTTGAACAGCTTGCCTTCAAGACCCGTCAGCGAAAATATCGGCAGGAACACCACGATAATAATCAATACCCCAAACGCAATCGGGTGGATGACCTCCTGGCTAGCTTGCAATATCACCTGGGATTTATTCACAGAGTTTCCGACATGCTGTGCCAATCGCCGGAAACAATTCTCCACCAGTACCAGAGGCCCATCAATGGTCATGCCGAGGCCAATAATCAGCCCACCCAGGGACATCAGGTTGGCCGAGACACCATATTGTTCCATCAGGATAAACGCAATTAATCGCCCCAAGGGAATAGCAACCACAACGACCAGTGCAGCGCGCACTTCACCCAATAACAGGAAAAGCACGGCGATGACCAGCAGCGCGCCCTCTAGCATGGCGCGGTCTGCCATATGAATCGCCTTGTCAATTATCGCCGTGCGGTCATATACCGTTTCCAGCGTCACATTTTTAGGCAGTGCCTCTTTTACCAGTGCCAGCTTTTGCTTGGCTGCCTTCACTACCTGCTGGGCATTTTCACCCAGGCGGGCCAACACCATGCCCATGACGACTTCCTTGCCATCTTGGGTGACCGCCCCAACGCGTAAACCGGGGCCTTCCACGACAGTAGCAATGTTTTCGATATAGACCGGAACGCCCTGATTTTCAGACACGACAATTTTCTGTATATCGTGCGTATTTTTTACCAGGCCCAATCCGCGTACCAGGAACTGTTCCTGACCGACATTGATAAACTGGCCGCCCACTTGCCGGTTATTGGCGGTGAGCCGCTCAACCACCTGCGCAAAAGTTAAGCCATATTTAAACAGTTTTTGCGGATCTATCTGCACCTGGAATTGTTTTTCCTGACCACCCCATGAGGTAATGTCATCCACTCCGGGCGCAGTGCGCACCATCATACGCACTGTCCAATCCTGCAAAGTACGTAGCTCCATGGCATTCATGGTGTCCGACTTTAAGGTATACCAAAGCACTTGCCCCAGGCCTGAAGTGTTAGGACCCAGGGTTGGCTCGCCATAGCCCGCGCCACCATCACCCATCGTAATGCGCGACTTCACCTCTGCCAGTTTTTCGCTCACCAGAAAGCGTGCCTGCTGGATATCCGTATGATCTTTGAAATAAACGCTGACATACGACAAGCCGAACAAAGAAACCGAACGGATGTGCTCAATACCCCTGAGTCCGGCCAATGCACTTTCCACCCGGAAGGTGACTAGCTTTTCAACGTCTTCCGAAGCCAGGCCTGGCGATTCCGTATATATATTTACCTGCGCCGGGGTAACATCCGGAAAAGCATCCAGCGGCACATTCTGCCAGGCTCTCACCCCGAAAAAGACCAGCAATAGCGAAGACAGAATCACCAGTAGCCGATAACGCAGCGACGTTTCTAATATCCAATGCAGCATACGCGCCCCTTAGTGTTCATCGCTGATTTGTGATTTAAGCTGCCGTGCTTTCAGGGCATAAACACCCGCTTGCGCGATATCTTCACCCTCGCGCAGGCCGCTTTTAATTTCCACATTGGCATTCACGCGCTGACCTGGCTCGACCGGCCTGGCTTCAAACGTATACTGATGCCCGGCTTTATTTTGCACAATATAGACATGAGGAACACCCTGAATCACCACCACCGCATCATTCGGAACCACCAGCGCTTCCCTGGCGGCCGTATGACTGAGGACTGCGGTAGCAAACATATCGATGCGTAATTTGCGCTCGGGGTTGGGTAATTCAATACGCGCTTTCACGGTGCGCGTGGTTTTATCGACTATGCTCGCCAGGTAACCGACTTTGCCGGAAAAGGTTTCTTCAGGATAAGCACTGACGCTAACGGTGGCGGTTTTGCCTATCGATATATCTTTTAAATCACTTTCCGGAATATCTGCTTCAATCCAGACGGTAGACATGTCGGCAATGGTGAAAATACTGTCAGTGGTTTTCGCCAGTTCGCCAATCACCGCATTTTTTTCAAGCACAATGCCCACAAATGGCGCGGTCAGCACATATGTAGAGCCGCCGTTTAAGCTGTTTTGTTTATTCAGGCCGCCATACATTCTCAAGCGCTCAGAGTCTGCATAAAAAGCTGACTTTGCTCTCTCCAGCGCCGCTTGCGACTCAATCATCTGCCTCTGCGGCACCACTTTATCGGCATACAAACGTGAGATGCGTTCATAGTTTGCTTGTGCCAGGGACAACTCACTTTTTGAGCTGCGGTATTGAGCCCGCGCTTCGCCCATTTGGATACTATCGATTTCGGCCAGTGCCTGCCCTGCTTTCACCTGGCCCCCAAGATTAGCAATCACTTTGGCCAGCTTGCCCTCAATACGTGGCGTGACATGGGCCAGTTTATTCTGGTTGGCAACAATATTGGCTGTGAAAGTGAGTTGATCCTGCAATGGCTGCTTAACAACCGGCGCCACAGAAATACCAAACTGCTGCAACTCAGCCTCGCTGAAAGTGAGTGTTGCTTTAGTTTCCTGATGTCCGCTATTTTCCTGGTGTTGAGTTTGCGATATTGGCTTGTCTGTATGTGCAGATTCCGAATCTCTATCAGGGGTACATGCGCTGAGCAATATTGTTAATAACACCAGCCAAAGTGCATTGCTTCGCTGTAATTTAATGAGTGTTTTATGCATTCTTTTATCCTGCTTTATGGTGCTGAAAAAGTCGGCGCTGGTAAAACAGGCATCGCCCACCCAGAGATATATTCAAGTTCGATCTGCACCAGCCGCATATCTTTTTGGGCGTCGATAATATCGCGTTGCGCATCCACCGCCTGGCGCTGGAGAATCAATAATTGCGGCAGGCCGATTTCGCCATTTTCAAAGGCGAGCTTTGCCAGCGTGAGATTTTCTTCCAGTCGTGGGTAGACTTCTTTACTTAATCGGCTAATACGCTCGCGGATATTTTCGCGGCGTACCCAGGCCGCCTGGATCGCCGCTTTCGCATTGCGCGTCAATGCAGCACGATTGATTTCAGATTGTGTTAACTCGGCACTGGCACGGCCAATGCCAGCACCATTACGGCGGAAGATGGGTAGCGGCAGCGATACGCCAAGTGAGGTGATATTGTCATCCCCGGCAACCGTCGCTTCGCGGCTATTGTTGACGCTGACAGTCAGGTCGGGATAAGTCAGGTTTTTCTGTAATTCTAATCTGGACCGGGCGGCGGATTCCTTGACACCCAGGGATTGAATGGCAGGACGGTCAGTTAACTTTTCCAGCAGTTCGCTGAGAGTATAAGCATGGGTCACCGGCATCAACTCCCCTGACACCGCAGGTAATTCTGTTTCACCTAATTGCAAGGTAGCTGCCAGTTGCGCGCGGGCACGCACCAATTGCTCATTCAATGCACTCAGTTGATTGCGCGCCCGCTCGAAATCCACTACCGCCAGATTTCCATCGAGCAGGCTGTCCTCACCCGCCTGAACCCGCTTGCGTGATAAAGCGGTATTCTGCTCTATCAGTTTCAGGATCCGTTGTTCCACTTCTATGCGTTTCTGGATAGCCAGCACAGCCACAAACTGCTCTTCCATTTGCGCATGCAGCGTGCGGTATTCTTCAGCAATATCCAGTGCAATGGCCTGCTGGTTTTGTTGCGCGGCATTTCTACGCCAGCCTTGCTGGCCGGCAATTTCAAACGTCTGCGCAATGCCAGCGCCCCACTCCCCGCGTCTGCTGTTGGTGCCAGGTGATTGGGCAATGCTGCGTTGCCGCATATCTATACTGACTACCGGATTATAGTAAAGCAACCCTTTGGCATCCTGATAGTCACCGTCAGGAATATTCTGGTTCGCAATCTGGCGCTGTAATTCAGGATTACCTCTGGCAGCAAATTGCCAGGCTTGTTCCAGCGTTAATGCTGCTGCATGTAATGACCCATTGGCGAAGCTGAGTGATAGCCATAAACCAACACTGACAGCCGTTGCAAGCCGCTGCAACCCTGTCTCAAACATAGGGATAAACACAGTGAATACCTCTCGAAATCAATCATATTTACAGATGCCGAAAGCACCTGACTGACTCATGATTTAGCAGAGGATAGGAGGGCGGTACAGGCCTTGGAGAAAAGGGTGATTAACCTGAGAGGGAATAGGGAAAGTGTAGACACCTGCATCCCGTGCAGGCATAACATGCGCTATTCCATTGGAAAGCAATCCAACAATATGCGCTGAAAAATGGCAGGCATGATTGCAGGTTGACTCTTGATGTTGCTGAGAATTGTCCTGCGTTTTTTTCTGTAAGTGAACGTCCAGTAATTGGGTATCTTCAGGCGTGAATATATCGTCAGTTATCACAAGTGGCGACACTGCCCACGCTGATGAGCTTAGGATAGAAAGCAGCGCGATCAAAGCCAGAAATTTTTTAAACAGTGGATGCATGCTTTTTCAATTTAGCAATTACCAGTTTAATAGTCAAGAAACTTGGTTAAGGCAATCTAAGATTGATGCAGATCCGGTGAATGCTAATTCGAATCTCGGAAGCAGCCAAAGATAATGGGACGAAATCAGCAGGCAATACAACTTGAACAATAGTGCTCTTCAAAAGAGATAGGCAATAATATGTTCGCCAGGCAGCCTATCGCCAGGACTAAACATCAATAAAGCCTGCCGTAAATGACAGAATAATCAATGCTGTGACCACTATACCCATTACGCCTTTGCTTGAGTGATATTCAGCCCAGGGAATGTTGTAAGGCAAAGTACGCGCTGCACTGATGGCAGCTAAAACGACAAATACAATAAGCAAGGCACTCATCATAGCGTTCTCCTGCAAATCAATCCTACATCATTGTTACTGCATGTAGTGTTGAATTTATCTTAATTAATTGGGTGATTCAATCATCGCCAAAATCAAGAAATCCTGCCATACAACTAATGCTGAACTTTTTGTAGGAAAGTTCAGACAACGCTATTCATGTGCATTTTTCAGTGCTTTTGAATGCTTAATCGCCATCGCCTGTTTAACTGTTCGCGTAGCGGATTTTCCTTCCCGCCTCTGCAGATGATCTTCACGTAATTTTTCACGTGTTTGGGAATGGTTAGTATCCGATGAGCTTGCATAAGCCTCATCTACTCTGTCGGAATCAAAATAATCTGGATGTAATCTGTCTAGCATATCAATCTCCTTATCAAGAATTGCCAACACATGAATGGTGGATTGTTAGTGCAGGGAAGGTTTTGAAATACTGCAAATAATTAGATTCAATTTTACGTGATATGCATGTGCCTAACTGTCAGTCAGTTTATGAAATAGGCGTAGGAATTCTTATCGTATACAAAGCATATTCTTTATCAAAAAATTCTTACATCACATTCAGGGATTTACCTATAAAAACACTGTGCCCAGCGCAGTATTGTGGAACCACTTTCACTATAAACACAGGTATTAAAAAATGTCTTATTCACTCATAGAACAGCATTTTTTCGGGCAACAGGACGACACTCATCATCCGGTATTTCCTGAAGAAACCCATAAGCCGATAAAACCTGATCCGGACACCCCATATGAGCCAACTGAACCTGCCGAACCTGATATCCAGCCAGACATCATTGGCGACAATACACAATGATGGTTGAGTCACTCACATAAATGGCATTCACTTTGAATGCCACCATAATGTATGCATGTTCAATGCTCAATAGGTTTGTATAGTTACTAACTAGCATTGATAAATATCTATGAATTCTGCTCTTAGGTTGTTTGCTGTTTGGCTGAAGCGTAACCAGCTTCAGTCAGCCTGAAAGCATCATCCAGCGGAGTGATCCATTCCTGTTTTTTTGCATATTCAATCCCACTCACCATATCTTCTTCGCTTTTTTGTTTGTCATACCAGACGCCACTTAACTTGTTCGTCAGCAATGCTTCACCCGTAAGTAATTTGAAATGGTTCACAAAAATACTTATTAGTAACTGTGCATTCTGTTCTGGCGTATTTAGCTTATCTGTTTCAACAGCGTTATTAGGTTCAGTTTTATCAATTTGTGATTCTCCGCACATATTCACTCTCCTCAGATTTGTGGTTGGTTATGAAACCATCTTGCCCTGCTGAGTAAGAAGTCGCTATGCCCATCTTGCTGAATTGCCTGTAGGAATGTTCAGACAAAATACTGACGTTGAATAAAGCAAATTAAGATTTAATTCAGCTGCATGGCATACACTTTTTCTTAAATAGAAAGAGGAAAAGTCTCGCCATGACAAAACGCACTTCAATTATTGCTCTTGCATTGAGAATACTTATTTTGACCTCTGTCTCTCTTATCTCAATAAAGGCTGATGCTGGTCTCAAAGAAGATAGTGGCTACTGGTTTAATCTGCGCATGCAGGGTGAATTACCGGTTCAGAATTTTTATTGGGATATGGATATCAACCCGCGATGGCGGAATGAGGGAGAGCACTTGGATAATCTTTATTTGCGCCCGGCCGTGTTTTACAAACCGGATTCAAAAACCAGCCTTTGGTTGGGTCACGATACGATAGCCAGTCATCCAGATGGAAAATCTTCTTATCAGGAAAATCGCTGGTGGCAGCAGTTCCAGTATCAATTCGATCCTGTCCAATCAATCACTTTTACCAACCGCAGCCGACTGGAAGAGCGAACCCGGGAAGGTTTTCAGGACACAGGGCATAGGTTGCGGCAAATGTTTAAGGCCTCCAAGGCGGTGACGAATTATCCTGCGCTCTCTTATGTGATGTCCGATGAATTATTTGTCAACGTGGAACAAACTGATTGGGGCGCACATGGAGGCTTAGACCAGAACCGTCTCTTTGTAGGGATTAACTGGAAAGTAAATAAGCGTTGCACACTGGAGACCGGCTATCTTAACCAGATAGTGAATAAAACTACCCACAATCTCGAAAACCATGTCATTAGTACAACAGTAGGTTTCAAATTCTAAGATTGATATTTTTCTGTCTTTGCTTAAACCAGGATTTATTTTCAGTACTTTCCTACAGTACTTTGCGCCGAATCTGACAATGCAATTGCTTGTAGTTTTGTAGCATGCAGGAGAGGCAAGTCCTCAATACAAAACAGGGGTTTAAAAAGATGGATTTCTCTGTATTTCATTTAACCGTTCCGCTATGGGAGATCATCCTCAGAGGCTCGGTGGTTTACTGGTTTTTATTCCTGATCTTCAGGTCTATCTTGCGTCGCAGCATGGGGAGCGTCGGGGTCAGTGATTTCCTGTTTGTGGTGATTATTGCGGATGCTTCACAAAACGCCATGAGTGGCGATTCCAAATCTATTTCCGATGGTCTGGTACTCATTGCAGTTTTAGTATTCTGGAACATGTTGATTGACTGGCTCAGCTTCAAATACAAATGGGTAAGGAGAATGGTAGAAGCGCCGCCACTTGTACTGATAAAAAATGGCGTGTTGCAACTGCGCGAAATGAGAAAGGAATTTGTCACCAAAGATGAAATTATGGCCAAATTAAGAGAAGAAGGTATAGGCCAAGTTTCAGAGGTTAGACAAATGCAAATCGAGATGGATGGAGAAATCAGCGTTGTCCGCTATGAAGAAAATTGATTTCAGTACGCTTGCATACAGCCAGGTTTTACTACTAAACCCTATAAAATAAAAAAAATTAACAATTTCATCTTTCTGCACTTCAGACTCGTCAACATGTGCCGATAACTAGACTATAGTGATAATTTGCATAAATATAATTGTCTCTATTAGTTTCAAGAACGATATCCATCAACACTAAAGAAAAAAAATAATTATGTTTATCACTCTTGTGCATCGCGTGCATTCAATCATTTCGAGTTCGCCCACGTTTACCCCTTGATTACCATTGGCCAGCTTTAGGCCGATGTGTATAAACCATGCAGCGATAAGACTGACTTTTGGAAGGGTGCAAAATTGAACAAACTATTAAATATAGGCTGGAGGAACAATAAAGTCCTGACCGGCATTACTGTTTTGCTGATTTTGGTTACAGCCTTTGTTTCGATTTTTTTATCGTTAATGATTGCGCAAAATCAAGCCATCTCAAAAGAAACCAAGCGTCTGCGTGAAGTCACCAATGGGGTTTTGATGCGCATGAATAGTACCCGCACGCAGTTCGCCAATGTCGTTCACCACTTTGAATCCGTCCCCGAACAAGAGGCCTGTGCACCCCGCCATATCAAGAAAATGCAAGAATTCAATATCGCCGGTTTTTTCCTGCAGGCAGTGGCTCACGTCAAAGATAACCGTATCGTATGCTCCTCGATTGCAGAAGTTTTTGATGGTGCTTCCCTCGGCAACCCTTCCAGAATTGAGCCGGATGGCACCAGGTTATACGCCAATCTGAAAGTGTCCGATTGGCAAAACCATCATTTGGTAGTGATGGAAAAAGCCGGATGGGCCATTGTACTTGTGCCTAGTCACGCGATTGAGGCATTGGGTAGTACCGATGTTTCAGTGGCCATTTTTGGTATACAGGAGCATAAACTGTATACCTCAAGAGGCGAGATCGCCCCCGAGTGGTTAAAAACCTACCAAGGTAAGCAAGCACTTACTTTTATTGATAAAGAACGTCACATGCTGGTGTATATGGCGCCTAACAAGCTGAATTTAACCGGCGTGGTTGCAGCTATACCATTAAAGGATATTCATGATGATCTGGTCTCCTTCATCCAGATACTGATCCCGCTGGCAATGTTGGTGGGGGTGTCGCTTGGTGGCATTTTCATTTACATGCAAAGAACCAGGTACTCAACCAAATCTGCCATTTTGAAAGGACTGGCCAAAAACGAGTTTTACCTGGAATACCAGCCAATTATAAATCTGGAAAATAAACGCTGCGTCGGGGCAGAGGCATTGATTAGATGGAGAACGCCGGACAATACCTTTATCAGTCCGGATACATTTATCCCTGCCGCAGAAGCCTCGGGTGTCATATGCCAAATTACGCAGCGGGTGTTTGAGCTAGTGGCAAAAGATATGCACACAGCATTAAACATGCACAAACACTTTCACGTAGGCATTAATATTTCATCGCATGACATTCGTTCTGGTGCATTGATGCCGATGATAGAAAACCTTAAAAAATCGACCGGTGCCAAAGGCAATCAGATATTGATTGAAGTCACAGAACGTGGTTTTCTTGATGATGAAGCAGCATTGACTACTATCAAAAATATCCGTGAATGTGGCGTAATGGTGGCGATTGATGATTTTGGGACCGGCTATTCCAGCTTGTCGTACCTGACCAAATTCCAGCTGGACTACCTTAAAATCGACAAGACGTTTGTCGACTCTGTTGGCACTGATGCCGTCACCAGCCACGTTGCTTTCCACATTATTGAAATGGCAAAAACCTTACAGCTGGGTATGGTCGCTGAAGGCGTGGAAACAGAGGAGCAGGCGAAGATATTACAAGAGCGCGGGGTTCAATATGTGCAAGGCTGGCTATTCTCAAAATCATTAAAAAGAAAAGATTTTTATGCTTATCTTGATAAGCATACTTGATTAAGGACTTTTGACAGCACTTGCAAAAACGCTGCTTTGTGATTGATTTATTTCTTCTGCTGACGGATTTCAAGCAAAGTCTGGGTAATTTGCGACTTCAACATTTCATTCTCTCCCGCGAGCGTCAGGCCTTTGGTGGCAGCGGATTCGGCTTGTATAATTTGTTTCTGCGCCAGTAACACATTGGCTAAATTATTATAGGCAGCAGCGGATTCTGGACGGACTTCAGTAGCATGTTTAAAACTGGAAGCCGCTAAAGGCAAATCACCTGCGGCATAGGCTGCATTTCCCAAACCTATCAATAACACCAAGTGATCAGGCCATTGTTGCACGGCGGCATAGTAAGCTGTTTTTCTCGATGGAGCAGGCGCATTCTTTTCGTAAGCAACCAGCGCTTTGGCGATTTCATCTGCTTCCACACTCACTGGCAACTGCCCTGGCGGTAAAGCCACAAAAGCCCAATGTTCGCTACGGGCCCAGGTGCGCTGAAAAGCACTAAGCGACATTTCCTGGCGTTTATAGGGACCTGAACGAAGCCAGACCAGTTCTTTATCTGCATCATAGCCAACCACTACTGCATAGTGCCAGGAGGGTATCCAGGAAAATCCCAGGTTCTGCATCACGACCACTACATGACCTGCGGCGATTTCCTGCATGATTGCTTCGAGTTTTGGAGGTATTTGTACCGAGACTGCACCATGGCGTCTGGCTGCAGCCAGCATTTCAATTTGCAGACTGCCTTGCCGGCTGGGCACATAGACTTCCGGGGTCAACTGTTCGGGGGTGACTGAAATATTGACTGCGGTCAAAGCAGTTGCCAATGCGGCGGGCCCACACTGGTATTGCTCCTGCGGAAAGAACGGGGCTTGGGTGAGCTCAGCCCGGCGCGGCAGCTGTGAATGCTTGGTCGCTTCGCGTACGCCAGGGGCAGCACACGCTGTGAGCAGGCACAAAAAAGCCAGCATGCTTAAATAATACAGTCTGGCTTTGATGTTACCCATTTTAACTACTCATCTCGCAATTATTAGCGAGATGATAATGCATTAGCGCACTGAACGTGTAAACGGGAAGATTTTGGTGAAACCGAGGATATCAGTCAGCAATAATACGAGGAACACCAACACGACCGCACCGATAATGCCGCCGCCTGCTGGCGCTTTATCCAATTGAGTTGCCAATGAATTGGCTTCTTCATCTGTCAGCGCTGCAACGCGTGATTTGGCTTCAGCCGGGTCAATACCGCGTGCTTCCAATGCTGATTGCATATCGTCACGGGAAAGCATAGCAACAATCTTCGCGCGGTCTTGCTCACCTTTAACGGTGATAGCCGATTCCGCCACCTGATCGGTACTGACCATGGCCGCCTGCACTGTTTGAATGGAGCCTGTGAAGAAAATTGAAAGTGCCACAAAGGCACTTAAAAAACGTTTAGCCATGATCATGATATGTTTCCTCATTTGAATTAATTAAATAGTTTGAAAAAATGATTGCTTTAGCAGGTTACAAAGAATTGGCTTAGAAAATGAATTCTAAGCCAATCGAATTTATAACCTTCCGGTAAGTGCCAGTATCAAAATGATGAGTACCACTAAACCGAGCCCGCCACTTGGGTAATATCCCCAGCCGCTACTGTAAGGCCAGGCTGGCAGAGCCCCGATTAAAGCAAGAATTAGAATCACAAGCAGCACAGTTCTCAGCATCGCGCGGTCTCCTAGACAGATAGTATTGCCAATC
This sequence comes from Methylophilus sp. Leaf408, assembly GCF_916856905.1. Lineage (NCBI taxonomy): Bacteria > Pseudomonadati > Pseudomonadota > Betaproteobacteria > Nitrosomonadales > Methylophilaceae > Methylophilus > Methylophilus sp. Leaf408. Next base: position 344,430 of record NZ_CAKASK010000002.1, read on the forward strand.
AGGCAATTTTAATTTGAGTTATTTACTAATCGAGGCTCAATCATGGCGCCCTGTCAGCAAACACGCCATGCAAGTATGGCTGAATTATTTGTAGGAATAGTCTGATACAAACTGACTCTATAAATATGAATCCGATTGGTGATGCTTGTGGCCGGCATTGAATTACCCCATATCCTAATAAAAGAGAAGGGGTAGCAATTTCATATGCTCTTCGCAACCCTCTCTGTGAAGGAGGATTAGCACATGGCAGATAGGCAAGTTAACTAAAGCCATGCCTAACCTTACCTTCAAATAGGAGTGAAAAAACTGGCTGGCGCTCAAGCAAGGTTAAGGAAGGATGACAATACAATCAAGATAGTAAAAAAGCTGCTATTAACATGTGGAGGCTACACATTTATGCAGGCGCCGAAGCCAAATCTGTTCGCGCAAGGCACCTATGGTCACGTATTCACGAAGACTTGTTTAGGCAGGATTTGCTGGAGACTAGCTGTTTTTGTATGTAAGACCTCAATTTTGAGGCCTTTTGTATGTTCGCAAGCAATCAAAGATACCCGTGTTTATCTGGTTAACATCTTCCACCTAATTTTGAATTTTTTGTGAAATCGACCAAATTCCGGGTTTAGGGTTTAAGTTAGCGAAATTAATTAACGTTATTGCTATTAAATTGAAATCAAATAATAAATAGCGATGCTCGCATATACCCATTACCTACCCATGAACTCCACACCACCATCTCTCGCGAATATGGTCCTCGCAAATCTGGCCTATAGTTGGGGGGCCAAATGGGGAGAAGACCAGCTAACACGTTTTTCTGCAGGCCTGGATCCTCAGTCAAAAACCATCGTGGATATTTTAAAAAGCCGTAGCCTGAGCTCGGTTTACCAACCTATTGTGTCGTTGAACAGTGCGGATATTTATGGATTTGAAGGCCTGATCCGCGGCCCGGCAGGGACTAGCCTACACGCGCCGCTACATCTGTTTGAAGCAGCCAAGGAGCGTGACTACCTTCCGGAAATGGAGCATCTCAGTCGCCAGATTGTGCTCGAAAATTACGCGGCCACCTGCAAGACGCGCAAGCTTTTTCTCAACAGCACGCCGGAGATGCTGTTGATGTCGGCGCCCAACAAAGGCGAAACTCTGGCCTACCTTGCCAGCCTTGGGCTGGAACCGAAACAGATTATTATTGAAGTGACCGAGCAGACCCGCAATATGGATTACGGCCAGTTGCGAGAAGCGGTACAGTTATACCGCAATATAGGCTTTGAGATTGCAATGGATGATCTGGGTGAGGGCTTTTCCAGCTTGCGCCTGTGGTCAGAACTGAAGCCTGACTATGTGAAAATCGACAAGCACTTCATCCGCAATATTCACCTGGACCAGGTCAAGTTTGAATTCGTCCGCTCCATACAGCAGATAGCCCAGAACTCCGGTGCCAAAGTCATCGCCGAAGGCATTGAAGCCTTTGAAGAACTGAGTATCATCAAAGATCTGAAAATTGATTTTGGCCAGGGGTATTACCTTGGCCGGCCAGAAGCTGACCTGATACAGTCGATTGATGCAGATATAAAAAAACAGCTGGTGCGCAACACACTACACCTTTACCAGAATAGTTACATCGCACTCGACCACCGCTCCAATGTCAGCAAACTGCTGAAATACATTCCGCCGATACAAGCGGACATGACCAATAACGAGGTGATGCGCGTGATTGATGCGGACAGCAATATTCACATGCTACCAGTTGTGAACGGTGAAACACCCATCGGCCTGATTACCCGCTACACCATGATAGATAATCTGGCGCGGCCTTATCGCCGGGAGTTATATGGTAACCGCCGCTGCGCAGAGACGTTTATGGATCCGCATCCGCTGATCGTCGAAAAATCCATGAGCCTGAAAGCTTTGAGCGACATCATCGCTGAAGAAGCGCAGCACTTCAGCAACGGTTTTATTATTACCGACAACGGCCGCTACCTGGGCATTGGCCGCGGACAGGATTTACTGCGTGAAGTGACGCAAATGCAGATCAATGCCGCCCGCTATGCGAACCCGATCACACTATTACCGGGTAACGTCCCCATCAATGAGCAACTGGAAAGATTACTCGCTTCAGAATGCAAATTCAGCGTCTGCTATTTTGACCTGGATACGTTCAAGCCGTATAACGACATCTATGGTTTCAGACGTGGTGATGAAATCATCAGCTATACCGCAAAATTATTGCTAAGCAATGTAGATCAGAATTTTGACTTTGTCGGCCATATCGGCGGCGATGATTTTATTGTGATTTTCCAGAGTGAAGACTGGCAGGAACGCTGCAAGAAAATCCTGGCGAGTATGGAAGCAGATATCGCAAACTTCTATGATGAAGCGCACAAAGATGTAGGCGGCATTGTGGCTGAAGACAGGCAAGGCAAAGTGGTTGAATATCCCTTCGTCAGCCTGTCTATTGGTGCAGTTAAAGTGAAACCAGGCAAATTTCGCTCACAGCATGAGTTGTCATCCGCCGTCAGCATGGCAAAAAAGCAGGCTAAAAAAATGCCGGGCAACAGTTTGTTTATTGAACGCAGGCTTTAAAGGAACACAAGTTATAAAGATGGAAAGTTATAAAAAGCAAAAAGGCGAAGCCAGCTTCGCCCTTATCTGATTTAGCGTACGAATAACGCAATCAGGATAATAATTGGAATTGGAACCCCAATAAACCAAAGTAATAATGAACGCATAACAACCTCCTGAACTAATAGTTAACAATCACTTCGCGAATTAACGCACGAACAAAGCAATCAAGATAATCAATGGAATAGGCACGCCTAAAAAGAAAAGTAGTAATGAACGCATGTTAGTTCTCCTGATAATTTAAAAAGCTGGGCCTTAATGATTCACTTAACTTTATTAAACCCCAGCTTGGTCAGCCAGGGTTTCACTAGCTAATTAGGCATCACGGCAACGACCGCCCCATGTTGCGGCCAGACTAGCTGAGAAAGCGCCGATCAACAGGGAAACAAACAACCACAAGCTGATGCCAACCGAGGCTTTGCGAGCTGCGTCAGCGGCTTCTTTAGCTCTCACTTCTACTTCTTTGGCTTTGTCCTGCACGGTTGTGTAAATCTGGTTAACGCGTGCTTCAGCTTCCTGCTGGGTTAAACCGGTATGTTGTGAAACCAGTTGCGCAAGGTAAGTTGAATCTTCAGCAGATAATGCACCATTGGCAATTGAAGTCGCAATGATGCGGCTTACCTCTGCACTAGGAACAGCATCTTGCTGTGGCGCAGTCATGGCAGCATGGTGGTGCCCAGCACTTGAAGATGGATCATGATCCGCAGAATCTGTTGTAGTATTTGCAGGCGCTGGTCTGAACAAAGCATCTACAAAATACGCCGAAGCACCACTTGCCTGATCGCCAGCATCTTCACTAATGCCCGTGTGAGCAGCAGCAACCACACCTGCAGTTGCTGCACCGCCGGCAACGCTGGCAGTGGCTTGCACACCTGTGCTAACAATAGAGCCAATCACCGATGTCAACAGCGCAGCCGTTAGCAATGTAGCAACACCCCAGGCAATAAAGCCATGCGCGGTGTCGCGGAAATAGACCTCATCAGGGTCTGTATCTTGCCATCTAACGCGCAGGCGACCTGTCAAATAGCCACCCAAACCTGAGGCTAGTGCCTGAGTCACAGTGATCCAGATAATCGCAGCAATACCAAAAGTGGCAGCCGTTACACCATCATGTGACCATGGTGAAATAGAGGAAAGACCCAGGCCTGTACCGAGTATGAATAAAATCAGTGAAAGTGCTGCAGCAGCAACCGCGCCAAGCAGGATTGCAGCCCATGAGATTGCGCTCCTGTTAGTCGTATCGACAGAGGTGATAGTGGTGTTTCGACCCACTAGCGGATCATTTGATAAATTAGCTTGTGCCATGATGTAACTCCAAAATTTATAATTAAAATATTTTTTAAACTGCTAACACCGGTCCACATCTGTGCCTTGCTAACCGGGGAAATCACTTTTCTGGTTAATCAGGTCGTCTATCACTTGGTTGTTTAATTATTTTTAAATTAATCCTGCCAGTGACAAAATCAGCAATAGAACAAGCGCTGAACCTAAAATACCCGTCGGGTAATAACCCCATTTGGTGCTGTATGGCCATGTTGGCAATACAAATAACAATGCAAAAATTAAAAACCCGATCACAACATTACCCAACATGATTCCCTCCAAAACCAAATACTGAATAAAGGATTGAACTGTTTACGATCACTTCCGTAACTAGCATTAAGCTGCTAAACACTGGAAGTTTCGCTAAAGAGGCTTCGAGTAAAAGCCCTCTTAGAGTAAGGCTCCATCATGCGTATTTGTCATACACAGCTCCATACAATTTAATCTGAAATTTTTGTAGGAATTCTCGGACGCTTTAACTGCGAAGACAGCTAGTGCAAGGGGATTAATGAAGTATTAGTACAGACTGAAATCACAGGCTGAAAAATAAGCTTAATCTGCTTTGTTAAATAATTTGATTAGTTTAGGACTGAGTTTTTGTTTGGTTTTTAGATACTCTTTCCAGGGGTCAGACTTCAGCTGCGACAATCGTTTCCCAATATTCATGATATTGAAACTATCCCCCTGAATATCTCTGCCAACCTCATCCCATGTCAGTGGTGTAGCCACCGGTGCACCTGTGCGGGCTCGCGTCGAGTACGGAACGATAGCGGTGGCACCTGAACCATTGCGCAGGTAATCAATAAAAATCCGCCCTTCGCGTTTCTTTTTAGAAATACTGGAAGTGAATCGTTCAGGAATCTGGTCTTCAAGATACTGGGCAATACCGCGCGTAAAAGCTTTCACAATATCCCATGGGTAATCCGCTTTAATCGGCACTTCTATGTGCAAACCTTTGCCGCCGGTGGTTTTCACAAAACATTGCAAATCGACTTCTTGTAACAGCCCTCTTAGTAAATTGGCGGCTTCAGTGACTTTTTGCCATGCAAGATCAGGGGCCGGATCCAGATCGAAAATCAAGCGGTCTGCCAATGACGTTACCGGATAACGTGAGCCCCAGCTATGTAACTCCAGGACCCCTAACTGCACCAGTTCGATGATGGCGGGCAGGTTATTGGCAATAAAGTATTTCGCGTCTTTTCCGGCAGGATCAAGCTGTATTGACTGCAAGTGACTATCACTGTCATCAGCCACATGCTTCTGGAAAAAACAGGACTTATGGTAACCATCCGGACAACGCACAATAGACAGTGGCCGGTCTTGTAAATACGGCATTATCCACTGCTCGATATCTGCGTAATAACTGGCAATATCGGCTTTGGTATAGCCATCTTCAGCATAGAGTATTTTGGCAGGATTACTGAGTTTGATACCGGCAATCCGTGCTCCGTTAACAGACGTTGCGAGTGTTAAACTCGATGTTTTACTAGCGGTTTTTTCAGGTACAGCTTTTTTATCCCGCGTCGTTTTTTTCTGTTGTGTTCCAACGGGTGTTTCTTTATCAATGTGCTCCGGCGCCAGCATAGTTTCATGTGTGACGTCTCTGGCAGGTTTATCATTCCTTAACCCTACAAAACTGGCATGCCGCACTGAGCCATCATTAGTCCATTGCGCAAACTTGACTTCTGCCACCAGCGTAGGCTTTAGCCAGTGCACACCAATGGCTTCCTTACCTTTGGGGGGATTTACGAACGGAGTCTTTGCAGTGAGCAATTTAGGAAACTGTCCGGCAATCATCTTCAGCGTCTCGGCATCAAAACCGGTGCCTACGCGACCGGCATAACGTAACTGGCTTTTTCCTTTATTATCTTTATCATTGGCATCATAAGTACCAAGTAGCAATGCGCCAAAGTGTTCGCGACTCCCGGCGGGATCAGTATAGCCTGCCACCACAAACTCCTGCCGCATGCCACACTTCACCTTTAACCAATCTGCGGACCGATATTGCACATAAGGCGCTTGTGCATCTTTTACCACCACGCCTTCCTGACCCAACAAGCAGGCTTGCCGGAATACTTCACCCGCATGACCTTCTACGTGATCACTGAAATGGATGGGACCTTGTGCCTCTTCATCAGCCTCATCTTTTTTGGCTAGTAACTCTCGCAATAATTCTTTGCGGTCTATCAGTGGCAATGCCGTCAGGTCATAACCATCGAGATACATCAGGTCGAAAACAAAATAGACCAGCGTAGCTTCCTTATCCAGCCGCATGGCATTTTGAAGCAATTGGAAACTGATATGGCCATCCGGCCCAATTGCCACCACTTCGCCATCCAGCCACGCAGAATCTACCGGTAAATCAGCCATCGCCTTGACCAGGCCCGGCCATTTGGCTGACCAGTTATGGCCGTTGCGCGTGAGCATGCTGACCTTGCCTTTTTCAATGCGCGTCAGAGCCCGGTAACCGTCATATTTCAACTCAGCCAGCCATTGATCACCTTCCGGGGCAAGTGTTGCCAGCGTCGCCAGTTGCGGTTTGAAAGTTTCCGGCATGGGCTGGTGTGCCTGTTTGGATGAAATATTTTTTGCAGTAGTTTTTCGAGCTGGTTTATTAGTATTGAACTCTGCCGATAAATCATGAATGTCAGGCAAAGTACTGACAGACTCAGCCGCAGTTTCGGTAATCTGTGCCTTTGTACCTGTGCGGGATTCATCATCTTGTTCTTTAATCAACAGCCAGTTGGTTTTATCGTCTTTATCTGCAGGCCTGCTTTTCATACGCACCAGCGCCCATTTACCCTGCAACTTGTGGCCCTGCAGCTGAAATTTCAATGAGCCGTTTTTGTAGCCTTCCGCCGCATTGCCTATCGGTTCCCAGGTACCTTTATCCCATAACAGCACATGCCCTGCCCCATACTGGCCAGTGGGAATCTCGCCTTCAAAAGTCCCATAAGCTAAAGGATGATCTTCCACCTCTACCGCCAGCCGTTTGTCGGCAGGATCCAGGCTGGGGCCTTTTGGTATTGCCCAGCTTTTCAGCGTGCCGTCCAGTTCCAGCCTGAAGTCATAATGCAACCGGCGCGCATGGTGTTTTTGAATGTAGAAACGCAAATGCTTCCCAGCCGCTTCCACCTCACCACGTGGTTCACTGGTGATATCGAAATCACGCTTTTTCCAGTATTTTTGTAAGCCCATGTGTTTACCCGTTTATCATCAACTGTCTAATGAATGCGCTAGGCAGAACGTTTGCGGGGCGGCGTGTCTGCTTTAGACTCGGCTATTTTTTTACTTGTCGTTTTGGACTTGACTATCAGTTTTTCCGCTTCGGGTTTTGACCTGGATTTAGTCACTCCCAACTTAGCCGTTTTATCCCCGATACTGGCTTTGAGTAATTGCATAAGGTCAACCACATTGCTGGATGATGATGCACGCGGAACGTCGCCCTCAGCCTCGGGTTCTGTCAATGTATGCGTTTGCTTGGCTTTGACTTTTTTCTTGACCAGCGCCAGCACATCCTGACGGTAAGTGTCTTGATATTGCTCAGGGTTCCAAGGCTCAGACATATCTTTTACCAGTGATAACGCCATCTCAACCTCTTTGGCGGATACCAGTGATTGCTTGCCGGTTTTAGGTTCGGCCACCTCAGGTAACTCCCTGATTTCTTCCTGGTAACGCAGAAGATTGAGGACGATGACCTTCTGGAATGGCATTAACGCAGCCAGGTGTTGCTTGGTCCGGATGACCACTTGCCCCAAGGCCAGTTTGCCGGATTTCTCCAATGTCTGCCGCAATAAGGCATACACTTTTTCGCCGCCTTTGCCTGGTACTAAATAATAAGGTTGTTCAAAAAAGAATACCGGGATCTCACTGGTATCGATAAAGGACAGGATATCGATGGTCTGGGTACTTTCAGGATTGGCCCTGCGCAAGTCTTCATCGGTCAGCACCACATATTCATCCTTTTCATAGGCATAGCCCTTAACGATATCCGGCTGCTTTACTTCTTTACCCGTCACTTTGTTATAGCGTTTATAACCGACAGGTGCAAAATCACGTTTATCCAGCAAATCCAAGTCAATACCTGAACTGCTACTGGCAGAATGTAGTTCAACCGGGATATGTACCAGGCCAAAGCTGATGGCACCTTTCCAAATAGGACGTGACATGCGGTGAATCTTTCAAGAATCAGGAAGAAATATAATCATCCTTAATCCATTGTCCCAAGTATCAGGATTCAGCTGAAAATCCTGTAGGAAAAGTACTAAATTTAATAGCTGCCACAGCAAAAGGTTCCCAACTCTTGACTAAAGACTACCGCCAGAAAATTAACATATGAAAATATATACCTTTATCTCTATATCAGCGTATATTGAAATCTGACTTCGGAAAACAGTTATGAATTTTTCACTCGTGTAGCCACGTGAGACTCTTTCACCAAGTACCTGTTTAAGCAGTCGTTATAAAACTTTCCTTCTCGTGCTTCCCTAGTAGTTTGTTTACTTCCGTAGCATACGTTTGCATTTCGCATAACACGCATTACGCTTGGGCACACTGGTAGCTGCATCTCTCCATCCATTCTTACCCTCGCTTTTAACTATTAAAAAAGGTCAAGAACATGGAAGAAACTATCTTATTCAGCAATACCGACATAAAAGTCAGTCATCAGCACTTGAATATTCACGGGCAAACTTATGCTATCGCAGACATCAACCACATAGAGCTGAAACTGATAGAACCTAAACGCATTGTGGCGACTATTCTATTTTTGGCAGGGTTATTTTTGCTCATTGATGAAGGGCAATTATTCGCCCTGGGTGGCTTTTCAGTGCTTCTCGGTGTCGTGTTCTGGGTATCTGGCGGCACTAAATATGCGTTAATGATACACTCTTCGGCAGGTGAACAGCGGGTTCTGACCAGTGACGATCGTTTGCTCGCTGAGAAAATCATTCATGCAGTAGACACTGCAATGTTGGAATATGCGAATCCACGAGTGACAAGTGCTCCTACCTCTAGCGAAACAACTTACCGGGATTACAATAGCGACAGCCTTGGTGCTTACTAGTGTAGCCGTCAGTAATTTCAATACACAAGCTGCGGTTTAAGCCGGTTGTGAAATACCTGCCAGTGCCTCAGTGGCAGCTGTTTCATCAGTCATGACAATATCTGCTAGCGAGATAATGCCAACCAGCTGATTTTCCCGGTCTAGCACTGGCAATCTGCGTATTTGGAACTGTTTCATCTCGTGTGCTGCCTCTTGTACTGTCTGGTCATCAAATACATATCTGGCTTCAGTGCCAAGTAATTGGCTGATTCTGGTGTCATCCAGTGACAAGCCTCTTGCTACCGCGCGTATCGTGATATCTCGATCCGAGAGCATGCCTATCAGTCCATCATTCTCGCAAATGGGTAATATACCCAAATCGTGCTCCAGCATGGTTCTGGCGGCTGAGCGTAAGGTATCATTAGGTGATGCGACAATTACCTCTGGTGTCATTATCTGGCTAATCAGCATGTTGTTTCCTTTGCATAATCTGTGTGCCAGCTTGCGAGAGCAAACTTGAAGCACCGTTAGACATGATTCTAAAGATCTGAACGCCACAAAATCATCCGTGGCAGGCTGATTGCAGCGTCAGACTTTGAGTCAGTTGTATACAGACTTCTCTGACAAGCCAGCCATGCTTAAGCGGGTAATGCCTGTTTTGCTAAAGAAGATCCGCCTGGACTCAGCACGACTTTACGGCAAGCTTCTTCCTTCTTGTTGAAAATTTCATACCCTCTGGCGGCGTCCTCCAGCGACATGCGATGGGTGATGATATCAGCCGGATGTAATTTGCCTTCTTCAATGCTATTGAGCAATTCGGGCAGGAAACCATGCACATGGGTTTGTCCCATCTTAAAGCTCAAGCCTTTATCAAACGCATCCCCCATTAAAAAGCCATGAATAAAACCAGCATATAAACCTGGAATGCTGATAATGCCGCCGCGACGGGTAGCTGCAATACATTGGCGTAATACTTTACCGCTGCTTGTTTCGACCTTTAACGTTGTCAGGGCAGTTTCAAGCATGCTGCCTTTTGCTTCAAAACCAACTGCATCAATACTGGCGTCTACACCTCGGTTACCGGTTAACTGGATAATCAATTCGGCCGGATCATTATTTTCATCAAAATTAATACTGATGGTGTCATACGCTTCTTTGGCAAAATCGAGGCGATACTGGTGATGGTCGACCATGAAAATGGTTTCCACACCCAGCATGCGGGCACAAGCGGCAGCCATCAGGCCCACTGGCCCTGCCCCGAAAATCGCGATTTTTGAACCGGGCCCGACATCTGCATTGAGTATTGCCTGATAACCGGTTGGTAGGATATCGGTGAGAAATAATACCTGCTCATCTGCTAATGACCCGGGCACTTTAAAGGGACCGACATTGCCATGCGGCACTCGCACAAGCTCTGCCTGCCCGCCCGGGACGCCGCCATACATGTGGCTATAGCCGAACAAAGCAGCCGGAGGTCTTGTATCTTTTTTATTCAGCGATGCGCCACGATCCGGATTGGAAGTTTCACAGGCAGCGTACTGGCTTTTCTCACAGAAAAAACAGTGCCCGCAAGCAATTACAAATGGAATAATTACCCGGTCACCTTTTTTGACATTGGTAACGTTGGGGCCCACATCTTCTATGACACCCATGAATTCATGGCCAAGAATATCGCCATCCCTTACTTCCGGTATTTTGCCGCGATACAGGTGAAGGTCAGAGCCGCAGATAGCAGTTGCTGTGACCCGCAAAATGACATCCTCCTCGTGTTTCAAGATGGGATCAGGAACAGTCTCGACTCGAACATCATTACTGCCGTGATAGGTTAGTGCGCGCATAGGAAATCCTTTGTTAAAGAAGAGAACTGGTGAAATTGACTCAGTTTGTTGGCTTCGACTTCAAACTTTAAGGATTGGGCAAAAACAAGATAAGCGTGCTATCTCTGATTATTTTGTAGGTATTGCTAGTCATAAAATCCAGGGATTTTTCATTTGACTGATGCGATAGCAAATGAAAAGCTGCGTCTGACAATAGAATCAGATATTCACTGACAGTATCCCCACGCATTACGCCCTAAACTGGTTTCAATTCAATGATAAAAAGGAAATCGCCATGTATTCAATTAAACGTTTAGTGCTGGGTTCAGCTGTGTTGGGCCTGCTTTGTATGAGCTTGAATGTCAATGCCAGAGATGTGACTTCTTCCGACAAACGCTTTTTAAAGAACGCGGCAGAATCAGGTAATTACGAAGTCGAAGGCAGTCAGCTTGCGCTGAAAAAATCGAAGGATGCAGACATCTTGAAGTTTGCAAAAATGATGACTGAAGACCATACACAAGCTGCTGCTAAAGTTAAAGATTTGGCGGCAAAACGCAATGTGGAGTTGTCCAAGGAACCTAGCCTGATACAACAAGCCAAGCTTAAATATCTGGAAACAAAAGAGGGTACAAAATTTGATAAAAGTTATGCAGCGGGTGTAGGGGTGGCTGCTCACGAGCAAACGATAAAGTTATTTGAAGATGCGGCTGAAGATGCAACGGATCCGGAAATTAAAAAATTCGCAGCGGATACGTTACCAGTGTTGAAAAAACATCTGGAAGAGGCAAAACGGATCGATGCTAAAGTTAACAAAGATGACTAATTATTAGTTGCTTGTCCCTATAGCAAAAAAGCCTAACCAGGTATCCCGGTTAGGCTTTTCGCTGTTCTAATACTCGTCGGTGGATTTAACGCTGGGCAACCGCAGTTTCGATCCAGCTTTCAATGTTTTCACTGATATGCGCATACACTTCTTTGCTGGTTTCGCCTGGCGGATCATAAGTGTGAATAGTGTGCATCGCCGGTCGGCCGTCCGGCATACTCAACCCCTCAAAAGGATTAGGCCCGGGAGCACTTTCCTGCTGATTTTGATCCAGCAATCTGTGTATCCTGATACCCAATAAACCCTTGCCTTTAGCCAGGGATTGTTCTATTTCATAATGTACCCATTTGCTATTTGCAGTTTGTGCGCCTATGAGTACAACTGTGCAACTACGCCCATTTAGTTGCTCGTTAATCCAGCGTCTAATAGCTGAATCCTTAGTTTTCAACACTGACTCCCAGGAGTTATCAATTGCAGCCTGATTACCTGCCACTACGCCGATATTCCGCACCATAGAAGCCCGCCAGCTATCATGGTCATAATCAAAACTGTAGAAAACCTTGCGCGCCATACAAGCCCTGTGAAATCCAAACCATTATGGTACTTTAAATGCCAGGAAGCTTGTAGGACAAATCAGATTTTTTTGATTTTCCTGGTGATCATCAAAACTAAGCAGTTGCTGGTTAATTAACTGATGGTCAATAAGCTAGAGTCTGATATTTTATTTGGAATGCTATTGCAACGGATTGGTGGTGGCATAAGCAAAATGGGCATGAAAAAGTCGCGCAAAATCTATATCTGCAAGATCAGTTTGAGTGCCATAGCCATGATCTAACACTAAATTTAAAGCGGCACCACCGGGCGAAGGTACTGGTAAAATGCTGGCGTTCGGATGATAGTATTTGAATATTGCATGTTCGGTTTCCACTCCTTCCATGCCGCCTATAAAGACGGCTCCGATGAGATCCTTACGTGAAAGCATCTCTTTGCGCATATGCAGGATGCTAGCTTCCCTGTTATTTGAGACAGCGTTGGTATAAATGACATTGCCAAACTTTTTGTTTTCTTCAGCAAACTCATCTTCAAAAAACTTGCTCTGATAGAGAATGACTGCATCGGCGTAATCTACGCCCAAGTCCTCGCAGATGCTCCATAACATGGGTGTAATCGCCGGGTGCCCTCCCCAAACAATTTTATGCTGCCTGATCACAGCAACCACCATCTCACGCACCGCACACTGGATAAGAAACGGGTTAGCCGTCTCGTGATAGGTACCACGGTTTATAACCGGCACACTGGCTGAAAGAAATATTGCTCCCATATTAATGATTTCCCCAATGCTCAAATTGCTGACTGGCTTCGGTGATTTTAATCCAACTGTCGGGTTGAGCATGTGTGTTTAGCCAATCCAGGTAATGCAGGCCTTTTTGACACATACCTATTGGATCATATATTACGGCTACGGATTGTTCGGGTGACGATGTATGGTTAAGCGCTTCATCCAGAAGGACAGGAGTTGGTACACCAAAAGTTGGATACACTGTCAGAAATTGTCCCGCAGGTAACTGCATATGCATCGCCCTGTTAGTGCTGACACCCAGCATTTTTCCACCGATCGCCTGAATAGCGATACGGAGGTTGCTGATAATATTGACTGAACGTATGGCGTGATTCTGGCTCCGGATTTCTTCCAGTTTCAAGCAGACACCTTCCAATGCACCTTCTTCAAGTAGCCCTGTGTCAGCATGAATATCTTCGGTTTTAAGATCGGTCAGCCAGGCAGTTGCAGAGCGTCGGGAGGGAGTAACTTCAGGCCAGCTCACCCGCAAAATGCTAATGCCTTTAGCCAAGACCCGGCCAAATTCCGCGTTAGTCCAGCGATCATCAAAATAGCTGGGGGTGTCCAGCATTAACAATACATCCGTGTCATATAGCTTGTGCCATGACAGGGCCTTTACATCTTCATCTATTTCATTGCCATGCGTGTCAAGAAACACATCAAATTGGCGTGCTGAAAACGCTTCATAAAGCTGTAAAGCAGCGGCTGAAGCTTCACCATGATGGTGACTGATAAATACGCGACGTTGGTATGGCAGTAACCCTACACACTCGAGCAAAGCGTTCGCGATGCGCTGAGCGCCGCCTTCTGCGTAATTCAGGCAGTTCAGTGGCTGCAATATTTCAGGTAATTCTGCCTGCGGTTTATTCAAGTCGGATACCACTGGCAATACTGGTACGCCACGCTCTAAAAGTTCTTCGAGGTTTGCAATATCTAGGGTGTCTCCGCCAAAGAATACCGCGGCTGAGGGTTGAAGCTGATGTGGCTTGAAACTGGCAGGTAATACATCCCAGGCCACTTCATGTCCAAGTCGTAAATTAAACTTTTCCAAAGCAGTGGCTATGCATTGGCTGAGATCGCGAATTTGCGTTTCTGTTGGCGCACCCAGCACGGCAAGTTGATATAAAAAAGTCATGTTAAAGCAGCCATATATTCTTTCGAAAGATCATTTTTATTGCTTTTGATCTTAATTATGCAAATACTCACTTACAGTATATAGGTTAATCCTTAGCCAAATACGTTAAGTGCGTCAAAACCATAAGTATTAATGGAGCTGTGTTGTTTTTGAAAGTAATTATCATCCAATTAATTACGTAATCATTGAATAACTGGTAAAAATCCTCTAGTCATGAAGGGCTGATATCAATGTAAGAATTATCGCACCACGCCGACATGAGCGCATCCTGGCAAAATATAGTAATATTGTTTATTAACCACGAAAAAAAGGATGTGTTCGCACACATCCTAAAATGACCCGACAAAACACCTCGTCGGACATCATCATGAATTAGCTTTTCTTTGCACCCTGCTTGCCAGACTTGTCATTGCTTCCAGAAGAACTACGACCAGTTGAGGAGTCTTGATCACTCTTTTGATTTTTTTCACTCGGACTAGCCGCTTTGGATTCCTTGTCACTAGAACTGCCACGCGTATTTGATGAACCTTGTTTGTTACCTTGATTTGCTGCCATGATACTTTCTCCTATTTGTCATCCAGATGATTAACCCACTGCCTCAGGTATCTGGAAGACTAGAATGAGGCGAAGCAATGTGTAGTTATCATAGGGGGAATGTATCTGTTCTTTCATCCGCAGATGGCTGATTGCAGCGTCAGAATTTCATTCAGGTAAACGCATTTGCCAGCAATAAAATGACATAGCATTCTAGCCAAAACAATAAAGACTCAAGATAGCGTAGCTTGAGTCTTTAGGTATTGTCAGAAGCGTCTGATTGATCAGCGGCTATTAAACAGACTTTGCAATTAAATTAGGTTGTTGGTCGTGAGTTTGCTTGGATATAGGCTTGTAAACAAAAGTGATTTTAGCACCGCTTTCTGCAGCCGCATTGGCTAGCTGGTCTATATCTTCAGCGGTTTTGCCAGTAGCAATAAGCGTGAATCCCAAGCCGGCTTTAGCAATCCGCAGTAATTCATCCGTAGACTTATTTTCAAAGCTCATCATATGTATCCTTGCGTAAACTGATCGGAGAGTGTTACATCCCTTGATTCAAGATTAGGAAATAGCGGGTGCGAAAAGGCTAGCATTTGGCAAATAATCATATCTTTAATGACAAGTTTTAGCATACTCGCCTCGAGATTAATAATCAGCATTCCTTTAGACTTTCAATCATATTCGGGAATAATTCCCACCCAACGCAGCTGCCTTAGAAAATGGCTAGATCGGCAATTCAATAAATAAAGCCACGATATTGCCACCAATTCTACTAGTCCCCAGTAAGTCACAATCCGGAGATTAATGCGCCTGAACATGAATTTTGATTTTCTGATATTGAATTAGGAAAGAAGCGCGGTGATTTACAAAACACGATCGGTTAAACACTAAGCTTGGTGTAAGAATCACCAGTGGAAAAACCACCGATAGAGCGTTTTTATATCGATTTGTAGGAATAACTTTACAGATTTAGGCATTTTTATATTTATCTTCTGCCAAATTAAAAGCCACAATAAATCTTGCTTTTAAAGCGCTCCCCTAAACCCTCAAAACCATATAGACTGGTTGCTTTGGCAATGATTTTAGATATTAAAGAACAGTTGATTTCGTTCTTTAGAATAGCTGGTAATCAAAATTACCTATAACCGAACAGCGGAGATAACAATGAGTCAGGATTCAACATTGCAACTTGCAGGGCTTATCAAAGGGAATGAAGCAGCTTTAGTCGACGAATTAATCACGGCAATGAGAAATAAACTCATGCGTTTTGACAAGGTATCAGAGTCAGAGATTAGGCAACAGACCGCGCAGTTGCTCAAGCTGTTGGAACTGAACATCCCGAAAACAACGACCCACAACCTGAATGATTCCATCTGGGCTGAAACAAAACAATTGCTGACCGAGTTTTCCCATGCCAGGGTAAAACAAGGATATACCCCTGCTGAAACTGCTAGCATCATTTTTTCTTTAAAAGAACCGATTTTTAAACTTTTGCGCGCCTCTCTGACAGATCAACCACAACAACTGGTAGAAGAACTGGCAACCACTACCGCCTTGTTCGACAGTCTGGGACTGTACACCATTGATGTTTTCCAAAAGGCCAGGGAGCTGGTGATTTCACGTCAGCAACAGGAACTGCTCGAATTATCAACCCCGGTGGTGCAATTATGGCAAAACGTTCTCGCGTTGCCACTGATCGGAACGCTGGACAGCGCCAGAACGCAAGTGGTGATGGAAAACCTGCTGCAAAAGATTGTAGAAACAGGCGCGCTGATTGCGATTATTGATATCACTGGCGTACCGACAGTCGATACCCTCGTCGCGCAGCATTTGCTGAAAACAATCGCTGCGGCGCGCTTAATGGGTGCGGATTGCATTATCAGCGGCATCAGGCCTCAAATTGCCCAAACCATTGTCCATCTGGGTGTCAACCTGGAAGACGTGATTACCAAAGCAACACTGGCAGATGCTTTCGTGATTGCATTGAAAAAAACCGGTGCTTCTATCACTAACTCAGCGGCGTAAGGGGGCATTATGGAACGCATTCCAATCCTCAGGATGGGCTCATTATTGCTGGTGACTATCCAGGTCGATATGCATGACCGCCTGGCGATGACTTTACAGGAGGATTTGACAGACCGCATTGTGAAAGACCGCGCTAAAGGAGTCCTGATTGATATCTCTGCGCTGGATATTGTGGATTCATTTATTGGCCGCATGATCAGCAATACCGCTGCCATGGCAAAGATACTTGATGCCAAGACTGTAGTGGTTGGCATGCAGCCCGCTGTGGCGATTACGCTGGTTGAACTGGGTCTGGCACTTGAAGGCGTGAGTACAGCGCTGAATGTTGAACGCGGCATCGCCATGTTAGCTCAACGCGAATGAGCGGCTTTTCAGAGTATAAAAAACCACGCATGGTGCTTAAATGAAAACAGCAGAGTCAGGTGCGGTAGTCATGCCCTTGTATAGTGACGAGGATGTGGTCCGCTTAAGAAAACTGGTTCGCGAGGAACTGGCTGCTTTGGGGTTTGGGATTGTTGACCAGACCAAAATGATTACAGCGGCGAGTGAGCTCGCCAGAAACACTTTGAAATATGGCAAAGGCGGCGAATGCCATTTAGGCAAATTGAATGAATCGCCCAAAATTGGTGTCGAATTAGTATTTACCGATGATGGTCCCGGGATAGAAGATACGGCTCTGGCACTCACTGACGGTTATACCAGCGGTGGTGGTTTAGGGTTGGGCCTGAGCGGTGCCAAAAAACTTTCTGATGAGTTTCATCTTGAAACACGGCTTGGTGAAGGCACGACTGTCACCATCAGAAAGTGGAAATTCGCATGATGCGTTTAGGGTCACAAAGTAGACATAATATAGGTGAAATCGGCGAAGTTTCATCTGCACGCAGGGCTGGCGTAGAGCTGAGCCGAAAGTTAGGGTTTGATGAAGTGCGCGCCGGGGAGTTGGCCATTATCATTACCGAGGCGGGGACCAATATTGATAAACATGCCAGCTCGGGAACAATTTATATCCGGGCGATCTCAGCAGGTGAAAAACATGGTGTAGAAGTGCTTGCCGTCGATTCAGGCCCTGGTATGGGGAATATTGAGCTAAATTTTGAAGACGGTAATTCTTCCACCGGCACTTATGGCACAGGCTTGGGCGCAATCAAACGACTGGCACACCATGTGGACATTTACTCCGAGCATGGCAAAGGTACGGTGCTGCGGATGATTCTGTGGGCTGAGCCGGCAATGGTCTCCGAAGACTTCTGGGAAATTGGCACTATATGTGTACCGATCCCATCAGAAGAGGTGTGTGGTGATTCCTGGACGGCGGTTGGCTCGGGAACTGTACTGAGTGTATTGGTCGCTGACGGACTCGGCCATGGACAAGGCGCGGCAGATGCCTCTTTATTGGCTGTGAAAGCGATGGAAACTGACCCGGATTTTTTCCCGTTACGGGCCATGCAAAACAGTCATGCGCTGATGCGCGGCAGTCGGGGCGCAGCAGTCGCCATCGCCAGAATTGATGTCAATGCCCAAGAGATCAGGTATTGCGGCGTCGGTAATATCGCCGGCTGCATATTTTCAGCAGAAGGCCGCCAGCACCTGATTAGCCACAATGGCATTGTCGGTACCAATATGCTTAAAACACAGGAATTTACGCATGCTTGGAAAGAAGATGCACTTGTCATCATGCACTCCGACGGCATCAGTACTAAATGGGCGCTGGAAAATTATCCAGCTCTTGAAAAATGCCATTCGTCAGTGATTGCGGCAGTGATTCATCGCGATTTCACACGTGGCAGGGATGACGCTACTATCGTTGTTTTCAAGCGTATCTTAAATTAATCATTAGGCACAAATGTCGATTAGATTTCTCGCGCTAAGTATCGAAACCGAACTGGATGTCGTCGCTGCCAGACAGCGTGCGAGGGATATCGCTGCCATCTGTGGCTTTGCCTTGCAAGATCAGGCACGCATTTCCACGGCGGTTTCAGAGCTTGCCAGAAATGTCTACAACTACGCCGGTAAAGGCCGTATTGAATATTCAATTGAGGGAACGACGGTTCCGCAATTATTGACGATTCATATCGAAGACAAAGGCCCGGGCATTCCGCATATCAAGGAAGTGTTGTCTGGCGGTTATCAATCACCTACCGGTATGGGTCTGGGCGTGATTGGGGCAAAAAGGTTGATGGATCGGTTTGAAATCCACACGGATAGTAGTGGCACGTCGATTATCCTGCGCAAGTTTTTACCTAAAAGCGCACCCTTGCTCACGCCGGCCAAAGTTGGTAGTTCTATCTCGCAACTATCAGCACTGGCACCCAATATTTCTCTATCTGAAGTCCAGCACCAGAACCGTGAATTGCTTCGCATCCTGGATGAATTGAATGCCAGACAAAAAGAGCTAATTTCCCTGACTGAGGAACTGGAAGATACCAATCGCGGTGTACTGGCCTTATATGCCGAGCTTGACGAAAAAGCCAGTCATTTACGCCGGGCGGATGAATTGAAGTCGCGTTTTCTTTCCAATATGAGTCATGAGTTCAGGACGCCGCTCAACTCAATCAGGGCATTGGCGAAACTGTTGCTAGACAAAATGGATGGCGACCTCACCACCGAGCAGGAGGTGCAGGTGCAATACATTATGAAAGGTGCAGTTTCTTTAAGCGACCTTGTGAATGATCTGCTGGATATTGCAAAAATAGAGGCGGGTAAAACTGAAGTAAAACCGACCAGTTTTTACGTCAGTGAAATGTTCAGCGCCTTAAGGGGTATGCTGAAACCGCTGCTGGTATCCAATAAATTAGCACTTAACTTTACCTTCCCTGAAGCAGATATAGAACTGTTTCAGGATGAAGCAAAAATTTCGCAGATTCTTCGTAACTTCATCTCAAATGCGCTGAAATTTACCGAAGTCGGCAGCATTGAAGTCAGCGTATCAGTTGACGAACGCGATTGTGTGACTTTCGCGGTTAAAGATACCGGCCTTGGCATCCCGAAAGAGCATCTTGATTTGATTTTTGAGGAGTTTTCCCAGGTAGAAAATCACTTACAAAAAGCCGTCAAAGGGACTGGTTTAGGCTTGCCATTATGCAAAAACCTGGCCTCATTACTGCAGGGGAAAGTTTCAGTTGAAAGTACAGTCGGCCAAGGTTCGACTTTTGCAGTATCGCTGCCCGCCAAAATCAAACTGGTCAGTGCTATTGAAGATCCGATTCCAGCCATGACCGTCCAGGATAATCGCCTACCGGTGATGATTATCGAAGATGAGGAGTTTGAACAGTTGCTATATAGGCGCTATCTGGATGATAGTGAATTCAGGGTAATTCCAGCTCGTTCCCTGCGTGAAGCAAATGCCATGTGGAGCCAGGTTAAACCGGTGGCTGTATTACTGGATATTTTGCTCAAGGGCGAAGATTCCTGGCGCTGGTTAGCGGATTTGAAACAGGATGAACAGCGCAATGTACCTGTGATTATTGCTTCAAGCGTAGAAGATGAAAGAAAAGGCCTTGCCCTGGGGGCAGATGCCTATTTCCAAAAACCGTTGCTTAAAGCCGATTTGCTTTCCAGCTTAAGAGAATTATTAAATGTGGGGCGAGAAAACTCTTTAGAAGCGCTAGCCAGCGCTAAACATTCGACGGCAGATGCGACAACTATTCCATCGGATAACCTGTAATGAGAGACACTCAACCAAAGGCGGTTGAAATGATAAGAAATCATCCATTGCATGATTTTTTGATACTGAATGTGGATGATACTGATGCCGCCAGGTACGCAAAATCGAGGATTCTGACCAAAGCCGGGTTCAGCATCATAGAGGCTTCCAATGGTGGCGATGCCATCTCCATGGCAAACAGCGAACAGCCCAACCTTATTTTACTGGATACCCGATTACCGGATATCAACGGCTTCGAGGTATGCAGAAGATTAAAGTCTTCCCCCGCCACCGCTTCCATTGCCATCCTTCAAACGTCTGCTTCGTTCATTACCTTGATAGATAAAATCAATGGTATTGAATGCGGCGCTGATAATTACCTGTTTGAACCCATAGAGCCTGAAGAGTTAGTCGTCAATATTAAAGCGTTACTGAGACTTAGCTTGGCCGAGCAGGATGTGCGCGAAATTGATAGAAGAAAAGATATATTCCTGGCCACCCTTGCGCATGAGTTGCGTAACCCGTTAGGTCCGATACGAAACTCTATCAAGTTGCTGAAAACCTTGAATACCAAGCTCAATGCCAAAGAGTTTGAGCTATTGGATATTATCTCGCGCCAGACCGACCAGATGGTAAAACTGGTGGATGACCTGCTGGATGTTTCGCGAATCTCGCAGGGGAAAATTTCGCTAGATATCGAGACCTTGAATGTGCGTGACTTTGTCGAGGCAGCGGCAGAAAGCAGCAGCAATTTAATTGCCGATCGCGGCCATCAGATCACCATCACAATCTGGCCTGAGCCACTGTGGGTTTCCGGTGATAGAGTGCGCTTGATCCAGATCATCAGCAACCTGATTAATAATGCCGCCAAATTCACACCTGCCGGAGGCTTGATTACTGTTGATGTGACAAAAGATCAAAAGTGCGTACTGATTAAAGTGACAGATAATGGCATCGGTCTGGATGAAGAGCATCTGCACAATATTTTTGACCTGTTTGTACAGCATGCGCATACCGAAGAGCGCGCACAGGAAGGCCTGGGCATCGGGCTTTCGCTGGTAAAAAACCTCACACATTTGCATGACGGCGAAATCAACGTGACCAGCCCAGGTATCAATAATGGCAGTACATTTACTTTGGAATTAAAGCTGGTAGCCGCACCACAGCATGAAATCAAACCTGTTGCTGCAGCACAGGTCCCTCAGGACTTATCAAAAGAAAATACCAGAGTATTGGTAGTCGATGACAATGAGGATGCTGCCAGCACGCTTTCCGATTTATTGGAGCTGGCTGGTAATAACGTGAGGAGCGCTAACTCAGGCAAAGAAGCCCTCAAAGTAGCTGAGGAGTTTTTACCAAACATCATATTTCTGGATATCGGCCTGCCTGATATGACCGGCTATGAAGTTGCAAAAGCCGTTCGCCAGATAGAAAAACTCAGTAAATGCTATCTCATTGCCCTTACTGGCTATGGTACGGCGTCGGACAAGAAAAATGCACTGGATGCAGGTTTCGATTTGCATTTAACCAAGCCCCTGGATTATGAAAAAATTGAATCCATCAATCTCGGGCTTTAACTCAAATACAATTTGTGAATCAGGTTTGAATAGAATGCTGGATATATTCCAGGCTTGAATCAATGCTTACTTTTTGAGGTGTAGGTCACATTATTACCGCTAATCGAATGATTGTTAAACACAATGCCAATCAGCATGATGGTAGTAATAAATATAATAAACATCATCATTAAAGACGTCACCACAATGCCTGCCGAGATGATCAAGGAAGTCATCATGTTCAACATTTCTTTTGTGAAATCCCTTTTTTGCATTTAAGCCTTTATGTCTAAGCTAATGAATTTGGCTAGTAGTGAATGTGGAATATACATAGCTAGCAGGCTGTGTGAGTTGAGTTTGTTGTAACAGTGATCGTGGTGAAACCCGATAACGCATCGAAATTGCTCACTCTAGAGTTAAAAATTATCCCCTTTAAAAAAAATCCCCACCTAGGTGGGGAGATAAATTAGGGTGTCTCAGGGAAACAAAATGACTCTAAGCCAGCCACTCTGTTAGTAGTAATAATCGCACTTGCGATGAAATTAACATATAGGCAAATGCTGATTCGCTAGTAGGAGTTTTCTGACGTTACTTGTGATCGCATTCGGATTGATGAGGACTTATCCCACTATCACATAGTGAGCAAAACCTCTAATGCCTGCAAGGCATTAGAGGTTTCAAAGTTTTAAACCAAATAAAGCTAGTACTTACTGACCTGAATATACAACATCCACGCGACGGTCATGCTGGAAACAATCCTCATCACCGCAATTTTGCTTTGAGCGCTCTTCGCCGTAGCTTACAGTCTCAATTTGCTGATCGTTTACACCTTGAATATTCAGCGCATTTTTAACTGCCGCAGCGCGACGCTGACCTAAAGCAAGATTATATTCATGTGTACCACGCTCATCTGTATTGCCTTGCAGTACTACTTTGGTTTGCGGATGTGCGGCTAAATATTTGGCGTGATTTTCTATCAATCCTTTGTATTCATCGCGTATAGCATCACTGTCATAATCAAAAAAGATCTGGCGTTTAGCCAACTCAGATGCACTCATTTGATCTTTGCTGGAATCGACATCTACCGTTTTAATCGTAATTTTGTTTGGGGCGGCAGGAGCCTCAGCGCTGGTATTTTCTTGCTGGGTATTGATTGGACGTGTCACGCTAGGGTCAACCTGAGCCGGTTTCATCGGTGTGCTACTACAAGCTGAAAGTAATAATGCAAGTGAGGCAATTTTCCAAAGATTGTTGTTCATGATTTTTCCCTTAATTTAAATTATAAAATTCTCACTCATAGCCTTAATAAAAATTGATTATAAACCTGAGTACTCATTCAGATTTTTATTTTTATTATAGCCATACCGCTATGTTGGCTCAGTAAATATGCTCATAAACTCGGAGCGGTACAGCGCATCCAGGAAATGTCCTTCTTTGTCTTGATGCTCTGCATTTGAAGGGATGTTCGCTTCCATTTGTGATGGCATCATGACTTTGGTACGTGCAATTTCGTCACCGGTTAAAGTCCTGGTTGCCCAGATGCGATCACTAGTTATAGGCCAGTTAGCATCGTTAGATACGAATGAAGAAATCAGGAGGAACATAACCGCGGCAATAATGCCTGCAGTCATAGTAGCTAAAGATATGCCGCTATCTGAATTACTTGAAGTATCTGTGCTGTTCATCTTGAGGATCTCACTTACTAAAAATTTTTAATAATGTTGAAGCGTAAGCGGTTATTGGCAGGATTAAACGCCACCAGTTAGAGCCAGGATAATCAGGATTAAAAGTACCAAGCCTAGTCCACCGCTTGGGTAGTAACCCCATTTGGCGCTGTGAGGCCATGTAGGCAAGGCTCCAATCAGAGCAAGTATTAATACTACTATTAGAATTGTATGCAGCATGAACCTCTCCTAAAACCTAAGCCAAAAATCTCAAAATGAATGCTGTGCTAAAACACAATTCATTCAGTGGAGGCTCCATCATGCAGAACTTGCTTAAAACGCTGTATACAGTTTCAGCTGAATTTGACGTAGGAATCATCGTACAAAAAGACCCAAGGTACTAACCTTGGGTCTTCTTTATCTTAATTAAATTACAATTTAATCGTTGCGTGATTTCAAACTCTCTAACAAAGCATACTTTTCCCTGTCAATTTCATCTCGTGTACGGATTCCCATTCGACGCAGGATAGGCAACGGAGGACACCAGCCTTGCAGGCCATGCTGCAATAAAAACGGTAATACCACTGCAGGCAGCGCGAACCATTTCTTGTTGACGGTTAATCCCAATACTAAGCCGGTAAGTGCCAGCGTAGAGGCATTCACTTCCAGGACACGTTCAGTATCCCATTCTTTTTCCAGCGCAATGATGCGTTGTTTCACTTCCCAGGCTGGCCGGGTTGCGTAGTATTGGATATTGGTATTGGTCACACAGTCAATTTGCTCATTGACGTCTTCATCTGTCGAGTTCCTGACGCGATCAAACTGGTTGGAATTCTTTACCTCATAGTTTAAATCCATAACTTCACCTTACTGTTTAATTACTTTATACGAATAGGACAACTGAACTGTAGTTCACTTAATCGTGCGTGCCGAACAATAAGCGCTACTCATAACACCTATTAAATCCCGGCCACATGCCTGATGTTTAAACCTAGCTTTAAATTTGCTGGAACTGCCTTATCGATCATTTTTGGCGGTGGCAGATTCAGGTTATCCATCATGCGGATAAATTCTTCGCGGCTTTTACCGGCTATTCTTTCGTTTGAACGCCGCTCTTCGCCTATTGAAGAATGTGTCTTGCCCTCATAGTCGTGGCATGGGTAGACCAGGGTTTCATCAGGGTAGCTAAAAAGGCGCTGCGTAATGCTGTCGTAAAGCGTACCGGCATCACCGTTCTGGAAATCGGTACGCCCACAACCATTAATCAACAGGCTATCGCCAGTGAATAATTTGCCACTCCAGAAATATGACATAGCACCGGATGTGTGGCCTGGGGTATGAATCGCTTTGATCACCTGATGCTTGCCAAATGACAACTCCTGGCCATCATCAAGCTGGATTTCTGCAGCGGTAATTTTGCAGTGCACAGGAGTAGCCGCTCTGGCGCCGGTCAATGAGCAGAGCGCACCCGCTGATGTTATGTGATCAGCATGCGCATGTGTTTCCAGCACATATCTGAGCCTCAAACTTTCATCACTCAGCAATGACATATATTGCTGCAAGTGTTGGTCTACGGGGTCAATAATCACAGCCTGTTTAGTTTCAGCATCTGTCAGTACATAGGTATAGGTACTGGAGTCATCATCAAAAAACTGATAAAGGTCCTTCATTATTTATCCCTAATTTTTTTTCAACATCCCTATATGCTGTGCAAGCATCAACACTTCTTATTTTTAATAGACTTCTATATCCGGCAGCAAGTTTCTTAACTTTTTGCTCAGCCAGATTTTAGGTCATTGCTTTTGAGTGACGTTTGAGCTTAGATGAATCTCAGCGGGAGGATTACCAGACACAAAAGGCGTTTCTGTGCGCGTTTCACCTTCAAATAATGTCCCTACAAACACATCAATTGCAGCCATCACCATCAGCATCACCAAAAGCACAGGCAACACCTTAAATACTGAACTGGCTATGACACTGATCACTGCATTGATGGCACCTGCAACCTCATTGATTACTTGCGGATATGACATGGTGTAATCCTCTCGAATCGGCTTTTAAAATAAAAAATGAGGAGCATGACTGGCTCTTTTTACAAAGCCAGCCATAAGTGCCTCAATCTTAATTCGTAGTGGCAGGAGGTGCTGATTCATAATCCGTTGGCTGTACCGGATTGCCTTTAGTAGTGCCTGCTTTTTCGTCTTTATTATTTAATACTTTGTTTTTCTGTCTTTTGAAAGGACGGTCAGCAGAGCCTTTGTCGGTGCGTTTGTTTTGCTCTTTCAATTGCGGAGTATCCGAGTTGCCCAGATTGCTGGCATCATTGGGCACACCATTCTGGTTTACATCTGTAGGGCCCTTGTCCGTGTAGCGTTGCTGTCTTTCCACTTGAGGACTATTAGAGGTACCCAATTTGGCACCATCATCTTTGCTCTCAGCCGCATAATTGGACATTGAAACTGTTGAGAATAAAATCGCGATCATTATTTTTTTCATTGTTATATCCTTTAAATTTAGCGCTAAAAACTAAGCGCCGGTGATGAAATAAGTTATTTATAAGCGTAAGCCATTAAATAATGTTTTGTTATGCAGCTCTATCAGTTCGCCGCTCATTTCGCTGTAGGAAGTCACTGACTGATGTTGAATCACTTAAGATTTAGTGGGGATGACAAGGCTTGGAATATAAATGATCAGGAATGATGGCTGGACGGTTACTTAATATGGGCCTTATAGAAATAAAAAAAGCCGGCTGGATTTAGCGGGCTTTATGTGAAGCAGATTGTCTTAACTCTAGATACTGGCACGTTTACTAATATCCTTTCTCTTAACTTGAGGGATAATTCGATAGAGTCCTGGATCTGGAGCATCTGGATTATCATCCGGATAAAAATCTTCGTACAAGTCTCTCTCCACGCGTTCGGTAATGTCAGTGTCAATGGGGGTAGGACTCGAAGTATCCGGCTCGGGGATTTCAGACTCTTCTGAGTCATCAGCCAGTTCAGAGCGATCCGGGTCCAGCAGATTTTTGTCCCATATTCTCACTTCCTTGCTTTTAAACTCTATGTTCAAAGCCATCATCATCTCCTTTGCATTTTCCAAAGTTAAATTTCAGTCAATTGTTCAATAAATAACATCCCATCGTTAAGTTAAGACAATTTAGATAAAGAAGTTATAAGCCCATTTCTGATTGTAGTGTAAGAAAATTTATTTAGGTATTTTTTACCTATAATTTTCAGTAAAAATGCCTCTGATGAATACTTGCTAGCTACTAAAGCAGTGTGCCCTTGGTTACTTAACCAAGGGCACACATTTAACACCTATGCAAACGGGGGTTTACTAGCCTTCGCCACGTTTTACCTTATCAACATACTCCTCCAGATTCACCAAACCTTCTGATTCTGCAATCGCTTTTTCTTCGGGTGTAATGGCGTCCTGCACCATATCGAGTCTTTTCCAGGTTGGAATTGGCGTCACTTTACATGGCTCCGGCACATATTTTGATTGATCAATCTTTTTATATTTGTGGATATACCGCGGGCAATTTACCCATATCTTGGTCACAGTCACAAAGATCAGGTACTTTGCTTCGGTATATTCGGCCATCAGTGCATGCTCACGTACCAGTTTGGCAGTGCCTTGCACCCTGATTCTGTGTGGTGTTTCAAAGTCGATAAACAGCAAGCCAACTTTACCTTGGCCATCGATATTGCCAACCGAGTAAAACATGCCATTACCATCAAAACCTGGGAAAACCAGCGTGCTTTCATCCAGCACTTTTACAAACCCCACGCCGCCGCCCTTGTATGAAACTGTGGGCATGCCATCCCGGTCAACGGTAGAAAGAAAAAACATGTCACGGCTAGTGATAAACGCTTTCTCTTCATCAGAAATCGCTTCATGAATCCAGCCGTTGTCTAATAGTTCTGCAAGCTTGGTAGTTTCAAACTCTTCCTGCAGTGCGCGGTGCTCTGGTGAATATATTGATGCCATTGATTACCTCCTAAATAAGGCCATTAAGTACCGGCCATGCTATCCAACCCTAAAATCAATCCAGCCTTATTATTGGCTAAGTATTTTTATCTATGATCCAGCCTACAGCTTCATTCTATTCGAACATAGCATCATTACCAAACGGCTTTGAGGCGTCAATTTACCGACAAATTGCTGATGATGGTTCTTGATACCGATTTTAACTTTGTGTCTAACATATGTCGAAATCAGTTTCCAAAACATGTTTTAAAATTAATTATATAGATGCTGATAGACGAGCTAAAAATTTGAATGCACAAAAGTATATTTAAGAATAATATTTGTACTCATACTTTTAACAATGACAGAAAAATTAAAAGTATTTAACTTTCCTGCAGACTTGCTCTCCCTCAAAAACCAATAAGAACAGGATCGGATTTTGATTAAAAAAACTAGAGAAACCGCCATCAAGACTCTCGAGTTCGATCCGCATGACCTTGCTTGTGAAGAGTTACGTCATGTTTACCGAAATAAAAACAGTAGCAAATTAATCGTATTATTCAGCGGGTTGGTTGCGGCCGGTATGCTGGCCTGGGACATAGGTATTATTTATGCTGGCACATGGTATGCCTGGTTGCTGGTAGCGCATGCCTGGCATTGGTGGCTGGGTCGCCTGGATTTTCTCTCGGCAAACGTCAGCATTGAACTGGCACGCATTAACCGCCATGTAACGGCAGCAGCCATTGCCGGTTTGGGCTGGGGCGCGCTTTCATTCTCGTTGCCGTTCGTAAGCAGGCCTAGCAAAGCCGCTATCCTGATCATTATGCTGATCGGCGTCATCATGGCGCTGCCACGCCTGGTGGTTTTCCTGCCCATATTCTTTGCCTTTGCTGCCGGGGTGTATGTACCCCTGTTATTGGCAACCCCGTTCCTGGATTTTGAAACCCTGCATATGGCGATGGTCATGCTAATTGCGGTTGGTGCAACGATGTGGGCATCGGCCAGCGAGGTGCGCAAGATATTGATTGATGTGCTGCTGAAACAAGTGTTATCGGAACAGGCTTCGTGGGAAGATAAACTCACCGGCATTGGCAACCGACGTAGTTTTGATGTCAATTTTGCTAACTATTGGGCGCAGGCTTGCCGGTCCAAAGTACCGCTGTCACTCATGATGGTGGATGTTGATTTTTTCAAAAAATTCAATGATAGCTACGGTCATCAGGCTGGGGATGAATGCCTGCGCCAAGTGGCACTGGCACTAGATGGTTGCGCGCGCCGCGCTGGCGATTCCGTGACCCGCTATGGTGGCGAAGAATTTGCTGTAGTGCTATTCCATACCTCGTTAAATGAAGCACAGAACATTAGTCAAAACATGCTGAATGCCGTGCGCAAGTTGAATATCAGGCACGAACAATCTATACATGAAACCGTCACCATTTCAATGGGCATTACCACAATTCTACCCAGCCCTCACGATGACATGCAAAAGCTGATTGAAGAAGCCGATAAATGCCTTTATCGCGCAAAGGAAAACGGACGTAACCGGGCGGAATGGCAGATATTGGACAATTTGAACGTCTCATAACCCATACCCCCCTCCCCTAACTCTCCAAAATCGCATCTATTGTCATTATTTGTCATGATTTAGACAAAATATGTGAAGCTGAGATAGTTATTGTTGTTATGTATGTGCAATAATATTTACTCAAACCATATTTAAATCAAATAGTTATTACCTGTTTCACGAATATTAACAAGGATGGCACATAAGTTGCTAATTACATTTAGAGCAATATGTTTGGCTTAAAAGATGGAAAGGCTTTTAACCTCAAGCTTTCGCTAAAAGATTGAAGTACCTTCAAGAGTGCTGATTTTTAAATGTGTGTAACGTGGGTAGAAGTACCTAGCTTATCAATATTCCGGGGAATTAATATGTGCAATTTGATCAAAACAGTGTTTGTAAATTTCATCTCTGACGAAGAAGGTGCCAGTGCCATTGAGTATGCATTACTTGCAGCCATGGTTGCTATTGCACTTGTCACATTCGTACAGCCTATCAATACGGCTATCACTACCATTTTTACCAGCATCCAGACTGCGCTGACTTAAGTAACGCATCCCATGCACTCGCCAGTTCCAACTGGCGATCAATCACAGAATGCATAGCATGACTGTTGCTGAAATGATTGTAGTTGCCTGGTGCCTGGTTGTTACCATGTCAGATCTGCACGCAAGACGCATCCCCAACATGCTGACTCTGGGCATGTGTGGGATTGCGGTTTGCTGGTTGCTGTTGACCGGCCATTCCATGCTCAATGCCACCCTGCAATCCACTGCCATTGGCGCCGCCATCAGCCTGTTGTTAACACTACCGGCATATGCTGCGCGCCTGCTGGGTGCTGCGGATGCCAAGTTATTACTGGCAATTGCCTTGGTTGCTGGTAGCGACTTAACCTTGTTTTCCTTTGTGATAGCAGCCTTGCTTGCAGCAGTGTTGGGGATGGCTTACCTGTTGATTGCCTGGCTGCGTGCCCGACCCTTCACAGGCAATAGGTGGCTGCCATTTGGCGCTGCTTTAGGGGTGGGTTTGCTGTGTGCTATAGGGATAACCAATTGATAGTAACTATGAAAAAAAATGGTTATTTAAACAGACCTCAAAAAGGTGCAGTAGCTATCGAGTTCATGATGCTATTCATGCTTTTTTTTGCGCTGTTTTATGCAATGGTCAATTACGCCATGGTAATGCTGATGCAATCAGCATTTGTACATGCGGCGGAAGAAGGCGCACGCGCGGCCATTGCGGTCGACCGCCTGGCGTTCGTCAGTAACGTGGCTTATTTAAGCAACGGTATAGACCCAAAAGTACGCAGCGTGGTTGGCAATTCGTTGAACTGGTTACCCACAAAACCGAAAAGTAAGGTACTGGGTGCTGGCAATAGCAACGTGCAACTGAGCATGAATGGCAACCAACTGACAGTCAGTGTGGTGTATAGCGGTTATGCCGCAGACCCACTGATCCCGTTGCTGACCTTACCCATCATAGGACAGATTCCGAAAGTACCTGCTGATCTGGCAGGTAAAGCAGTGATCGAACTTTAGAAAAATACTAAGAAAAGGAAGGCAGCATGAACAGTACATTTTTGCGTGTATTGGCGACATTGATGGTGATTGCTGCCATTGTCACCGCCTATATAGGCTATAAGCTGAGCCAGAAAAAACCAGCCGAAAGTATTAAAGTGGTGGTACCGACTTATACACAGGTCATTGCGCGAAACACGTTGCCGGCAGGCCATGTGTTGGTGATTGAAGACCTGGATACAGCTACCACATCTGTTTTAGACAAGCATGCGTTCAGCGACCCGCAGGCGTTGATTGGCAAGGCAACCACGACCTCCATCATGCAAGGCGCGACGTTTACTGCTTCGCACTTTCCCACCAGCAGTGTGCTGGGGCAAGCGCTAGCTCCGCATGAGCGTGCGGTCGCCATCAAAGTAAATGAAGTGGTTGGTGTGGGCGGCTTTATCAAGCCAGGTGACCATGTCGATGTATTACTTTATTTGCGTTCCGAGCGTGAAACCGGCGAAGTCAGTTCTGCCCAGGTAATACTCACCGATGTAAAAGTGCTGGCTTATGGCAGCCTCACCAGCGAAAGTCTATCCAGCCAGCCGGAGGCATTGACGCCTTCAACACCGGCTAAATTGGGCGCCGATAACAATTCCGACATCAAGAACAGCAAGGACAGTCGTTCTGCCATTCTTGCAGTAAACGCAGAGGATATGGCAAAACTGATGCTGGGAGAAAACACAGGTTCTTTGCGCCTGGCTTTGCGTGGCGAGACTTCCGCGACCCACGGCCCTGCAATGGCAAGTAATCAGCTTGTCAGGTTGAGCGAAGTTTCTCAATCACCTGGTGTAAAAGCACCAGGGCTTTCTCCAACGACTATCGAAACCACTCATGCAGAGTCAAGCAAGAGGCCAGTCACTGCTACGTCTAAACGCGAACAGGTGATTGTGCATCTCGGCGAAAAAACAGAGGTCATCCATGTGGCCAGATAATAACCAGAAAGCCGGGGGTTTAACCATGTCGAATATAAAATATATCTGGCTAGTGCTTGTTTGTAGCTTGTGCAGCTTTGCTCTGACCGCACAAGCTGAGGAAACCAGTGGCCTGAGTCTGGCAGTTGGCGACCAGCAGGTGTACGTGCATGCCAGACAGGTCAAACGCGTGGCAGTAGGCAACCCTGATGTCGTTAGCATCAGCATGCTTTCCTCACGCAATCTGCTGATCATCGGCAAACAAGCGGGCGCCACTGACATTGCCATATGGGAAAGTGAAAAAGCAGCCACGCCGGCAAAACGGATCAAGGTGGCGGTGCAGGTCAGTACCGAGCTTGAACAGCAACGTTTAAAACTTTCTAAAAATATCAAATTGTTGCCAGCAGGCAACCAGGTGGCGATGGCCGGTGAAGCCGATTCCCTGGAAGACCATACCTTCGCCCGCCAGGCCGTTGATAAAAGCATCACAACCCCGATGGATGCGACTCTGAGCAGTTTCGATAATCAAGTGCAGATTGATATCAAAGTGGTTGAAGTGAGCAAGCAAAATATGATGCGGGCTGGGTTTTTCCTGGGGAAGAATAGTGGTAACACCACGCTTTCCATGGGAACTCCGGGCAATCTTAGTGGTGTGCGTAGAGGGCCTCCAGTCACTTTTAATGGTAGTTCTGGCGAGCCTTTCACACTGGATAGCGCCTCAGGGTTTTTACCTGTACCGAATGCCTTTAACTTTGTGGCTGGGAATGCAAGTCGAGGCCTGCTCGGTACACTGAGTATTCTCGAAGCCAATGGCTTTGCATACACACTTGCAGAACCAAGCCTTACTGCTTCTTCCGGGCAAAGTGCCAGTTTTCTTGCCGGTGGTGAATTTCCCATTCCGATACAGTCAGGTGCAGGCGGCTTGGGCGCAGTGACGATTCGTTACAAAGAATATGGCGTGCGTCTTATGCTGACACCTACAGTTTTAGATTCAAACAGGATTTTTCTCAAGGTATCCCCGGAAGTCAGTGAGATCGACTTTACCAATGCCGTACAAAGCGGCGG
Source organism: Methylophilus sp. Leaf408 (assembly GCF_916856905.1). Taxonomy (NCBI): domain Bacteria; kingdom Pseudomonadati; phylum Pseudomonadota; class Betaproteobacteria; order Nitrosomonadales; family Methylophilaceae; genus Methylophilus; species Methylophilus sp. Leaf408. Next base: position 377,017 of record NZ_CAKASK010000002.1, read on the forward strand.
GGTTGCCGTGCCTGGCTTGCGCGTGCGGAGGACAGATACCAGCGTCTCGCTCGGCGATGGCGAAAGTTTTGTCATCAGCGGTCTGGTCAGCCGTAACACATTGCAAGATGTGGACAAGGTTCCGGGACTAGGTAACCTGCCGATTATCGGCGCGTTTTTCCGCTCTACCCGTTTTGACCGTGAAGACAAAGAATTACTGATGATAGTCACCCCGCACCTGGTGCGACCCATCGCCAGGGATGCCGCGTTACCTGTCATGCCAGGCGGCAACCTGCGTGACTACAACCCCAGCTACAGCGACCTGTTCTTCCAGAAAGGCCCCAAGCCGGATACTGGAATCCCTGCCACCGGCTTTTCGAGGTAAACCATGAGCGAACGTAACTGCTTTATTGCCATTACCCAAAGTCAGGACTGCCTGCAATGGCTGGGCCAATCGCTGCGGGATGAAGGTGAAATGATTCCTGCCGACTCGCCCTCGATTGACCGGGTGGTACAACTCTCGGATGCCATCGGTGCCTCCATTATTTTTGTGCAGCTGAATCCGGCTGAGTATCGAAAAGAAGCCTTACTGATTGAAGGTATTATTGCTGCCAAGCCTTACTTGCCGGTGATCGTAGTGGCAGACTCTTTTGACCAGAATCTGTTGCTCACCGTCATCCGCCTTGGTGCCCGTTTTATCAAGATTGGCAGTCGTGCAAGCGAAGTCATCGCCGAAGTCAAACGCCTGAATCCCCGTGATAACGGATTGCAAACCTCACAAAGTGACCAGCATGGCAAAATCACTGCGGTGGTCAGCGCCCGCCCAGGCAGCGATTCTCCCATGCTGGCGCTACATCTTGCGCTGGCGATTCAGGAGACCGAGCCTACCCTGCTGCTGGATCTGGGGGTGCCCCATGGCGATGCCATGCTCTACCTTGGCCTGACTTCTTCGTATAGTTTTATCGATGCGATCCGCAGCTTGCGGCGTATCGATTCCACCCTGATCCAAACCGGTTTTGGCCGCCATAAAAGTGGCCTCACCGTGCTTTCAATGCCAGAAGACTCCTGGACAGGCGCCCAGTTTACTGCTGCTGATGTATGCGTGCTGCTACGCAGCCTGCGTCGCCATTTCTCACGCATCGTACTTAACCTGGGTGGCATGGTCGATTCAGATTTCCTGCTATTGCTGCTGGGCAATGTCGACCAGATTGTTTTGCTGGTAGAGCAAAGTGTGCCTAGCTGCCGGCAGAATATGCAGTTGATCAAGCATTTACGTGAGGAAAAGGTCTCTCTCGCCAGTACCGGTGTGGTAGTAGATCGCTACCTGTCCAAAATGCCGCCGGACGCAGATAGCATTGCCCAATCATTTGGCTTGCCTTTGCTTTCCAGCTTGTCATCTTCAGGCATGGCACGCCTTGCCACCATGAATTCTGGCGAAAGCATGTTTGAGTTATCTCCCAATGACCCCTACAGCATCAGTGTGCGCAAACTGGCTGAAAAATTGTTGGATGGCCCCGCCACGCAAACTGAAAAAAAGAACGGCCTGTTGCATAAGCTAATTTCTGCCATCACATCCACTGACGATAAATCTTAAAGGCATGAAGATGAACTTCCAATTACGCGGATTTGATTATGGCCTGAAACAGGCGCAAGACTACCAGGAGCTCAAGTTTCAGCTGCATCAGCACCTCATTGCAGAAATTGAACGCGACCACTTGGGATTGCTGGAGCTGGCACGTGACGAGGTTGCCGATTATGTGCGTGAAAAAGTGATTGCCTATGTGGCTGACCGGCATCTGCCTATCAGCGGTTATGACCTGGATAACCTGGTAGAAGAAGTGGTCGACGAACTGGCCGGTTATGGCCCATTGGAAAGCTTGATCAAGGATGACCGCATCAACGATATTCTGGTCAATGGCCCGACAAAAATCTTTATCGAGCGAGATGGAAGGCTGGAAACCACCACCTTGCGCTTCATTGATGATGAACATGTATTACGCGTGATTCGCCGTATTCTCGCCCATTTGGGGCGCCGTATTGACGAAGCCAGCCCGATGGTTGATGCACGGCTGCCGGATGGCAGCCGGGTCAATGCCATCATTCCACCACTGGCGCTGGATGGCCCGTGCCTGTCGATTCGTAAATTCCGCAAGCAACCACTACTTTCCGGCGACTTGCTGCAATATGGCACGCTGGATGAAGAAATGCTGGCTTTCCTGACTGCCGCGGTTGAACGACGCTGCAACCTGATCGTGAGCGGTGGTACCGGTGCCGGCAAAACCACTTTACTGAATGTGCTTAGTCGGTTTATCCCTCCTAATGAGCGGATCGTCACCGTTGAGGATGCAGCCGAGCTGCAACTGGAACACGAGCATGTGGTCAGGCTGGAAACCCGGCCCTCCAACATTGATGGCAATGGTGAAATTACCGCACGCGAGCTGGTAAAAAACTCATTGCGTATGCGGCCGGACCGGATAGTGCTGGGCGAGGTCCGCGGCGAAGAAGTGATGGACGTACTGCAAGCCATGAATACCGGCCATGATGGTTGTATGAGTACGGTGCATGCCAACAGCCCGGAAGACGCCATGTTGCGCTTCGAAATGCTGGCTGGCCTGGCAAAATTCCAAGGCACGGAAAGTACCTTACGCAAGATGATTACCGCCGGCATTGAACTGGTGGTGCAGATTGCACGCATGCCGAATGGGCAGCGCAAGGTTACTTCAATTACCGAGATTGCCGGTGTGCGCGATGGTCACTTTGTGCTGAATGAGCTATACGCTTACGACGCATCCACCGGCTATTTTGACCACCCTGGCGTCAGGCCCTGCACCAGGAAATTACAGAATCTGCCATTCCGGAGGCAGGCATGACTACGTTAGTCGTATGTATTATTCTGGCCTCTGCTGGCATGTTGCTGCTTGCTTTCTGGATGTTCAGGTACAGCAAGCAGGCGCGTATCCGTGAGTTGATGTTCAGCCATTTTCGCGAAGTGTTGCCGAATGGCATCACCGTTGCCGGTGCTTTACCCGGTGCACAGCAGACACCCTGGCTACAGTTCAAAACACGCGCTTCTATCTACATTGGTTTTGACTTGCAAAAGAAACATGCATTCCTGATCCCGGTCGGACTACTGCTGATCGGCATGGTTGGCTGGCTCATTTATGGGTTAATCGGTGCAACCCTGATGACCGGTGCAACCCTGTTTATCTTTGGATTTTTACTGCCGTATAGCCGGTTGCGCCGCCGTCAGGCACAGACCATTGCCCAGATTCCACTGTTTATCGACCAGCTGTTACGCAGCCTGAGCACCGGGCGCAGCCTGGAAAGTGCTATCCGCTTTGCCGCAAATGAATCGGTGCCCCCTTTGCGTTATGTAGTAGACCGGGTCACACGTGCCGCCGACCTCGGTGCCGACATGGTGGAAAACCTGACCGAGGCAGCCAAGCTCCACAACCTGCGTGAGCTCAACCTGATTGCGTTGTCCATGCGCATCAGCAATCAGTACGGTGGCAGCCCGCGCGACATGCTGGATAGCGTGGTGAAAATGGTGCGCCAGCAGGAATTGGCACATCGGGAACTGGCCGCCATGACCGGCGAAACCAGGATGTCCGCCTGGGTGCTGGGGACTACGCCTCTCGCAATCGCCGTCTACATCATGGTGATGAACCCTACCTACCTTAATATGCTGCTGGATGATCCTACTGGCAAAACTTTGCTGATGACTGCACTGCTGCTGCAAGGCACGGGCGCATTTATCCTCTGGCGCATGCTGCGGAGCGTATAAAGATGAGCGTTTTATGGCCGATTTCTCTGGTGTTTTTGCTGGTCGCAGCAGGCCTGATGCTGTATGGCGCCCTTAAAGATAGCCATCCGCGATACATTCAGCGCCGTTTCCGCGAGGCTTTACAGCAGGAAGGTATCCATATCTCAACCCGGTTTGGGCCACTTGACCTGGAGGAGGTCGTACATGAAGTTCTGGACAAGGTTTCAAGCAGCGAAATGGAAGAAATGCAACGCCTGCTGGTGCAGGCGGGCTGGCGCGGTGCCAAGGCACAGCTGAATTTCCTGCTGGCCGCCTGGCTGCTACCGCTGGCCCTGGGTTTGATGGCAGCCGCTTATGCAGTTTTGAATCAGGATACCTGGATCAATGTGTTGTTCCATTTGCTGTTCGTCTTTGCTGCGAGCTTTGTGCTGATTCGCCGCCTGCTGCGCTGGAAGGCACAAAATCGCCGTGATGCCCTCCGTAAAGAAATCATTCCATTTTTGCATTTACTACGCATGCTCTTCGAAGCAGGCCTGTCGATAGAACACATTTTGTTAGTCATTGAGCAACAAGGCCAAGACCTGATTCCTAACCTGGCGAATGAGTTGAAACTGGTGATTAAACGCATACAGTCTGGGCAGGACCGCTCGGATGCCCTGATGGACATGGCCACACCATTAGAGGTCATGGAATTGACCGACACCATCGCCATGCTGAAACAGGTGACGCGCTACGGCGGCAATATCCGTGATTCGCTGGCGGAATATACCACCTTGGTTGAGCAGCGCCAGGTATCCGATTTACGCGAATATGTCAGCAAACTTTCCGCCAAGATGACGGTAGTGATGGTTTTATTCCTGTTTCCGGCATTGATGATTTTCCTGGCCGGGCCAGGATTTATGGGGCTCTCCAAAGCCTTGAATGGAGTCAATGGTCTATGAGAACGATCACATGTTTAATCATGCTCGCCGGCCTGTGGCTGCACACCTCATTAAATGCGATGGCAGCCGATGCCAAAGCACCTATTAAGCTCATAGCAGACAAGGTTTGCGCAGAGCTTATCCCCGAAGAATCCACCAGGCTGGCGCTGATTCAGCAAATGCTGGCAGATGGGAAACCACACGCCGCCATCGCCCACCTCGATGCGCTCAAGACCAATAGCGAACGCGCAGAATTATTGCGTGCGCACGGCTTACGCCAGACCGGGCGGGCGCAACAGGCACAGGTAATTTACGAACAATTAACCAACAGCTGTGTCTCCGGCCACGCCTATCGCGGCCTGGGGCTGATCGCCAGCAATGCCGGCAATTTACCGGAGGCCTTGCGTTACCTTAAAGCAGCAAGTAGCACCCTGCCTACCGAACATACCATCCGCAATGACTACGGTTATGTGTTGATGCAATCGGGCCAGCATGACGCCGCTTTGCACGAATTCCTCACTGCGGTAGAGCTGGCACCCGATCACCGGCAGGCGGCCCATAACCTCATTTTATTGCTATACCAACAGGGCGATACCACACGTGCAGAAGCGTTTGCCAAACAGTTTGGGATTGTGGCCGATGAATTGCAGCAACTGAAGAAATTGGCGCAAGCCGGCAATAGAGCCGGCCCGGTCACTGCACAATAAACAAGAAGGAGATCATCATGAAGCGCATATTTATGTTTATGCTGGGTGGATGTTTAAGTATGAACGTCTCCCTGGCAGAAGAGGTGCAAAGCCTGCCCACGCATGCGACAGCCGCCTATCCTTCATCTTCCGCAGAACCATCCTTAAGCCAGCCAGCAGAAATCAAACCTGCCCCTCGACAGCTGTCACCAACCCAGCAATGGCTGGAACTGCAACGTTCGGGAAAATCTGCCTCAGCCCAGGCGCAGCCATATTCCGGCGAGGTGATGAATAAAGTACATAGCCGCTACCTCAAGAGCTTTGAAAAGCCGATACCGGAATTCTTCGAGCATGAGATGCAGACCGCTCGCTAAATATCGCTACCAGCGCGGGGCCATCGGCCTCGTCGGCGGACTGTTATTGCTGATGGCATTATTACTGACTGCGTTGGTGGTCGACAGTGGCCGCCTGTGGATGCAACAGAAAAAATTGCAATCCGTGGCGGATATGGCCGCCATCCATGCAGCGCGCCATCTAGGCTGTGATGCCAGCCAGCAAAGTGTCGCTCAAATGGCACAACAAGCCGCGTTAAATAACGGCTTTGATGGCCAGTTATCTGCAACCCCAAACCAGGTGCTGCTTGGCAAGCTGAATACAGTGCAAGGCATACGCCAGTTTACTGCCGACGGCAGCCGTGGTGCGGTGTATGTCAAGGCCACTAAAGTGGTGCCTAGCAGCATGGTAGCCGGTGGTCTGTTTGGTGGCACGGTTTCGTTACATGCTGAGGCAGTCTCGGCCTCTGATCCATCCCTGGCAACCTTTGGCGTAGGCAGTTTCACCACCAATCTCAGCAGCCAGCAATCGGTATTACTGAATGGCCTGTTAGGTGGCATGCTGGGCGGGCCGCTGTCGCTGGATGCACTTACCTATCGCGGTATTGCAGCCACCACCGTGACTTTGCAAGATATCCTCGCCGTTTCCGGGCAAAGCGGCACGGTGGAGGGCTTGCTGAATACCAATATGCAAATTGGTGATTTACTCGACCTGGTTGCCAGCGCCGCTGCCCGCAACAGCCTGGCCGATATACAGGCAATTTCGGCGATGCAGAACATTGCCAATATGACCATTAAACCCGCTACGCTTAAACTGGGTGACGTGCTGGCCGTCACAACACCCGACGCCAATTCTGCGGCCACCGTTGCATTGAATGCCTTGTCAGTCATTACCACCGCGGCCATGGTTGCCAATGGCGTCAATGCCATCACCCTGCCCCTTGGTATCAACATACCCTCTATTACCAGCATCAATGCCCAGGTAACGGTTACCGAAGCACCTAAATTGGCCATCGGCCCTGCGGCAGAAGGTGGCGGCATATGTACTTCAGCACGTACGGCGCAGATCCGGACGCGGGTCGCAGTGCTGGTCAATATTCCGTTGCTGGCACGCATAGACCTCGCACTGGGTATGGAGGTGGCCCAAGGCTCTGCCAGCCTGAGCAGTATCAGGCACAATGAGGGTGATACAGAAGTAGAGATTGAAGCCACACCAGGCATTGCAGCGCTGACACTGAGGAACAGCGCTGGCACCGGACCAGCAAGGATTTCAACATTATCAGGTCTTCTTGCTCTTGCGGACATCGGTTTGAACATCCCGCTACAACCGCCTAATGCGCAAACAGTGGCATTCACTGTCGCGCATCCAACCAAAAGTCACCTGCCCTTAATGCAAAGTATGGCCAGCCCCTTGGGCAGCAGCCTGCAAAATGCCCTGGGCCGATCAAATGCATTGACGATTACCGTGTTGAGCGTGTTAAACCTCGGGCTGATCAATAATGTGATTTCTTCGATTGTTAGTCCCCTGTTGGCAGAAATCGGCAGGGTGTTGCTGGACCCGCTATTGAGTTTATTGGGTATTAGCCTGGGCGGCATGGATATTACATTGAGTGATGTGCAGTATCGCCAGGCAAAACCGCTGGTGATGTAGCGGGAATTCAAACAGTCGGCTCGGACTAGAGAAGCTAAGCAGCAATACAGATAAACTATAAAAGCAAAAAGGCACCCCGGAGGAGATGCCTTTTTTAACACTGGATCAATATGCAAATTGTCGAATGTGGGCAGGGATTGTTTCACTCCGTTAAAATAAGCGACTTATCCTAACGGTCCTAGTAGTAAAGCAAACCCTGGGCACCATAATGCAGGGAAACATTTTGCATGCCTATAGGAGTTTTTCCCGACCTGCACTACAAGCTTAAAAACAGTGCCGAAGTCCATACCCTGGATTGATCACGCTGTCTGGCGGTGATGAATAAAGCATGCTCCCTGCCGGATTCGAGTTCTAGCGCCGGTAAGTCAATCTGCCCGGAAACATCGCGTGGTAACTCTTTATCAGTAATACGTTCTATAGCCACTTTCAATTCTGCGCCCGGTAATTGTTTTTCGAGTTGCTGTGTTGCCAACAAGCTGTCGCCATCCAGTTCGAGCTTCACTTCCGGCGCATGCACATAAGGTTGTGGCTCTAATGGATCACCTACTTTAATGTAGCTATCAATACGCGATTTCAACATAATTTTGCAGCCAGCCAGGTTGGAAAGCTCAATCTCTATGCTGTCACTGTCGCCATTGGTATCGGTACGGAAACCAATAGTGGAAGCATCATTACGCCAGCAAACCTGTTCGGGATGATCAAGGCCAAACGCACTGAAATCGGTAATCGTTGCGCCAGTTACCTGAACCTCTCCCGTCCAGTAGGCACCGCGGTAACGATCCTTGATTCTTGCCCCACCCAGTCTTATGCGGATGCGGTTGCTGGCCAATCCCAACTCCTCATGTAGGTTGCGTGCCCAGATGCGCTGGCCACCTGCGTATAGACTGACTTCTTCCCAACCCTGGTCTCCCAGCACCTGGTATTCCAGCGGAACGGATAGCTCAGGCACATATGCGTCACCCATCAGGTGTTCTGCTTGCCGCAAGCTGGCAAAACTGCGCTCGCCGGTCGTGGCAAAGGTATGGCGGGCACGAAGTGCCTTGGCTACCCCTTCGCGATCAAACTGCGTGGCTAACACACCTGTTAAGCCGCCACGGGAACCAAATACTGCAGTGGCCGGTACGCCACCGCCGCAACGCCCCTGATGCTCGTCACTATTGGCAGCAGCACCTACGCGGTAACCGCGTTGCAAGGCTTCGGCGTAGACCCAGTGAAACTGGCCCCAGGCCGAACTGACTTCTATCAGTCTTTCCAGCTCGGGGTGATGCCAATCCAGGTTGCAACGTCGACCACCTACATGCGGCATCATCAAATGCCCTTCCGGGTCATGCGCATAGGCGGCATACAAATCATCGACCGGCCACGCGCCCGGCGTCAGCGTGCCATGCGTAAACTCATTCCATTCGAACGAGCGTACCAATCGGCCGTGCTCGTCGAAAGGAAACAGCGGTTTGCTGTCACGCAAAAAGACAATATTGCGGTCGCCACCAGCGCAGGAATTACCGCACCATTCAGTGCCAGGGTAGCAAACAAACCGGCCTGGCTCATTCAGGCTGTGAATCAGGGCAACCGCCTTGTCCCAGCGTTGCTCGGTAATATTAAAATCATTCGCCGTATAACCCAGGATATCCAGACCGGCTACGTCACGGCCATAACTGAGGTTGTACAAGGTATCATTCGTGCCTACGGTATCATCCGAATGCACATGCAGGTCGGCATAAAGCGGCCGCAACGCATTCGCTTCTGTTGAAACATTCACATAGGCTTGCGCGTTGGCGACCCGGGCATCTTCAACCTTGGCCTGTATTTTCCATTCGCCTGGATGACCTAACCTGATACCACCCAAACGCACAATGGCCCAGCCTTGTTCCGCCAGGGTAAACGGAAAATCATGGTGCTCACCGTTAGCGCCAGACAACAACAAACTACCAGCTAAAGGAAGATTGCGGCAGGTATTGCCCCAGGCATCGTCTGCCCGCACAATCATATCGAAAGGCTCCTCGCGATTCACCAACCGTGGCGTAATGATCTGCAGCGCTGAAGGTTCGCCGGGAATAATATTCAATAACACATCGCCAGGTACTTCAGCAAATTTTGAACTGCCTAGCGGGTCGATAAACAGCCTGAACTGGAAGTCTTTTTCAACGAAACTTTGTACCCGTGTCCCAGGACCACCATGACGGCGGTCACCCAGGCGAATCATGATACGGTCGCCCGGATTGAGATAGCCATCCACGACATCGACAATCACGGTTTTCTGGAAAGGACGCTCATGCCCCTTCTGGTCAAACCTGACCTTGAGGCTTTGTACGGTAGCAGGACTTTGCCCAGGCACCAATTCACCCGCCTGATATTCAGCAGAGATGTAGTTTGCAGCTGCTGGATCACTGGTCTGGAACAATGCCCAGTCAGAATAAAATTTAAAGGCCAACTTTAACCAGGCACCATCGGCCAGACCGGAGCCGCCGACTTCATAAGTCAGTACTAACTCTGCCCACTCGCCTGCTACCAACTCGTGCCGGTTAGCGGTGAGGCTGCCAAGAAAGGGCCTGGCCTTATTGCGCTCATATAGCCCTTGAGGCGCAATATATTGACCAGCTTCATTTTTTGGATCGAAATTTTTCATAGTTTACTCTTAATGAACACGCCAGGTTTGGTAGTGTTTTTCTAAACGTTTGAATGCCAGGTTTTCCATCAGCCAGGCAATCAGGCCTATGGTCGCGATCCCTAACAGCACCTGGTTGCTATTGCCAATCTGGCCACCCATAGAAACCATCCAGCCTATGCCTTTGGAAGCACCTATCATTTCAGCGGCCACTAATGCCCGCCACGCCTGGCTGAAGCCGATGCGTAATGCAGCCGTGACGAAAGGCAATGAAGCGGGGATATATACATACAAAATAATTTGCCAGGTATCAGCGCCCAGGGTACGCGCAGCACGCACTTCACCACCACGTATACTTTGTATGCCTTCCTGGATCGTAATTGCCATCGGAAACACGGCGGCAATAAAGATCACCATCACAATCGACCAATACCCTAATCCAAAAATGATCATGGTCAGTGGTGCCCACGCCACCGGCGGAATGGCCATAAACAGGCTGTTCAATGGCGAGATGAAGTCACGAAAATTGTTGGATAAGCCCGCCAGGGAGCCGAGCAATATCGCGACTACCGTTGCCAGGGCAAAGCCGCCAATTTCCTCAAGCAGGCTGGCTCGCAAATGCACCCACAAGCTGCCGTCTTTCAGCCAGCGCACAGCCTCCTGCGCGACATCCCACGGCTGTGGCAATATATAAGCAGGATACTGGCTGGCAATCGCGCTCCAGACGATGAGCAGGAAAGGGAGCGATAACCAGCCCCAATGGAATTTTGCAGAAAATCTCATTGTTATTTACTTAAAGACTGCTCGGCTCTTTGCAAGAAAGAGGTATCTACCACCTGCTCGACTTTCAGCGGTTTATTGATAAAGCCTAATGACAGTGAGTAATCCATCAGGCGCTGGATGAATTGCAGGTCTTTGGTATCCAGTCGTGCAGACCAGCCCATGCGCTTGCGTGCTTCCTGCACGATCTCCTCCGGCTTGATGGTTTTGCCGTTGGCACCTTGCGTAGTTTCCAGCTTGAAAGCCTCCGCAATGATCTGGTTCGATTCCTCAGGATTTGATTGCAGGAATGCAATCGCCTTCAGATGCGCGCGCAGCAATTTGGTCACTTCTTCCGGACGGCTCTTGAGCGTTTTCGGCAATGCAATCACCACATACCAGGGGTATTGCGGCAACTCTTTATTCACATCCAGCACCAACTTGCTGGAACCACGCAACAACGATTGGCTGACAAACGGCTCCCATGAGAATGCGGCATCCACTTCATTGTGCTCAAGTGCCGCATTCATATTGCCAGCCGGCATATTGATAATCGACAGGTCCTGGTCAGGGTCCAGCCTGGCTTTTTCTTTCAGCACATAGCCGCGCAGCAACACATCCATACCACTGCCTTTGGCTACCCCGGCCAGTTTTTTTCCACGTAAATCACTGACCGTAATCACCGGGCTTTTCTGATTGGCGATCACTGCTGCCTGGCCATAATTGACTTGCGCCAGAATCTTGCTCTCCAGGCCTCGCGAGAACCAGTGATACACCGGTGGCGAACCGACATAAGCGACATCCAGATCACCTGCTGCGACAGCCTGTTGCAATAATGGGCCATCGTTGAAAGATTTGAGATCTACATTCAGGCCCTCCGCTGCATAGAATCCCTTTTTATCGGCGATCACCGCCGGTGCATTGGCCATGGCATACACCCAGCCAATCCTCAGCGGCTTTTCTTCGGCAAATACGCTAGTCGCCAGGCAAACGAGGGCGACAGAAAAAATGGCAGTGATAGATTTTTTAATCATTTTTATTTCCTGATCATGAATGAATGTTGGAAGTGACATCTGTATGAATGACGTCAGATATGGTGCTCATTAAGCGAGTGCGGTAATCCAGAAACGCCGTCAGTTTGCGGGTATCAATATTCGCTCGCGGACGGGTAAGATTGATAGCCAATTCGCTGTGGATGCCTTGCGGTGCAATGCCCAGCACTACCACCCGATCAGACATAAAAATGGCTTCATCAATATCGTGCGTGATAAACAGCACTGTTTGGCCGAGTTCAGACCACAGTCGTAGCGTCTCTTCATTGAGATTGTTGCGGGTGATTGCGTCCAGTGCCGCAAAGGGTTCATCCATCAATAGCAATGCCGGCTCTAGCACCAGCGCACGCGCGAGTGACACCCGCTGCTGCATCCCTCCAGACAACTGATAAGGCAGTTTGTCTGCGGCTTTATCCAGTCCCACCAGCGACAGATAGTGCCTGGCTTTATCCAGTTGCGCTTTAACACCTAGCTGTTTTTGCATGCGCAGACCGAAGCGCACATTTTCTAATGCACTAAGCCAGGGGAATAGTTGCGGCGATTGAAACACATAACCAAGTTCAGGCATTTCAGGATGCACAGGCTGGTGATTGATATGGATGGTGCCCGATGATGGTTTCTGGAAACCTGACAACAGGTTTAAAAGTGTAGTCTTGCCGCAACCTGAAGGACCCAAAAGTGAAACAAACTCACCGGGTTGCACATGCAACGAAAACCCATCAAATACCGTATGCCCATTCGCATAAGAAAAGTTGATATCATCTACCGACAAAGATGCAGCTGGCCTGTGCGGGGCATTTGAATTAGTACTCGCTGGTGAACGTTGAATGGCCATGACTTATTAACAGTGTAAAATTTGTCAAAATAATACAAGTTAATACAAGTTGGCACAAAGAATAAAAAAATATATTCTTATAACTTATTTGTATATTTAATCTGCCATGCAAACGCATACAATCTGTCAGTTACTCATTCCTGATTTATACAAGATAAGCGCAATTGAAATCCATACCTTCACCTTTAATACGGGAAAACCCCACTGCTTTATATTTGCAGATTTCATCCCTGCTACGCGAAGAGATCAGCAGCGGTTTGTATGAGCCGTCAGGCAAGTTACCTTCCGAAGCGGAATTGCAGGCACGTTTTAACGTCAGCCGGATAACCGTCAGACTGGCGTTGGATCAGCTGGTGGAAGAGAAAATTGTCGAGCGCAAGCAAGGCAAAGGCACTTATGTTTTCAACAAGCAATTACGCTATGGCCTGGATACTTTACGCAGCTTTCACGAGACGCTGGTGATACAGGGACTCAAACCGGAAATGCGCCTGCTTTCCCATCGTGTCATTGATATTCCCGAAAATTTGAAAAGCACATTCAGTGCGGAGAGTACTCAAAGCCTGTTCATCGAACGCTTGCACGTGGTTGATAATCAACCTATTGCAATCGGCAAAAGCCATCTGCTTGCAGAAGTTGCAGCAGTGAGTTTGGATACTATTGAAAGTCAGCCAAGCTACAAGGCGATAGAAACCGTGACAGGACTGAAAGTGGAGAGAGCAGAGTTATCGATTACCGCACAATTGGCTGATGTAAAACATGCCAAAGCTCTGGAAATCAGCCCTGGCATGCCATTATTGATTATGAAGAGGCTTTCATATCTATCAAACAACACGTGTTGTGACCATTCAATATTCTATATCCGCCCTGAACATTACGAATTTGTGTTGAGCAGCCACTTCAAAGTCAGCTAAATCAACAAACGAGCGCCGCACCTGTCACTAATTTTATTGAATCGTGTTTGCCTAGGCAGGATTTTTAGGCGGGATTAATGAATCGTCCAGAATCTTTCCAGGTTCAATCTCTGGTTCAACCACAGGTGCAATTTCCGGCTCCACGCCTGGGACGACTTCGGGATCAACACCAGGAATTTTCCCTGGTTCAATCTCCGGTATGTTCGCGGGATTTACATCGTCTGTTTCATCAGGATGGATATCCGTTTGATGATCTGGTTGATTCACTTGCTCTCCAACACCCTCAATCTTGCCATTCGGGTCAGTAGCCATTACCTTCTCCTTTTTACAGAATTACGCTCATATATAATTTTTTGCACATCTATCTTATTTAGCCATGCAGAAAGTTTTCATCAGAAAATAGCTGATAAGGCTGTAAGAATCGCGTGTCAGAAGTGATGACGTTCTACATTTCACTATCAGAAAAGGAGCCTAGGCTCCTTTTTCTAATGACTGATTACATGCATGACTACATAGGCTTGCTAGACCAATCTTTCATGGCTTCATCACCTGGGCGGTCAACCACTACTTTTCCGTTTTCAACGCCGGTGACCCAACTGGTTGGAATATAGTGATGCTGACCCTGCCCGTCTTTTTTCAGCTTGATGGTATTGCTGCCTTCCATATGATCCACAGTGGCGAATTGGCCACCCTGTGAACAGACCACTGGCATTTCGGGAATAATCTGACTGGTATTCATATCTTATCTCCAAGGATGAACCGGTATTCCGGTTTAAATATCAGAGTAAGGTTAATTCTAGCCTTGCGTTATAAGTTATGTCTGAAACTAACGTAGGAAAGAGACTATAAAACTCTCCAATATGGCTTGCACACGGGCTTGGAGTCACCGGCCCATAAACGACAAAAAATGGGGAGATGGAACTAAGGAAAGACTTCAGGTTCTAGCCATTGTGTACTTTTTACAAATCTATGCTGTTTTAAAACCAGTGTCTCAATAATCAAAACTTTAAATAACGGACGGAGTGTTTATGACTAAAAACAACTACTTGCTTGGTATGTTGGCCGGGCTGATGGTGCTTAATTTAAACGCGTGTGATAAACCCACAGAAAAAATTCAGGAGAGAACCTCTGATAACAAAATTGTGGAAGAGAAAGTGCCTTTTGAAACCACTGCAAATGAGATCGCAAAAGCTTATGCGGATAATGTGGTCACTGCCGATAATAAATTCAAAGACATCACTTTTAACGTCACTGGCACAGTTGCTGAGGTCAGCAAGAATTTGATTAAAGAGCCTTATGTGCGTTTAAAAGGTGGTGTGAATACGGATAAAGAACCGCAATTTGTATTGCAGCAAAGTGAGAAAGATAAAGCCGCAGAATTGAAAGTCGGGCAAAACATCAAGCTTGAATGTATCGGGCAAGGCGATCTTGCTGAAATCCCGATGGCAGGTGAGTGTAAATTTCTAGATTAAACCAAGGCCCGTAAAACGGGCCTTTTTAATTAGATAAAGCTCACTGACTCATTTCTCGGTAAATTTTTCATCTTCCAGCATCTCACCGGGCACTATATCAGGCTGATTATTTGCATCAATGCCCTGCATTTTTGCGGGCTGGATCTTTGTCTTAATCGCTGGATGGTCTTCGGGGTCCACACCCGGAATATTGCCGGGTTGTTTTTCCATATCCGTAGGCGGGCTTCCTGAATTTCCATCATTGTTTCTGTTGATGTTGATATCTTTGTATTTATCTTTCGGGTTATCAGTACCCTCGACAGGACAGTTTAAATCGGTAGTCATTGAATCTCCAATTCAAGCATTTCGAACATTAGCCTGATTTTGTTAAGTGTCTAGAGATACTAGTAGCGAAGGGATTTTGAGATTATCAGAACACTACTGATTCTGCTGTAAGAGATTTCTTAAAGCCGGATTAAGTAAGCATTAAAAACTAATTGATATTAAACTTCCAGTCAGCATCACAACCAACTAACGCTTTTCAAACTCCATGATCTCAACTCAATATGTCAGAAATATCAGCCTGAAACGGGAGGGAATTGAGTCCTTTGAAACTTACCCGTTTTCTCTTTCGGCAGTACGGTCTTTAAGTACATTAGAACTTCATCCGAAGATCACATTCCTGGTGGGGGAAAATGGCTCGGGGAAATCAACTTTACTCGAAGCGATTGCAGTTTCTTTAGGATTTAATGCGGAAGGCGGGACCAAGAATTTTCGTTTCGGAACACGTGCATCACACTCGCAGTTAAATGAATTTATCCGTGTCGCCAAGGGAACACGGCAACCAACGGATGGATTCTTTTTACGCGCCGAGAGCTTCTTCAATGTTGCTACCGAGATAGAAAACCTGGACGCAGCCCCTGCATACGGGCCACCGATTATCAATTCTTACGGCGGCCATTCGCTGCATGAGCAATCACACGGTGAGTCATTTCTTGCTTTGATGATGAACCGTTTTGGCGGTAAAGGGCTTTATATTCTGGATGAGCCAGAAGCCGCGCTATCTCCGCAACGACAGTTAGCGGTACTCACGCGCATGCATGACCTGATCAATGATGATTCGCAATTTATCATCGCTACCCACTCGCCAATTCTGATGGCATACCCCGATGCCTGGATATATGCCTGCTCTCCATCCGGACTCACCCGCACTGAATACCGGGACACAGAGCATTATCAAATTACACATGATTTCATCATGCATCCAGAGCGGATGTTAAAGGTACTGTTGAACATTTAAACACTACGCCGCCTGCCTCTAACCATCTGGATAATTACTTGCATCAAAAAAAGACCCAAAGTGCTCACCTTGAGTCTGAATTTAGGTTTTTGCGTTAGTAATCCTCCGGCCAGTGAATTTAGCGCTGACTCCAACGGCATTTTTCAAGGTGCATGAGTCACCCCTACCACCTCGAGACGCCTGGATTCGCCATTCGGAAATGGCCATTCAATCTCATGACCCACTTTTAAACCAATTAAAGCAGTGCCTACTGGTGAAAATACAGAAATTTTTCCAGACTTGAAATCTGCCTCTTCCGGGAAACACAGCTCAACTTCCCTTTGCAAGCCATTACTTTTATCCAGGTAAATCACCCGTGAATGCATTCTCACGACATTATCAGGCATTTGATCCGCTGACACGACCACAGCTCTGCCTAACTCATCTCGTAACAATGCATCATTTTTAAACAGGGATAAACGTGCATAGTCCTGCTCCGACAATATTAAGTTTTCAGATTCCATATTTCCTGGTCCTCTAATGAATGCTAATCAACCGTTCACGCAAGCTCACAGGATAATCCAGGTAGATATAAAAAATTAGCCTGTTTAATTGCACATGACTGTTTCTTTTATAGCTACAATTCTTTCGTAGAAAAGAAAATAGTTTGGTAGAAATTTAGGGAGAGGCTACAGATTGAATGAACAATACCGGGAAAGAAAATAAACTAAGCATGTTGTTATCTTCCAGTCCCGGCGGGACACTTACTCTTTATCCCAATAAGGTTCTGCGCCAAATCGCTCAGACAAATAGTCAATAAAAACTCGCGTTTTCAACGGTAAGTTTCGTTTGGGCAAATGCAATGCGTAGACATGCTGCTCAATCGGAATATATTCTGACAATACCGATCTTAGCCGTTTGGCCTGGAGGTCTTTACCAATGATAAACGTTGGTAATAACGCCATGCCAAAGCCTCCCAATACCACTTGTGACAAAGCCTCATCATCATTGATACGCAACCTGCCGGATACATTTACTGTCACGGCACCTTCCGGCCCATTGAAACGCCACTGACCTTTATCTCCCGAGTGTATGTAATCCAGACAATTGTGATTGACCAGCTCTTGCGGGGCGATCGGCACTCCGTGGCGATCGAAGTAGCCTGGCGTTGCACACAGATTTCGCCGGATTGGCGCTAATCTTCTCGCTACCAGACTGAGCGGTAAATCTCTGGTCACGGTGATCACCACATCATAGCCTTCTTCAATCAAATCCACTGATCGATCCGTAATGGTCATGTCGATTTCCAGTTGCGGATATCGATGCATAAACTCGGCAATCGCGGGGGCTATATGCAAGGTGCCAAATGCCACGGAGGCTGCCACTTTAAGCATGCCTCGAGGTTGCGCATTCAGGCTTTCAATCATTTGGTGCGCTTCTTCAGCTTCCAGATGAATGCGCGTGCAATAGTCATAAAAACTGGCACCAATTTCGGTCAGGCTAAGGTGCCGGGTACTCCGGTTAAGCAGGCTGGCCCCTAATGCATGCTCCAGCTTGGCTACAGCTTTGCTGACTGAAGATTTGGTCATTCCCATCTTGCGCGAAGCGGCTGAGAAGCTTTGCTCGTTCACCACATTGGCAAAAATAATCATCAGATTCAAATCATACATCCATTGATTGTATCCTATTAGGAAACAGTGCTATGCGATTTGATGGACTTATTTTCTTTACAGAAATGGCTAACATAAGCCTTAGATCAATTATTCAAATAAAGCTTAACCAGGGGATTTGACCATGTATAAAATTTTTTCTGATACCAGATTGTTTATTGTTTCTTATCTTTTGCTGGTTTTGCCAACTTACCTGGCTGATGCTGGCCTTGTCCAAAACGGCTTGTCATTAAACACATTCAATATGACTTCATTACTGTATGTATTGTGTATGGTGGGGATCTGGGGACTATGTCTGGTCAGGGGTGCCATGATAGCCAAAAATTGGCTGGTGTTCATCCCGACAGTTGCGTTTATATTTGATTTGACACCAGCACTGGCCGTGATTTCAGCTGTGCCTTATATCTATCACGCACTGGCAATCTTTTTAGGTGCATTTTCGCCTAGTGTCACTACCAACGTGGATACCTATGTTTGATACCTTTGGTGCAAGGTAAATGACATACTGCAAAAAATATCCAGCTGGGGCGGCATGCGTTTAGTGACAAAATAGAAACCTTCCCTGCTCACTCCATTTTTATTCTAGTCTTAATCTAAAAAACGCCTGCTTGATGCTGGCGTTTTTAACATTATTTCAGGCAACTTACTCATCCCACCACCGAAAGATGGTACAAGTATGACTGTGAATTACTTCCCAATAGCGAGGGAAGCCTTTCCATTGATGTGACTTTTGATTCAGGAAAGATATTGCATTTCAATGAAGGATATATTGAAAATGGATATGCATTAGATCTGATCATTAAAAAGAATGAAATCTCAAAAAACCACCATTTTTATTAATCTGAGCTAATACTTCATGGATGACCGTTTAACTTTACTCATCGCAGAACTTGGTATTTCGACAGAAGCATTAATTGCCAGAGGCATGCAACAGTATGTTGAAACTGACCAGCTGGTGCTTGCCGAAATTGAAACCAGTGGTAGAGAACATTACCTGACTCCCGAAGCCGCAAATGCCTGGAAGAGGATGAAAGCGGCAGCGCTCGGTGAAGGTATTTCGATATATATCGTTTCTGCTTTCCGAAGCATAGACCGGCAAATCGAAATCATCCGCGGTAAATTAGTCAACGGCCAACCGATTAATAAAATCCTTGAGATCAACGCGCCTCCCGGATTTAGCGAGCATCATACCGGCAGAGCCATTGACGTGGCTACTTACGGCGGCCCGATTTTAGAAGTGGAATTTGAACAGACCACAGCCTTTTACTGGCTGCAAAGCCGCGCCAATGACTTTGGTTTTTACTTGTCGTATCCAGCGGGAAATGCATTAGGTTATCAGTACGAGCCTTGGCATTGGTGCTACCAGCCTGCGACTGCTAGCGGATTGGGTTAGCAGAGCGTTAAGTTACCCAGGTTAACCTCTTCAGCTTTTGAAGATAGCGTTTAATAATCATTCCCAATTCTGTTGAGCAGCTAATTTCAGGGTGAATACTACTTCCGCACTCTCATCATCATAGCTGTAGATAATTTCACCATTGTGAGCCTTCATGATTTCATTCGAAATATACAGGCCCAAGCCCATGCCGGTTTTGTTACGATCATTTTGCTTGGATAAGCGTTTGAAAGGGTCAAACAATATCTTCGTTAATTCCGGATCTATCGCGGCACCTTTGTTTCGTATAGCAAGTGTGATCACGCCTGTGTTATTTTGCAGGATGACCTTGATGGGCGTGCCGATCTCACCATGATGCCGGGCATTGCTGATTAAATTGGCAATCACCTGGCTAATCCGGTCAGGATCGACTACCGTGACTATTTCGCAAATATCAGAAATAATTTCAGAGCTCGGATAACCAACCCGGTTTTCTTCAATAATCTCATTCAACAAAGAGGTCAGGTCTGTTTCGACCGGGCTGACTTTTAACCCCATGCCTCCGTGCAGTTTTGCCATATCCATCACATCAGTAATCAAGCGGCTCATTCTCCCTGTAGAGCTTTTAATGCGGGCCCGCATTTTTGAAGAGCCTTCCTCGCGCTCCAGGAATTGATTCGCCATACTGATAGAGTTTAGTGGATCCCTTAAATCGTGCCCCAGAATCGCCATCAACTGCGTGCGTAAACGGTTATTCTCGGCACTCTTAGTGTTGGTGACCTTCATCAAATCCAGCTGCAAGTCTTTAGCGACGGATATTTCTGTCTGTGTCCACGCTTCACACTGTCCTTTTACGGTTTCTTTCCACTCATCAAATGAGCCCCGGGGCGTTAACCTGATCCCCAAGGGTCCCACCTTATACTCTTTTTCAGGGAAACCAGACCAGCTGATGGTGTGGACTTTTTCCAGTCGCAGATAAATGATCCAGCTTTGGTTACTTCTATCGATCGAGAAGCCTAACGCACCTGTGAGGCCGTTACCTACAGTGGTAAAAAAAGGAGGTGCTTCCTGGACAGAGCTAAACTGAAAGTAATCTTCTGGTAGACCATCTAACCAGTGAATCAGCTCATTGGCTAATTCAGGTCTGACTTCGAGCGTATTCACGCGGCCATTAAAAGTAATCAATACGGCATCGGCCTGAATGATTTTTTTAAACGAAGCAGCGCTATCCAGCAAGTCCTTAACGTAATCTTCTGAATTGACCAGTTTAAGGGAAAGCTGTGCGCGCTCAACCGAAGCTAATACACTCTGATCGGCCGCCGCCTTGGTTTCCAGCTGGTTAACCGTACTGCCAAGTATCTGGCAAAGTACATCGCCAGCCATGCGCAATGAGTAAGGCACCTGTTTTTTGGACATGTGATGACATGCAATCAGCCCCCACAGCCTGCCATTCACGACGATTGAAATACTCATGGATGCACCGACACCCATATTCTGTAAATACTCAATGTGGATAGGTGACACACTGCGCAGTATGCAGTGACTCATGTCTAACAGCGGCTGATTACCCAAGCTGAGAATGGGTATGGGTGTGCTGGACACATCCGAGATCAGGCGCAGCGTATTTTCAATATATAGACGTCTCGCCTGGGGAGGGATATCGCTGGCCGGGTAATGGCGATTCACAAGAGGTTCAAGATCATCACGTTTTGATTCCGCGACAATGTGTCCGCTATCATCCTGATGGAAAATGTAGGACATGACCCTGTCAAACCCGGTGAGAAGCCTGACTTCATTTGCTGCTGCCTGCATGACTGAAGCAATCGATTTTTGCTGGCGGATAACGTTAAGTGCCTTCTGCACTTTCACCGAAAAAGAAATGGTGTCATCATCAGCCAGGCTTCTGATTTCAAACTCGGCAATCACGATATCGGCATATGTATGCATCACCAGATCATAAACTCTATGGTCTATCGCATTCAGCTCATGGGTGATCAGTATCGCCTGGCCATTTCTGGCATCTTCCAGATATTGCAGAATATACTCAGCTGCGCCCGGTAACGTTTCAAGATGCAGATTATTTAGCGAACTTGACGGAATGCTTCCCAGAAAGCCGGCCGCATTTTCGCTGAAATAAAGCAAGTCGCCACTAAGCGCAAAACCCAATAAAGCGCCGTTCGGCTGGATAGCACCAGGCGTATGGATGGGTTCTTGATCGCAATTATCCAGCGTTAATTGAGTCATTGTTCTTGAGACATCTCATGCAATTTGATGTAGCGCTGGAAAGCCCATACTGAGCCTTGCTGAGCGCTCGCCAAGTCGTCTTCAGTCCAGTCATACGCCTCGAGCTTTTCAATAAATTCTTTCCAGCGGTGCTTGCCATTGTTTTTTGAATCCTGCATAAATTCAATAGGCGCAGCAGGAAACATTTTTGCTGCTTTGTTATAAAGCATCGCGGACCCCAAAGCGGAACCTTTAACAACGTATTCGATCCCCATACAGTAGGCAGCATTCAGCTTGATAGAACTTTCGTTGCTAGGCGCCGGAGAAGTTACTTTGACATTCAGTGCCTGTAAATCACGTTCAAGCAGCTTGAGTAACGCCGTATTGATCTCGCTAAACTCACTCGATGAAAAACTGCTGCGATCAACAAACGCGGCAATTTCAGAAAGCCAGTTTTTGAAACCAAGCAAGTGCTGAGAATAATCTTCAATGGATGGGTATGCAGAGGCTAATGGCAGGCTATTATCTAATTTTGCATGTAATTCTGCTGTGGCTTTCCGTAGCAGGGGTAGCACTGTATCTGAGGCCGTTGTTATCATAGCTATCATGTAATCATAGGATGCTTTACTATTGCAATAATTATTACCACATAGCAAAAAATTGCATTAAATTTGAAACAAGATTGTTACACATTTGGTGCCTTGATGCGCCTATAAATTAGCAAGAAATAAAAACTTTAAACAAGCAGCCACTGGCAAAAAAGGCACATCAATGTTGGTTAGTCATTATCAAACACCACTCGTCATCGCCTCTATCCTTGTTGCCATTTTCGCTTCTTACTTCGCCATCAGTCTGGCCGGGACCATCACAAAATCAGATGCCAAAGCTGCGCGCTGGTGGATAGCCGGTGGTGCATTAGCGATAGGTATCGGAATTTGGGCAATGCATTTCATTGGCATGCTGGCATTTCGCCTGCCTATCCCGCTAGGGTATGACTTCAGCATTACTGTCTTATCACTGGCACTTCCAATCGGCGTATCTGCATTGGCCTTGTGGCAAGCCAGCCGGCCGAAGCTACCCGTTAAAAGCCTGGTTGTCAGCGCGCTTTTGATGGGGGCGGGCATTACTGCCATGCATTACACCGGTATGGCGGCCATGCGGATGCAACCGGGCATTGTTTATGACCCTTTATTGTTTGTTACATCAGCCTTTATCGCGGTGAGCGCTTCTGGTGCAGCCATGTGGATTGCATTCCGATTACGGCAAGGTACTAAAAATATTATGCTCACGCGATTTTGTGCAGCTGTGGTGATGGGCTCGGCCATTGTGGGGATGCACTACACTGGAATGGCCGCAGCAGAGTTTCCGCTGGGAAGTATCTGTATGGCGGCAACGGATGGCTTCAGCCAGGATAGTTTGGCACTCATCGTCATCATCGCCACCTTTGGCATCTTCACGATTGCGATGACAGCATCATTGTTCAATGCCAGGCTTGAATCACGATCCCAGATTTTAGCGCTGGTGCAATCAACCTCAGATGAGCGCCAGGATTTGTTGCAGCGTGAGCAAACAGCGCGTCATCTAGCAGATAATCTAGGCCTGCAAAATGAACAGTTGCTGAAGAGCTCAGAAGAGCGCAAACGTCTTTACGAGACTATCCTCAATACCATCCCAGATTTTGTTTATATTTTTGAATTTGGCGAGGTGCATCATCATTTTGCCTATGCCAATGAAGAGCTCTTGAAACTGTTTGGCCGTACCTATGAAGAAACCGTCGGCAAGACCTTCCTGGAACTTGGCTATGAACCCTGGCATGCTGAAATGCATGATAAGGAAATCGATACTGTACGCAGTACTAAAAAGCCATTGCGTGGTGAAGTCTTTTTTGATGGCGCCTTTGGCCGGCGCATGTATGACTACATTTTTGTGCCGGTATTTGATGAGCAAGGCGAGGTCAAGTGTGTGGCAGGTACTACCCGTGATGTGACTGACCGCTACAATGTGAGGGAAGCACTTAAAGAGAACGAAATCGTGTTAAGGCAGAGTGAGAAGGCCCTGCGCGAAGCAGATATGCGCAAGGATGATTTTCTTGCCATGCTGGCGCATGAGTTGAGAAATCCTTTGGCACCGATCAGCGCCGCTGCCCACATCATGTCTTTAAGCAACTTTGATGAAGCAAGAGTCAGGAATTCCACCGAGATCATTCAACGCCAGGTAAAACATATGGTAGGGCTGGTCGATGATTTACTAGACGTATCCAGAGTGAACAGAGGCCTGGTCATCATTGAAAATTCACCTCAAGACATGCTGGCCGTGATTTCGGATTCAGTTGAACAAGTGAAGCCTTTAATCGACTCAAAACAGCAAACGCTTTCCCTTCAAATCGAATCAAGACCCGTCAGTGTGTTAGGCGATTTCAAACGCTTAGTCCAGGTGGTATCCAACCTGCTCAATAACGCTGCGAAATATACACCCGCGCAAGGCAATATCAGTTTGAGCCTGGAAACCGCCGACGACCAAGTCACTATCACGATCACAGATGATGGTATTGGTATTATCCCCGAAGACCAGAAACTGATTTTTGACTTGTTTGCCCAGGCAAAACGTAGCTCCGATCGATCACAAGGCGGATTAGGGCTGGGCTTGGCATTGGTTAAAACCCTGGTTCAGCTTCACGATGGCACGGTCAGCTGCCACAGTGAAGGTTTGGGATCAGGTAGCCAATTCACTATCAGGCTTCCTTTGCACGCAAAAGAAAGTGCTGCAGCTTAAAGCAATTAAAGGACTCTAAAGGCGGTTTCTGGTTTATTAACATTCGCTTAGGAAGCTAGCGTGAGTACACAAAAAACAATAAGCCATCGCAATACCCTTTCTCTGGATGCCCTAAATTTTTTCCTGGCGGATGTCCGCGATGGATTAGGCCCTTACCTGGCCATCTATTTACTGGCAGTACACCACTGGGAACCAGCCAGCATTGGCTTTGTAATGACGCTTGCCGGTGTGACGGCGCTAGTCACGCAAATACCCGCTGGCGCCCTGCTTGATAAAACACATCGCAAACGCGCAGTCATCATCATTGCCGCCTTACTGGTGACTATTAGCAGCGTCATTCTTCCGTTCATAAGCACATTCAGTTTGGTGGCGCTCACACAAGCCATTAGCGCACTCTCCGCATCTGTATTCGCACCCGCCATCGCTGCTATCTCGCTCGGCATTACTGGCCCACGTGCATTCACACAAAGAACCGGCCGCAATGAAACCTTTAACCATGCAGGTAATGCCGTTGCCGCCCTGCTGGCAGGTGTCTTCGCTTATTTCTTTGGTCCAGTCGTCGTCTTTTATTTAATGGGCGCCATGGCGATCGGTAGTGTAATTTCTGTCAGTTTTATCTCTGCAGATGAAATTGATCACAACCTGGCGAGAGGTTCAATTCCCAGTCCGTCATCAGATACAGAACATGCTTCAGGGTTGCGAGTGTTGCTCACTAACAAATCGCTAATCACTTTCGCCGTTTGTTGTGCATTGTTTCACCTGTCTAATGCGGCCATGCTGCCACTTGTCAGCCAGAAGCTGGCCCAGATTAACTTACAGATGGCGACGCCATTAACATCCGCCTGTATCGTTGCCGCACAGCTGGTGATGGTGCCTATGGCGATGCTGGTGGGTGCTAAAGCGGATACATGGGGTCGCAAACCTTTATTGCTTGCGGGCTTTCTGATACTCCCGCTACGTGGCGTGCTTTACATCTTGTCTGACGACCCGTACTGGTTATTGGGGGTGCAGTTGCTGGATGGCATAGGCGCCGGCATCTTTGGTGCACTGTTCCCTATCATTGTGAAAGACCTCACACAGGGGACTGGAAGATTTAATGTCAGCCTGGGTGCACTCTCCACTGTATTTGGATTGGGAGCGGCGCTCAGCCCCGGCGTGGCGGGTCTAGTACTACAGGAGGCAGGCTACAACGCAGCCTTCCTCACCCTTGCGGCAATTGCCACGGCGGCATTTACTTTGCTATTGCTGGCCATGCCCGAGACCAAGGGTTTTTCTGAAGAAGATGCCATCGCAGATGACAATAACTTTAGGTCAAATTAATATCTGTTACTAAACAATTTCTACATTGTGCATTTTCGATATTCGAGAATAAAGCTCACATCGTCCTATAAAACCTCTGATTAACTCCCTTGCTTTACCCAAGAAAAATTTATAGAATAAATAGACAGACCTGTCTGAACATTAAAGGAGTAATTTCATATCGGTGCTGTTATCAGGTTTGAACTAGCCGCTTTTGGTGATGGGTTTTATAACTAAAGATATCAAGGGGAAATAAAATGAATGAAGATAAACATGCCGGTAATGTGATTTTATTAAGAACAGCCTGTATTACATTACTTACCGGGTTGGTGCTTGCATGGTGCCTGGTCATGACCAGAGGCATGAAAATTCCTTACATGCTGAATATATTCACCAGCACAGAAAACCTTCTCTCTGGCCACCTGGACTATTTAATGATGACCATGTTGTTATTAGGTTTTTACGCATCAAAAATCAGGTTGCCCAAGTTTGTTATTTGGCCTATGGCACTAGGTTCAATAGGTAATCCAACGGCGTTTTTAATATTGGCCATAGACCCAAAAATTCATTCACTGCCATATATTCTGTTCCTCTATACAACACTCTCTTTAACTACTTTTGGGTTTGGGATGGCTGCAATTAAAGTCCTTAGATACTCCCTGAAATAAACTATCCCTACAGTAGGGCATTAGAAGCGGGGGCTTAAGCGATGGGCATTGATATTAAAAACTCGAATACACAATATGGTCTGATAGCCAGGATTTTGCATTGGACGAGTGTGGCGATGCTATTATCTATCATAGTAATCGCTAGTCAATTTTCGGATTTAGCTCCCGGCCCTGAAAAGCTGGAACTCACTTCCAGCCACTCATCTTTAGGCATTTTGTTGCTCTTTTTGATGATCACCAGATTGACATGGCGAAATCTGAATCCTAACCCTATTCATTCGTACAGCATCAAACCCTGGCAAAAGCTGGTGGCGATTTCCCTGCACAGATCAATCTACATCATCATCATTACGCAGTGTCTTTTAGGGCTATTGATGTTGCTAACCAGCGGCGAAACATTTCATTTTTTTGATGTATTTACATTACCTCCCCTGCTTGAGCAAACAGTTCCTCTTCACGAAACGGCATTAGGTTTTCACTATTTAATTTCAGTGATGATTTATCCCTTGTTTGCTATCCACATTACAGCAGCTATTTACCATCAAATTTTTGGATTGGTAGAAGAAAGTTAATCACCAACAGAAATCTCCAGGGTCATCCAGGTAAGTAGTCTCCTACGCATAAATAAGAGTGTGTCGGATATGTTGGAAAATGGGTTCGTTATTAAATAACTACACGTTCTAAATTTAAATATTTAGCCCCCATATTCAATTGTTTAAAGGATCTAAAATGAAAAAATTATTATTTTTACTAGCTTTGTCAGCCATTGCCCGCAAAGTAATGGCTAAAGTTAAAAACGAGCCATCTGCTTCTCCTGATCTGAGAACATAAGAGTCTATGTAAACTGAAATATTCAGCCTCAAATAAAAAAGAGACTTGTTTAAAGTCTCTTTTTTTTTGCCTTTTATTACCCTTTGAAAAACAACACTTACAACGGCATCAGCAAACCAGTCCGCTCACTGAAAATAAATTTTTGCCAAAAAGTAAAACATAAAAAAATGCCTCGCATTTCTGCAAGGCATTTTTATAATTGAGTATCAACAGAATTTCTTAATTGATAATCAATTTAAAGAAACTCTACTTAACACCATAGCTGATATCTACACGACGATCAATTTTGTGGCAGTGTTCATCAGGGCAATCGCGGCTTGCGAATTCATTCCCGTAACTTAATGTCTCCAGTTGCGCATTCTTTACCCCTTGAGCAGCAAATGCATTTTTCACAGCCACGGCCCGGCGCAACCCAAGATCTTTGTTGTACTCAGGCGTACCTCTTTCATCTGAATGACCTTGTAGTGAAATCTTGCTTTGTGGATGATTAAGCAGATACTTGGCATGTACTGCAATCAGGTTTTTATATTTGGGATTGAGGTTATCGCTGTTGTAATCAAAATATACCTGGCGGTTTGAAAGATAAGCACCATATATTTTGTATGCCCTGCCATCATCTTTCTCGCCTACAGCATGCTCTGCAGCAGTTTCCTGTTTTGAGGTTGGATTAGCAGTATGTGATAAATCCGTTGGGGTGCTTTTACAAGCCGTTAAAACAAATGCAAGTGCAACGATTTTCCAAGTGTATGCTTTCATGATTTCTCCTGTTTTCTGCAAACTTATGAACTAGCGATGTTTTTACATAGCCGTTAGTTTGTTAATAACCAGCGTAGTGCTCACTAGTATAGAGGCTTTCTTCGTATCAACAGCATCAGACTAACCATTTATCAGATAAACATTTATCGGAAAACTTCTCTAAACTGTGTAGGAATTTGCCTGCTTGGTAAAAGTTTGATGAATGCCAAAGAATAATCAATTACAAATACTTTCAGGAAGTCGGCTGTCAACCAGAACACGTAATGATAAAAACTGCCCGGATCATCACTTGATTGATGGAGGTAAAAAAGCCCAGTGTTACTGGGCTTTTAATTAAGCAATGCATCACTGCTTATATGCTGGAAGATTATTCCGGCTTGATATTCGCTGCTTGCTCGCCTTTAGCGCCAACCACGATATCAAATGATACACGTTGACCTTCATTGAGGCTTCTAAAGCCGCCATCTGAAGAAATAGCTGAGAAGTGTGCAAACAAATCTGCACCACCATTATCTGGAGTGATAAAACCAAAACCTTTAGCGTCGTTAAACCATTTTACATTGCCTATAGCCATGTTAATTCCTTTGAAAATAAAAATAAGGCATTTGCCTGAAGTTAGGCGAGAAACAAGACTAGGAATGAAAAAGAAAAGAAACTTATGAAAGAAACTAAACTGATAAAAACTAAAGGACTTGCAATTCACCGCCCACCCACTATGGGCTAATGCTCCAAATATAGCAAGGTTTATTTAAGCATTTCATTCATTTGATGAGTCGCTACTTATTTAATCGGCACTTTTAATCCCGTGATAATAGCAATAAAAGAGAGGCACGGTATTCAATCACACAGGCGCAATGAGGTTAAGCTCAATATAACAGTTTGAAATACTTGGCCTTTAGAAAGTCCTTAATCCTCAGTCAAATCATTAGGGACCACTAATGATTTATCTCAATATATTCATGATACATCCTCATAAAATCCAGATATATACAGATCTGTATATTTATTGAATAACTTATATTGAAATAATCAGAGGATGATATGAAAAAAATATCCATGCTTGCTGTCACAACGTTTTTTTGTTTAAGCAACTTTGCAGGTGCCACAGACAACATTGAGCGTATGAATGCCACAACAATGAAGTCTTTTACTCCTGAGAATATTGAATGGAAAGATGAGCCCATTCTGCCGAAGGGAGCTAAAAGCGCTATTGTGGTTGGAGACCCAACGAAAAAAGGTGTTTTTATAGCCTGGTTAAAATTTCCTGCAAACTATCCAATTCCACCACACACGCATCCCTTTACCGAGGTCGTCACGGTACTCAGTGGTCAGTTAGGAAATGGTATGGGGCCTAAACTCGATAAATCAAAAGGTGAGGTATTAAATGCAGGTTCTAGTTTTGTACTCCCTACAGGTCACACTCATTATGTGTGGACTACGGACAAAGAAACTATTGTTGAGTTGATTGCTACCGGCCCTTGGGATATAAAATACACAAATCCGAGTGATGACCCTAGAAAGACGGGCTCGAAGAAGTAACCATGATCCTTAGCAGATGGGGCACTATCCAATTTGCTCCTCTGCAAGGTGAATCATTGAGTTGCATTGCTAGTGACTCACCTTGCTCTTAACTTCTAAACACCAAGCCAATCGGCTAATCATTGCGCCGGGATAAGCTGGCGTATCAGCCAAGCCCCTGATTACATGACCATGGTTTAAGGCACACGCTTATGGTGAGAGCTTAAAGTGGCAAGTTGGTGAGTTGCTGAAAGACAGTGGCAACTCTTTTGACCGAGATTTCTGCATATTAACAATGGTAATGTGAGCACCACCTTGAGTGGCGGCAGTAATAACTCGGTGCAGATCCTCGGCAGATATATTATTTTTGTTTAAAGTAAATCCAAGGCCTGCTTTAGCGATCCTGATTAATGTATCAGTTGGTTTATTTTCGAAGCTCATGATGATTGACCTTATTAACCTAAGAGAATACTTACCTTACCTGCCTAACCCCATAGGTAGTAGTGGCTAGTGAGCCGTTTATTAGTTGCTGTAGACTAGAACCTAGACGCATCGAATAATGCTCACGATAATCTCGCTATTTCTTAAAAACTAGCGGTTAGCGCACATACAGGCAAATGATTCCAACCTTAATACCTTTCAATTCGATAGATACTAAAAAAGACCCTGGCATTGGACTTGAGTTATCTCATGGTGACGGTGACCTGCCAACCTAACAATCAAACCTGAGCATCAACGCTAACACTCCCGCCTGAATCAATCCGAACGCTCACACCAAGCCAACATAACGGCCAACAATTAACACCAGAATCACTTTTACATCAGACAACTCCTGATTGCCTGGTTGTGCCTCGAGGCGGGACTATTAGCAGGGTTTTAGGCAGCGATCAGTGCACTCCCCCTCTCCGGCGGTGAGTTTACGAATGTGTTTCACAACAGAACATACAGGTGCTTTTTCCCACTGCAATAAATATCACTCCCCACGAACAGTTAAGTTCATAATGCAAGAGAGCGCGGCTTTAAAACTCATTAAAACCAGGTGATGGAAAATTTCGTAATGTATTGAAACAAAATAAGCCTCAATCAGGCTTTGATTCAATCTAACCCATGAAATTATATGAACAATTAGCAAATTCGATCGCTCAATCAATTCATGAGGGCGTGCTTAGTCGCGGGGATAAATTACCTTCAGTACGACAAACATGCAAAAGTAGAAATGTCAGTTCCTCAACAGTTTTCCGGGCTTACTATTTACTTGAGGCCAGAGGGCTCATTAGTGCTCATGAGCGTTCCGGTTATTTTGTGACTGCAGGCAGCACGACTGGCAGCCCATCAGCCCCTGATCCAGCATTTTCTGTTAACCCTGAGTGTAAACATGTCGATGTGAGTGAGCTCGTATTTGAAGTCCTCGAATCCATCAGAGCGCGTAATGTGGTGCCTCTCGGTTCAGCATTTCCAAGCCCTTTGTTATTTCCATGTAATAAGTTGGCTCAAGCCATGGCATCGGCTGTCAAGACCATGGATCGTTGGCACAGTGTCGACAATCTAAGTCCGGGTGATCTTAATCTGCGCAGGCAGATTGCACTTCGATACATGATTGATGGGCTTCATATTCAAACGGATGAGATCGTTGTCACCAATGGTGCGCTTGAAGCATTGAATTTGTGTTTGATGGCCGTTACCCGGCCTGGCGACACGGTTCTGATTGAATCGCCCACATTTTACGGAGCCCTCCAGTCCATTGAGAGAATCGGTCTAAAAGCCATCGAAATTCCCAGCCATCCAAAAGATGGTATCGATTTAGAAGCAATGGAAAAAGCTTTGCAACTACACAAACCAAAAGCTTGTTGGTTGATGACCAACTTTCAAAATCCTTCGGGAAGCTTACTATCTGACGAAAAGAAAAAGGCCTTGGTTGAATTGCTGTGCCGGTATCAAGTGCCATTGATTGAAGATGACGTATACGGCGAGCTGTATTTTGGAAACAAGCGGCCGGCACCGGCAAAAGCTTTTGATACTGAAGGATTGGTGATGCACTGCTCTTCCTTTTCAAAATGTCTGGCGCCAGGATATCGGATTGGCTGGGTGGCCACAGGACAATTCTCTAAAGCCATCGAACGACTTAAATTAACCACAACGCTATCTGCCTCAGTGCCAGCGCAAGTGGCGTTGGCAAAGTATCTTCAGAAAGGTGGTTATGACAAACACCTTCGTAATTTAAGGCACTCCTTATTACTCAATCAAATCAATTTTATTAAAGCGATAGAAAGGTATTTTCCCACTGGAACCAGGTTAACTCCACCGCAAGGAGGGTATTTTTTATGGGTGAAACTACCAGATGGTGTAAATGCATTAGCAGTACATCGGATGGCTCAGTGAATTCACTTAAACATGCACTAATCCTGAACCAATATTTAAATTGAAATAAATTAATTAATTAAATTATAAAATTTACATAAAACTTTAATTATTAATATTCCTCTCATTATCTATGGGCTGAATGCTTTCTTTTGCACTGCAAGAATATTTAGTTATCTGTTTTGGTAAATCTTACTGGAAGGAACACGTGCAATGATGATTAAGAATGGGAACGTAACAGATTTAAGTCATAGAAGACAAAATGAGGAACTCATCTTCGATAAGGCAAGTATTTGCAATGCCATCGAAAATAATCAGTTTGCATTATATTACCAACCTCAAATTGACTTACCTACTGGGAGAGTGGTGGGGTTTGAAGGGCTTCTGCGATGGCAGCATCCCAAGCATGGGATAAAACTACCAGAAGCCTTCATTCCAGCAGCCGAGCAAACAGGCCAAATTGGGCAGCTAACTCATATAGCGATTGATACCGGGTTCAAATTCATTGAAAAGCTGGATCCGGAATTATCATTTTCTCTTAATATTTCAGACTGCAGCATTAAAGATAAGCATCTAGTCGATACGCTAGATAGCTCTTGCCATGCGTTTCATATAGATCCACATCGAATCGTTTTAGAGTTCACTGAGACTGCCTCTTTAGAAAACCCTGCTCATGCAGAAGATATTCTTACCCAATTAAATACCAATGGTTTTCGATTGGGTATTGATGATTCAGTGGCAGGCCATTATTCATTGACGCAACTGGAAAAAATGCATTTTTCAGAGCTGAAAATTGATAAATCACTTGTGGCAACGATGGAATTCTCTTCAAAATCCCGGAAATCTATTATTTCAACCATAGAACTGGCAGATAGCTTAGGTATTGCCACTATTGCAGAAGGTATTGAGACCAACCTAGAAGCCATAGGCCTGCGGGAATTAGGATGCCAATTGGGTCAAGGGTATTATTTTGCAAAGCCAATGGATGAAGTTAATACATTGAAGTGGCTTGAAGACTGGAATAAAAGTCTTAGGCTCCAACCTAAGTATAAGGACTCACATATTTAAGGGGTCTCTCTATCAACAGGACTGCCGTTGTACAGGCGGTCTCTGATTACTTAGCAATTGCTCAAAGTGTTCAAGTGCGAGGGTGCAGGTGGATGAGTTTAGAGAAAAGTGAATAATCACGACTCGGCGATACATTTACAGCGCAATCTTAATGGTTATTGTTGTTCATTTTTGAAATGCAAAAGTCAATAAATTGCCTTACGCGTGTTGGAATTTTCGTGCGCTCTGAGTAATACATGTATATCCCTAACCTAGGCACCCAACCATCCGGAATAAGTTGTATCAATTCGCCCTCCCTCAATTCTTTCTTGATCAGGTATTCGCTTAGCTGCCCAATACCGATACCACGTTTAACTGCCTCAATTTCTGCCTCAATATTATTAAATCTCGCTACAGAGGGCACATGGATGTAATTTACCTCTCCTTTTACATTGATTTCCCAAGGTAATTCCTTACCAGTTTGCGGATGTAAAAAACCAGTGCATCGATGTCCTTGAATGTCATTCAAATCGAGAGGCATTCCATATTTTTCAATATATTTTGGCGATGCACAAATGACGGAAACAATGTCCCCCAGTTTTCTGGAAATGACATTTTTATCTGGTGACTGTCCAGTTCGAAATCCAACATCGATTCTCAGAGTGACGATGTCTACGAATTCATCGCTAAGCATCAGATCAAAGTGAACATCTGTATTTACTGACTGAAACTCATCTATTAAAGGCACCAGGATCCGATTGCCAAAAGCAAGCGGCGCAGCAAGTCTAATGATCCCATCCATGCCTTGCTTACTTTCTTCGAGACCAACGATTGCGTCTGTTAAAAGCTGCATTCCCTGATTGGCATTTTGAAATAGCTTCTCACCGTCTTCTGTCAGGCTTAGATGCCTGGTTGATCGATGGAGTAATTTCAACCCAAGATGCATCTCGAGCTGTTTAACGGCTTTACTGACCGCCTGTGGAGATACGCCCTGTTCAATAGCTGCCTTTCTAAAACTCATCGCATTTGCTACCGCCAGAAACATAGTTAAGGATCTCATCATCCGCATATAAACAACTTAAGGTTGATAATAAAACAATTATATTGAATATTTTTTTACTTTTGAATAGTAATTATGATGGCCTCCATGTTCTGCATGTCGCGGTTCATTTAGTTAAAGGAGATTGTCATGAGCACTCATTCAAAAGTATGGTTTATTACTGGCGCATCAAGAGGTTTTGGTGCCTTAATCGCAAAGGATACACTGGAACGTGGCGATAAAGTCATTGCAACTGCTCGCAATCCAAAAACAGTCATTGATGCATTGGGTAATCACCCAAACCTCCTCGCTTTAAAACTTGACGTTACAAATGAGGCTGCCTCCATCCAGGCGGCTAAAGCTGCGATTGCCCAATTCTCACAAATTGACATTCTTGTGAATAACGCCGGCTATGGGTTGCTGGGGGCCGTTGAAGAGTCTGGAGATCAAGAAGTAAAAGATCTATTCAATACCAATGTATTTGGTTTGCTCAACGTGATTCGCGCTGTATTGCCATACATGCGCAACCAGAGCAGCGGTCACATCATTAACATTTCATCGATTGGTGGTTATGCCTCTTACCCTGGATGGGAAGCATATTGCGCTACCAAGTTTGCAGTGGAGGCTTTGACCGAGTCGCTGGCCTATGAACTTGAGCCATTTGGCATCAAGCCTACAACAGTCGAACCAGGCTTCTTCCGTACAGATTTCCTAGATAGTACATCCCTGGTTTCCACCGAGAAGTCGTTTCCGGAATATGCGGAAACAGTGGGAGCAATGCGTGAGTTTGCTGCATCAGCTAATCATGCACAACCTGGCGACCCTGCTAAGTTATCCAAGGCGATTTTGAAATTAGTTGACAGCCAAAATCCTCCTTTGAGATTGCCACTGGGTTCAGACACTGTTCACAAGATCATTGAAAAAAATCAATTTGTGCAGAAGGAACTGGATGCTTGGAAAGAACTGGCTGTTTCTACTGACTATGTTTAACCGGTATCTCCAGCACCAGGTTGCTGGAGATCAGTTTCAACCGGGAATTCACAAACCCTGCTAATCATTATGAAAGGATTAATCATGAAAAAGAAGCTAAGTCTGGTTGCATTTATTTATGCAAAACCTGAATACCAAGATGAAGTGGCTACAAAACTTAAATCTCTGATTGATCTTAGTAGATCAGAAGCAGGATGTATTAATTATGATCTTCACCAATCGTCGGATGATCCTACCGTATTTGTTATGTACGAAAACTGGCATGATCGTAGCGATCTAGATCAACATTTCAAAATGCCATATATGCAGGAAATAATGAAAATCTTGCCTGAAATGTTACGTGCGCCTTTAGTAATGCATTACCTTGATATGTTATCTAATCCCAGCGCCAGCAGTTGACAATGACTGAGCCCCAAGATTTCTAAAGGATAAACGTCATATCAGTAATGACTTATGTTTAGCTATGGCTCAAGACGTTTCTTAAAAGACATGAAGGCAAATCTTGATTTCACAGGGTAAATTAGCGGCAGTTTATGTCGATAAAGTTAGAGAGGTTCATGTTTTGAAATTAGGATAAAACTCTGCCTTCAACCACGGACTTTAATGGCCTATCATTTATCAAGGATAAATTATGACAAGTATCATTGCTGGAACCATGGGCCTAGGCAGGACAACTTCTTCAAACACATCTGGCGGCGCGAGCGCTGCAGCAAAAGTGGCAGCATTAATGAAGAAGATAACTGAATTACAAAAGCAGGCTTCTGAACTAAAGGGCTCGCCTGAAGAAGTCTCAAAACAATCAAAACTCATCCAAGACCAGATTAAGTTGATTCAAATGCAAATTCAACAAATTATGGCTCAAGAAGGCAAGAAAAACCAAGAATCACAAACTAAACCAAAATCTGATGAAGGTAACAATAAAGCCTCTAATGTTTTTAAATTTGGGCCAGGCAATATTGTGGATGTAGCAGTTTAGGAAACAGGTCGTAATAGCCTGCCACCAGTTCTGATGGTACTTAAAGCTGATGCTTTCCCCCATTAAAATCTAAGACCACTGCGAATAGTCGCCACTAAGCAGCTTCCGCCTGGATAAATTCTAACGCCTACGCCAAGCCAAATAACGGCCAACGATTGCGACGGAGACATGGTATTAGCCAGCCCCTGATTACTTGGTTTGCTGAAGACTTGCGTAAATGGGCACCCTCCTCAAGAACTCATAGTCAAAGGTCTTTTCTCTTAAAACTGAATAATCTAGAATAATATTTTCGCAAGCATAATTATCACGATATTTATATAAAAGGATGTCGTTATGAAGATATGCAAAATAAGAGAATTGAAGTCGGCAGGTAAAATTGACCACCCAGTAATATTGTTATGCGACCATTGCTATGAAGCGGATGCACAACGCGGTGATAATGCCCAGATAGTAAGTTACAACGACTACACTTCGGATTATGATGTGAGCTGTGAAGTTTGTTATAAAACTCTTGAAGAAGAACGTGAAGAGGTAACTTAAACTCAACCTTGATATCAAACAATAAGCTCAAATTGAGATTCAGCTGTTGAAATGCCGACTTAGGCTAAATGAAGTTTATATCTCACTTAGATAAAAGTAACCGGTCCGACAATCAAAATAATCGTATTATTTATTAAGGCCTGGTGAAATGAAGTTTGTTTTATATACAAGTGCATTGGATCAATCTAAATACGACCCATCAATAGTAAGCGACATCATCAGGCATGCCCGCAAACAAAACGTTAAACATAGCATCACTGGCGTGCTTTTGTTCGATGGGAGTACATTTACGCAATATATTGAAGGTCAAGCTGATGGCATAGATAGATTGATGGAAAAAATATTGTTAGATGAACGACACAACAGAGTTTTTATAATCACGGTTGGTGCGACTCAAACACGTTTATACGATAAATGGGAATTAGGCTATATTGATCTAACCAGCCAGGCCTCTGATCCAAAAAATATCATTTCAAAAAAAGATCTGAACGTAAAAGCTTTTCATAAATTGATTGATAGGTTTGTTGTAGGGTAAATCGAACCCCCACCAAAGACCTTACTGTGAATTTGAATTACGGATTATAGAAAATCACTCCCGCCCAGATAAATCTCAACTTCCACGCCAAGCCAACATAACGGCCAACGACCTGCACGTTGAGCTAAAAGAAAATGAGTTTAGAAACAAATGTACCGTTGGTGCTTGAGATACCCAGAATATGGTTACCTTCGCTGAAGCGCTAGTATTCGCGCAGCTTGATTTTCTATCGGCCCAGCTTCTTCATCCCGATTAGTGGCCCTGTAAAGTGCTGCAAGATTCTCCAAATTCGTGACTAAAGCTGGGTGATTGGGGCCTAGCGCCTTCGTCATGATGATCAACGAGCGCTTATAGAGTGGCTCCGCTGTAGCATAGTTTCCTGTAGCTACATATACAGCAGCTAAGTTGTTGATAGACGTAGCTACACTAGGATGGTCAGCTCCATGTACTTTCACTAATATCTTTAAAGAGCGGTAATAAAGCGGCTCTGCTTCCCTGTAATTACCCTGCTTATCGTAAATTCCTGCTAGATTATTCAAAGTTATGGCTACCTCGGGATGGTCTGGACCTAAGGCACTCTCTCTAATCTGCAATGCCTGCTTGTACAGCGGCTCTGCTTTACCAAAATCAGCCTGAGCTGCATATAGCCCAGCAAGATTATGCGCTATTATGGCTACATTAGGATCGCTGGAACCAAGCACTGCCTCATTGATCGCCAGTGATCGTTTATAAAGCAGTTCGGCCTTGGAAAATTCGTTTTTTCTTTCGTACATTCCCGCTACGTTGTTCAGGCTGGTAGCTACATGGATACTATCAGGCCCAAAACTTTGCTCTGCGAACTCTAACGATTTTTGAGCAACAACCATAGCCCGATCGAACTTGCCCGCCTTGTGTAACTGTATAAATTCGTAATTGATATTTGTCCACTCAGCATCTGCATCCTGTGCATACACGATAGAAAGCTGCATGCAAATAAGGATAAAAATCAAAGTACGAAATCTTTTGCTTATCATCACCAATCCTTTAAGCTATTTTTATACTGATACTAAAGTCTACACTAACCAAAACAAAAGACCCAAGGCGTTAACCTTGAGTCTCTCTATAAATGGTGGCCCCTCTGTGAGTCGAACACAGCACCAACGGATTATGAGTCCACAACGTTGATGCACTATGTCTTCCATTACACAACAATACATACACTTAGATAACGTTGCGCAACTAAGTAGACTTGTCATCTAACTATAGCGTTGAACTTTAGTTGTACCTCTGTAACGCTCAAATTAAGGGCGGGCGAAGCCCGTCCGCTTGAATGCCTTGTTATGCATTAGTGAATCACCGCCATAACAAGAGATAGGCCGAAGAACCCCCAACCTAAATACTTAAATGTTGTAGCGAACAGCTTGTAGTTCGTTTCATTATTCTTCTGATCGTAGTGATCTACCACAACAGATAGCATCACCAAGCACGCGCAGATAATAGCCCCATACATTATCCATGCTGGGACGTCATGTAGGTGAACTCCTTTTGAGCGCTTGCCTGGGACATACAGGTCGTTTAGCCACACGCCATAACTGCCATACGCGAAAAGCAATACGGAAAATATGAAGTTTGTGACGCGCTCGCCAGCTGGAATGTGATTCGGTGTGTGCGGAGTAGTCATAACGTTTAAATTAAGGGGCTGGCGACACCAGTAGATCAACCCTAGTTATTAATAATTGCTCATCGAGAGTGCTCTAGCCAGTCCCGCTTGAATGAAGGGTTAGAGTTTAGCCGCATGGAGAAAAAATCTTATGAAGATATTCTTTTTCATCGGGTTGGTTTAAAAAATATTCCTGACTAAAGAATTTAATGGTTTCAGAATTTACTGGAATTTTTCCGTTAACAATAATGCGATAGCCGTTTTCAAAATCCCATGTACTTTCGATTTTATTTACTTCCAATTTCGTTTCTTTGTATATTCTCCAACCCCGTTCCAATGGTTTTTCATCTATGCCGAAAAAATTTATAGAGCCTTTATTAAAGTCAGCAAGAGAAATGAATGCATCAGCATTCAATTTGGCACACTGTGTTTGATTAAATCCATCTATGTCGGTCAATTTAAACTTCTTCGGAATGGAGCAACCTAACATACAGGCTATTATATTTATTAATAATAAAGCTTTTAGGAACTGGTAAGTGTTCATACTCACTCTAACGTGAAAGTGAGGGGCGCGAGCGGCCTCGCGGCGAAGCGTCCCTCTCGACTAGCAGGTTATGCATAGTCACTTGGACTTCCCAAGTTGGGCGATGACACTATTAACTGTTTCTCTCCATTGCGTCACCAAGTCGCTAGATGGCTGGTCTCGCCAAACTCTGGAAATCTTGTAGCCGACCTTGTCGTGATTGAAAGCGAAATGTCTCAATGTCATTACATTGCCACTCGCTAGAGTACATACAGACACCCACCCAAGGAAAGGATCGCTCTCGCCCCCGAATTCAGTTTTGTTGCTGAAGTCCTTACAGTTTCTTGCCCCAGCTCGGACATCACTTTCACGGCTAAAGCTGGGAGATTCAGTACTTCTTGGATCGATGAACAAAATTACCCGATCTTTTCCATCGTTCGCTATCCAGTTGTATCGCTTTACGCCGAAGGCGGCTAGTGCGCTGGCCGTAGGATCGTCGTTCTTTGACGACCACCCCACACCGCTAGGCGTTACGGTATTGATAATTGCAGTATTAAAATCCTCGGCGTGTGCGTTTGATAACACCAGAAGTGATGCAACGGCCGTCACAAAAAATTTGATGGAATTCACTTTTCCTCCTGATGCATAACGTTTGAAGTAAGGGGCTGGCGACATTGTTGTCTCCACCCTCGTTATTAATAAACTTTTCATAAAAGAATCTTATCGCCAGTCCCGCTTGACTGATGGGTTATGCACTTACTTTGATGGGAATACATCTGCTTCTCCCTTCTGCGCGAAAACCTCACCAAAGGTGAGTTGGCCTTTATTTAATTGGTATGTAAAGAAGACAACTACCGAATAATTCTCGCGATGATTGAGAGACACAGCTATGGCATTAGATTTTTTCCCAGACGACGGTAATGTGACTTTCACATCGTAAACCAATGCCGTAGCTTTGTACTCTCCTGACTTTGCACCTTTAGCAAAACCTTGCTTTAGCAAACGGATGATGTCGCTCGATGGTAGGAGTTCGCGACCGTCGTAGCCTGCCACGCTAGCGATTTCTCCATTTTCTTTTAGAGCAGCACCGTATGGAAAGAACTCACCATGCTTTTGGAGCATTTGCTCTGAGAATGGGAGTGCCGTGTTCATGAGGTTTTCGCACTCAGCCTTGGGCGTACTCATGTTTTGGGCTCCAGCAACGAGTGAATACAGAAATGAAAGTGTGAGTAATAAAATTCTCATGGCGCATAACGTTTAACATAAGGGGCAAGCTTTAGCTTGTCCCGCTTGATGGATGGATTAGGCTTGGGGTAGCTCTTCATATATTTGTATAACATGTACTGGCTCAAATTCTACCAATGCCCCGTGGCGAAGCTCATTTGTACAGTAAGGGTCGTTATCCAGT
This sequence comes from Methylophilus sp. Leaf408, assembly GCF_916856905.1. Lineage (NCBI taxonomy): Bacteria > Pseudomonadati > Pseudomonadota > Betaproteobacteria > Nitrosomonadales > Methylophilaceae > Methylophilus > Methylophilus sp. Leaf408. Next base: position 417,404 of record NZ_CAKASK010000002.1, read on the forward strand.
TCACCAATATAACCATTTGTGGTGCGCTCTTTAATCAATACCCACATCCTCTCAACATGCTGCTCACTCTCCAGTGATATGCGAAATATCAATTTCACCAACTCACCTGGTAATAAATTTTCTCGTTCTACATTGCTTGGTATCCAGAATGTTTCTGGAAACTCCTGATTCAACTTTTCACCATCATCAAGTGTGTATCTCATTGAAGGCCTAACGTTTGACATAAGGGGCGGGCTTTAGCGCTTCCTGCTTAATGGATTGGTTAGGCTTGGCTATTTCTGAATTAACTGACAGCTGAGCCGTACATTGATACAAACCAAATAGAAAACCAACAATTACAAAGATAGTTATTGCAATTGGGATACTTTGATGTACCTCTCGCCCAGGATATTTTTCATCCTCTGTAAGGCGAGCTATTTGACCCCATTTGTTAATATGCCATTTCATTCTGAATTAACGCCTAACGTTTGAATTAAGGGGCGCCGTTAGGCGTCCCGCTTGAATGATGGGTTAGCGGCACGGTGACCTAAAGCTACTGCAATTGCACCGCCAAAACTGACCAATACAGTGATTCCAAGAACATACCCCGCTGGATTAAGCAGGCCGGTGTATTGCGCAAGCAAGACCAGCCCAATAGTTAAAAGCAACTGTGATGGCAAAACCAACCAGAGCAAACGCGACATTTCCACACCCAAGCGGTATTTGAGTACGCGCGCGCATAGAACTGGTGGTAGCCAAAGAATGATAACTAGAAGCGATAAAACAATGATTGTAAATACACTCATGTCTTTAGCCGCTAACGTTTGAAGTAAGGGGCTGGCGACAATGACGGCTTAACACTCGTTATTAATAAACGTTTCATAAAAGAACCTTTTCGCCAGTCCCGCTTGAATGATGGGTTAGCCATAATTGGCCTCAATCTCACTCTCCAAAGCAAACCATAGGCTGTCGTACGGCTCAGGATCCTCGCCGGTAAGTTGCCACTCTGAAATAATCGCTTCTGTCATAGCCTGTGGCGTGGCACCGTATCCATGCTGTTGATACCAGCCTTTCGTTTGGCCTGATCCTTTAACGGGCACGGCACCTCTGGCAATTAATGCCAAGATTCCGCGGCGCGTCCACTCAACAAGTTCATCACCTTCAAGATTAAACTGTTGTCGAAGAACAGGGATAATCTGCCACATGCCCACAGCGTCAATCGCCAACTCATTAGGGAGTCGGGAAAGCCACTCATCAAGAGAATAGTCAAATTTGTTCATACTTTCACCGCTATTGTTATGCATGGCTAACAGTTATTAACCGGACGCATGTGTCCGCATAATAATATTCTTAAAAGGGAAACTCTCATGCGGCGTTCCAATTACTTCTTATGTTTAGAAGGAAACCTGTCCGTATAGTAATTAAGAGCAATTGCGGACGCAACCACTTTTAATTTAGGTAAACTTCATCATTTTCACCCCCTGTTTAGGAGCTACATTTATGGGGTCAAAATCCACCTACCCCGCCGCGTCTAATGGATCAGGTAAACAAACAAGGCTAGGTGTCTACAAAACTGTGGATAGTCCAATAAATATAGGCTGGACATGAGTGATTACAGATCCTCGGTTGAGCCTTTTGCATAGATGACAAAAAACAAAGGGCTACGAATTAACGTAACCCTTTGATTTACAGCGATTTTTGGTGGCCCCTCTGTGAGTCGAACACAGCACCAACGGATTATGAGTCCGCTGCTCTAACCAAGCATGAGCTAAGGGGCCGGAAAGCGAGTGATTATAAACTAATCTTGTCCGTTTTCTAAGAAGCTGCGCAGGCGCTCGGAGCGTGTTGGATGACGCAATTTACGTAGCGCTTTTGCTTCGATCTGACGGATACGTTCACGGGTCACGTCAAACTGCTTGCCCACTTCTTCTAGCGTATGGTCGGTGTTCATTTCGATACCAAAACGCATGCGTAGCACTTTGGCTTCACGCGGAGTCAGTGACTCCAGCACTTCACTTGTTGCATCGCGCAGGCTGGCGTACACCGCAGCATCCATTGGTGCCAGTGTGGTGTTGTCTTCGATAAAGTCGCCCAAATGGGAGTCTTCGTCGTCGCCAATCGGTGTTTCCATCGAGATCGGTTCTTTGCTGATCTTCAGGATTTTGCGGATTTTTTCTTCCGGCATTTCCATTTTCTCAGCCAGGGTCGCCGGATCAGGTTCCAGGCCAGTCTCTTGCAGAATCTGACGGCTGATGCGGTTCATCTTGTTGATGGTTTCGATCATGTGTACCGGGATACGAATCGTACGCGCCTGGTCAGCGATAGAACGGGTAATCGCCTGACGGATCCACCATGTCGCATAGGTCGAGAATTTGTAACCTCGACGATATTCAAATTTATCTACCGCTTTCATCAAGCCGATGTTACCCTCTTGAATCAAATCAAGGAACTGCAAACCACGGTTGGTGTACTTTTTGGCAATCGAAATCACCAGGCGCAAGTTAGCCTCGATCATTTCACGCTTGGCGCGACGGGCACGTGCTTCGCCGGTGGTCATCTGTTTGTTAATGTCGCGCAGCTCTTTAATCGGCAAACCAACACGAATTTGCAGGTTTTGCAAACGCTCTTGCTGATCCAGAATTGAATGAGTAAAGCGTGTGAGGCGCTCTGCGTAAGCAGGATTACCAGCCAACTCGCCATCCAGCCAGTTCATGTTGATTTCGTTACCAACGAAACTCTTGATGAATTGCTGACGCGGCATGCCCGCTCTGTCTACACAGAACTCCATGATCTTGCGTTCATGAGAGCGCACTTCTTCAACCATGTTACGCACCTGGTCACACAAGGCTTCAACTTGCTTAGCTGAGAAACGGAACGTGGTCAGCTCATCAAGCACTTGCTGATGCAGGGTTTTATATTCGTCGTTTTGTGTCCCTTTAGCCTGACGGATTTCATTCATCTTGGCATTGTGAGAACGAATTACGGCGAAGCGGTTGAGCACCTCTTCTTTGAGTTTTGCCAGCAATTCGGCAGACATGGAAGAAGCCTTGGCTTCATCATCTTCCTCTTCTTCGTCTTCCTCTTCTTCGCCTTCTTCTTCCTCTGCTTCAACAGCAGCCAGCGCGTCATCCAGGCCCAAATCGCTATCAATCAAACCATCGACCAGGTCGTCGACGCTCATTTCGTCTTTTTCAACTTTATCTACCATCTCCAGCAACTGGGCGATGGTGGTTGGACAGGCGGCGATCGCATGCACCATATGCTTGAGGCCATCTTCGATACGCTTGGCAATTTCAATCTCGCCCTCACGTGTCAGCAGGTCAACCGTACCCATTTCGCGCATATACATACGCACCGGGTCGGTAGTACGGCCAAACTCTGAATCAACCGTTGCTAAAGCTTGTTCAGCTTCTTCAGCAGCATCTTCATCAGTCACGGCTGGCGGTGCGTCTGACATCAGCAACACTTCGGCATCAGGCGCTTCTTCATACACCTGGATACCCATGTCATTGATCATGCCGATAATGCTCTCGATCTGCTCGGAGTCTTGCACATCATCCGGCAAGTGGTCATTAATTTCGGCGTAAGTGAGGTAACCGCGCTCTTTACCCAGAACAATTAGGGTTTTCAGGCGGGTACGGCGCGCTTCTGCATCCATGGCCTGCGTGGCCGGGTCTTTAGGGGATTCGGCTTCTTTGATTCCGAGCTCTTTATCTAAACTTTTATCTGCTTTTGGTCTGGCCATGGCCGATTCCACCTCTAAAATGATTGTTGTCGAGCGCCGACCACACCTTCTGACACGCCGCTCGCTATAACATTACGGGAAACCCTACATTTTACCTGATTTTTGCATTTTCTTTAAGCATACCCATGACTGTTTTTGTGGGTATTAGGAAAACACAGGTTAGCGCTTGCTGGTTAACTGCCGTAAGGACTCTCGTTCAGCGTCTGAGAGTGTAGAAAACGGTTTTTCTGTGAGTTTACCAAGCAGCGATTTGTCTCTCGCAGCTAGCGCCATATCGGATAATTGGGTACACGCCCCCTCAAATTCAAGTGTGAAGTCCAGGCTTTCATCCAGTAAAGACAATTCTCTATGTAATTGATTGCGCAAGACTTCTGAAATACCCTGACTCACTATTTGCAACAATACGACCGGGCGTGACTGAGGGTGCGCGATCGATGCTTTGACGACTTCACGCAACATATGCTCCTCATCACTCTCGCCCAACACCTGATCGAGCAAATCGTGCCGTGCCCATTGCGGACGCATGAGCAAGATCAACGCCAGTCGCAAATGCAATGACAATGGCGTTCTTGAACGCTGTCGCGGTGTTTTTTCCTGTTTCTTTGTCGGATTCGGCAACTTGAGCATGCGCTGCATTTCAGCTTGACCTAAGCCGGTCATTTCGGCAACTTTTTTACGTAACAACATGGAAAACCGCGGTGCCTGGATCTGTTTGAGAATAGGCTCGGCCTCATTCAGAAATTGCACTTTATCCTCCTGCGACGCCATCGGATTATGCTCACTCAAATGCTGGATAATATATTGCGAAAGCGGCATCGCTTTATCCATTTCTGCCTCAAATGCCTCTTTGCCAAATTCACGTACAAAACTATCGGGGTCATGTTCGGCAGGCAGAAACAGGAAGCGCAATTTCAGGCCGTCTTTAATCGCAGACAAGGCATTCATTACTGCACGCCAGGCCGCTGTGCGTCCGGCTTTATCGCCATCAAAACTGAAGACTATTTCATCGGTCTGCCGCATTAATTTGGCGATATGAAACGGTGTAGTAGCTGTGCCCAGCGCGGCCACGGCATATTCAATACCGTATTGCGCCAGCGCCACCACATCCATGTAGCCCTCTACAACCAGCACACGACCTGCATCACGAATGGCGCGCCTCGCCATAAACAAGCCATATAGCTCATGGCCTTTTTGGAACAAAGGCGTTTCCGGGGAGTTGTAATATTTAGGTGTATCTTCAGGGTTAATCACACGCCCGCCAAAACCGATGACTTCACCTTTCTGATTATGAATCGGAAACATAATTCGGTCGCGGAAACGATCATAACGACGCCCCTGCTCGTTCTGCACGACCAACCCGGCAATTTCGAGTGCTTCTGCCTCATAGTTTGGGAATACCGTTTGCAGATTTTGCCAACTGGCAGGTGCGTAACCCACCTGGAATTTGGCTGCCACCTGCCCGCTCAAGCCACGTCCTTTTAAATACTCAATTGCGCGTGGTGATTTTTTAAGCTCAGCTTTATAAAAGACGGCAGCTTGTTGCAAAGTCTCTTGCAAGCTCAGCATCACTGCTTTGCTGGGGGGCTCTGGTTGGCTAGGATCGCGTTGCTCTTGCGGCACAATCATGCCGACTTGCCTGGCCAAATCATGAATCGCTTCAATGAAACTCAGCCCGTTGTATTCCATCAGAAAGCTTAGTGCAGACCCATGGGCACCGCAGCCAAAGCAGTGATAAAACTGCTTGGTTGGGCTTACAGTAAAACTAGGGGATTTTTCGTTATGAAACGGGCAACATGCCGAGTAATTCGCCCCGGCTTTTTTCAATGGAACCGCCTTATCGATGACCTCGACAACGTCTACGCGATTGAGCAGTTCTTGAATAAAACTTTCGGGGATCATAAATGGAAGTATCGCTTATGCGGAGCAAAAAACAAAGGGCGCCAATGCGCCCTCTAACTGTTTTGCAACTGGCTGCAAACTTAGCCTAAAGCAGCTTTAATCAAGCCGGATACTTTCGCCATATCCGCTTTACCTGCAACCAGCGGTTTCACAGCACCGACCACTTTGCCCATATTTTTGGCGCCAGCGGCGCCGGTGTCAGCCACTACCTTAGCGATAATGGCCTTAATTTCTTCTTCACTCATCTGCGCCGGCAAATACGTTTGCAACACGGTGACTTCAAATTTTTCCTGGTCAGCTAAATCGTGACGCTCAGCACTCTCAAAAGCAGCAATTGAATCGCGGCGCTGTTTAAGCATCTTCTCAATCGCGGTAATCACAGCTGCATCATCCATCTCGATACGCTCATCAACCTCGCGCTGCTTGATGGCCGCCAGTATCAGACGAATCACACCCAGCTTGGCCGTATCCTTGGCACGCATGGCGGTTTTCATATCTTCGGTGATTTGTGCTTTCAAGCTCATATGCGTTTCCATTAAACAGACTGACGAAAAATACCGGCTACAGAAATAGCTAAAGGTTGTGGCACGCCACAACCTTTGCAATATTCAGTTAACCCCAGCCACTGGTTAACCGCAAAACATACCCTAGAAATTAATAGAGTTTTGTTGGCAACTGTTGGTTGCGCAGACGACGGTATTGACGTTTAACCGCAGCAGCAGCTTTACGTTTACGTTCCCAGGTTGGTTTTTCGTAGAACTCGCGTGCACGCAAGTCGTTCAACAAACCAGTTTTTTCAATCAAACGCTTAAAGCGGCGCAATGCAACGTCAAACGGTTCGTTCTCTTTCACACGAATAGCGGTCATGTAAATCCCTATCCTTACAATTATTGGTTAGACTAAGGTGCTTGCGGATTGATGCAGCACTGAAAACCGCGTATTCTATCGCGCTTATCTGGATTTATCAATCTTTTCTGTAAAAAATCATATGCGAGTTCCTTTTTAATGTTGGTGTTAGGCATTGAATCCTCTTGTGACGAAACCGGCGTCGCTCTGTACGATACACGTCACGGCTTGCTGGCCCATGCGCTGCACTCGCAAATTGATATGCATGCCGCTTACGGCGGCGTAGTGCCTGAACTGGCTTCGCGCGACCACATCAGCCGTGCTCTACCGTTGACACAGCAGGTCCTCGCGCAGGCAGACAAAACTTTGCAGGACATTCAAGGCATTGCCTATACGCAAGGCCCAGGTCTGGCCGGCGCTTTACTGGTTGGCACCAGCATTGCGCAATCACTGGCGTTTGCTTTGAATGTGCCGTCAGTCGGCGTACACCATCTGGAAGGCCATTTGCTTGCCCCGTTACTGGAGGAAAATCCGCCAGCTTTCCCCTTTGTTGCCTTACTGGTTTCTGGCGGCCATAGCCAATTAATGCGCGTAGATGGCATCGGGCAATATGAATTGCTGGGCGATACGCTAGATGATGCTGCCGGTGAAGCATTTGATAAGACAGCAAAATTAATGAAGCTGGGCTATCCAGGCGGACCAGCGTTATCGAGACTTGCCGAGCTGGGTAAGCCTCGCTTCCAGCTGCCAAGGCCTATGCTTACCAGCCCTGACTTGAACTTCAGTTTCAGCGGCCTGAAAACGGCAGTGCTCACATTAGTTAATAACCAGCCACAACTGGATGCGGAAACCGTGCAAGATATTGCCTGGGAGTTCCAGGAATCAGTGACCGAGATTTTGACGCTTAAATGCATGAAAGCGCTCAAGCAGACCAAGCTGAAAAGACTAGTGGTTTCTGGTGGCGTCGGTGCCAACAAACGCTTGCGTGAGCGCCTGAATGAGGCAGCATTGAAACGTGGTGCGAGCGTCAGCTACCCAAGACTGGAATTCTGTACTGATAACGGCGCCATGATCGCCTTTGCCGGTGCCATGCGCCTGCATGCCATGCAGCAAAACACACCTGATTACAGCTTTAGCGTGCGCCCCCGCTGGGATTTAGCAGAACTCAAAGCACCTGCTTAAATTACTTTTTACCAAAGCGGGTTTCAGTACCCGCCAGTAATTTCTCAATATTGGATTGATGGCGAATCAGTAAAAACGCCGCCATTACCACCACTACAGCCACATAGACCGGATAAGGCGACAAAAACTGCCAGGCAATAATTGGCGATAATACGGCTGCCACCAAGGCTGACAATGAAGAGATTCTGCTGATTAAAAACACCGCCAACCACACTGTGACAACACTTAACGCCAACCAGCCTGAAAACGCAATCATCACACCCAATGCTGTGGCTACACCTTTACCGCCTTTGAATTTATGGTAAATAGGGTATAGATGCCCCAAGAATACGGCCAGGCCAACCAAAGCCACCACATCCATCAGCATACCTGCATGTAACGCCAGCCATACTGGCAACCAGCCTTTAAACACATCGCCCAACAAGGTCAAAATAGCCGCTGATTTCTTTCCGCTACGGGCTACATTAGTCGCGCCGATATTGCCGCTACCTACTGAACGCGGGTCCGGTAACCTATATAATTTGCTGACAATAATGCCAAAAGCAATCGAACCGATTAAGTAGGCCGCTATTACCCAGATGATTGCTTCCAGCTCAAACCCAAAACCAAATTCGCTCATATTTAAAACTCTCAGGAGATGCGCAGTGCGCTTTGTGCCAGCCACTGCGTGATGTTGTATGATGCCGAATCATACTGGATTCCGGCCCGCGCGGAAATAACAAAGGACGCATAGTGATGGACACGATTTTTCTTGAACAAGTCAAAGTACAAACCAAGCTTGGCGTGCCCGAGTGGGAGCGTGCCGTACCACAGACAGTGATTCTGGATATTGAAATTGGTTATGACTTTAGTAAAGCCTGCCAGAGTGATGCGATTGAAGACACCATTGATTATGGGCAGGTAGTAGGGCGTATTCGCGAGACTTTAGCAGAGCGTAGCTTTAAGTTGGTGGAAGCCCTGGGGGAGCATGTTTGCCAGTTGGTTTTGCAAGAGTTTAAGGCGCAGAATGTGAAGCTAAAGGTGAGCAAGCCGGGAATATTGCCGGGGCTGAAGGCATTGGGGGTGACGCTTCATCGGACAGCTTAAATCTTGATTATTTAAGCATTTCTAAACGTTTTATGTCGATTTTAGGAGAAAAAGAATGTTGAGTATCTGAAGAATACCTATTTAAACTCTTCCAGATGATTAACACCCACGATCTAACCACAACTCTGATCAGAACTCGTCTACCCTCTGGGATGATGCATCTTATGCAACTGCTGCAGCCTCTCCCTCGCCACATGCGTATAAATCTGCGTAGTAGAAATATCCGCATGCCCCAGCAACATCTGCACCACCCGCAAATCCGCACCATGATTCAGCAAATGCGTCGCAAACGCATGACGCAATACATGCGGGCTGATATGCTGGGTAATACCCGCCTGTAAAGCATAACGCTGAATCAAATGCCAAAAAGCGTGCCGTGTCATCGCAGCGCCGCGATTGGTGACAAACATGGCATCACTGAGACGGTTCCCCAGGATTTCTGCCCGCGCATATTCCAGATATCTATCAATCCACTCCGCAGCTTCTTGCCCCATAGGCACCAACCTGGTCTTGCTACCTTTACCTGTGACACGCACGACGCCATCCTGTGTGCTGATTTCCGCCACGCTGACATTGACCAATTCAGAAACCCGCAAGCCGCTGGCATATAACAATTCCAGCATTGCCCGATCACGGATACCCAATGGTGTATTCACATCCGGGGCATGCAGCAAATCTTCCACTTGCGATTCGCTCATGGTTTTGGGTAACTGCCTGGGCATTTTCGGCGCTTCTATATGCAGCGTCGGGTCTTGTTTAATCAGGTTCGCCAGCAAGGCATAGCGGTAAAACCGGCGCAGGGTGGCAATCAGCCGGTTGATACTTCTGACTTTGACCAGCGGGAAACGATGTGCCAGATACTCCTGCACCTGGTGTGATTGCACCTCCCATAACGTCAATGTGCGTTTGCTGACCCACTCGGCAAAGCCTTTGAGGTCATTACGGTAACTTGCAAGCGTGTTGGGTGACAGGCCATCTTCCAGCCATAATTGATCAATGAAGCTATCAATTTCAGGAAAAGCTGTTATTGCGGTACTTTTTTTTTGCTGCATTGTTATTTTTCTGCGCGCTGTTCATGCGCCAACAGCCAGCGCTTGATTTCCAGGCCACCTTCTATACCCTGCATGAATCCACCCAGGCCATTACTGGCAACAATACGATGGCATGGATTAAACAAAGGCAACGGGTTGGCCCCACAGGCGTTGGCAACGGCACGCGGCCCGGAACCAACAGCTGCAGCCAATTGGCTATAGGTCCAGGTTTCACCCACTGGAATCGTACGCATGGCTTGCCAGACTCGCTGCTGGAAAGGGATACCATGACTAGACTGAATGGGCTGCCAGGCCATGTGCGGATTTTCAAGATAAGCCGCCACTTGATCGGCAACTGCTTGCGCACGCGGATTAGGGTTGAATTTCACCGGCAAGGCATGCAGCAGGAATTGAAGTATCTCGCCCTTCTCATCACTGCGTACACCCACAAAACCAAATGGTGCAGGAATTAAAGCATCAAGTTCATCAACAAAACTTTTCATGCATGTATTTAACGTTAATCTTGAACCTGGCGCAACCGACTATAGCAAGAATATGGCAATAAAAAAGCCCTTCAAAAGAAGGGCTTTTTCTGCAACGCTTGAATTAGGAGTTGTCTGCCGCGATTTCTTTCTCGCGTGCAACCAGTTTCTCTTTAATACGTGCAGATTTACCTGAACGTTCACGCAGGTAGTACAGTTTAGCGCGACGAACGTCACCACGGCGCTTCACTTCGATAGAAGCGATTTGTGGGGAGTAAGTCTGGAATGTACGCTCTACACCTTCACCTGATGAGATTTTGCGTACGATAAATGAAGAATTCAGGCCTCTGTTACGCTTGGCGATGACTACGCCTTCGTAAGCCTGCACACGTTTACGTGTACCTTCAACCACGTTCACACCTACGATGACTGTGTCGCCTGGTGCAAAGCTAGGGATAGTTTTGTTCAAGCGGGCAATTTCTTCCTGCTCTAACATTTTGATAATGTCTGCCATGTTACTTCCTTTCGTTCCTTTTAATTGTAAAGAGCTCGTTCCTACTCTACATCTTTGAGTAGCCTAGCCTCTTCCTTCGTCAACTGCCTTGCGGCAAGTAAATCCGGGCGTTTAGCCCTTGTTAGCACCAGCGATTGTTGTAACCGCCATTGTCTAATCTTTGCGTGGTGACCAGACAATAAAATGGCTGGCACCGCTAATCCTTCAAATACTTCCGGTCGTGTGTAGTGCGGGTAATCCAGAAGGCCGTTCACAAACGAATCTTCCTGCGCTGAATCAGCGTCCCCTAGCGCACCTGGTAACTGGCGGATAATCGCATCCAGTAATACCATGGCCGGTAACTCGCCACCGCTTAACACATAATCACCGATAGAGATTTCCTCATCTACCAGTGACTCCAGCACACGCTGGTCCACTCCCTCATAGCGGCTGGCTAATAACACCAGCCCCTGATAATCTTTGAGCGCCATCACTTTTTCATGTGTGAGTGGCTGTCCTCGTGGTGACAGATGAATCACCCTGGGCGTTAACCCTTTTGCCTGCAAGCTTGCCTTGGCATCTTTAATCGCTGCTGCCAGTGGCTCAGCCATCATCACCATGCCGGGGCCACCGCCATATGGCCTGTCATCGACCGTATGATGCACATCCTGTGTATATTCGCGTGGATTAATCAGGTTTAACTGATACAAACCACGCTGTTTGGCACGACCGGTAATGCCGTACTCTGTCAGTGCTGTAAACATCTCAGGAAACAAACTGATGACTTCAATCTGCATCATGAGACTACCTTTCATTTCCGGCTTTCAATTCCGGGCTTCCAATATTTCGGACGCCTTTTAAAAATCTGCATCCCAATCAACCAGCACCGTACCGGCTTTTATATTTACATCCGGTACTGCGTCGCTGGTAAAAGGAATCAGCCGCTCGCGGTATTCCTCATGCAACTTACCATCTTTACCCTTGACGCTGGTAGGCTGGTCTTCACGCACGACCAGCACATCGTTGGCACCAGTTTCAAACACCTGGGTGATTTTGCCGAACACGACACCTTGCGTATTGGTAACATGCAAGCCTATCAGGTCAGACCAGTAATACTCACCTTCGTCAGGTTCTGGTAGTGCTGCGCGTGGTACCGCAATTTGCTGCCCTTTCAGGCTAAATGCAGCATCGCGGTCTGCGACGCCTGCCAGCTTGATCAGCAATACGTCGTTGTGGATTTTGGTTTGTTCAACCGAACATTCGCGCCAGTTTGGCGCTTTGCCTATCCACCAGACTTCATAATCCAGCAAGCCATCCAGATACTCAGTATCGGGCACAACTTTCAGCCACCCATAAACGCCATATGGGGCGACAATGCGCCCCATTACAACCATATCTTCAAACGCCATATGAGATCAGGCGTAAGAAAAATTATTCAGCAGCTGGTGTTTCAGCAGCTGCGGCTTCAGCGGCATCCGCTTCAGCTTTTGCGGCTGCGTCAGCTTTTTCTTTGGCAGCGGCTTCTGCAGCAGCAGCGTCAGCTTCAGCTTTTACTTTAGCAGCAGCATCCGCTTCTTTTTTCGCCTTGGCAGCATCCGCTTTAGCAGCGTCTTTAGCTTTGGCAGCAGCCATACCATCAACGCCTTTAGCGTGGAATTTAACCAGACGTGCAACAGTGTCAGACACTTGAGCACCGGTACCGATCCAGTATTGCGCGCGCTCTTCATTGATACGCAGGCCTTCTGCACCAGCACGCGCTGATGGATTGTAGAAACCGATGCGCTCTACGAAACGACCGTCACGACGGTTGCGGGAATCTGCCACAACTACGCTGTAAAACGGGTTCTTCTTAGAACCACCGCGTGATAAACGAATAACGACCATAATCTTTGTTCTCTTAAAAATGAATTCTTAGCAGAAAGGCGCGGATTATACTTGATGAATACGCGAACTGGCAAGTGTTTTTCACTTACTTAATCAGCTATTGCGGTAAGGCGTGGGATCCTCGACACCGGCCTGTACGAAACCTGTTTTGCGGAACCGGCAGGAATCACATACCCCACAAGCCGCCCCGGCATCATCTGCCTGGTAGCATGAAACCGTCAGTCCGTAATCCACGCCCAAGGCGTGGCCCGTGCGGATAATATCCGCTTTGGTCATATCGATCAGCGGCGCATGCACCGTGATCGGCTGCCCTTCCACGGCAGCCTTGGTCGCCAGGTTAGCCATTTGCTGGAATGCTTTCACGTACTCTCCGCGGCAATCAGGGTAACCCGAATAATCGAGCGCATTCACGCCGATAAAAATATCATGCGCTTCCAGCACCTCTGCCCAGGCCAGTGACAATGACAGCATGATGGTATTGCGCGCCGGCACATAGGTCACCGGGATACCTTGCGTTTCTTGCTCAGGCACGGCAATGGCATTATCGGTGAGCGCGGAGCCGCCGAATAAGGATAAATCCAGTTGCACGGTTTTATGTTCGGCTGCGCCTAACGCTGTGGCGACGCGTTGCGCAGCCAGCAATTCGACATTATGCCGCTGGTGATAATCCAGGCTCAGGCAATAGCACTCGTACCCCTGAGATTGCGCAATCGCCAGCACGGTGGTCGAATCCAGCCCACCAGATAACAGGATAACGGCTTTGGGTTTTTGTCCGGTTGAATTGTTGTGTTGATTCAGGTCTGTCAACTTACACCCCTTGCTTCTCGCCCCAAAGGATTTTATGTAATTGCAGTTGCATTCTGACATGTAACTGGTCCTGCAATATCCAGCCGGCAAGGGTCTCGCCACTCACTTGATTAAAGCTTGGGGAGAACAAATGATCACAGTCCGCAGGGAACGGCTGTTCGGCCATCATTTGCCTGGTCCAATCATAATCTTCACGGCTACAGATAACCCATTTCACCTCATCGCCGACTTTAAGCAACGGCAGATTCTCCCAGCGGTTTTTCAGCATTTCGCCGGAACCCGGAGTTTTCACGTCCATGATGACTTTTACTCTTTGATCTACAGGCGTCAAATCCATGGCACCACTGGTTTCCAGTGAAACCCGATAGCCAGAATCGCATAATCTGGTCAGCAAATCAGCGCAGCTTTTTTGCGCCAATGGCTCGCCACCTGTGACACAGACATAGCGCGTGCCATACTGCTCAACCTGCTGCATGATCTCGTCCAGCGTCATATTGCTGCCGCCTTTGAACGCGTATTCAGTATCGCAATACACGCACCGCAACGGGCAACCTGTGAGACGAATGAAGACCGTCGGCAAGCCGACACGGGAACTTTCGCCCTGCAAAGAATAAAAGATTTCGAAAATTCTGAGTGTGGTCATGGGAGTAATAAAGTAAACGGGCAGATATTGCTATCTGCCCGTTATTATCGCCGAAATAAGGCAATTTCAATCATGCAAACTACTATTTAATGCTTTCAAGCACCTTCAGGCGTTTTTGCGCGCTAGGCGTTACTTCTGCTGAAGGGTGGGCAGCAATCAATTCTTTCAAGGTCTTCTTGGCTGCTGGTATCTGGCCTAACTGAATCTGGCTATTGGCCAGACTGAGCATGGCATTAGGTGCCAGCGGATGCGAAGCATAGTTTTCCAGGAACTTTTGCTGGGTTGCCACTGAAGATTTGTAGCTCTTGAGCGCAAACTGGGTATACCCCATGCCATATAAGGCATCAGGCGCCAATTTGCTACCAGAGTAGGTTTTCAAAAAGTTGTCATATGCAGTAAACGCCTCTTTGTATTTACCTGCCTGGTTAAGCGACTCCGCTTCAGAAAAAGCACGTGCCTCCTGCTGGGATGCATCAGATGGCTTATTGGCATCACTACCGGCTGCGCCGGGCACAGCAACACCCAGCTGCCCGGAAACCTGCTGTGCCAGCGACTCAAGACCTTTGACACGGGTATCCAGATCAGTGTACTGCGCATTTTGCTTGGTGCGCATATCCTCCAATTGATGGTTGACGACTTCGAGGTCACCCTTCAACTGCGCAACATCCTGCCGTATCTGCTCCAGCTGGTTCTGCATATCCAGCAAACCTTTGCCATTGATGAGCGACTCCAGGCTTTGCACCCTTTTATCCAGAGATTGCTGGATACGCGTCAAATCACCAATCGATTTTTGCTGCGCATCATGCTCGGAAGCCTGCTTATTCTCTAACTCAAGAATACGTTTCCTGGCTTCAGCATCATCAAACAGCGCCGCATGGCTGACTGCCGAAACAGTCAGCCCCAGTAAGGCAATCGAAATTGCTTTACGCAAATTATTGGCTTGCATACACAACATCTACGCGACGGTCATGCTGGAAGCAATCGTCGTCACCACAATTCTGCTTGGAGCGCTCTTCACCGTAGCTAACAGTTTCGATCTGGTTATCGCTAACGCCCAATACGTTCAAGGCATTTTTAACAGCTACAGCACGACGTTGACCCAGTGCCAGGTTGTACTCATGTGTACCACGCTCATCAGTGTTACCTTGCAATACCACTTTGGTTTGTGGATGTGCAGCCAGATATTTGGCGTGGTTAGCTACCAGTTCTTTGTACTCTGAACGGATTGCGTCGCTATCGTAATCAAAGAAGATTTGACGTTTAGCCAGTTCAGCCGCGCTTAACTGATCTTTGCCGCTATCAACATCAACTGTTTTGATATCAATTTTGTTAGTACCAGCAGAACCATCATTACCATTGTTCTGTGAGTTTGAAATTGGCTTAGTCACGCTTGAATCTTCAACTTTTGCCGGGTTCATTGGGGTGCTTTTACAAGCAGTCAATACCAATGCGAGAGCTGCGATTTTCCAGATATTATTGTTCATACTTTCTCCTTAAATTGAGTTACAAAACTAAAATTCATCCATACCTACTTGGGTGCCGCTTGCGCAGGTCCCCAGGCAGGTTCACGAATATCACCACCAGCTTCAGATAAACGCTGCCTTACCAGGCCATCCACTGTCACTGTCGCCAACGTGCCTTTTCCACCCACGCGCGTTGCATACATGATCGTGCGTGCATTTGGTGCAAAGCTAGGGGATTCATCCTGTGAGCCAGTGCTTAGCAGCTTGACGTCTCCAGAACCAAGATCTTGTACAGCAACTTTGAACGAACCACCATCATTACGGATGTAGGTCAGGTATTTCCCATCAGGTGAAAAACGCGGACTCACGTTATAACCCCCTTCAAATGTCACCCGTGAAGCTGAACCACCCGAAGCAGGCACTTTATATATCTGCGGGCGTCCGCCACGGTCTGAACTGAAATAAATGAACTGGCCATCTGGAGAGAAAGCAGGCTCAGTATCAATCGAGCTGCTCTTGGTTACTTGTTGCAGGTTTGAGCCATCAGCCGAGATAGTATAAATCTGAGAGTTTGCGCCATACGTCAACACTACCGCCAGTTTACTGCCATCCGGGGCCCACGCTGGTGCACTGTTATTACCCTTGAAGTTGGCAACGACTTTGCGCTCGCCGGTATAAAGTGATTGGACAAAAACGATAGGTTTCTTTTTCTCAAAAGACACATAGGCCATTTTGCTGCCGTCAGGTGCCCATGCTGGTGAAATAATCGGTTCATTTGAAGACACCAGGGTTTGTGCATTAAAACCATCGTAATCAGCAATCTGCAGCGTAAAACGCTTACCTGCTTTGGTCACATACGCGATACGTGTGGCAAAAGCGCCTGGCTGGCCGGTGAATTTTTCATAAATCTGATCAGCAATTAAATGCGCAACGTGCCTGTATTGGCTAGGAGAAACAGTATAAGTAGATTGCAACAAAGGTGTTTGGCGCAAAACGTCCACCACCTGAACATTGATTTTCAAATTACCATTGGCTGTTTGCTGAACTTCACCAATGCTCAAGCCTTGTGCCTTGAGTGCAGTCCAGTCGGTATATTTGATTTGTGCAGCCGTCGTAGGCAATGAAGGCACGCCGCTGGTGTTCAGCACACGGAACATACCGCTGCCTTTTAAATCATTGCTGATGATTTCATGAATACGGCTTTTGCCTTGTACATTGGCAGGCTCGTTCAATGGCAAAATTGCAATAGGAATCTGGATGGCGCTACCACCGCTAATCTCGATTTCAAGCGCAGCTTGAGCAGGATTTGCAAACATCCACACCAGGATACTGGTGCAAAACGCATTGATTAATGCCCAACGATTATCTATCAGGCGGCTTTTAACTCTTGTCATGGTTACAATATTATTCACTTTAAATTGCCTGTTATATGAAGAATTATAGCGAAAAGCCCGGCCAACGTCATTTCGACGCTAACCGCGCGGTTTAAATTTCAAATGTAACAACTCCAGCAATGCTTTACGCACTGCCGGGTCATCAGGTAAATCAAACGGTTTAGCTGCCACAATGGCGCGGAAAACAGCATCATCACAAACCGTGTCGCCAGAACCTTTAACCATCTTAGGCATACCGGATAAATCACCAGTATTGGTCAATTGTATGTCAAACAACAATTGAGGATTTGAAACCGGGCATAGACCAGGGTTGACGTTACTCCTGATTTTACGATTCATAAGCCCGACGTAATAACTTAAAACAGAAGGATCCACTGGTCCGGTCGCGGCAGCTTGTGCATCCAGATCCTGCTGCCGCATGGCATCCTGCACTTTCTTCAGCTTTTCTTCTGCTTCTTCCTTACGTAGAGCTTCCTGAATTTTCTTCAGTTTCTCCTCCTGCTTTTTCTTCTCTTCTTCTTTCTTTTTCTCTTCCTCTAACTTTTGTTTTTTCTCATCTTCCCGCTTTTTGAGTGCAATTTCCGCTTCTTGTTCCGCTTTATTCACTTGCGGCTCTGGCGGCGTCACTTTTTCTGGTGGTTTTGGCTTAGGCTCTGGTTCTGGCTCAGGAGGCTTAGGCGGTTCCGGCTTTGGTGGTTCTGGCGCAGGCTTAGGCGGCGTCTTGCTGGGTAAACTATCCCATAACGTCGCCTCCATTACCGAAGGATTCACATGCACGGCTTTCCAGTCGATCATAAAAACCATCGCCAGAAATAGCGCGATATGCATCAGCACAGACAATATCGCTGCACGTCTGCGGAATATCTGATCTTGTGGTGAATGTGAGATTTTCATTAAATATGCGACCTGCCGCTTATTTTTCGTTCTGGAACAGCAAACCAACCTGGTTGACTTGTGCCTGTTTCAACAAATCCATCACAGAAACCACTTCACCATAAGGCGTATTTTTATCGGCAGAAACCACGACTGGTTTTTCTGATTCGGATAACTTTTGACGGATCAATGCCAGCATGTCATCCCGCTCCATCTCCTTGCCATCCATGGTCACGGTGCCTTCTTTCAAGACGGTCACCACAATCGGGTCACCACTTTGTTTCAACGCCTGCCCGACTTTTGGCAATTCAACCATGCCAGGATTTGTCATCGGCGCGGTCACCATAAAAATCACCAGTAATACCAGCGTCACATCAATGTAGGGCACAACATTGATCTGGTTCATCATGCGCCGTTTACGCGTTCTGCTCATAAGGACTCCGATCAGGCTCTACGTTGCAAAATGTTGGTAAATTCTTCCATAAAGCTTTCGTAACGGACCAGCAGCCGATCTACGTTAGCTGCAAAACGGTTATAGGCAATCACCGCTGGAATCGCAGCAAACAAACCAATCGCTGTCGCCACTAAGGCCTCTGCAATACCTGGCGCTACCTGACTCAGCGTAGCTTGTGCCACATTAGATAATCCACGGAAAGAGTTCATGATGCCCCACACCGTTCCGAACAGACCGATGTACGGACTGACTGAACCTACTGATGCCAGAAAAGGCAAATGCGAATCCAGGTAATCGAGTTCGCGGTTATACGCTGCGCGCATGGCGCGACGTGTCGCTTCCATCACATCGCTGATTTCTGCGTCTTTTTGCGCATCTTTCTGCTGTTTGTGGCGGATAAATTCTTTTAAACCGGCCTGGAAAATACTGGCCATGCCTTGAGGTACCTTGCGGCCTGAGCCTATACGCTCATACAACTCGTTCAAGTCACCACCAGACCAGAATTGTGCTTCAAATTGATCGACATTTTCAGCGGCGGCCTTTAATGAAAACACTTTAATGAAGATATACCACCAGGATGCCAGCGAGGTCAGCAATAAAATCAGCATGACCACCTGGACGGGCAAACTCGCCCCGCTCACCAGGGTAAAAATCGACATATCGTTTGTTACATTCATGAAGACTCCAGTGCTATTTTGATACGGGCCGGAATACCCGTGGGTTTAAATGAATCCGCGTCTACACAGGCAACTTTTACCTGTGCTTCTAATAAAACCAATTCGTCCCGCAAAATCTGTTGCTGGCAGCTAAAACTGCCAAGCCGCATTTCAGTGACCTGCGAAACAATTGTTAACTCGTCATCCAGCCTCGCTGGCTTCTTAAATTGTATTTGCATGCTGTGCACAACAAATAACACCTGCTCATTTTGTCGCAACACGGCCTGGGCAAAACCCAGGCCGCGCAACCATTCAGTCCGCGCACGCTCCATAAAGTTCAGATACTGGCTGTGGTATACCACGCCGCCGGCATCCGTATCTTCGTAGTAGACCCGCACGGGAAATTCAAATGGTTTACTGTCCGCCATCTTGCCATAACTCTCCGCTGACCATGCTGGCAGGCGCTTTTAATCCAAAATGCTGGTAGGTTAACAAGGTAGCGACGCGGCCACGCGGCGTACGCATCATATAGCCTTGCTGAATCAGGTAAGGCTCCAGCACATCCTCAATCGTATCGCGTTCCTCGCCGATCGCGGCAGCAAGATTATCCAGGCCTACCGGGCCACCGCCAAATTTCTCTATCACCGCTTGTAACAATTTGCGATCCATCACATCCAGTCCTTGCTGGTCGACATCGAGCATTTTCAAGGCAGCATCAGCAATCACATTGGTGACTATACCGTCGGATTTTACTTGTGCGTAATCGCGCACCCGCCGTAACAGACGATTGGCTATGCGAGGTGTACCACGCGCCCTGCGCGCGATTTCGACAGCACCGGCCTGTTGCATTTCAACCTCCAGCAGATTGGCTGAACGCGCAACAATCTTGGCCAGTTCATCGTGGCTGTAAAACTCTAATCTTGCGACGATACCGAAACGGTCCCGCAGCGGATTGGTCAGCATGCCGGCACGGGTGGTCGCGCCCACCAAAGTAAATGGCGGCAAGTCCAGGCGCACACTACGCGCTGCCGGGCCTTCACCAATCATGATATCCAGGCGGTAATCTTCCATCGCCGGATACAGAATCTCTTCCACCACCGGGCTCAGGCGGTGGATTTCATCGATGAAAAGCACATCATTGGGCTCGAGGTTGGTCAGCAGCGCTGCCAGGTCGCCCGCGCGCTCAAGCACCGGGCCAGAAGTCATGCGCAGATTAACGCCCATTTCTTTGGCGATGATATGGGCAAGTGTGGTTTTACCTAGCCCCGGTGGGCCGAACAGCAATACATGATCCAGTGCTTCCTGGCGGCCGCGGGCGGCATTGATGAAAATCTCGAGTTGACCGCGTGCTTTTTCCTGGCCGACGTATTCGTCGAGCACTTTCGGCCGAAGCGCTCGCTCCAGCGCTTCTTCCTGCACGCTGACTGTGGCAGGAGCGACAAGTCGATCGGTTTCTATCATGGGATGGTCGGTGATGAGGTCATGGAACACATAGTGTCAATGCAAATTTAATCAGTGCAGGACTTCATTGCCGCTAATTTAAGAAGTTATTTTTTATGCATCATACCATGGCGCGCCTGACTATTACAGGCGCCCACTGATGCGAGCCTTGGTTTGGTTTTTGTGGATTATTTGGAAAGATATTTCAGTGCCTGGCGTATACCATCACTGACACCCACACCCGGCTCAAGCAATTTGATCGTCGCTGCCGCTTCGCGCTCATTGTAACCGAGCGCCACCAGCGCATTCAGGATGTCATCGGTGGCCGCTTTAGCCACCGGCTGCGCCGAAGTGGAGCCGGTCACCACAAACTTGTCTTTTAATTCCAGCAACAAGCGCTCTGCGGTTTTTTTACCAATACCAGGCACACGCGTCAACATGGCAACCTCTTGCTGGCTGACTGCCAGCATTAGATCATTGACGCTGACACCACTCAAAATAGAGAGCGCTGACTTAGCACCAATGCCATTCACTTTAAGCAACTGCTTGAAGGTGTTTTTCTCTTGCTCGCTACCAAAACCATATAGCAATTGCGCATCTTCACGCACGACCATGTGCGTCAGCAATTGCACCGGCTGGCCAAGTTCAGGCAGGTTATAAAAGGTGCTCATAGGCACCTCGACTTCATAGCCTACGCCATTACAATCCACCACAATCAGCGGCGGTGATTTTTCCAGCAGACGACCATTCAGACGCGCAATCATACTAACCTTCCATTTTTGACCCTGAGTCCGGTCGTTGCCAGTGCACCCAGGCCTTGCCCACCATGCGCATGGCAGATGGCACAAGCCAGCGCATCCGCCGAGTCCGGGCTTGGGTTTGCAGGGAGTTTTAACAGGCGCTTGACCATTTCCTGCACCTGTTCTTTTTGGGCGTGCCCGTTTCCGACCACAGATTGTTTCACTTGTAATGCGGTATATTCCGCAACAGACAGTTGTTTAATAACTGCTGCTGAAATCGCTGCGCCACGCGCCTGGCCAAGTAACAACGTCGATTGCGGATTCACATTTACAAATACTTTTTCAATCGCCACCTGGGTGGGCTGATAGGTATCGATCACTTCAAACAAACCATCCAGAATTACCTTCAAGCGCTCTGGCAAAGCTTCTTTTTCTGCTTCGCCAGCAACACTCTTTTTGGCAGATGCCGTTTTAATCACGCCGCTGCTGACATAACTCAACTTGCCACCAACGGCTTCTATCACGCCAAAACCGGTGACGCGCAGGCCGGGATCTATGCCTAGAATACGCTGCATGGTCATGGCAGATGTGCCGCTGGAAAAGTCAACTAGCTCTCTTCAATCACTGCGGAAGTATAGACATCCTGCACATCATCCAGGTCTTCCAGCATATCGAGGATTTTTTGCATTTTCACCGCATCGTCGCCGGTAAATACCACTTCATTGAGTGGCTTCATGGTCACTTGCGCCATCACTGCTTTCAGGCCGGCGGCTTCCAATGCTTCCTTTACCGTCACAAAATCATTCGGTGCGGTGATGACTTCAATACTGCCATCTTCATCGGTAATCACATCTTCAGCACCGGCTTCCAGGGCAGCTTCCATCACAGCATCTTCGGAAACTCCCGGTTCAAATACCAGCTGACCACAGTGCTTGAACATAAACGCTACGCTGCCATCCGTACCGAGGTTACCGCCATGTTTGGTCAGCGCATGCCGCACATCCATCACCGCACGCTGCCTGTTATCGGTCAGGCAATCAATAATAATAGAAGCGCCGTTGATGCCATAACCTTCATAACGGATTTCTTCGTAATTCACGCCTTCCAGCTCACCGGTGCCCTTTTTGATGGCACGCGTGATATTGTCAGAAGGCATGTTCTCTTCTTTAGCGGCAGCCACGGCAGCACGCAGGCGCGGGTTCATGGCGATATCGCCACCACTCAGCCTGGCTGATACCGTGATTTCCTTGATTAACTTGGTGAATATTTTTCCGCGTTTGGCATCCTGGCGACCTTTACGGTGCTGGATATTGGCCCATTTACTATGTCCCGCCATGTAATGTCCTTATCAGTCTATGCAGCAATGGTTGTTTCTTAAAAGTGGCGATTTTACCACAGCGCACGCACCGGATTTTCATTGTTCACCCACAATCATCATGCTGGGCAATCCTTCATATATTGATAACCACAAGTCCAAATCAAACCACCAGTGTTTGATTTTCCAACGCCAAAACTTCTGCATTTACATATGCAAAACTGGTTTTTTTTGTTTATAAAGAAATGTTAGTATTTGTTTCCCTTTGTATTTAAAGACGCTGAATATTCTTACAAAGGGATTTTTATTGCGGTTTTTTATCAATGATAAATATCGCTATAAAGCTTGGAGAAGTAAAGAAAACAAATTAAGGAGAAGTGTATGGCATTACTTAAAACCCTGACTTTCGGATTGTTTGGCACTGTCAATGATGTGATTGATGGCACCCAGGCGAAGTTGAATAGCATACTTCCGCAAGTCATTACTCCAGTGGATAACGCCGTCGACCATTTACTCGGCAGTACCGGCAGCCTGCTAAATGTGGGAGGTTTAGTGAACACAGTAACAGGTACTGTAGGTGGCGTAATCAATACCGTTAACCAAACCGTCGGCCATAGTGTCGCAGAGGTAGGTACGCTGGTAAACGGCACCACTGCCTTGGTTGGCGATGTGGTGGCGGGCACCGGAGACTTGCTGGAAGACGTTACAGGCGTGCTCGCCAACACAACTACCACCCTTGGTGAGGTGGTCGGAAGTACCACCAGCCTGGTAGATGTTGAAGCCGTTGTAGGTACCGTCAACAATATCGTTGGTGACGTAGTGCATGCCACAAACACGCTTCTGGATCAGACAGCCACCACTTTAGGCGCTACTGTGAATGGCGCGACCGCCACAGTGGGTACTTTGTTGACCGATGTCACCACAGAAATCGCAGCACTCGTGAATGGTGCCGGCGATGGCGCACCACAAGATATCACAACTGCAGTAGGTGGTGTGGTTGGCACCGTTTCTGGTGTAGTAGCAGGTGCTCCAGAAACCGTCGGCAATTTGCTTGATAGTGCAACCGGCCTGGTTGATATCAGCGGTTTACTGGGTAGCGTCACTAACGTGGTGGACAATGTGACCAGCCAGGTGGATGTCGGTGGTTTGCTGGATGTGAATGGTGTGGTCAATACCGTTACCGGCGTGACTCAAGGTGTCACCGGGCAAGTGCTGAATGTTGCGGACGTACTGTTTGAAACTACCGATGGCTTGCTGGATGGCGTGATTGCTGCGGCGGGCGACATTACTGCAACAACACCAGCCGTGACTGCCGGCTTGACACATGCAGTAGGTGATTTAACACATGCAGTAGGCGACCTGGGTTCAGTACTCGGCAACCTGTTGGGTGGAGTCAACAACGGCTTGCATGAACTGGCTTGATAGCCATCATTTAATAGAGAAAGCCCGCATGTGCGGGCTTTTTTATATGGCTTTCACAGGTTTTGGCTGCTCGCGAATAGTAACCCACGAGATCACCAGCAGCGCAAATGCAATCAATACCATACCGATAGACTCCATTGCATCCGGGACTTCACCAAGTTGTATCCAGGCTGCAATCACGCCTATCACCGGCGCCAGCATGGAGCCCATGCTCGCTACACCTGCTGGCAGCCTTTGCAGGGCAAACAGCCATAACAGCCAGGCGAATGCGCCACAGAGAATCACATTGAACAACACTGCGCCTATCAAATAAGGTTCCCACATAATGGGCGGCGCAGGTACCAGGAAAGCAATCGCGATCATCGGCAACGAGCCCAGCAACATTGGCCAGGCGGTGAGATTGATTAAATCCAGGTCCGGATGACGCCTGTGCAATTTTTTAGTCATGATGACCGACAATGACCAGGAAATACCGGAAATCACTGCCAGCGTCATGCTGAAAGCATCGGCGCGTATATGTAGTGGATCAAAAATAAATATCATGCCGAGCACGGCGGAAATCACAGCCAGCCATTGCCAGCCATGCACACGCTCACCTAATAGTGGCCACGCGAACAATAATGTCCAGAAAGGCATGGTGTAAGTGAGCACCGCTGTTTTACCGGCGCCGCCCTCAACCAGTGCCCACATTAACACACCGGTAAATCCTACATTCTGCAATATACCCAATACCAGCATGGTCGGGAACTCGGTAAGTCGCATGGACCGGCGTGTCACATACAACACCAGAAACAACACCAGCGCACCAAAAAAGGTGCGCATGGCCGCAAACTGGAAAGGCCCCGCATAATGCAGAGCGCTTTTCATCACCACCCAGTTATAGCCCCAGATAATGGCGAGCACTAATAAGGCGGTGAGCGCCTGAGAACGCTGTTTGACTAATTGATCCATACTGTTTATTCGTATTGAATATAGCTTTAGAGAGTCAGGTTTATTAAGCGCCAGCCGGCAGCGCATAATTAACCTGATTGGATTAGTTCCAAATATGTGTCACTGCCAGCCATTGGCCGTCAGCCTGTTTTTGGAAAACAACTTGCACATTACCGCCAAATTGCTGTTTGACACCATCTTGACCAACCATGGCGCCCGCCCAGTTGCCTGTTTGCGTTGCCAATGACTCTGTGACCACTGCATCTTTCATTGTCAGTGCGTGTTCAATGACGCCGGCCTGGATCAAACCACCAAAGAAATCTGCGATTGCCTGGCGGCCTTTTACTGGCTCGCCTGCTGGTGCCGGCAGTACAATGGCGTTTTCTGCATACAATGCTGCAATTGCCTGGGTGTTTTTACTATTGAATGCGGCGTCAAATTGCGTATTCAATGTGGTTAAAGTCTCAACTGTAGTCGCCATCTTTTACTCCTTTAAAAATACTATGAATTACTGATTGAAATCCCAGGCGGACATTCCTTGGTCTATCACGCCTAAAATAGTTTGCAGATCACTACGCTGGTTTTCCGACAAGCCCTGCATGCATAAACGCAAGCGAGTGTAATAATCCGGCATCACCGCATCCAGCTTGGCCTGACCAGCTGCTGTCAATTTGACCTGCACACTACGCCTGTCTTGTGGTGCAGAAATACGCTGCACTAATCCGCCTTGTTCCAGACCATCCAGCAAACCGGTCATGGTTGCGCGTGTGACCCCGATTTTTTCTGCCAGCACAGAAGGCACACACGTTAAATCCTGCTCGCGCATCAGCAAAATAAGCACCCACCAGCGCCCTTGCAGCAAGTCATGCTTGGTCAAACAGGCATCTAGTGCGAGCGACAAATCGGTTGCCACCCTGAGCAACATCAAAAAACTGGCAATCGCAGTGACGTCGGCAGCAGGATACCTTTCAGCAAATCGCTGCAATACTTCTTGGGTAGGAAGATCTCTGAGTTGCAACATAATTAGGATCATTATAGTTAGCTTCCTAATTATGTCAAGCGTAATGAAAGATTTTACTCAGACGACCATCGGTGTATATTTAGATATTTGTGATCATGATAGGAGGAAGTGATGAAGACTCTTCAGCAAGTACTCAATCAGAAAACTCACCAGGGGATCATCAGCATTGCACCTAACAGGCCGGTGTATGACGCCCTGGTTATTCTCTCAGAGTACAAAATTGGCGCACTGGCTGTCATCAAGGATGGCGAGCTGGTCGGTATTTTCTCTGAGCGGGATTACGCTCGCGAGATTATCCTCAAAGGCCGCTCCTCAAAAACGACAGACGTAGGCGAGGTCATGACGCAAAAAGTTATCACCGGGAAACCTGACGAACTGGTGGAATCCGCCATGAACACCATGCTGGAAAAACGCTTCCGGCACTTGCCAGTGGTGGATAAAGGGAAAATGCTAGGCATGTTATCGATTGGCGATATTTTGAAAGAAACTATCAGCTATCAGCAGGAGCTGATTAAACAGCTGGAAAGCTATATTCATAGTTGAATCAGCGCTTTCCCTGATTGCACGAGCAATTAAAGCCATCATAAAAATAATGCCGCCCTGATGTGGCGGCATTATTTTTAAAAAACTACGCTGCCTTATTCACCAATAATCTTGATCAACACACGCTTGTTGCGACGGCCATCGAACTCACCGTAAAAAATCTGTTCCCATGGGCCAAAATCTAACTGGCCTTCAGTGATAGCGACTACCACTTCTCGGCCCATGATCTGGCGCTTGATATGTGCATCGGCATTATCTTCACCGGTATCATTGTGGCGATAACCACTCACAGGTTCGTGCGGTGCCAGTTTTTCCAGCCAGACTTTGTAATCGTGATGCAGCCCACGCTCATCATCATTGATAAATACACTGGCAGAAATATGCATGGCATTGATCAACACCAATCCTTCTTTCACTTTGCTCTCGCGTACGCAGGCGATGACATCTTCTGTAATGTTTTTAAAATCCATCCGTGCCGGAATGTTAAACCACAACTCTTTGCGAAAACTTTTCATACTTTATTCTCCTGATTCCGATGAGCTTATTTTAACACTGGCTGACAAACTCCAGCGATTGAAGAATGCAGGCCATAAAAGCAAAAGGGCCTCCTTCGAGACCCTTTATTAACCCGTTATGCAATTTAGCTGTGCACATCAACGCTTTGCGTAAAAGTTTTGCCCTCATTATCGGTGGCGACTATTTCCAGTTTACCTGGCGCATCAGGCACGAAGCTGAATTTCATATACGGATCTTCACTGGTACCCACACCTACATCTACTGTCATCAACTCTTTACCGTTATAGGTAAATGTCGTCTTATTGATATAAAAAGCCGGCACATACCCTTGTGAAACCAGGTCACGCTGTAAACCTGTGCGCATGACGTGCCTGATATTAAAAGTCGCGGTGGCTGTTTCACCCATTTTGGGCGCATCGACATTGAGTTTGATTTTACCAGCGGCGGCACGCACTTCAGATTCGTTATTGTCCACCGTACCGCCACAGCCGCCAGCTGCGCGAATTTCACGTTTTGCCATGTATAACTTGCCATCGGCAGTTTCGCCAATCAAGCGCACATAAGAATCTGTTTCTTGCCGGATTCGGGTGGCCATGTGAAAACCATTCAAGCTATCGGTCAAATGATAAGTAGAAGCTAACTGAATCGGATTGGCATCGACTATCACATATAACTTCTTAAGATCAACGCCATTCGCGGCCGCTTTGTCATAAGTGAAAGTAACCGGCACTTGCGCTCCACTCTCTGCGCGTTTAGGCGCTTCAATTTTCAGGAAGTCCACCTCCTGAATATCCCGTTTAGGGAAAAATGCCTCTTTCACAACTGCCCATAGTTTAGGATCCGCTTCAGCTTGCGCAAATGTGCTCAAGCAAAGTGCCGACAACGCTATTACCAATATCCATAATCTTTTCATTTGATTCCCCATGTGTCGTATCTAGCTTATTATTTATTTCAATTTGTTTATGTCAACGCCATGAAAGCCATTCTGCTCCGGAAACACAACTTGAATATGTGATACTCATCACATTTTAATGCTTACAAGTATTCCTAATAGTTAAGCCTGTTTGCTTGGGTCGCCAGAAGGACGCATCTCATAATCAGGGTCAGCATACTCTTCAAAATTCAGCTCTACGCCATTGCCGGCAGGGTCGCGCAGGTTAATTTGCTGTATGCCATTGGCCAATGTGCGAGTAGTGTATTCCAGCGAATAGGAATTCAGGCGCGCTTCCATCTCCGGCATATCGGTACAGGTAAATGAAACATGGTCGAAAGTGCCATGCACATGCAGCTTCGGCGCTTCGGCAGTTTTATATTCGGCCAGGTGAATCACGTCGTTATTGCCAATATACAGCCAATAACCATAGGTGGTACTGGCAACGCGTTTGCCTACCGTTAGCCCCAGCACATCGCAATAAAAATCACGCAGCTTGTGCATGGTGTCGCGATCAGAGCGGAAATTCACATGATTGATTTCGGTTAACGGCATGATTACCTTATGAAAAAATGATTACAGTCGGCAACTATAGTACAAAATTTCTTGCGTACAAAACTTAATGCAACGCAATCAGAACTGGCATAAGGCAAATCCTTGCACGCCAGCATTCGCCAATTGTTGCATGCCGCCCAGTTCGGGCAGGTCAATCACAAAGGCGGCCTGTTCCAGCACACCACCCAACTGCCGGACCAGCGTTACCACCGCCAGCGCGGTGCCACCGGTTGCAATCAGGTCATCCACCAACAGGATACTCTCACCAGGCTTGATCGCATCTTCATGCATTTCTAATGTATCTATACCGTATTCCAGGGTGTAAGCTTGCGAAACGGTAGCCCATGGTAACTTGCCAGGCTTGCGTGCAGGCACAAAACCAATACCCAGTTTGACTGCCAACGCTGCGCCCATAATAAAGCCTCGCGCTTCCATCGCCACTATCTTGTCAAATGTGTGCTGTTCAAATTGTTTGCTCAAACGATCAATCGCAGCGGAAAACCCTTGTTTATCCTGTAGCAGTGTCGTGATATCACGAAACTGGATTCCTGCTTTGGGATAATCGGGTATAGTGCGGATCAAAGACTCAAACATAATCACCTTGCAATAAAAAAACGCGCCCTGAGGACGCGCTTGAACTTACTGAGCGCTTGCAGAAAACCATGCAAGCACACCCATCATCAACTGGTAGCAGTATTTTGCTGACGTACGCGAATATGTAATTCGCGCAACTGCTTCTCATCCACCTCGTTTGGCGCATTGGTCATCAGGCACTGCGCGCGCTGGGTTTTCGGAAAAGCAATCACGTCACGGATAGACTCGGCCCCGGTCATCAAGGTGACCAGGCGGTCTAAACCAAAGGCTAAACCACCGTGCGGAGGCGCGCCGTATTGCAATGCATCCAGCAGGAAACCAAACTTTTCTTGCGCTTCTTCCTTGCTGATTTTCAATGCATCAAATACTTTCGATTGCACGTCCTGTTTATGGATACGCACTGAACCGCCACCCACTTCCCAGCCATTCAACACCATGTCGTAAGCCTTGGACAGGCAAGCGCCAGGATTGCTGACCAGCAAGTCTTCATGGCCATCTTTAGGGGCAGTAAACGGATGGTGCAGCGCAACCCAACGATCACCTTCTTCATCATGCTCAAACATCGGGAAATCAACCACCCACAATGGCGCCCACTGGCGACCATCGACATGGCCTTTTTCGTGGCCGACTTTGGTACGCAATGCGCCTAATGCTTCGTTGACGATCTTGGCTTTATCAGCCCCAAAGAACACAATATCGCCATTTTGGGCGCCAGTACGTTCAATAATTGCTTGCAGCGCATTGACGTGAATATTTTTCACAATCGGGCTTTGCAGACCTTCCTCGTTCAACTTGGTAATGTCATTGATCTTGATGTAAGCGAGGCCTTTTGCACCGTAAATTTTGACGAATTCGGTATACGCATCGATTTCAGAACGGCTGATGGCCGCGCCGTTAGGGACGCGAATCGCCGCTACACGGCCACCCGTCATATTGGCAGCACCGGCAAACACTTTAAAATCGACATCTTTCATCACGTCGCTGAGCTCAGTGATTTCAAGCGTAACCCGCATATCCGGCTTGTCTGAACCGTAACGGTTCATCGCTTCACTGAAAGGCATGCGCGGGAATTGCGCTGGCAGATCCACATCCTGTACTTTTTTCAGCATGCGGCGGATCATTTCTTCCACCAGGTCCATGATGTCGTTTTCTTCAAGGAATGAAGTTTCGATATCGACCTGCGTGAATTCCGGCTGGCGGTCAGCGCGCAGATCTTCGTCACGGAAACATTTGGTAATCTGGAAATAACGGTCAAAACCCGCCACCATCAATAACTGCTTGAACAATTGCGGTGATTGCGGCAAGGCGAAGAACTGGCCGTGATGCACACGTGAAGGCACCAGGTAGTCGCGCGCACCCTCTGGTGTAGAACGTGTCAGCATTGGTGTTTCAACTTCTATAAAGCCGTTTTCATCCAGGTAGTCACGCAGGTTTTTTGCCACTTTATAACGCAGCATCAGGTTTTTCTGCATGGCCGGGCGGCGCAGATCGATATAACGATGCTCCAGGCGCACAGTTTCGGTCAGGGTATCGTCATCCAGCATAAACGGTGGCGTCAATGAAGGGTTCAGCACTTCAATCTCGCTTGCCAGCATTTCTACTTCACCGGTAGGCAAATTGCTGTTCACAGTACCCTCAGGACGGGCACGCACTTTACAGACCACACGCAGCACAAACTCGTTACGGACGGTTTCTGCAATGGCAAACGCTTCTTTGGTATCCGGGTCGATCACAATTTGCGCTAGGCCTTCACGGTCACGCAGGTCAATAAAAATCACACCGCCATGGTCGCGACGGCGATGGGCCCAGCCACACAGTGTCACAGTTTGTCCGATATGTTCGCGGTTTAAATGGCCGCAGTAATGTGTACGCATCATAATAATTTTTATAAAGTTGAAAGGGTTGCGGTTAGTGCTGTTTTGGCAAAGGCGCCACTGTACCCATGCTGATAATGTATTTCAAGGC
Organism: Methylophilus sp. Leaf408; assembly: GCF_916856905.1. Lineage (NCBI taxonomy): Bacteria > Pseudomonadati > Pseudomonadota > Betaproteobacteria > Nitrosomonadales > Methylophilaceae > Methylophilus > Methylophilus sp. Leaf408. The sequence goes on from NZ_CAKASK010000002.1 coordinate 448,293, forward strand.
TTGATCTACACTCATATCCAGAGTGATCACGTCTGCTTTCGGCAGCATCAGGAAAAAACCCGAGGTCGGGTTAGGCGTGGTTGGCACATAGACGCTGACATATTCACCTTTTAGATGATTGGCAACATCGCCACCCGGCGTGCCGGTCAGGAATGCAATCGTCCATACGCCCTGACGCGGATACTCAATCAACAACGCCTGGCGGAATGCATTACCAGAATCAGAAAACAGGGTATCAGACACTTGTTTGACGCTGGAATAGATAGATTTCACCACCGGGACCCGGATTAATAAACCTTCCCAAAGTTCAATCAGTTGCTGGCCAAAAATATTCGTCGCTACGAGGCCGGTCGCCAGCACAATCGCTACCGTCAATATCACGCCAAAGCCGGGGATATCCACGCCCAGCAAGGCTTCCGGGCGCCAGGCAGCAGGCAGCAAAAACAAACTCTGGTCCAGCGTTTGCACTAAAGTTTTAAGCACCCAGACCGTAATAAATAAGGGGACCAGTACCAGCAAACCCGTGATGAAGTATTTTTTCATGGTGTCAGCTATTTGCTTTTAATGACAGGCGCAGCCAGCAGCGCACTTGGCACCTTCTGTAGAAGCGGGCTCTGCAGCTTTACTGGCGCTTGAATTACTGCCGCCTTTGAAGTCAGTGGCATACCAGCCACTGCCACTTAACTGGAAATTCGGCGCGGACACTTTTTTAGAAAAGGTCTCTTTTTGACATTGTGGACAGGTGTCCACGCTAGGTGCAGAAACTTTGCGCATCAGCTCTTGCTGATATCCGCATTCGCTACATTGGAAATCGTAGATAGGCATATGTAAACGCAACCCAAAGGACAACTTGCTGAAAAAGATTTATTAAGCGGCAAATTATACATTATTCAAGCTGCAAAACATCAAAACGGCGGCGATGTAATTGAATTAAAAAGACTTTAAGGACTCATGCATGCAACAAACAAGCTTTAAAATGGCAGCACTTTCCAGCCTGTTTATCTTTCTGGGTTTAGTTAGCCGCGACCTGAATGCGCATCACCAACGCCTGACGCTCAATAGTGTGCCGTTAAAAACCCGTACCCTTTCAGCACTGGCTACGGATATTTTGTATGCTGAACCAACGCTGACTATTCGCCGGATTCAATAATCAGCGGCCAGACCGGCTGATTAAACTTGCGCTTCGTAAGTGGCTTGATCCAGCAACACTTCAGCACCGCCAGCACTTGGCTCGAGCTTGAAAAGCCAGGTCGTATAAGGATGATCATTCACTTTTTCCGGGGATGCCAACGCATCCTCGTTTATCGCCTGCACAACGCCAGTCAACGGCGCATAAATATCGGAGCCGGTTTTTACTGATTCAATCAGCCCGCACACTTCAAATTGGCTCACGGCCTGACCGACTTTTGGCGGATCTATAAACACCACGTCACCCAGCATATTTTGCGCATAATCGCTCACACCAACCAGCCAAGACCCATCCCCTGATTGTGCCGCCCATGTGTGTTCTTTAGAAAAGAGGTATTTCAAGCCTGTTGACATAAGTTTTAAAAAAGAAAATTTAGGTGATAATAATTGTGCCATAGACTATTATTCCGACCAATGCTTATTAAGGTAGCGCTGTCACATTAGCAGTTGTAAAGCTTTAATTTTTTACACTAGAAAATTGCGATAAGTGATTGACTCTGAATAATAACTGGGCAATAATAAAACTGGTTTCTGGAAGGTAGATCATGAGTTTTTTCAAGCATTGTCTTAAAGTTTTACTGGTGAGTTCGATTGCATTTGCGCCAGCAGGCCAAGCGATTGCAAAATCCCCATCGAAAAAACAATCGGTTTCCAGTAGCCAGAAGAAATACAGCCCGCGCGTTTCATCCGAATATCGCGTTAATCCAAACAAAACCAGAGCGATGCGTCCGGCCAAAGTCAGGGCGCATGCAAGAAAAGTTTCAAAACCTGCTGTTGATGCAGAGATGTTTGATTCTTTCACAGGCAAGTCTAGCAACAGCAATCTGGCAATTGCTTCGACCAAAGCGCTGGTGATGAACCAGAACACGCACGAAATTATTTACTCCAAAAACCTGGACACCCCTACTCCGATAGCGTCAGTCACTAAACTGATGACTGCGATGGTCGTTCTGGATGCGAAACTTAACCTGGCGGAAGAAGTTTCGATTACCGAAATGGACGTGGATTACCTTAAAGGTACTTCTTCACGTTTGCCGGTAGGCACCACCATGACCAGGGAAGATTTGCTGAACCTGGCACTCATTGCTTCTGAAAACCGTGCCGCATCAGCGTTGGCAACACATTATCCGGGTGGAAAACAGCGTTTCATCCAGGATATGAATGCCAAAGCCGCAAGTTTGGGCATGATGAATACCCATTTCGAGGACTCCACAGGACTGAACAGCAACAACGTTTCTACCGCGATGGACTTGGCAAGAATGGTACATGCAGCGTATCAATACCCGACAATCCGCCAGATCACGACCACTTCTGATTACGACTTGAATGTACACAGAAGGCAACCACTGCATTTCCATAACACCAACGCATTGGTGAGGGAAAGTTCACGCAGCAGCTGGGAAATCGGGCTATCAAAAACCGGCTACATCAGTGAAGCAGGCCGCTGTTTGGTGATGCAGGCAACGATTGCAGGTGAACCGCTGATATTGGTATTGCTGGATTCTGTCGGCAAATTGACGCGTATCGGTGATGCGAAACGGATTAAAAAATGGATGGAGCACAACTCCAATACATTAACCTCGCATAATGATGGTCGCGGCGACATCGTGCTGACAGGCTTATCGATGAGCAAAACGCTGGGGGAAGAAGCTAACTGAGCTGATCGTAGTCACTACATAAGCACAAGCAACAAAAAAGCCCGCAAGTAATGTGGGCTTTTTTTACGTCATACACAAACCTTAATTAGGCTCGGCGCCGTCAAACTCCGGGTCATACCCTTCGCTGGCTGCGGCTTTGCGCTGATGCTCTTTCCATTGTTTACGCAGCACTTCTTTTTTCTCAGGGCTCAGACTCTGGAACTGCTGATAACGCTTACGTGCATTTTCCCGTTCATAAGGCGTCATGCGACTCCACTTCACTAGCTGCTTCTGAACGCGCTGTTGTTTCTGGGCATCCATTTTCGGGTATTGATGGGCAATATCCAGCATTTTTTCGCGTTGCCATGGGCGTAGGGTATCCCATTCGCCTTTCAAAGGTGCCAGCACCAAGCGTTGCTGATCAGTTAATTGCGCCCAGGTAACATTGGCAGCAGGATCATCTGGCGACAGATCATTCTTGATCGCGCCAATATCGGCCATTGCCAATAATGCCGGACGTGAATTGAGATCACCAGCCTGCACTAAAAGTGCGCTCGCAGCGACCCCCAAAGACAACACCACACTCCCTAATATAAATGAATGATTTCGCATCACTTCTCATTGTTCCATTAATTTAAACCTAATAACCCAAGCTTTACTTTAAATGTGTTCTGAATAGTGCCAGGGCTCAAACCCATTATCGACAAAAGCTTCCACCGGCAAATCTGCACTCAGTAACAAAGCATCATCGTTATGCTGGTTAGATATCAACAACACGGTAACTACAAGACAAACAGATAAAGCGGCTGCACCCAACATGCGCGGGTGGCCGAATGACGCCCAGGACAAGATATCGCCAATCATTGGTGATGTTTGTTTGGTTTCGGCAAAGCGCCTTAAGGCATCTTGCCTGGCTTTGGTTAATCGTGCCTCAACCTCCACGGAAAGTGGCGTAACATCATTTTTCAATAAATCCACACATTCACGTAGAGGCAATGGCAAGTCGTCTTCCGGATGACGTTGATTGCTCATGACTTTACTCCTCTTTTTTGCAACTTCTGACCACCGAGACCAGCTTGTTCCAACAATTGGGACATGGCGCTAACCGCTCTGGAACAATGCGTTTTCACACTTCCTTGCGAACAACCCATGGCTTCCGCAGTCTCGGCGACATCCAACTCTTCCCAATAACGCAATACGAATGCTTCTCGTTGACGTGCTGGTAACTTTTCTAACGCTTTTCCTATCAGAATCATGGTTTGCGAGCGCTCGAGCTGGTCTACAGGATTATTGTCGGCACCTTCAACATCTATTGTTTCCAGCAGATCAAACTCTTCATCATCCTGCGGACCAAAGGAAGAAAACAAAGAAGTCCATAAATTGCGGACTTTTTGCCGACGCCAATAATCACGGGTAGTGTTTTGCAGAATGCGTTGAAATAGCATGGGGTATTCAGCAATGGGCTTGTTGGCATATTTATCTGCCAATTTCAGCATCGCGTCCTGGACTATGTCCAGTGCGGCGTGGTCATCGCGCACAGCATAAGCCGTTTGCCTGAACGCCCGTTTTTCAATCTGACGTAAAAAATCCGATATTTCTTGCGCACTCGCCACTACGGTTCCTAATCCCCGAGATAATCAAAGTTTCCACTCGCCGATGCCCGTTATTCGCCGCATTCATGATTATTTTTTTGGCGGTCAAAGAAATAGGCATCGTTTATCTCCCTGTCGATTGGAGTATATCAGTTTTAATTTTATTACTGATAGAATAAGGCTTGATGGCTGCAAAAGTATGGCTCACCTCATGACAATCAAAAAAGAATTACCTATAAACGAAGGCATGCGCTCACATGCCTTGATCGTTAAACCATGGTTTCAGGAAACTGCACGATGGTCGCAGCAATGAGTACGCCTCAGCCAGAAAAAGCACCAGACTTACAGCATCTCAGACTGTACAGCCTGTATCGACTGTGTGCTTCGGGCATGTTGCTGGGCAGCCAGCTATGGCCGTATTTCAAGCACACCTTTCAGGCTCCTGCTTTTGTGTTCTGGATACTGGTCGTATTTTTCTTTTATGCACTGACCGTCAGCCTCAGTTTCAGGCATCTTCAGTCTAAAAGCGGGCTCGCGTTAAAACTGCAAACCAGCCTGGATATTGTATTTATTGTCGTGATGATGCATTTTCTACAGGATGGCCAAAGTGGTATCGGTCTATTGCTCATCATTAATATTATCTTCGCCGGGCTTATCAGCGATGGCCGCTTTGCCATGTTTTATGCAGCAATAGCCACGATAGGTATCCTGCTTGAAAACACCCACCAGGTATTAAAACATAGCCTGCAAAATGGTAGTTACAATGATTACAGCAGTTCTGTGCTGCTTTCATTAAGTTGTTTTGCCACGGCATGGCTGGCGCAAACACTGACCTCACGCATGCAGAGCAGTGAAAAATTGGCCACTGAACGCGGGCAGGATATAGAACAGCTGGCGCGGACGAATGCGCTGATTACGCAGGAAATGCCCAATGGCGTGCTGGTGATTGATCAGCATCAGCGCCTGAAACATTACAACTTGCAGGCTTGCAAATTACTCGGGCTGGAAGATAGCCAGTGCCAGGAGATCGTAAAATCGCAGGCAACATTGAGTATGCTGACCCCTGCCATCACTCAACTTTTGCACTCATCGCCAGCCAACAGACCGATATCACAGGATGCCACCAAACTTACGATTAATAATCGGGACCTAGGCATCCGCTTTCATGCCATTTCGGAAAATATGGACAATGGCGTGGTGATTTTTATTGAAGACTGGTCACAAATCCAAACCCAGGCACACCAGGTCAAACTGGCAGCCCTGGGCAGATTAACCGCCAATATTGCGCACGAAATCCGCAACCCTTTAAGTGCTATCAGCCATGCCACCCAACTATTGCAGGAAGATTCGGTTGATCCTGGCACAGAGCGCATGCTACAAATCATTTCGGATAATGTGCAGCGCCTGGACCAAATCATTAAAGATGTACTGGAACTGAATCGTCGTGACAGAACCAACCAGGAACAATTCAACATCAAAAACTTTATGCAGGAGTTTTACCAGCAGTTTTGTGCCGTGGAAAAAATTGACCCTGCCGCCTTCACGCTCAGCATTCCGGAAAAACACGGCATGGTGATGTTTGATCGCAGACATATCAATCAGATATTATGGAATTTATGTAAAAATGGATGGCGTCATAGCAAGCAACAGCCACGTAGCCTGCAACTCAAAGTCACTGGAGATAAAAGCGGCCAGTTCATTCATGTGTTGATTAAAGATGATGGCAGCGGCATCGATCCAAAAATCCAGCCGCATTTGTTCGAGCCGTTTATGACCACGGAAAAAACCGGTACCGGCCTGGGATTATTTATAGCGCGTGAACTTGCAGAAGCAAATGGCGCCAAACTAGATTATTCAAGTAATACAACCGGCACTCAATTTTCACTGACTATTAAGAAGGTAATCGTTTAAATGGCAAACTCCTATCGCTGTCTGGTAGTCGATGACGAAACCGATATCCGTGAATTAGTCGTGTTGACCCTTGAGCGCATGGGCATACAGGCCGAGAGCGCGAGCAATGTCACTGACGCCAAACACATGCTGCACTCCTTCAGCTATGACTTATGCCTGACTGATATGCGTTTACCGGATGGATTGGGGCTGGAACTGGTGCAGCATATCAATGCACAATTCCCGGGGTTACCGGTGGCGGTGATCACCGCTTATGGTAGTGCCGAGAATGCAGTTTCGGCATTAAAAGCCGGTGCATTTGACTACATTACCAAACCGATCTCACTGAAACAATTACGCCCATTGGTGGAATCTGCACTTAAGCTTTCTTCGCAAAAAGAATCGAATGGTGCCAATACCGTAGACCTGATTGGTGCATCTCCGGCCATGAGCTATGTGCGTACGATGATTGCGAAACTGGCGCGTAGCCAGGCGCCTGTCTACATCAGTGGCGAATCCGGCAGCGGCAAGGAACTGGCGGCCAGACTTATCCACCAGAACAGCTCGCGCAAGGACCAGGCCTTTATTGCCGTCAACTGCGGCGCCATCCCGGAAAACCTGATGGAAAGCGAATTTTTCGGCTATAAAAAAGGGGCATTTACCGGCGCCATACAGGATACACAAGGCCTGTTTCAAGCCGCCAATGGCGGTACTTTATTCCTGGATGAAGTGGCTGATTTGCCGCTAGCCATGCAGGTAAAATTATTGCGGGCAATCCAGGAGAAAAAAGTACGTGTAGTTGGCAGCACCATTGAAGAAACGGTTGATGTGCGCATCATTTCTGCCACCCACAAAAACCTGAACGCCATGATGGAAAAAGGCGAATTCAGGCAAGACCTGTATTACCGCCTGAATGTGATTCAACTCAAAATGCCATCCCTGCGCGAACGGCCGGAGGATATTCCGGAACTCACTGAACGCTTGTTAGCTAAACTCTGCCAGAACCAGAATATCAGCAAACCCGGTATTGCGCCTGAAGCCAAAGTGTATATCCAGCAGTTACAGTTTCATGGCAATGTACGTGAGCTGGAAAACATGCTGGAACGCGCGCTGGCATTATGTGATGGACTTACCATCGCGATTGAGGATTTATCGCTGGAGGACATGCCACCGGTAGTGTTAAGTGACAAACCAGTGTTGCCATGGCACTCGCCCGCTGCTGCCGAAGAAAATGTCGATTCGTCTATATACCATTCTCCACGCACGGAGGCAGTATTAGCTGGTGACAGCGCGATTAAACCAGCCAATGCAGGTAACACCATGCTGCCTATGGATGTCAGCTTGTCAGATTATCTCGAAGATATTGAAAAGCGCACCATCTTGCAGGCACTTGAAAAAACTAATAATAACAAAACGGCTGCTGCCAAATTGCTGGGTATCAGTTTCCGTACTTTACGTTATCGATTATCCAAACTTGGTTTATCTAAAGAACAGGATATTGAAGACGTAGAAAATGAAGAAGATTAAGATTTAAGCCGAAGTTGAGACTGGTAAATAATTAGCCGTTTAAAAAGATTAAGGCCCTTCACAGGGCCTTAATCTTTTGTAAAACATGGTCTTAATTCAGAACAATCGCCAGGTAAATTAAATAGAACAGACCATTGACCAACAAGTGCCATACCAGCAAACCACCTTTGGCAACCCGGTAACGTAACCAAACCGCCGCCAGCAGTGTGATCAAAATCCCCAAAGCGACTTCCTGCCGTGGCGCCCAATCTGTCAGCATAATACCGATTGCGGGCAACAAGGTGCCTTGAAACACCATGGCGCCGGTAATATTACCGAACGCCAGTGTATCTTTACCTTTGCGTATCCAAATAATGCTGTTTACTTTTTCCGGTAGTTCGGTGGCAATCGGGATAACCAGTAGTGACAACAACAGCGCTGATACACCAAGAATCGCTGCTGCGGTTTCCACTTCATTGATAAAGCCTTTGGCACCCGCAATCAGCAATCCCAACCCAATCAGCAACTGTACTACGATAGTTACAATATTGGTTGGCAGGCCAAGCTTGGACAGCATCATGATGTCTTCAGCCTCGGTAGCGTGGCCTTCCTCGACCAACCCTCTAGAGGCTTTAATGGTCATCAACACATAAACAAAATAGATTAGCACCATCAGTATGCTGATCGCATAACGCACAATCGCTTCCGTATGCGGCACGAACATGGCAATGGTCGCGAATATAAATGCCAGGATAAAGAAATTCAGGTCACGGACCAGGCCTGTACGCTCAGGGCGAATATGGCCAGTGCTGCCGCGTCTTTTCCAGACCGACAAAGCCATCAAGCTGATTGAGAGTGTACCCAGCATGAGTGGAGCGCCCAGAATTGCGCCTATGCCGATATCATGACCGGCATGGCTATCGCCCGTTGAGGAGGTGTAAGAGAAAATGGCCAGCAGGGGCACCAATGTTTCAGGAAGAGCCGTGCCAACTGCAGCAAAAATAGAGCCGGTCACACCTTCTGAAATACCAAGGCGTTCACCCAAATGCTCCAGTGCATTGGTAAACACTTCTGCGGCAATCAGTATCACCACCAACATTAATAACAACTGTAAGAAAACCATGCTCGTTCCTGTCCTGGCGGCAATCAGTTTCCATGCAGCCTCCGCCAATGCGGCATGGAATGACAAACTTGTGGTTGCGGGCGGAATCATAACGCAATTCGTACAAATTCACCTACAATGTTGGCATGTTGCCTGCGCTTTCCTCCTTCATAGAAATTGATACCCAAGGCATGGCCAGCCCATGCCTCATCATAAACTCACCCAATACGGATGAGCGTCCTGCTGGTACCAGCATAGACATGATTGTCATCCATAACATCAGTCTGCCTCCAAACGAATTTGGCGGCCCGGGAATTATCCAGCTATTTACCAACCAGCTGGATGCCAATGAGCATCCGTACTATGCAGAGATTGCGCATCTGAGAGTGTCGTCGCATTTCCTGATCCGCCGTGAAGGTGAATTAATACAATTCGCCAGCTGCGCGCAACGCGCCTGGCATGCAGGCGTTTCCTCATGGGAGGACAGAGAGCGCTGTAATGATTTCTCTATTGGTATAGAGCTTGAAGGCAGTGACGAATGCGCATTTGAAGACGCGCAGTATCTGACCTTGCAAGCGCTGATTGACGCATTAAAAAAACGTTACCCAATCCAGCATATCGTTGGCCATTCAGAGATTGCGCCAGGGCGTAAAACCGACCCCGGTCCTTTTTTCAATTGGCAGCGGATTACACCATCCAGCTAGTCGTGCAAGCTTTGGTTTATGGTGAATATTCGAGGATTACTTACTAGAACTTCCAGAAAGTACGAGCTTATTCCTTTTGAAACTAAGCTCAGCATTAACTTTTACCTAGACCCTCCCTTGCAGGGCTCCTTACTTTCTGAGATGAGTGGTGTTTTAAAAGTAACCTTCGATGACTAAGCATCGAAAAGCATTCAATTTACAGGCAGGTTCATAATTCACAACACCTTCTGCAAAACAATCAACTGCATATTCTCCACCTGCGCTTGCCACATATCCGGCTGATGCGGAAACGGCACCGTCTCCCCAGTCGCCTGGTATCCCAGCCGCTGATAAAATTCAATCAACTCCTTCCGCAGGCTAATCACCATCATTTCCGCCCGCTGTGCCTCCCACTGTGCTTTTGCCAGCTTTTCCGCTGCCAGTATCATGATTTTCCCATACCCACGATTCTGCAATAAAGGCGAAACAGCAATCATACCTAAGTGCACCATCTCCGCGGAATCCGCATGCCTCTCCAGGCAAATACAGGCAGCCACTACCCCACCAGCTTCTTCACCTAGCAAAATACAGGCATCCTCGCTTTCAATCAGCGCCTGGATGGTGCGTTCACTGGTGCGCACACCGGAGAGTAAATCGGCTTCTGTAGTCCATCCAGCGCGACTAGTCTCTCCGCGATAAGCGGCATTGACCAATGCGCAAATGACGGGGGTATCTGAAACCTGGGCTATGCGTTGTTCTAACATGGATGGTTTAGCTCGAAGAATGGGATTCAGTCACGTGTTGTACCACCAGGCTGCCTATCATATCGCCTTCCACGTTAACAGCGGTTCTGACCGTATCGAGCAAGCGGTCTATGGGCAATAATATCGCAATCGCTTCCGCGGGCAAGCCTACACTTTGCAATACCATCACCATGGTGACCATCCCGGCACTGGGGATGCCAGGCGCGCCCATAGCTGCAATCATGGTAGTGAAACACACCACCAGTTGCTGACCAAGCGACAAGTCGATCCCTGCCAGTTGCGCGACAAACAAGGCAGCAGCGGCTTCGTACAAGGCGGTGCCATCCATATTCACTGTTGCCCCTAGCGGCACGACGAACCCGGCAATCTCAGGTTTCACCTGCATATTTTGCGTGGCGCAGCGCATGGTCACCGGCATGGTGGCATTGCTCGAGCTGGTCGCAAAAGCAGTGATCAAAGCTTCTTTGGCATTGCGCAAAAACCACCAAGGCCGCTTGCGGGTGATCAGGAATAATAAAGCAGGCAACACGACCAGCCCATGCAGCAAAGTCGTACCGGTGACCACCAGCATAAACTTGGCCAAGGTGGTAAACAGGCTCAAATCCTGTGTGGCTACCAGCTTGAACAGCAAGGCACCAATCCCGAACGGTGCCAGGCGCATGATCCAGCCTATCATTTGCATGGATAAACGCATGCCTTCTTCAAACAAACCCAGCAATTGCGGATAGCGGTCTGAAGCCATCACCAGCGCAATACCCAGCAACAATGCGTAAGCGACGATAGCGAGAATATTGCCATCAGCCAGCGCTTTGAAAGGGTTCATGAAAATGCCATGCAGAAACTGGGTGAAAAACTCGGGCAAGGTCATTTGCCTGGATTCAAACTGCTGCATTGCATCGGCAAACATGGCCAGATGCAAGCCTTCGCCCGGTTTGAAAATCTGGCTGGCACTAATACCGATGACCACTGCAATGATCGTTGTGGTGGCAAAGAAGAGGAGAGTGGTTTTCCACACCAGGTTAATCTGACTATGCTGCCGCAGATTGGCAATCCCGGTTACGATGGCGCAAAATACCAGCGGGATCATCACCATTTTGAGTAAGTCTATAAACAGCGTACCGACCAGATTGGTGGCGTAAAGACTCCACATTAGTGTTTCTGAATGTGCGGGCAAGCCATGCATCGCCCACCCCCCGGCAATACCCAGCACCGCAGCGATGAGTATTTGCAGATTCAGAGTCAGTTTTGTCATTTCTATGCTTTAAGAATTAATCAATCGTGGATTAAGAATAACTCAAAAAAGTAGTGTTGACATGTCCCAGTCGTCTATTGCTGATTGATTGCTGCCTCTAATCTACTGGGACAAAGTTAGCTGCTAAGCCCATCTGATTGATGCCTCAGCAGCTTATAGTGTTTTCTAATCAAGAATCCTTTGCGACCTCGGTTGTTTGACCAGCCTTCTCAAATACCGCCGCAAAAAAGCCATCGGTCCCATGCAAATGCGGCAATTGTTTCAGGTATTCGCCAGTATCCAGATCAATGTTTTGCTGTGCAAACACTTCACTGGCAGGGATCAACTTAAAGTCTGGATGCGCTTGGAGAAATGCTTCGGCGATCGACTCGTTTTCATCACGCAACAGGCTACACGTCGCATAAATCACGCGGCCACCGGTTTTGCACAGTTTGGCTGCACGCGCCAGAATATTGGTTTGTTTTACATTTAACTCGGCTACGTCCTGCTCGGTTTGGCGCCACTTCAGATCCGGATTGCGGCGTAAAGTCCCCAAGCCGCTACATGGCGCATCCACCAGCACACGGTCAAACTTGCCGTTCAGGCGTTTGAGTTTTAAATCATTTTCGTTGTTGATCAGCTGCGCCTGCAGGTTGGATAATCCACTGCGTTTCAAGCGATGGCCTAAATTATTCAAGCGTTTTTCAGAAACATCGAACGCGTACAAGCGACCGGTGTTTTTCATCAATGCGCCTAGCGCAAGCGTTTTGCCACCAGCGCCTGCGCATAAATCAGCCACCATTTGCCCGCGTTTTGGGGCAACCAGGTAACTCAGCAATTGGCTGCCTTCATCCTGCACCTCAATCTTGCCTTCGGTAAACAGGATGTGTTTGCCGATATTCAGGCGTGAGCCCATGCGGATACCGACTGGCGAATAGGGCGTGGTAGTAATCACATTATCTTTAACGGTATTTTCAGCCAGCATGCGAGCAAGCACTTCTTCGCGGGTAGCTTTGATGGTATTGACGCGCAGGTCGAGGCTGGCTTGTTCAAACATGCTGCGGCAGATGGTCATGGCTTCGGCTTCGCCGTATTGCGCCACCAGTTTGTCCCAGAACCAGTCACGTACATCGGCCAGAATGGCGGGCGCAAACCCTTCGCTGGTTTTGCTTTTAATTTGCACGGCCCATTCTTTTTGGCGCTCGTCTAGCATCTCGTCGAGGTCGCGTATGCTTTTGCCTTCGATCTTGATCAAATAGGCCAGAATCAGTTTACGCGTGTCTTCCTGTTCATCAGGCTCTGTGATGCTGATTTCGCGCAAGTAGCGATAGCGACGCAATACACCATAGGCGGTTTCAGCGATCCAGGCACGCTCTTTAGTGCCCAGCTCCCTATGCTGGCGAAAAAACTCACTGAGTTTGCCATCGGCCGGGCTTTCGAACTGCAGGATGTCGTTTAATAAAGCCGCCGTTTGGCGCATAAGGGTGGAATTCATAAATGTCTTTCAAATATGTTACGTCTTGCGTTATTCAGTGATCAACCGTGTGGCGACTTGCTCAATCACCATACCGTTTTTTTCCTGTTTTCTGATCTTGACTGGCACATAGCGGTAATCGCTCGCCAGCCATAATTCAATTTTTTCGTCGGTCTCGCCACGGGTATGCGCTATGTGTACCGTTTGAATGGCCTGGTCAGCGATCACCATCGAATCTTCACCCTCAAACTCGTATTGGTAGGTATTCAGGCGTCGCCCGTTGGTGAGTGCAATATGCATTTCCTGCAATGGCGGCACAAACATAAACTGGTACATAAAGCTGAGGATATCCTGCGTGTTACGAGGCAGGTCCAGCCGTTGCTCGCCCTTGGACGTTTTCAGGGTGATAAAATTGGTTTCCCAATCCAGAGTCGCTTCATATATTTTGTCCGCCTTGCTGCCAAACGCATAACGGTAAAAATGCGGTTTTAATCCATGTGGGCCAATGTCACCGCGGCTTTGTTGCTCAAGCGTCGGGTAGAGCAATTTTAACAGACCACGCCCTTCAACCACCCAGCGGAGGCTGTATTGGCCGGATGGCTCCTGCGCATAATCTATTTTTGCGCTGCCCGCAGGCTGCTTTTCGCCATTTACAAACACCGCGTACTCAGTACTTACCCGCTGATAAGGCGGCGGTAGCGCCGCATCCTGCTCTACGATGGCACTGTCAGTTTCATGCCAGGCGGCAATTTCTGCCTGCGCTGTGTCCTGTTCGCTCATTTCTGCGGGTTGCGATGCAACAGGAGATTCGGCCACAAGTTCTGGTGGATCTTCAACTGGAATAGCTTTTGGCGCTGGTTCAGACTTGGTTACCGGTGGCTTTTCTTTGGCTACAGCTTTGACTGGTGCTTTGACCGGCGGCTTGACTGGCGCGGCTTCAAGCTGCGCACTTAACAAGGTTGGTGGCGGCTCTTCGCCTGAAAACCAGCTTTGCCAGGCAACCTCCTTCACAAGCAGCACATGCACAAGCAAGGATACGCATAACGCCAACCCTAATCGCCAGGAAACGTGTTGCCGTATCCATTTTCGCAGGCCTTGTGTGTTAATCACGCGCTTTCCCGATGTGGAGAATACCCGTTATTGGCCAGTGATGCTGGTGATCACTTGTTCCATGCGTTTACCATCATCCTGCACGACTAACTTCACAGGGAGATAACCTTTGTCCTTGGCCAGATAAAGCGTTTTTTCACCCTCGCTGTCTTCCAGCTTGATCACATTAAATGTACCCGCCTCGGTTTCCAACGGTGTCTTTTCTTCACTTACTACAAATGTGTGTGGCGATAGTTTCTTACCATTATTGATCAGCAACTTCACCTGCTTGCCTTTTGGCGGTTGCCACATCCAGCAATACAATATGCTTAATAAATCCTGGGTACCTTTCTCCAGCTTCTCCGTTTCCTGTTCGCCTTTCACCTGCATATTGAGTACTTTTTTGCCCCAGTCAAAATCACTTATCAAGGCTTTATCAGGATGTTTGGATTGACGGGATTCAAAATGTGCAGGGCGTAACGTATTTTGGGCCACATCGCCCTGGCTTGAGAGTGTGCGCTCACCCATCAGCTTGTAAATACCTTTACCTTCGGCCAGCGAGTCGATCTGGTATTTATTACCGGTCACCGTCAGTTGGTCTTTGACACTACCTATGGTGACGCCTTGCTGAAGCAGGTCATACTTCAGGGTGAGCTGCTTGGGCGCTGCCGCTAAATTCGCGGAAGCAACAAACAATAGTACCGCCAGCCCGCTGACGACCCTATGCTGTAAGCGAATCGGATTCATTACACCACCACAGTCGGCGCTTCGCCAGCCTGTTGCGTACGAATCTGGCCAATGCGGTATACCGTTTCACCTGAACCAGCCAATACGGTTTGTGCCTGCTCGGCATGTTCGGCAGCAACGATGATGGCCATACCAATACCACAGTTAAAGGTACGGTACATTTCCACCGAAGCGATATTGCCCTGAGCCTGCAACCATTGGAACAGCGGTGGCAATGTCCAGCTCGATTTTTGCACTTCTGCCGTCAGACCTTCAGGTAACACGCGTGGAATATTTTCAGTAATGCCACCGCCGGTGATATGCGCCATGCCTTTGACCGGCAAGGTTTCCAGCAATTTGAGCACGGATTTCACATACAGCCTGGTTGGCGCCATCACTACATCTTTGAATTTACGGCCATGGAAGTCTGATTCCATATCAATGCCAGATTGTTCAATCAGTTTTCGGATCAGAGAGTAGCCATTGGAATGCGCGCCGCTGGAAGCCAGGCCCAAAATCACATCACCTGCTTTGATGGTAGAACCATCAATGATATTGGCTTTATCTACACAACCAACCGCAAACCCTGCCAGGTCATATTCACCCGCCGGATACATGCCAGGCATTTCGGCAGTTTCACCACCGACCAATGCACAGCCGGATTCTTCACAACCTTGGGCAATCCCTTTAATCACAGCGGCGGCCGTGCCAACTTCCAGTTTGCCACAGGCAAAATAATCGAGGAAAAAGAGCGGCTCGGCGCCCTGCACCAGAATGTCATTCACACTCATGGCTACCAGATCGATACCTACGGTGTCATGCTTGTCGAGTTGGAATGCCAGTTTGAGTTTAGTACCTACACCGTCAGTACCGGAAACCAGAATGGGCTCCTTGAATTTTTTCGGCATGGCGAACAATGAACCAAAGCCGCCAATGCCACCCATGACTTCCGGGCGCATGGTGCGTTTGGCAAATGGCTTAATCTGCTCGACCAGCGCATCACCAGCTTCCATATCCACACCGGCGTCGCGGTAAGTGACTGAAGTTTTATCAGAAGAAGTCGTCAAAGTACTCTCGTTTCTTTCTATGCTATGAATATTTAATTCAATATAAATTCATGGATATTGCAACAAAGCGTGTTACATCCACGAAATTCAGTATAATTTTAAGAATAATCATTATTTTAACGCATCTTGCCAGTTCGACCTATGCCGGATTGAGTGTATGCATTACAGGCGCCCATGTCAGATCACGAGTATCAAACGTCCAGTGTGACTCAGTTTGTCAGCGAAAATCGCTGGTGGATCGTGGCTGCGCTTTTCATCTATCTGTTTTATTTGCTGGAACCTGTGCTGACGCCCTTTCTGGCAGCCATGGTGATTGCCTACATGCTGGACCCGCTGGTAGACCGGCTCAGTGAAGCCGGATACCGTCAATGGAAAGTTGGCCGCACCCTGGCGACTTTGCTAGTGATGGCTGGCGTGATTCTGGCGCTGATTGGTTTGATGCTGATTATTCTCCCGCTGTTGCAACAACAATCAATGCTCATTGTGCAACGCTTGCCGGCAGTGGTGGATCATTTTCACCAGCAGGTGGAGCCCTGGCTGCTGCAGCATTTTGGCATTCGTTTCAATGTGAACCCGGCCTATATACAAAAACTGTTGACCGAGCACTGGCAATCAGCGAGCAGCTTTGTTGGCAGCGTATTATTGAGTGCCGGTCAAAAAGGCCTGAACCTGATTGGCATGCTCGCCAACATACTCTTGCTGCCCGTGGTGCTGTTTTATTTTTTGCGCGACTGGGACGATATGATGACCAAAATTGGTGAGCTGATTCCACGCGACCTGATAGGCCGTGTCAAAAAAATCGTCAAGGATATAGACAGTGTAGTGGCCGAATTTCTCCGCGGGCAGTTATCAGTGATGCTGTCGCTTTGCGTGTTTTACAGTGTTGGCTTATGGCTGGTTGGCCTCGATATGGCACTGTCTATCGGCATGATTGCCGGCTTACTCAGTTTTGTACCTTATCTCGGTTTTGCCTTGGCGTTTATTTTGGCCATGATCCTGGCATTATTACAATTCGCCTCACTGCCAGAAGTGGTTCCAGTGCTACTGGTGTTTGGCGTCGGCCAGTTTGTAGAAAGCTTTTTCCTGACACCTATCTTGGTCGGTGACCGTATCGGCCTGCATCCGGTACTGGTGATTTTGGCTTTAATGGCGGGCGGGCAATTATTTGGTTTTGCCGGGGTGTTGCTGGCGTTGCCGGTCAGCGCTGCCATTGCCGTCGGTTTACGTTACGTCAAAAATAGTTACTTGCGTAGCGACACTTACCTGCACAGCCAGGCATCAGTAATTCACCTATCGGATGACTGACATTTTAATTTTTAAGCATTCGCTGTGAAACAATTATTACTGAATATCCAACCCCCGGCCGCACCGGGGTTTGGCAATTTTATTGTCGGCCAGAACCAGGAAGCGCTCAGCAGCCTGCAAGCAGCACTGGCCGGGCATGCGCCTTCACCTTTTGTATATCTATGGGGTGTTGCGGGCAGTGGTAAAACGCACTTGCTACTGGCAGCCCAGGCCATGGGTGCGCATATCGCCGATGATGTGCATACCCTGGATGAAGAATCACAAATCATCCTGTTTGATACCTTTAACCAAATCAAAGCCGAGGGCGGTGTATTGGTGACCGCCGGCAACCATGCACCCACGCAAATGGGTTTGCGGGATGATTTGGCTACCCGTTTAGCGTGGGGATTGGTCTACCAGTTACAGCCATTGAGTGATAACGAAAAAGCCGATGCTCTGCGTGCGCATGCGCGTGACCGTGGAATGAAATTACCCGATGAAGTGATCGCTTACTGCCTGAAATACTTACGCCGCGACTTACCGACACTAGTGGCAGTACTTGATGCGCTGGATGAATGGTCACTGACGACTAAAAAGCCGGTGACAGTGCCTTTGCTAAAAAACATGCTGCAACTTGAACTGGCAAATTAATGCACTATTCACCATCAAAACTGTAAGAATTTTTACCGTTTTTCTTCGATACATACATCGCCTTATCGGCCGCATGTAATAGCTGTTTCACTTGTTTGCCATGCCGCGGATACTCGGCAACGCCTATACTGACGCCAATATTAAGTGCCATGGTTCTGACAATCACCGGGCGCGAAAATAACTGTATCAATCGTTGCGCGAGTTGCACTAACTCCATGCGATGCATATAACTGCCCACCACCAGCACAAACTCATCACCACCCTGGCGGGCAAGAAAGTCTGTTTGCCGGAGCACTTTCTGGAACATATGAGACACTTCAATCAGCAGTGCATCGCCAATTTCATGACCATACTGGTCATTCACCTGCTTGAATCCATCTAAATCCATAAAGAAGATGGCAAACGGTTTTGAAGTGTGTTTTGACCGCTGGAAAACACTTTCCAAATGCTCATCCACACTACGCCGGTTTGGCAAACCGGTCAGCAGATCATGGTCAACCTGATGGCTTAACTGCTCGGTGACCGCCTGGGTTTCCAGCATCTTGCCTAACAAATCGGTGGTACTGCGGTACGAAAACAGCAACACGCCGATAATCAGCATACACAGCAAAATAGCGCCGATTACCGCCTGGATCACGCGCTGGCGTATTTCTTTTTCGTAATCCGCCCGCAAATGCTCAAGCTTGCTATCCATCTCACCCAAGCGATCATCAATCAGCTTCATCAACTCTCGGCTTTTATCTTTACTCAGGGTGAGGTGTGAGGCATAGGAACCGGCGCGCATTTGCACCTGGATGCTGATATCCATGGCATCAAATTTTCGATTCACTAATTGTTTAACCGTTTCCAGTTCGGGGCGAACTTCACCCACAGAGGCTACACGTCTATCCAGGCTGGCAAGCATTCTACGTGTGTCTGTACGGCCCTGCTCCATCGTATCGAGGAACAAGGTATGCCCGGTCAGCAAATAGCCGCGCTGGCCGCTTTCAGCGTTGGTGATGGCTTTACCAAGTGCAGCCACGTCATAGCGCTGCCGGTCTACCGAATCTTTTTGCTCCGAAAAGGCCACCAGCTGATACATAGCGATAAATAACCATATCATTGAGACGCACAGAATAGTTGCGGCAATGATTAACGGGGTAAGTATTTGGCGCTTGTAGTTAAACATAATTCCTCTAACGACCAAATTCGACACTAATTAAATAGAACCGATATAAAAATCTACCATACGCTAAGACTGGATGTAATAAAATACGTTTTTGATAGATAACCACTATCCATGAGATATTTATGCTACGAATTACTGAAATCAAGCTTCCATTAGTACAAGCGGAGACGCTTAAGCATCAAGACGATAAAATCAGGGCTGCTATCCTCAAGCGGCTGGAAATTCCTGAGAGCGATTTGATCCATTTTGAAATTTTCAAGCGCGGGGTGGATGCGCGTAAATCACATGCCATTCTTTATGTGTACAACATCGATATCGAGGTCAAAAACGAGTCTCAGATTCTTGCCAGGTTTAAAAAAGATCCCCATATCAAACCTGCGCCAGATACCAGCTATAAATTCGTTGCCACCAATACGCAGGCTTCGGAACACAGGCCTGTCGTAGTCGGCTTTGGCCCGGCAGGTATTTTTGCAGCCCTGATATTGGCGCAAGCCGGTTTTAAGCCTATCGTGCTGGAGCGTGGCAAAGAGGTACGTGAGCGGACCAAAGACACCTGGGGATTATGGCGTAAAGGCAAATTGAATCCTGAATCCAACGTGCAGTTTGGTGAAGGTGGCGCGGGCACTTTCTCCGACGGCAAACTGTATAGCCAGATTAAAGACCCCAAACATTACGGCCGCAAGGTATTGCAGGAATTTGTCAAAGCTGGCGCGCCGGAAGAAATTTTATATATCAGCCATCCGCATATCGGTACGTTCAAGCTGGTCAGTATGGTCGAGGAAATGCGTAGCACCATTATCAGCCTGGGCGGCGAAATCCGTTTCGATCACCGCGTCACCGAGATTGATGTGCAGGACCAGCAAGTGCAGGGTGTTTTCTTGCAAACAGGCGAATATTTACCTACCCGCCATCTGGTACTGGCCGTCGGCCACAGTGCCCGGGATACTTTTGAAATGGTCTACAACAAAGGCATTTTTGTCGAAGCAAAACCGTTTTCAATCGGCTTCCGTATTGAGCATCCGCAAAGCCTGGTAGACCGTGCACGCTATGGCAAAAGTTACAGCGATGACATCCTGCAAAAACTGGGTGCAGCTGATTACAAACTGGTACATCATGCGAAGAATGGCCGTAGTGTGTACAGCTTCTGTATGTGCCCAGGGGGAACTGTAGTCGCCGCCACGTCTGAGCCTAACCGAGTGGTGACCAACGGCATGAGTCAATACAGCCGTAACGAGCGCAATGCCAATGCGGGTATTGTGGTCGGCATCACGCCGGAAGTAGATTACCCCGACCATCCATTGGCAGGCATTGAGTTACAGCGTCAACTCGAAAGTCATGCGTTTGTATTAGGCGGTAGCAACTACGCGGCGCCGGGGCAATTGATTGGTGACTTTCTGGCAAATCGGCCTTCTACCGAGTTTGGTGAAGTCACGCCTTCCTATACGCCTGGCGTGCATCTGACTAACCTTGAATCCGCCTTGCCAGAATTTGCGATTAACGCTATCCGCGAAGCAATTCCGGCGTTTGCCAAGCAGATCCCCAATTTTGATTTGGCAGATGGTATTTTAACCGGTGTGGAAACACGTACTTCCAGCCCGATACGCATCAAGCGTGACGATGAAACGCTACAAAGCATCAACACCAAAGGCTTGTTTCCCTGTGGTGAAGGTGCTGGTTATGCTGGCGGTATTTTGTCAGCGGCTGTGGATGGCATTAAAGTGGCTGAAGCGGTTTCTTTATCGCTAAACTCATCAATCAATAGCCTTAAATAAAAAAACCTGCCGAAGCAGGTTTTTTTATTATTACATGACTTATTGGCGAATCAGGTAATCAAATGCGCCCAGAGCAGCATTCGAGCCTTCGCCCATTGCAATCACGATTTGCTTGTAGGGAATCGTTGTCACATCCCCCGCTGCAAATACACCCGGCAACGAAGTCGCATTATGGTTATTAATTTCAATTTCACCATACTTGCTCAAGTCTATCGTACCTTTCAGCCAGTCCGTGTTCGGTACCAGGCCAATCTGGATAAATACACCTTCCAGGGCTACATGCTTGCTTTCGCCACTGACACGGTCCGTATAGGTCAAACCATTGACACGGGTGCCATCACCAGTAATTTCAGTGGTTTGTGCACTGGTCAGAATAGTGACATTTTCCAGAGTGCGTAATTTGCGTTGTAACACGGCATCCGCTTTCAGCTCGGTATCAAATTGCAGCAAAGTGACATGGCCCACTACACCGGCCAGGTCAATCGCCGCTTCAACACCGGAGTTACCACCACCAACCACTGCCACGTGCTTGCCTTTAAACAACGGGCCATCGCAGTGTGGGCAATAGGCAACGCCTTTGTTTTTGTACTCTGCTTCACCAGGCACATTCAGGTTTCTCCAGCGTGCCCCGGTTGCCAGAATCACTGACTTACTACGCAAGGTCG
The DNA here is from genome assembly GCF_916856905.1 of Methylophilus sp. Leaf408. NCBI lineage: Bacteria > Pseudomonadati > Pseudomonadota > Betaproteobacteria > Nitrosomonadales > Methylophilaceae > Methylophilus > Methylophilus sp. Leaf408. The sequence continues at coordinate 469,782 of NZ_CAKASK010000002.1, forward strand.
CGCCGCTTTCCAGCTTCACTTCAATCAGGCCGCCATGCTTTTGGTCGGTCTGTTTAGGCTCAGCCAGACTAACTGCACGTTGCAACGGCATGATGTCGACTTCATAAGTTTTCACGTGTTCTTCCAGCGCTGCCACCAATTTAGGCCCTTCAGTTTCCTTGACCGAAATAAAGTTTTCAATCGCCAGCGTGTCGTTGACCTGGCCGCCAAAACGGTCCGCCACGATGCCAGTACGGATACCTTTACGTGCAGAATAAATCGCCGCTGAAGCGCCAGCCGGGCCACCGCCCACCACCAGCACATCAAATGGCTCTCTGGCATTCAGTTTTTCAGCTTCTTTCGCTACCGCGCCAGTGTCCACTTTCGCCAGAAACTCTTCCACCAGCATGCGGCCAGAAGCAAACATCTCGCCATTCAGGAAAGTGGCTGGCACCGCCATGATGTTGCGCTCGTTCACTTCGTCCTGGTATAGGCCGCCATCAATCACCGTCACATTGATGCGCGGATTAAATACCGTCATCAAGGTAGTCGCCTGCACAACATCCGGGCAGTTATGGCAAGACAGGCTCATATACACTTCAAAGTTCAGGTCACTATCCAGCGCCTTGATCTGGTCGAGCACATCCTGCTCCACTTTTGGTGGATGGCCGCCGGTCCACAACAAGGCCAGCACCAATGAGGTGAATTCATGACCCAGAGGAATCGCTGCAAAGCGCACGCCATGCGTTTCACCTTCCTTGGCGATCACGAATGAAGGTTTACGCGCATCATCGCCAGTTTCATCCAGGCTGACTTTGTCCGATAAGGCGGTAATCTCTTGCAGCAATTCGCGCATTTTTGCGGCATTGTCGCTGTTATCCAGGGATGCGATCAGACGGATAGGCTGACGCAGCATACCAAGGTAGGTTTGCAGTTGTGTCTTTAAGGTATCGTCTAACATTTTTATTCTCCAAAATCCTGCCCTTATTTCAGGCGGCAAGAAGCCCTGGCCATTCCACATGGCATTTAAAACGGTTGGGGGAAGCTCAGGTAAACCCGCTAAGCTTTTAGTGACTTTACCTGAGCGCCCTGCTCTCGCAGGGCGATGCTAAAACTAATCTCAGAGAGATTAAATCTTACCTACCAAGTCCAGTGATGGTGTCAATGTCGCAGCACCGTCATTCCATTTGGCTGGGCAAACCTGGCCTGGGTTGGCAGCGGTGTATTGTGCCGCTTTCAACTTGCGCAAAGTTTCTTTTACATCACGCGCGATTTCGTTGCTGTGTACTTCAGCAGTCTTGATCACGCCTTCGTTGTTGATTACGAAAGTACCGCGCAATGCCAGACCTTCTTCATCAATATGCACATCAAATGCACGTGTCAATTGGTGAGTCGGGTCGCCAACCAACGGGAATTTTGCTTTACCCACGGCTGGTGAAGTCTCGTGCCAAACCTTGTGGGAGAAATGCGTATCGGTGGTCACGATGTACACTTCAGCACCAGCCTTCTGGAACTCTGCGTAGTTGTCAGCGGCATCTTCAACTTCTGTAGGGCAGTTAAACGTGAACGCTGCCGGCATGAAAATCAATACAGACCATTTGCCCTTTAAAGATTCTTCAGTCACTTCGATAAATTTACCGTTGTGAAATGCCTGGGCCTTGAATGGTTGAACTTGTGTATTAATCAATGACATTGTGCTCTCCTTTTAATAATGGTTTAAAACGTTGTTTCACTTAACTAGTGATCTGATACTGCTATTTAAACTTTGTTTGTTTAAGCGAATGAATGCATTGTAGACAACTTTAATACATATGCATAATTGATTGTTTTAATTTTAATGATAAAAATTACTTATCAAAAATTAAAGTGATACGGTGACTTCACCGTGGCCGCTGAAACCGCGATTATCCTGCCAGTTAACTGCAATCACATCGCCAATTCTGGCGTCTTTCAAATAAAACGTAAAGTAGGGGTTACGCGAAATGCCGGTGCCGGTTTGCGCATCGACAATGACCGCTCCATTCAGTATTACCTGCATCAGCTGCATGAAATGCGCTGGCATCAATTGCCCATCGTCATTTTTACTGCGACCGGTGCGCATCGGGTGCACGATAATAATCTTGAGCTCGGTAATGTTCTTGCCTAACGGCCCGTCTGCAAGTGGCCTTGCGCGCATTTTCATGCTGCTGGCGAATGGCTCTTCGCGCTCACTACCTGCACAGCCATCCTCCAGCACAATCACATCACGGCGTTGTTGATGAAATTCGCCGCCAGTATTCTGCACTAAGGCGATTAATTCACCCGATTGCGCCAGCTTGATGCGCGTCACCAGCTTAGGCAATACCTGCTTGCCCAACTCAAAACTGGCAATCAGCGGCGTCGGGTTGGCATCTGCCAGCAAACGCATGTTACTGACACTACCCGCAGGCTGCTGGCTGGAAATCTCCACTTGCACCACCGCCCCATTTTCGGCTTTTTGTGGTGCTTCGATATGAATCTCCTGCGAAACCGGTACTGATTTCGCCTGCAATTCAGCCATGACTTCGGCAGTGTGCTTGGCTTCAAACGCCTGCGCAAACCAGGTGGCAGCCTGTACTTTCTGAATCATCATCCAGAACGGTAACGTCGCCAAGGCGAAACAGCCCTTTAATAGTGTCCGTCTTTGCATTTAACTCTCCTGCAACCAGTTAGCCTTTGTCATCATCTTTTTCCAATGCTTGCTGCAAACGGAGCGCCTTCAGTCGAGCTTCGACTTTGGATTGCAAATAAAAATCCCCATCTTTGGCTTTACTGGCGATTTCAAACTGATCTACCGCACGCGGCAAATCGTATTTGCGCACATATGCCTCACCCAATGCCTGATGTCTCAGCATTTGCTTGCCTTGCCCCTGGTAAGCCGCGGCCAGCCATTCATACAGTTTGGGATCATCAGGAAACGTTTGCAGCTGCTTTTGGATAAAACTCACTGCCGGCGCCCACTGATTGCTATTAATCAATGACTCCGCCTGGCCCTGGGCAAATATTCTATGCTGCGGGTAACGTTGCAGACCTTGTAAAAACTGCGCTTGCGCTTCTGGCACCTGGCCGAGCTTGGCCAACGTCACCGCTTTCAGGGTAATAATGTAAGGATTGACCATGCCATGCTGCTCCAGCCATTGCACTTCCTGCTGGGCATTTTTTGCCTGGTTCGCCCGTAAATAAGCATACGCCAACCCGAAGTGTTCGGACTGCTCATTCTGGAATCGGCCTTCCTCCAGGTTATTCTTGAACTCTTCCACCATTTGCGTTGGAGAACCCTGGAACGCGCGAATTTTTGCCCGCATCAACGAAAAAGCCGGGTTTTCACTAACCTGTTTATAAGGCAGGTTTTGCACACGGTTACCCATATCGGCAATCCGCTCGCTGGTCATCGGGTGAGTACGCAAATAACTAGGCATATTGCCATCAGAAAAACGCGTCGCCCGCTGCAAGGTATTAAAAAAAGCGGGCATGGCGCGTACGTCAAACCCGGCATCCTGCAAGATAGTCAGGCCAACACGGTCCGCCTCACGCTCATGCTCACGCGTATAATCAATCTGGCGCTGGATACCGGCAGCCGACGCCGCTGTCATCGCGCCCATCCCCGCTTGCGGATTTGACCTCATCACTAGCAAAGCCAGCGCAGTCGCAGCAATATTCTTGAACATATCGTATTTTTGCGAGGCCAGCATACGCGCCAGGTGATGCTGGGTAACATGACCGATTTCATGTCCCAGCACACTCGCCAGTTCAGACTCGCTATTGGATGATGTAAACAGGCCGGTATGCACACCGATCACACCGCCAGGCATCGCGAACGCATTAATGCTTTTATCCTGCAAAACAAAAAAATAGAATTTCTGCTGTTTGTCCGGACTACTGGCCCCCAGACGCTTGCCTAATGCCTGTAAATAATCAGTGACCTCGGCATCATCAAATACATCCTGGCTCACAGCCACCTGCTTGAGAATCTGGTTAGCGATTTTTTCCTCATCGCGCGCAGACAATACGGTTTGCGAAGCATCCCCCAGTTCAGGCAACTGGTTGGAAGAGTCTGCCGGTAAATTTAAATCCAGCTCGGGCTCATAAGGTTTACCGGAAAACTGGCCAACCGCACTTTCTGCCAGCATGGGGAACCCGGATGGCATCAGCAAAGCCAACGTCACACTCCATCGCCCAAGTGTGCGGCGCGAGTATGGATCAAAAAATTTGAGTGGGTTAAAAACCATGTACCTTTGAGTAAAAACGATCCTGAAAATCACATTATTCCTGAATCAGCATAGACCGCTGACCCAAACTTGTTATGATAACGGCTTCACCGCTTGAGTTCATCATTTTTCACCATGTCCGAATTAACGCATTTCAACGCACAGGGCCATGCGCATATGGTCGATATTGGCGATAAAGCGCACAGCAAACGTGTGGCCATTGCTGAAGGCAGCATTCATATGCAAGCGGCGACATTGCATACCATTTTGCAAGGTAATGCAAAAAAAGGCGATGTCCTGGGAATTGCGAGGATTGCAGCCATTCAGGCCAGTAAAAAAACCAGCGATCTGATTCCGCTTTGTCACCCGCTTAGCTTAAGTCGTGTTGATGTGAGCTTTGTGACAGATGAAATTAATCATCGTGTTGTTTGCCATGTGCAGTGTGAAACTACCGGGCAGACGGGGGTTGAGATGGAAGCATTGACGGCGGTTCAGGTGGGTTTGCTGACGATTTATGATATGTGTAAGGCGATAGATCGTGGCATGACGATGGATAGTATTCGATTGCTGGAAAAGCATGGCGGGAAGAGTGGGGATTGGGTAGCTGCTGAGAACAGTGGTAATTAAATTCTTGCTGACGTCAGCTTAGCTTCTAATGCTAACTCTTAAAGATTAGCTTAAAAAGCAATTCTCATTTTTTTAGCTTGGTGGTCATTCTTTTTCGCCCCTAGGCGACCTTCTTTCTTATGCTTGTTCATAAGAAAGAAGGTAAAGAACAGGACACCCTAGCTTCCGCTTATTTTGACGAGCAACGCAGGAAACAAGCGGAAGCTAGGGTGCCCTTTCTTTTGGTTACTTGTTCTTTGGGCAAGCAAAGAAAAGTAACTCGCCTAATGGCGAAAAAAGGAATAGTGAATTCCAAGTTAAGACTTCCAGCCAGTACGGCACTCTTCTCTTTAAAGGACCTGAGCCAAGCAATAATGCTGCCTGGATTCTGGCCTCCGCCAGAATGACGACCCCTTGCTGTTCTTATGATTTGCGCACAGGCCTGCCGTAAGCTATGTACTGCACATGCCGCACTGTCAGGCAATCAACGCGGCAATTCTCCGTGCACACTCCGGCGCCATCGTCACCCCATAGCGAAAATGCCCGGTATTCAAATACAAATTCTCAATCTGCGGATGCCGTCCTATCATCGGGATATTATGCGGCGTCCCCGGCCGCAACCCACTCCAGTGTTTGATAATCGGCTGCCCACGCAATTCTGGCAATATTGCCTCTGCCTTCTCCTGCATTTCTAGCCGCATGCTCTCGGTCACACCTGTATCAAAACCGACATCCTCAAGGCTACTGCCCGCCAGCAAGTGGCCATCCGCACGTTGCAGCATATAAAAACCATTCCGGTAAACAATATGCGGCAACAAGCCAGGTTGCATTTGGTATAGCAGCATCTGTCCGCGCATGGGCTTGATATCCAGCGTAAGGGCAGTCTGTTTAAGCAACTCAAAGCTCCAGGCGCCTGAAGTGACTACGTAGGTATCCGCGTACAAGGTTTCATCTTCAGTAGTTTTCCAGCCACTGATAGGCAATTGCCCTTCTTGCAATGGCATTAAACGGGTTTGCTCACGTAACTTGACGCCGTGTTTAATCAACCAGGCTTTCAGGGATTGCAACAGGCGAGGATTACGGATTTGTATCACTTCAGGGATCAGCAGGTTTTCGCCATGCGCCTCTACTGCCAGGCCAAATTTGCTACACCATGCCAATGCCAGTTCGCGCTCAAAGGATGGCTGAATCAGCATGCCACTTTGAATACATTCAGGATCAATGCCGGATTCTGCAAACAACTCGGCGCTGATTGCTGGGTAAGCCCTGGCACCGGCCAGTGCTAATTCGTTGACCACATCCTGGTAAAACCATGGCAACAGCGGAAACGCGATACCCGCCCCGGCCCAGGAGGATTCCCCCGACGTTTGCGCGGCGATAACATTACGCTCTACCACCGTGACTTCATGCCCTTGCTTGCGCAATTGCATGGCGGTCAAACAGCCGACAATGCCGCCGCCCACAACTAATACCGAAGTGTTTGCCATTAAAGAATTTTCAGGAAAAAACGCGTGTGTCTAACAGTGGATTAAATGGGAATTAAATTAAACAGGCTGCAGACTTTACACTGTTAGCAGCCTGCTTGAAATCAGGGGTGGATTTTCTAGGGTTTGCGGCCGGAAATCAAATAGACTTCCATGGCGATCAGGGCGGCATTACTGCCCAGCAATACCAGCACATCACCTTCGTTCAGCACGATATCGCCGCGCGGGACGATAGGTTCCGGCATGTTAGGGCGGCGTAGCTGTTTAACCTCGACCGCAAAATCTTCAAACGGAACATGATCCAGCCGTAAGCCATGCGCATAGAAATTTTTATACATTTCCACCGAGTGCAGTTGTGGCAAAGAGGCAGTAGACGCATCGGCATCGCTGACACCGCGGAAATAACCCTTGAACATTTTGTAGCGTTCTTCGCGGAACAGGCGGATCCGTTTGACCACCCGATTTAGCGGCACCCCAAGGGTAACCAGGGCATGCGAAGCTAACATCAGGCTGCCTTCGAGAATTTCCGGCACCACTTCAGCGGCACCGGCGGCGCGCAACTCATCCATCTCGCTGTCATCATGCGTGCGCACAATCACCGGCAGGTTAGGATGGCGTTCCTTGATCACATCCAGCACCTTCATGGAGGCACGTGTTTCGGCATAGCTGATAATCACGGCCTTGGCACGACCCAGTCCAGCGGCTTCCATCACTGAACGCCTGCTGGCATCACCATAAATCACGTTTTCACCGGCAGACGCGGCTTCCTGCACGCGGCTGGCATCCATATCAAGGGCAACATAGGGAATATTTTCTTCACGCAGAAAACGGCCCAGATACTGACCGCTACGGCCATAGCCACAAATAATAACGTGACCACTTAATTCCTGGCTGTGCTCCTGGATAGTGTCAACGCCTTTGATACTATTGCGGGTATAGCTTTTTACCAGGTAACGCGCGATACGGCCGTTGTACTGAATAATAAATGGCGCCACCAGCATCGAAAGTATAGCCACGGACAACACCAGTTGCAGGGCCTCTCCATCGATCAGGCGCGTTTGCAAACCCAAAGCCAGAATCACAAAAGTAAATTCACCTGCCTGGCCCAGGATAATGCCGGTACGCACACCAACACCCATTTCAAAGCCATAGAATTTGGTCAGGAAAGCAATCAGGGCTATTTTGAACATCAGGTAAACCGCCAGCAACACAACGATTAAGCCTGCATGTTCAAGAATGACCCTGACATCCAGCAACATACCGACACTGATAAAGAACAAGCCGAGCAGAATATCGCGGAAAGGCGCGATATCCGACTCCACCTGGTAGCGGAACTTGGTTTCTGAGATCAGCATGCCAGCGACAAAGGCACCCAGCGCGAAAGATAGACCGGCAAAATTGGTGGCTGCCGACATGAGCAAGGTCACCATCAGCACGTTTAATACAAACAGTTCGCGTGAACGCTGTTTGGCTACCAGCTCAAACCAGAAGTTGAGGATATTCTTACCAAATTTGAATAACAGGAATAGCAGGACTGAAGATTTCAACAATGTCAGGCCAAGCACATCCAGCCAGTTATTACTGTGCGCACCCAATGTTTGAATCAGCACCAGAATTGGAATCACTGCCAGATCCTGGAATAACAATACCCCGATACTCAAACGTCCATGACGTGAGCTGAGGTCTACGCGTTCCATCAGAATTTTTGAAACGATGGCGGTAGATGACATGGTCAACGCTGCGCCGATAATAAAAGCAGTAGTCAGGCTTAACCCGGCCATTTTGCCTAGCAACAGGCTGACAACCAGCGTGAGAATCACTTGCCCCCCACCCAGACCAAACAGGGTTTTACGCATGGCATATAGCTTGGGCAGGCTGAATTCCAGGCCTATGCTAAACATCAGGAACACAATGCCGAATTCAGCTACCTGGCGACCGGTTTCTTCATCCTCAAGCAGGCCCAATGTGTGCGGACCGAGGACGATGCCGATCATAAAGTAAGCCAGTATTGCCGGCAGTCCCAATATGCGGAACAAACCGACGGCAAATACCGAACTGGTGAGCAATAAAAGTAAATGGATTAGGGAGTCAAACATGCAAAAATTCTAAGCAACTAATTAAAACCACTGATTTAGACCACATTGCCGATATACAGAGAATACGCCGCTTGTGGTCGTTAATTTATTATAAAACCGGATTATGTCAGCTTAATTATGCCGCCACAAAACTTTTGTTCAATGCAAAAAATGTGCCTGATATTAAAAAAACGGTAAAAAAGCCTAGATTCGCTTTCTTGCCGGGGCTGTCACTTGCTATACTTAGTGACCATGAGTATAGCAAAATCAGGTGTCAAACTTGCTGAAAGTTCTGGCATCGTAGAAAAAGCGCGCAATGTGTTATTGCACGAAGCAGATGAGATCCGCCAGCTGGCCGGACGCCTGGGCGCTGAGTTCGAAGCTGCGGTCCATATGATTCTTGACTGCCGCGGCCGTATTGTTGTCACCGGCATGGGAAAATCCGGCCACATCGGCGGCAAAATTGCAGCTACACTCGCCAGCACAGGGACCCCAGCATTTTTTATGCATGCGGCTGAAGCCAGCCATGGTGACCTCGGCATGATTACCGCAGAAGATGTGGTCATTGCGCTTTCCAACTCGGGCGAGAGTGATGAAATCATCAATATTCTGCCTGCTATCCGTCGCATTGGCGCCCGTATTCTCAGCATTACCGGCACCCAAGATTCAACCTTATCACGTGAATCGGAAGTACATTTAAGTGCTGCAGTTGGCCATGAAGCCTGCCCGCTAGGCCTGGCACCGACCGCGAGCACCACCGCGGCACTGGCTTTGGGCGATGCACTGGCGTTATGCGTGCTTGACTTGCGCGAATTTACTGCCGAAGACTTCGCCCGTTCGCACCCTGGAGGTAGTCTTGGCCGCCGATTACTGGTCAGGATTAAAGATGTGATGCGCACTGGCGATGCTATTCCAAGTATCAGTGAAAAAGCCACTGTACAGCAGGCAATCCAGGAAATCACCAGCAAAGGCATGGGGTTTACTGCCATTGTGAATGCTGAACAAAAACCGACCGGTATATTTACCGATGGCGACCTAAGACGCCTGTTCGTACAGGGACTCACGGATCACCAGGCGCCTATTTTAAATGTGATGAGCAAGCAGCCCAGATTGCTGGGCGCTCGGCAAATGGCCGTTGAAGCCGTCAGTTTGATGGAGCAGTACAGAATCAATGGTTTCCTGGCTGTGAACGAACAACAGCAACTGGTAGGCGCATTTAATATGCATGACTTGCTCAAGGCGAAAGTCGTTTAGGCAGACAGGTAGAGATTTTACGCATGCTTAAATATCCGATTCTGCTGCCGATTGGTTTGATGCTGTTTTTGGCGCTGCTGACTTTTTGGATTAACCAAACAGTGCAAGAGCAAGCGGCGCGCGTGACTGGTCTGAGCCGTCATGCGCCCGATTACATGCTGTATAACTTTGTAAGCACGCGCACCGATGCGACTGGAAAAACAAAATATGTGCTGGCTGCTGCGCAGATGCGCCACTACCCGGATAGTGACCACACTGAACTGGACAGGCCGCGTTTTACCCAGTTTGGACAAGAGTCGCCATACACACAGATTCACGGTCAGCGCGGCAAAATATCCGGCAATGGTAAACTGGTGGAGTTTGACAAACAGGTCAAAGTGATTCGCCAGGCCACCGCTGAAAAAGGTGAAATGCAAATGCTTACCGAGAAGTTATTCGTAGAGCCGGATACGGATATTGCTTATACCGATTTGCCCGTTACCATCCATCAGAAACCGGCGACAGTGATTACCGGTACCGGTATGCGTTTTGATAAAAAATCGGAAACCATGCAATTATTTAACCGGGTGCATGTTCATTATGAGCGAGCGCCCGATGCAGCACCCACAAAGGCTGTGGTCAAGCCAGCTAAAAGCGGCACCAGCAAAAATACAAGTACTAAGAGTCGATGATTCTGGAGAGATGAGTTGAAAACGCGCACGCAATTATTTTATGTTACCTGCCTGATGCTGGGCACGCTATGCTCAGCTACCGGTTGGGCTGAGGAGTCAGATCGTGACCAGCCGATAGAACTGGAAGCCGATACCGTCAGCGTCAACGATGCGAAAAAAATCAGCGTCTATACCGGTAATGTGATCCTGAACCAAGGTACTTTGCAAATCAAGGCCGACAAGATGATAGTACGTGAAGACCAGGATGGCTTCCAGCATAGCACTTGTACCGGCACTCCTAGCACGCCAACCACGTTCAAACAGAAACGCACCGGCAAAAATGAGTGGATGCAAGGCAGTGGTCAGCGCATTGAATACAATGCCCGCATGGATAAAGTGCAACTGTATACCAATGCCTGGGTCAAACGTGGAGAAGACGTAGTGACGGGTGATTACATCAGTTATGACGCCAATGCCGAATATGCAGAAGTGATCGGTGGCACTAAAGCAAACCCGAATGGCACCGCCAACAGCCGCGTGAAAGCTACCATACAGCCAAAAAACAAAACAACCCCACCAGTGTTAGATAACAAATCTAATACCCAACAAGGGTTACGGATGAATCGCTCGTTGCAATTAAGGACTGAACCGGTACCCGATGCACCTGAAAACGGATCCAAGAAAGAATCACAGTAAAGACTGGCAATATGCAAACAACCGTTTCTCCAGACAACAGCCATTTGTGCGTCAGCCATTTAAAAAAAACCTATCAGGGCCGTACCGTCGTCAGAAACACCACGCTTGATTTGCATAGTGGTGAAGTGATCGGATTACTGGGTCCGAATGGTGCAGGCAAAACCACTAGCTTCTACATGATTGTTGGCCTGGTGGCATTGGATGACGGCCGTATCACCCTGGATGGCACCGATGTTAGCCACGCCCCCATGCATGAGCGTGCGCGTATGGGTCTGGCCTACCTGCCGCAGGAAGCCTCCATTTTTCGCAAGATGTCTGTGACCGATAATATTCTGTCGATACTGGAAACCCGTCCTTATACCTCTGAACAACGTGAAGCCAAACTGGAATCATTGCTGGATCAGCTACATATCCAACATATCCGCAATAGCCAGGCTGTCAGTTTGTCAGGGGGTGAGCGCCGCCGGGTTGAAATCGCGCGTTGCCTGGCAACTGACCCGAAATTTATTCTGCTGGATGAGCCATTTGCCGGGATTGACCCGATTGCGGTGATCGAGATCCAGAAAATTATCCGTTACCTCAGCAGCCAGAATATAGGCATTTTAATCACAGATCATAACGTGCGTGAAACGCTGGATATATGCGACCGCGCTTATATCGTGAATGAAGGCGCCATCTTTGCCGCGGGTACGCCGGATGAAATCATCCAGAACGAAGGTGTACGTGAAGTATATCTGGGCAAAAACTTTAGGCTGTAATTTGTTATGAAGCAAAACCTGCAATTACGCATGTCGCAAAACCTGGCTCTTACGCCACAGTTGCAGCAGTCTATCCGTCTGTTGCAATTGTCGACGCTGGAACTTAACCAGGAGCTGGAAGCCATCTTGCAGGAAAATCCTTTACTGGAAATGGCTGACAATGAAGAAGGCGAGTTTGAAGATAACACGCCCGATGCACCGTTGCAGGCTCAGGCTGAAGTGGAAGATGCCAGTTCATTTGACGTAGCCATTCAGCAGGATATCTCTTCGCCAGCCGATACTTTGCGTGAAGAATTACGGGATGACCTTAGCGGTAATGAAGGCGAATTACCCAACCTTAATGAAGAATTCACACCGCCGGAATTTGAAGATGATTATGGCGAATTTGGCAGTACCAGCAATTGGGACGAGGCAGGCCGCAACAATAATGACGATGAAGACGGCGATTTCTCCCGCCAGGATGCCAGCAGCATCAGCTTGCGTGAGCACCTCATAGACCAGATTCAGCTGGCGCATTTATCACACCGCGATATGAGCCTGGTTAAACTGCTGCTCGACAGCATTAATGATGACGGCTATCTCGAACAGGATCTGCAGGAGGTTGTTGAAAACCTGCCGCTGGAACTTGAGGTTGACTTGCTCGAACTGGAAACCGCACTCAAGCTGATCCAGAATCTCGACCCGATCGGCATAGGCGCACGCGATTTGCGTGAGTGCCTGTTATTGCAACTTAATGCCTTGCCTGCGGATACGCCCTACCTGAAAACCGCCATCGCGCTGGTCAAAGATCACCTGGCACTACTTGCCAATAAAGATTTTGTGAAGCTGCGCAAACAATTGAGTTGCGATGAAGCCTCACTCAAAGGCGCGCAACAACTAATCCGCCAGCAAAACCCGAGGCCGGGTAGCGAATTTTCCAATTTCAGCCACGATCATTTTATCCAGCATGATGTGGTGGTCAAAAAAATCAAAGGCATCTGGGTGGCAACCCTGAATGACGGCGTGATCCCTAAATTGCGCATCAACCAGATGTATGCCGACATCCTTAAACGTAATCGTGAGAGTTCCGGCCAGTATCTGCAAAGCCAGATGCAGGAAGCCAAATGGATGATCAAGAATATCCAGCAACGCTTCTCGACCATATTGCGCGTATCGCAAGCAATTGTGGATAGGCAGCGCAACTTTTTTGAGCACGGTGACATTGCCATGCGCCCGCTGGTATTACGTGAGATTGCTGAAGAACTCGAATTGCACGAAAGCACCATTTCCAGGGTGACTACGCATAAGTATATGCTCACACCACGTGGTGTTTATGAACTGAAATACTTCTTCGGCAGCTCGGTTGCCACAGATGCTGGCGGCTCCTGCTCGGCGACGGCGATCCGCGCACTGATCAAACAAATGGTTGCAGAAGAAAACGTCAAAAAACCATTATCAGATAATCAGATTACCGACACCCTGGCCCAACAGGGCATTGTGGTAGCGCGCCGGACCATTGCCAAATATCGTGAATCATTGAGCATTCCACCCGCCAATTTGCGTAAGTCACTTTAAAACGTAATCTCTATCTTCCAGAAAAAAGCCGCTAAAAAGCGGCCTTTTACTTTCAAGCAGTTATTACTTAATGGTTATTTTGGCGAACTTGCGTTTGCCAACTTGGGCCACCACCACGCCTTTTTCCAATTGCTGATTTTTGTCTTCCACTTTTACGCTATCCAGTTTCACGCCACCTTGTTGAATAGCACGCATCGCTTCACTGGTGCTTTCTACCAGGCCAGCCAGTTTCAGTAACTGGCTGATACCAATACTCTCGCCTTCAATGGCCACTTCCACTTCCGGCACATCATCAGGGATGCCACCTTTGGCGCGCGTCTGGAAATCTGCCAGTGCTTTTTCTGCTGCTGCCTGACCGTGGAATCGGGCTACGATTTCCTGCGCAAAACCTACCTTGATATTACGCGGGTTTTCGCCACCGGCAACTTGCGCCTTCCATTCGGCGATGGTTTCCAATGAGGCAAAAGACAGCAAATCAATATAGCGCCACATCAGCGTGTCGGAGACAGACATGATTTTGGCAAAAATTAATTCGGGTGCCTCGCTGATACCAATATAGTTGCCCAGCGATTTGGACATTTTATTAACGCCATCAAGACCTTCCAGCAATGGCATCATCAGCACACACTGCTGCGCCATTCCTGCCTGCTTCTGCAACTCGCGGCCCATCAGCAAATTAAATTTTTGATCGGTGCCGCCCAACTCCAGATCGGACTGCAAGGCGACAGAATCGTAGCCCTGTAACAACGGGTATAAAAACTCGTGAATCGCAATCGGCTGATTACCTTTGAAACGCTTGGAAAAATCATCACGCTCCAACATACGCGCCACAGTAAGGCTGGCAGCCAGTTTAATCATGCCAGCTGCACCAAGCTCGCTCAACCATTTGGAGTTGAACACAATTTCAGTCTTAGCCGGATCCAGGATTTTGAATACTTGCTCTGAGTAAGTGTCCGCATTGATTTTGACCTGCTCTACCGTAAGCGGCGGGCGGGTAGTGCTTTTACCAGTGGGATCACCTATCATGCCGGTGAAGTCACCGATCAGGAATAAGATCTGGTGACCAAGATCCTGCAACTGGCGCAATTTATTGATAAGTACCGTATGGCCTAAATGAAGATCAGGTGCGGTTGGGTCAAAACCTGCCTTGATGCGCAGTGGCTTACCGGTTTTGAGCTTTTCAACCAATTCTTGCTCGATCAGCAATTCATCCGCACCGCGTTTGATAATAGCCAGTGCTTTGGCAATCTCGGGGGAAATTTCCGTGCTGATCGCCTCGGCTGAAGGTTTTGAGTCTGTCATAAATACATTTCTGTCACGCTGTTAGCGAAGATACTTCTTAACAGCATGGTTTAAATTAAAGCGGCTATTTTAACGTAATCTGGTGCATTACTGTAGGCATATCCCGCGACGATGTTACTATGTGGGCCTATGATTTCACAGTCAGCAGTCCCCGATACGCGTTACTTTATTGGCATCATGTCAGGCACCAGCCTGGACGGTGTTGATGCGGCATTGGTCGCGCATACCGGTGATCGCTTTGAACAAGTTGACCAGGCATTTGTACCATACCCATCCGTCATCAAACGGGCATTGCTGGCGTTGCACCAACCTGCCATCAATGAACTGCATGATGCAGCACTGATGGCAAATAGTTTGGCCGAGCTCTACGCAGAGTCTGTATTAAAAATTTTGCAGCAAAGCCAATTGCCGGCATCAGCAATTACCGCGATTGGCTGCCACGGACAAACCATACGCCATTGTCCAGACCTGCCAGATGGCCAGGCTTATACCTTACAAATAGGTAACCATGCCCGGCTGGCAGAACTGACGAATATCACAGTAATAGGTGATTTCCGCAGCCGGGATATTGCAGCAGGCGGTCAGGGCGCACCTTTGGTACCGGCCTTTCACCAGGCGGTGTTTGCGAGCCTTACTAAAAACCGAGCTATTATCAACATCGGCGGCATTGCCAATATCTCGTGGTTACCGGTGGATGGACAAGTGACCGGATTCGATTCCGGCCCCGGCAATATGTTGCTCGATCAATGGACGCAACAACACACAGGTCAGTCCTTTGACGCCAATGGCGCCTGGTCTGCCAGCGGACAGGTAAATAGTGTTTTATTAGAAGCCATGCTGGCTGAACCCTATCTGGCGCAGGCTGCACCAAAAAGTACAGGACGGGATTTGTTTAACCAACAGTGGCTGGCGCAACATTTAAACGTGGTTGATGACCGCCCGGAAAATATCGCGCGAACCTTGCTGGAGCTTACAGCGCTTAGTATTGCCGATGCCATCAAACGCTTTTGTCCGGCTATAGACGAGGCCTATGTCTGCGGTGGCGGTGCGCATAACGGCCTATTGATAGAGCGCTTATCCGCACTGATTGGCTGCTGCATTGAGCCAACCGACAAACTTGGCGTAGAGGTGGATTGGGTAGAGGCAGTAGCGTTTGCGTGGCTGGCGCAATGCTGTGTCGATGGCTTGAGTGGCAACCTTCCGGCAGTTACTGGCGCACGCGGCCCACGAGTGCTCGGCGCCATCTATTCCGCGTAGCGGATTTTTCACGCAAGCAGTGCAACTGCACCATGCTAGCGGTTAATTCTGGTGCATGTTTTGACAGCTTTTTCCGTGTTTTCACTTTCAATCTCCCCGCAAGTGCGCATTTTGGAGAGTTGATTGCGTATAATTTAGTCTTAACCCGTCTACACCATTTTGAGTATGTTATGGCAACCAAAGCGACCATTTCTTTTGATAACGACACCCCCGCAATAGAACTCCCGATCCTGAAAGGGTCGCTAGGTACCGATGTCATCGATATCCGCAGCCTGGGCAAACACGGCATTTTCACTTATGACCCGGGATTCATGTCCACGGCGGCTTGCGATTCTGGCATCACCTTTATTGATGGTGAAGAAGGTTTGCTGTATTACCGCGGCTACCCTATTGAAACCCTGGCGGAAAATTGCGACTTCCTGGAAATATCCCACCTGCTGTTACATGGCGAGCTGCCAAATGCCGCCCAGAGTGAAGAGTTCGTCAACGCAATCCGCAAAAACAGCATGTTGCACGACCAGATGAGTAATGTCTTCCGCGGCTTCAGGCGCGACGCTCACCCGATGGCTGTGATGATAGCCGTCGTCGGCGCGATGGCTGCTTTTTACCCTGACAACAATGATGTCAGCAACCCGGAGTCGCGCAAACGCGCGGCAATGCGCTTGCTGGCAAAAGTGCCGACCATTGCAGCATGGAGCTACAAATACAATATCGGCCAACCGTTTATGTACCCGAAAAACAACCTGGGTTACGCCGAGAATTTCATGCACATGATGTTCGCCACGCCCTGTGAAGAATACGTGCCTAACCCTATCCTAGCGCGCGCGTTCGAACGTATCCTGATCCTGCACGCAGATCACGAACAGAATGCTTCTACGTCTACCGTGCGTCTGGTCGGCTCCAGTGGAGCCAATCCATTCGCCTGTATCGCAGCCGGCATCGCCTCGCTGTGGGGCCCTTCACACGGCGGCGCCAACGAAGCCACACTGAACATGCTGGAAGAAATGGGTGACATCAGTCGTATCGGGGAGTTTATCAATCGCGCCAAAGATAAAACCGACAGCTTCCGCCTGATGGGGTTTGGCCACCGTATCTACCGCAACATGGATCCACGTGCTTCCATCATGCGCAAGACTTGCCATGAAGTACTGAATGAACTGGGTTTGCAGGATGACCCTATGTTCAAGCTGGCAATGGAGCTGGAGAAAATTGCATTGGAAGACGAATACTTCGTTTCACGCAAACTGTATCCGAATGTCGATTTTTACAGTGGTATCGTCATGCGCGCCATGGGCATCCCAAACTCCATGTTCACCGCCATTTTTGCGCTGGCACGTACGGCTGGCTGGATTTCGCAGTGGTGCGAGATGAATGCAGACCCGGAACAAAAAATCGGGCGTCCCCGTCAGCTGTATGTGGGCGAAGCGCGCCGGGAATTTGTGCCACTGCATCAACGCTGATTTCAGAATTGCTGAAAAACAAAACGCCGGAATATTCCGGCGTTTTCTATTCTCTTTGCAACTCAGAGCGTTGCACCTTTCCTGGGCCGAATGCTTCAATAAGCGATTCAAATAATTGCCTGGCTTTTTCTGAGTTATCGTCTTTGTAATTACATACAAACACATCTAATGTCACATAGCCAGACTCCGGCCACGTATGTATTGCCAAATGTGATTCAGCCAGCACCAAAGCACCGGTAACTCCCTGCTGATCACCAAAGTCATGAAAACACTCTCCGACAATAGTCAGCCCTGCTTTTCTAACGGCATCTACACATACGCTTTTGCATGTAGTTAAATCAGTCATCGCCATGATCGCATGATCTACTTTATGCAAATTGGCTATTAAATGCAGGCCACTATAGTGTAATCTTTTCATATGCTAACTTATGCAACACAGCAGTCACTAAATTTGAAGTATATTAACAATGATTGGTCGCCTCGCATTGTATAGGAATTCGCGTCCAAGCCAAGGTAAGGCATATAAAAGATACAGCATATAAAAACAGCAGGGAGCTTACGTGGGTATTTTTGACTTTGTAAAGAAACAGTTTGTTGACGTTATTCAGTGGACAGAAGACAGTGACGGAGTACTGGCCTACCGCTATCCAATGATGGACATGGAAATTCAGTACGGTGCACGACTTACGGTGCGCGATTCGCAAAGTGCACTATTCATAGATGAAGGCATCATTGCGGACAGCTTTAATCCCGGCCTGCATACGTTGAATACCCAAAACCTGCCCCTGCTTACCAATTTAAAGCACTGGGACAAGTTATTTGAGTCCCCCTTCAAATCTGATGTGATTTTTTTCAGCAAGCGTTTGCAGCTTGACCGCAAATGGGGAACATCGAATCCGATCACACTGCGCGACCCGGAGTTTGGCATGGTCCGACTGCGCGCTTTCGGCATCTACAGCTACCACCTGTCTGATACCACTCTTTTTTATAAAGAGGTTTGTGGTACCCGGGAGGTGTATAAGGTTGATGAGCTGGATGGTCAGCTGCGTCACTTGATGATTGCCGAACTGACCCAGCTGTTTGCCAACAGCCAAGTACCGTTTATTGATATGGCTGCCAATCAAAGCAAACTGTCTGATAGCTTACGCACGCATATGGCTCCCATATTTGCCCGCTATGGCCTGATGCTGGACAACCTGGCGCTGGAGAATATTTCGTTGCCTGAAGACCTGCAAGCGGTGCTGGATAAGCGCATAGGCATGAATATGGTCGGCGATTTGAATCGCTACACACAATACCAGGTCGCAGATGCCATCCCGATGGCCGCGCAAAATGAAGGTGGCGTCGCCGGCGCAGGGGCTGGCCTGGGTGCAGGCTTTGCCATTGCACAAAATATGGCGCAAGCAATGACACCCCCGGCAAACAATGGTCTCAATCCGCCAGCA
Organism: Methylophilus sp. Leaf408; assembly: GCF_916856905.1. NCBI lineage: Bacteria > Pseudomonadati > Pseudomonadota > Betaproteobacteria > Nitrosomonadales > Methylophilaceae > Methylophilus > Methylophilus sp. Leaf408. The sequence goes on from NZ_CAKASK010000002.1 coordinate 488,528, forward strand.
TCCGCCATCTCACACGATGACATTATAGCCACACTAGAGAAACTGCATGGCTTGGTCACCAAAGGTGTACTCACCCAGGCGGAGTTTGATGCCAAAAAGGCAGAACTACTGAGCCAACTCAAATAAAGCGTAGTACCCGTGTTACGTTATAGTCAGTGCCCTTCTTGTGGCGCCAGAGTTCAGTTTCGGGCCAGCAGCACCTTGCTCATGGTGTGCGAATATTGCCAGAGCACCTTGCTCAGAAGCGATGTCAACCTGGAAAACCTGGGGAAAATGGCAGAGTTGCTGCCTGACCACAGCCTGTTGCAGATAGGCAGTAGCGGCCTGTACTCCGGGGATGGGTTTTCTGTCATTGGCCGCATGCAGTTTGAGCATAGTAGCGGCGTCTGGAACAGCTGGCATTTGCTATTCGACACCGGCAAGACCGGCTGGCTATCAGAAGCCTCAGGCACTTATACCTTAAGTTTTGAGGTGCTTGACGGCATACCAGACTTGCCGCTGGAGCGCTGCGTCCCCGACCTCAGCGTGCCGATACAGGGCCAGCGCATGTCAATCATCCGCATTGAGGAGGCGCAATGCATTGCCGGACAAGGCGAGCTCTCTACTGCAGTCCCCGTAGGCAAAACCATACACTTTGTAGAACTGGCGGCAGCGCAACATTACGCCTCACTTGAATATCAGGCAGGCAAAGCCGCTCTTTATCTTGGGCAGGCAGTTGCACTGGAGACCTTGCACCTGCAAAACCTGCGCGACATAGAACAAATGGCGGTGAGGGTTACCAGCCGTCAGCTGGACTGTCCGTCGTGTGCCGGCAGCCTGCCCAACAGACTGGAGCGCGCGCTTACCATCACCTGCCCGCATTGCGCGACGATTCTGGACGCGCGCAATGAAAGAATCGCCGTTCTGATCAAGCAGAAGAAAAAGCTGGATCAATTGCATCATCTGACTATACCGCTGGGAAGTACAGGCCGTTTTGAAAAAGCTGATTTTACGGTGATCGGCTATCTGCAACGGTCTTCTACCTGGGAGGGCCTGACCTATTACTGGGAAGAGTTCCTGTTACATCACCCAGGCTACGGCTTTCGCTGGCTGGTGTGCAGCCAGGGACACTGGAACCTGCTCAAGCCCCTGGTCGCAGCACCAGTATTAAGTAAAGATTATTCACAGGGCACGCTGGCAACACTGGAAAAGCACCGCTACCGGCATTTTGCCAAATACAATGCCAAAATAGACCTGGTTGCCGGAGAGTTTTACTGGCTGGTCAAAGCCGGCGATAAAGCCTCTCTGGAAGACTACATTGCACCGCCTTATCTGCTCAGTAAAGAAACACAGGGCAAGGAGATCCAGTGGAGTCAGGGAGAGTATCTGACGCCAGAGCAAGTCAATACAGCCTTTGGAGAGCATCTGCAGCTGATGCAGCCGCAAGGCGTATTCGCCAATCAGCCTTGCCCCTACACGCAATCGGTGTCTGCCTGGGTAAGCAACACTTTGCTGTTCATGCTGCTCGCCATCGCTTTGCACAGCTGGTTTGTGATGCAATCACGCGAAGAATTGGTATTCAACAGCATCATGCAAGTTAACGCTGTCGACAGTAGCGACTGGTCAAATTACCGCACCCTCAACCCTGAAACCGCCTCACTAGAAAGCGAGCCTTTTGAGATACACACGCAGCATGGCAATGTCGTGATCAAGATAGATGGCGCCCTGAGTAATAGCTGGTTATTTTCCAGCCTGACACTGGTTAACCTGCAAAATGGGCTCACTTACAGCAGCAGCCGTGAGATCAGTGACTATTCAGGCTATGATGGCGGCGAGTACTGGCGGGAAAACGATAGCCGGGCCGAAGTGATTTTCAGCGCTGTTCCTGCCGGTCGCTATCAATTGCAAGTCGAAACCGAAAGTGAACGCAGCTACAGCATGAGCTCCGCAATTAAATCGCAGCAGATTAGGGTGATAAGCAACGTGCCTTTGTGGCGTAACTTCTGGTTCTTGCTGGCATTTCTCTGTATAGGCCCGGCAATTTTTTATTATCACAATTCCAATTTTGAACAACGACGCTGGGCGTTGAGTGATCACCCGCTGAATACTTGATGGATATAGCACACCATGTGGCTCAGACTTTACCAATTGACAGCAATTCTGGCGCTTGCCTACTTCTGCAAGCTGCAATATGACGGCGCGCCCTTCTGGCAAAGTGATGATGCAGTGCATGTCAACAGAGGCGGCTCGCATGAGTCAAATCATAAATAAACGAAAGGAAGCATAATGGATAGTCTCTTAATTACCAATCTGCAAAACTCAGTCATTTTTTCACTATTAGGCATCGTGATTTTCTGGTTGGGATTTATCATTATCGACAAAATCACACCCTATCAGCTGTGGCGTGAAATCATTGAAAAAAACAACCTTTCGCTGGCAGTGGTCGTAGCTGCCATGTGTATCGGTCTTGCGATGATTATTTCAGCGGCCATACATGGCTAGTACTTCGTCATCGACTGATAGCATCAGGCCGGTGCATGACAAAGTCTTGCGGCAGGTCCTGTTTGCTTCAGTTTTTATTATTGCTTCATGCGGTTTAGTATATGAGCTGGTCGCAGGCACCGTTTCAAGCTACCTGCTAGGTGATTCGGTCACCCAGTTTTCGACGGTGATTGGCGTGTACCTGTTTGCCATGGGTGCGGGTTCATGGGCCTCCAAATATATCAATCAGGACCTGGTCAGACGCTTTATAGAACTGGAGTTGCTGGTTGGGCTTATAGGCGGATTTTCCGCAGTTATCCTGTTCCTGGCTTTTTCACAGATCGGTTACAACGGTGGCCTGGCATTCCATGCCATACTTTACCTGCTGGTGTTTGTCATTGGCATGCTGGTCGGGCTGGAGATCCCGTTGGTCATGCGCATCCTGGAGCAATCGCTGACCCTGAAAGAGCTGGTATCCAAAGTACTGACCTTTGATTACTTGGGCGCATTGGCGGTCTCGCTGGCTTTTCCTTTGCTGCTGATTCCTCATTTAGGCCTGATGCGTACCAGCCTGGTTTTTGGCCTGCTCAACATTTTAGTGTCATTTTGGGCCATGCATCTGTTCAGTGCACAACTGCGGCAACGACGGGCTTTGCTGGTTTCCGCTTCTTTTGCCAGCCTGAGTCTGCTTGCCGGATTAGTCTTCGCCGAACAATTGACGCGCTATAGTGAAGAAATGCTGTTTGAGGACCGTATCGTGTTCTCCAAATCCACACGTTACCAACGCATGGTACTGACACAATGGCATGACGACACTCGCTTATTTTTGAATGGCAATTTGCAGTTTTCATCACGCGACGAGTACCGTTATCACGAAGCCTTGATTCATCCTGCCCTGAGTGCGATCGCACATCCGCGCAAGGTATTGGTACTGGGTGGAGGAGACGGTCTGGCCTTAAGAGAAATATTAAAATACTCCTCTATTGAACAGGTGACACTGGTTGATTTAGACCGTGAAATGACGGATATTTTCAAGAGCAACATTCGTTTAAGCCAGCTCAACGCTCATGCTTTTGATTCGTCCAAAGTACAGGTGGTCACCGCAGATGCGTTTGTCTGGCTAGACCAGCAGCAAGCGTTTTATGATTTTATCGTGGTGGACTTTCCTGACCCGACCAATTTTGCGCTGGGCAAGCTATATACCACCAGTTTTTACCAACTGATTGCGGCCCATTTGTCACAGCATGGTTTGGCTGTGATCCAGTCGACTTCCCCCCTGTATGCCCGTCAGTCGTACTGGTGCATAGTCAATACCATTGCCAGCTCCGGTTTGCACACCTACCCTTATCACGCACTGGTGCCCTCTTTCGGTGAATGGGGGTATGTGATCGCCAGCCACCTTGCTTATCAGCCACCGGCCAGCATCGCAGTGAGCGGACTTAGATTCATACAGGCAAACACCATGCCCAGCCTGTTCTATTTCCCGCCTGATATGCAGGCAGTGCCGGCCGAGGTCAATCGTCTGAACAACCAGAAACTGGTGCATTACTACGAGCGCGAATGGAATCACCAGGGCCCATGAAGCATGGATAGACGTACCTTCTTGCTGAGCATGGCCGCCAGCCCTTTATTGATGCACTGTCAGCGTAGCACAGGCATCACCTACAGCGGCGATCTACTGGGGCCTGATCATGTCGCTGGCCATGCTTTGGTCAAAGGCGATTTTCCAGTTTTTACGCAAACCAAACGCAGCAAGGTGGTAATAGTCGGTGGCGGCATCAGCGGTTTATCCGCTGCATGGCACTTGCAATCACAAGGCATGCATGACTTTACGTTACTGGAACTGGAGGCCGCAGTCGGTGGTAACGCCCGTAGCGGCCGCAACAGCATCAGCCCTTATCCATGGGGGGCACATTATCTGCCGGTGCCTAACCATGAAAACCTGTTACTCAAACAGTTACTGGCAGAAACCGGCGTCATTGTCAGTGGCTATGACAGTGAGCGGCCGCAGTACCATGAGCGTTATCTGTGTTATGCGCCACAGGAAAGGCTATACATTCACGGCCAGTGGCAGGAAGGTTTGCGGCCGACTCACGGTCTGACAAAGCAAGAACATGCTGATATAAACGCGTTTGAACAGCAGATGCAGTATTTCAGGCAAGCGCGCGGTAAAGATGGCAAGCCAGCCTTTGCTATTCCGCTAAACAGCTCTTCCACCGATTCTGAATTCCAGGCACTCGATAAAATCAACATGTCTGACTATCTGCTTGAGCAGGGCTGGCATAGCAAGCCCCTGCACTGGTATGTCAATTATGCCTGCCGAGATGATTACGGTGTCCCCGCCGGGCAGATCTCCGCCTGGGCTGGCATCCATTACTTTGCCTCGCGCCGCGGGCAGGCTGCCAATGCTGAAACGGATCAGGTACTGACGTGGCCGCAAGGCAACGCGTGGCTGGCCGGCCAGCTGGCGAGCAAACAACAAGCACATACACACACACGGCAGCTGGCCCATTCCATCACATTGGAAAAGCATGGGGTGACACTGGATGTGCTGGATCTAAACACGCAGCAGACAACGCGTTGGCTGACTGACCAGGTCATTTATGCTTCACCTGCCCACACGCTGCCTTACGTACTGCGCAACGCCGCTGATATTGCACAGGCAGCCCGTAGTATCCAGCATGCGCCATGGCTTGTAGCAAACATCAGCCTGAACAATGCAGATATATTAAACGCCAACCTGCCAACAGCCTGGGACAATGTGCTGTATGACAGTGCAGGGTTAGGATATGTGGTGGCCAACCACCAAAACCTGCAGCAACACCCAGCACAATCTGTCATCACCTATTATCATGCGGTTACACTAAGAGATAGCAGCAGCGCTCGTAAACAATTGTATACACAAACATGGCAAGCGCTTAGCAAGCAGGTGACACAGGATTTACAGCACGCCCATCCGCACATTGCACAGGCAATCACCCATATGGACATCTGGCGCTGGGGACATGCCATGACTTCTCCACGTCCTGGTTTCCTATCGGACAACCAACGCCTGCGGCTTAATAATCAGACGCGCTATCCACGTTTGCATATTGCGCACACTGATGCTGCAGGCATTTCAATCTTTGAAGAAGCTTTTGCACAAGGAGTGGAGGCTGCGACACGATGTCTGTCTACATCGCAGCGTTTATCAAAATAAAAAGCCGGGCATGCCCGGCTTTTTATAAATCTCTGATTAGACTGAGAAAGAACTACCACAACCACACGTCGTCGTGGCATTCGGGTTACGAATCACAAACTGGGACCCTTGCAGGCTATCCGTATAATCAATTTCCGCCCCTGCCAGATACTGCAGGCTCATCGGGTCAATCAATAAAGTGACGCCATCTTTATCCACTTGCGTGTCGTCGTCATTCACCTCTTCTTCAAAGGTAAAGCCGTATTGAAAGCCGGAGCAGCCACCACCGCTTACAAATACGCGTAACTTGAGGTCGGGCGTGCCTTCCTCATCAATCAGTTCTTTCACCTTTTTGGCGGCATTATCGGTAAATACCAATGGGGTTGGCATTTCAATATCAATCATAGCTTCTGCGGTCATCATAGACTCCTGTCAAACTCTCAAACTCAATATGGCGGCGAAATTAAATATTTCAAGTTAATTCTGGTACAGCCACTTCGGGTGGTTGTTCTCCGAGGTAAATCAACTTGCCTTCAATCACTGCGCCGGTATGCATTTCCAATGACTTGTAGTACAAATCACCCACAATCCGTGCCTTGCTTTGCAATTCTATAAATACCGAGGATTTCACCGGCCCGCGGATAATCCCGTTCAACACAATCTTCGATGCTTCTACTGCCCCTGTAATCGCGCCATTCTCACTGATAATGAGCGTGCTCGGGTGCTCTCGTTTTTCAATCAGGTTTCCGGCTATCTGGCCATCTACCCGCAAGCCGCCAGCGAAGTGCATATTGCCTTGAATCTGTGTTTCGTGGCCGACTAGTGTATCAATATGGCTGTCGATATGAACGCTTTTTTTGAAAAACATGGCATTTCCTGTTCCGAATCAATTATTCTGAATGCGTGCTTGTTTCTAGAACCGATACAAGCAAATATTATGCACACACTTAACGCTTGGTAATTTTCTTGTAAAACACCAGTTCTTCTTTCAGTTTGATGTTTTCATCTTGCTGGGCCGTGAGCGTTTTTGCTAGATTATTGCTGGTAGCCAGTTCCACCTGTAACTCACGTTGCGAAGCAATTAATTTTTTCTGAAACTCAATATTTTCTGAAGTCACCTGACGCAGGCGTTCGCGGACATACTGACTATTATCATCATGCAGTGCCCAGTAAGCCAGTGCGAAACCAAGCAACAAGTTGATGACAGCCAGTGTACCCTGAAAATACCAAGGCCTGTGTGAACGCACTGCGACTTGCTTGGCTGTTAATCCAAAATGGTTCCTGAGTCTTCTACGTATGGGTCTTATCATTATGGCAATAATGGCAACACTTGCAAACCTGTATCTGACGCCAATCCAAACATGATGTTCATATTCTGAACTGCCTGGCCTGAAGCGCCTTTCACCAAATTATCTTGCACGACAATGATCGTCACATAATCATTTGCCTGTGGATATAAAGCCACCCGCAAAAAATTAGAGCCGCGCACTGAACGTGTTTCAGGCAAAGCACCTGCAGGCATGATATCCACAAAATAATCATCCTGGTAATGCTGCTCATACACTGCTTGCAATGCATGCTTGGCGCCTTCTGCATTCAGCTTCACATGCAGGGTCGTCAACATACCGCGAATCATCGGGATCAGATGTGGTACAAAGATTAGGTTGACCGCATCATTGCCCGAGAGTTTCTTCAATTGCGCCAGAATTTCCGGGTGATGCCTATGCCCGGCCACACCGTAGGCTTTGAGGTTATCACTGGCTTCGGAGAATAAAGTGCTGACTTCGGCTTTTCTGCCCGCACCTGATACCCCAGATTTGGCATCTGCAATAATTGGTGCAGAAAAATCAATCCAGCCATTTTGCAGTAATGGGGACAGACCCAACAAAACCGTAGTTGGATAACAGCCTGGATTACCGATGACTTGCGCGTGTGCAACTTCATCTGCATATAACTCCGGCAGACCGTACACCGATTGTTCCAATATATCGGTACAGCTATGCGGCAGTTTGTACCATTTTTCAAACTCTGCTGCATCCTGCAGGCGGAAGTCCGCCGCCAGATCAATAACCTTCACACCTGCCGCGACTAACGCTGGTGCCTGGCTCATTGCCACTCCATGCGGGGTAGCAAAAAATACGACATCGCATTGGCTTAAATCAATGGTAGTGGGATCGCTAAAGGTTAAATCAACCACACCCCGCAAGCTTGGAAACATATCAGCCACCGGCAAGCCAGCTTCACCACGGGATGTAATGACCTGCAATTGCACTTGCGGATGCCGTGCCAGCAAACGCAATAATTCAACACCTGTATATCCGGTGCCACCGACAATGCCGACTTTAATCTTTTCCATAGACTTCAACCAAACTTGCGATTCATGCAGAGAAAAATAAAACAATAAATGAAAAAGGCCGCCAACGCGACCTTTTTGCACAACTCTCTTGTAACAAACGTGAAATTAACGTTTGGAGAACTGCTTCCGGCGACGTGCTTTGCGCAGGCCGACTTTTTTACGTTCAACTTCGCGAGCATCACGGGTAACGAAACCAGCGTGAGACAAAGCGCTCTTCAACGCTGTATCGTAGTCGATCAATGCGCGAGTAATGCCATGACGCACAGCACCAGCTTGACCGGACTCACCACCACCGTGCACATTGACCAAAATGTCAAATGTCGCTGTGTTATTTGTTAATTCCAGTGGTTGACGCAGAATCATGCGAGATGTTTCGCGTGAGAAATAAACGTCAACTGGCTTGTCGTTCACTACGATGTTGCCACTACCGGACTTAATGAACACACGTGCCACTGAGCTTTTGCGGCGGCCTGTGCCATAGTTGTATTTACCGATCATGCTTTATCCTAATCGTCTGTATTTAGATAGTTAATGTTTGCGGTTGCTGAGCAATGTGCTCGTGCTTGTCACCGGCATACACTTTCATTTTCTTGATCATGGCATAGCCCAAAGGACCTTTTGGTAACATGCCTTTTACTGCTTTTTCCAACGCACGACCTGGGAAACGGTCTTGCATTTTAGAGAATGTAGTGGTTGTGATACCACCTGGGTAACCGGAGTGGCGGTGATACAATTTACCGCCAGCCTTGTTGCCGGTCACTTTAATTTTGTCTGCATTGACGACAACGATATAGTCACCGGTGTCTACGTGCGGTGTGTAAATAGCTTTATGCTTACCACGCAGGCGGTGAGCAATAGCACTGGCCAAACGACCCAAGACTAAATCTGTGGCGTCGATCACGAACCAATCACGTTGTACTTCATGCGATTTTGCTGAAAATGTTTTCATTTTATAACTACCGAGTTATAGCGTGTAAATTAAGAGGGCGGATTATAAGCCAGCTTGAGAAAGCTTGTCAACGAATTAATCCGAAAAAGAATTGACGGTTACGCCGGATCGCATCTTTCACGCGTGTATTTGACCAACATTGTTTTTTCTCGTGTCAATTATGCAAATTAACGGAAAATAAACCTAGTTTATGATCAATTCCCCTTGATATCTAGGGGTTTTATACGGTCAAGTGTTATATTAGGCCATTCATTGTGTTTCCAAGCAAGCTTCAATTTAAAAATAAACATTTGCATCATGCTTTTTTGCAACACGCATACACAAAGCAGACGCTTCGCAGCTTTTCACCGGTTGCGACTTATCTCTTTATTTTTTCTCGGTTTGGCGTCCGTTTCAAATGCCGCCGAGTTAAATACACTCAGCATCGAATCTGGGTTGAATGAACCGTTTCTCGCGCAATTCAGAATATATAACGCACAATCGAGTACAGACCTAAGCTGCTTCACCCTGCAACAACCACCTTCACCTGACCCTATCCAACTCGAATACACCACCTTGAGCAATCAGCAAGGTAGCATCATGTTGTGGTCAAACAGCCCGATTTCCGCACCACTAAAACTTACCCTTATTGATCACTGCCAGCATAGCAGCCAAACTTTAAGTATCCAGGCCGATAATACTGTCACTGTTTCACCGCCAGTTTCCACCAATAAAGTGACCACTGAGACTATACCTTTGCAACCTGCAACAGCAGAAACCATTGCTGACACACCTTCTGTGCAGACTGAGATAATTTCACCGCCGACCATGATATCTCCGGATGTTCCACTAGATACTTACAATGCATTGCAGCAACAAATTAACGCACTTCAAGTCGACTTTAAACAATTACAGAAAAAATCCGACACGCTTTATGCCAGCAATCTTGCTCAAGCAAATATATTAATGACATTAAAAAGCCAGCTAACCCAACTGCAAAATGAAAATCACTTGTTGCGTACGCTGGTATTGACACTGAGCCTGGCATTAATCGTCAGCGGCTATTTCTTCGCCGATTGGCTGCGTCGATATGCAGCGATCCCTAAAACATCCAAAGTGCGCGAGAAAACTAAAGACAAAACTAGCAATCCTGCACAGCCTGGCCACAGTCAACCTGCAGATATATCTGCCAGAACTCAGCAGGCGGCACCTCATACACAATCTCCTTATCAGCCAACAAACCAGTCGACGAACAGACTGCAATCTGTTCCGCTACATGCGAATGATGATGCGGTGTCACCGGCTAGCACACCGCAGAGAATCAGTTCTCAGCAGAATACTAATGCAGTGATGCAGGACGCTTCCCGGCTATTTACCCATGGCCGCGCTAATCAGGCGATTGAGCATTTGCAGCAGCACCTGGCGCGCCACCCTAAATGTTCACCGTGGATGTGGCTTTATCTACTCGATTTATTATCCAAAGAGGATAAGCAACAAGAGTTTGATATTGTGGCCGCGGACTGCAGGAAACATTTCAACCTTAGCGTGGAGCGCAGTCCCGACCTTAAACAGCAGGGAATAGAATCCTATCCTCGCATCATGAAAGCTTTGCAACAGACCTGGGGTACGCCACAGGTGATTTCGCTGATTGACGACCTGGTATACAACACGCGCCTGGTACCGCGCATGGGATTTGAACGCAGTGTGTTTGAAGAGTTGATGATGCTTAAAGAAGTGGCTTGCCAGACCCAGAATCTGCCTACGGTACAGCCAACGGTCAAGACCACTGCGGATGCAGAATCGATGAGTGATAATTTGCGTGAATTGCAAAAACTCTCAGGTGATATTTATGTACTGGCACCAGTCGACCAAACGCCATTCCAGTACTGGACCGATTTCACCTTCGAGCTGGATGAGCCTTCAACGGCACGCAAATCAGCCTAACCAGTAAGCCCCTGCAAACCCTGCGGTTAAGGCAGCGCCTATCCAGACATTATCCAGAAAAGCCTTAAAACACTGTTGTGGATCGCGCTTGCTGATGAGCTTGTATTGTCGCGCAATCAATACACTCGCCAACAACCAGCCCAGCCAGAAGGACCATGCGAAACCCGCATATATCGCAACAGCTGCCAGGATCAGCATCATGACAGTAAAACAGCCCATGATTGCAATCACATCAAAGCGCCCGAAGGTAATGGCTGACGAGCGTATACCAATCTTAAGATCATCTGCACGGTCTACCATGGCATAAGCCGTATCATAGGCAATGGACCAGAACATATTGGCCAGCAATAACCACCATGCCACCGCTGGCACCTGCCCTTGCAAAGCAACAAATGTCATCGGAATACCGAAGCCAAATGCCAGCCCGAGATAAGCCTGCGGTATGGCCAGGAAACGTTTGGTATAGGGATAACTGATGGCAAGAAATAATGCGGGCACCGACCATGCCACTACTTTCCAGCCCAGGGTGCAGACTAGCGCAAAAGCAATCAGTGCCAGGATGACGGCCACCAGATAAGCTTCTTTGACAGAAATTTCGCCGGTTGCCAATGGCCTTGCCTGCGTACGTGCTACTGCACCGTCCCAATGCCGGTCCGCAATATCATTGAGTGCGCAACCCGCCGAGCGCATAAGGATAGTGCCTAAAACAAAGACAGCCACTAAATGCAAATCAGGTTGCCCTTGTCCGGCAATCAGCAAACCCCATAAAGTTGGCCACATCAATAACCAGATACCAATGGGTTTATCCAGCCGTGTCAGGCGATAGTAAGCATTCCATTTGGCAAACGACAACATTATTCTTTTAATCCATTATCGGTATTCGTTAACAGGCTTGGCAGAAAAACTTCAGTGACCAGTAAGTGATGGCGTTGCAGGCAAAATAATGAACGGCGCGCCCATAATGGGTGGTTTGTCTTGAGCGTTAATTTTTTTGACACTGCTTTGTAAAGAGCGTGCGCAGGAGTGAGTTTTCTAAAATGCAAAGCGCCACGCTTAACTTTAGGATTAGCAAACAAAGCGGCCCCCAATGGTAACCTTCCCATTTTGCGCAGGCCATACCATGAACCTCGCAAATCTTTGCGCGCAATCACGCTATGTGCAAACACGCGTGGTTGCCCGCCGCCCATCAGCCATACTTCGCGCACCCATGTTTGGGTATCGGCTGGTAATCGCAATAGTTGTCGCTCATCGACATGCGGCTTGCCCCATGCTTCATGGTAAGGCTGCACAGAAAAATCCGCATACTTCTCTTTTAACTTGGCAGTCAATGAACCGCGCTCTTGCAACCATGGACGCAAGGCGCTCCTGATTATCAACTTAGCGTGCCAGCGGGCGTCATTGCGATAATGAACGCGTTGCATCTAGGTCACTGTTGGGGCAGTTTAAAGGTTTTAGGCAACCACACCCACAATTGCCCTTGCTGCCGCATCGCGCCTGCCAGTTTACCGGCAGCTTCGCCGTCACCCCAATAAATATCGGCACGCACACCACCTTTGATGGCACCGCCTGTATCTTGCGCCACCATTAGTTGTTGCAGCAGAGCATCCGAATTCGGGTAAGGGTAAGTCGTTGCCATGTATACAGGGGCACCCAATGGAATATAAAACGGGTCTACCGCAATACTGCGGGCAGGTGTTAATGGCACGCCGAGCGCACCGAGCGGGCCTGATAAGCCTGTAGGTAATAATTTAAAAAATACATAACTGGGGTTGGCATTTAGCAAGCCCTGCAATTGATCCGGATGCTGTTGCCCCCAGGTTTTAATGCCTTGCATGGAGGCTTCGCTGGCAGTGAGCTCGCCGCGCTCGACCAGCACTTTACCGATAGACTGGTAAGGATGTCCGTTTTGGTCGGCATAACCAACAGGGATACGCTCGCCACTTTCCAGCTCGACAATGCCTGAACCTTGCACCTGCAGGAAGAATGCTTCCACAGCGTCATTCACCCACAACAATTCATTGCCCAGCAATGGCGACTGTTGCTGCTCAATTTGGGTACGGGTGTAATAAGGCACCAGTGTTTGCCCCTGTACACGACCACGCACGCGCTTGTATTTAAGGTCAGGGAATAAATTCGAAAGATTGACCGTAATCAGGTCTGTGGGCACTTTATACAATGGAACAGGATAACGCTCACTGGCTGCTCTAGCGCCTTTTAATACCGGCTGGTAATACCCAGTAATCAGCCCCTGCTGGGTGCCTTCGACTTGCTGTGTAGCATAGACATTGAAATACTGCTGCCAGTAAGCCTTGATCGCATTGGCATCATCACTTTTGACGGTCGGTGCCGCAGCGCATACGGCTTGCCAATCAGATTTTTTCCTTAATCCCTGGCAGCTTTGCAACCATGCTGCCCAACTGGTAACCCAGTTCTCGTTATCCACGCCTGGCATCTCTGTCCAGCTCGCTGGCGTTAATAATGCATAAGGTGAAGTTGGCACCGGACGGCTGCTTTGTGTGGCTAGGTCAGGCTTTTCAGCCGTCGTAGTCACCGATGGTTTGGATGCAGATTTTTTGGGAGGGATAGGCGCAGCCGATTGGCAACCAGCCAGCCCAAAGGCCATCAAAACAGATATCAACAACAGGCCTGATTTACTTGCGCTGATTTTTCTTGCTAAAAACACATCAATTAATTTCACTTGAATCTTTTCATGACTAGCTCACGCATGTATGAGCGTCAGCCTTAATGTAAACCTGCCGCCTGATGCAGCCAGAAAGTCGGGATATCCACTTCAAACCAGTGACCATCAATCGCCACCATCTGGTAAGTACCGTACATTTCGCCACTCGGCGTATTAAACATCACGCTGCTGGTATATTTGTATTCAGCATCAGGTGCCAGCAATGGCTGCTCGCCAATCACGCCCAGGCCTTTGACTTCGCGCACCTGCTGCATGGCATCGGTGATCACCCAGTGTCTGCTGATCAGTTGCGCCGGTGTTTTTCCGGTATTCCGGATAGTGACGGTATATGCATAAACATATTGCCCGGCTTCAGGGGACGATTGATCGTGCAGATACTCGGTGATGACCGAAACCTCGCATGCATATAATTCGTTATCTTCCACGGTTTACCCAATCATGCCGGTAGTAGGTGAACTTGGGCTGGCGGAATACAGCTTTTTCGCCATACGCCCAGCCAGGAATGATTCGCGCCCGGCTTCCACTGCCTTTTTCATGGCACCGGCCATCAGCACCGGGTCTCGCGCAGCGGCAATTGCGGTATTCATCAGCACCCCGGCACAACCTAATTCCATAGCTATCGCGGCATCAGAGGCACAGCCTACGCCAGCATCCACCAGCACAGGAATCTTGGCGTTTTCAATGATGATCTGCAGGTTCCATGGATTCAAAATCCCCATCCCGGAACCAATCAGTGACGCCAGCGGCATCACTGCAACACAGCCGATGTCTTCAAGCTGTTTGGCAATAATCGGATCATCCGAGGTGTACACCATGACTTCAAATCCTTCTTTCACCAATACTTTGGCAGCTGCAATCGTTTCTGTTACGTTAGGATATAAAGTATTCGGGTCACCGAGCACTTCAAGCTTGACCAGGCGGTGATCGTCCAGCAGCTCACGCGCCAGGCGCAACGTACGCACCGCGTCATCAGCACTATAACAGCCTGCCGTGTTCGGCAGATAAGTAAATTCGGTAGGCGGCAGATAATCCAGCAACGAAGGCTCATTGGCATTCTGGCCGATATTAGTGCGACGGATGGCAACAGTCACAATTTCGGTACCGCTGGCATCAATCGCCGCGCGGGTTTCCGCAAAGTCTTTATATTTACCAGTCCCTACCAGCAGGCGGGATTCATAACTTTTACCGGCAATTACCAGTGCATCACTCATGTATTTATTCTCAAAAAAATCTTGTTTCTGTAACAGGGATAGGATTAGCAAATGCTATTTTGGTTGCAGATGATTCAACCGCCGCCAACCGCGCCAACAATCTCCAGCCTGTCGTCCCCTTGCAGTTGCACCTCAGGGAACTGGCTGCGCGGCACAATATCACCGTTACGTTCGATGGCAATGCGCTTGCCAACCAATTGCATATGTTCAACCAGTGCCAGCACTGTCATCGCCTCCGATGGCAATTGCATGGCTTTACCATTGACAAGAATTTGCATCCCACTCTTCATTTTGTATTTATCCAGCCGTTATTTTACGAAATATTGACGCATTTGGCTTTTAGTTTTTAAGCGCTGTTTTAGGTTGTCATCCAATGGTCATGGCTGTGCGTTAAACTAAGCAAACATGGCATCATGTTTGCTTTGATGTTGTAGCGGCGCAAATACAGCATCGCAATTGGACCAAATTGGGCACTTTAACGTTTAACCCTTTGCTCAATCAGGAACTTTTTGTTAATTTTGTCGCCACAGACACGACGAACAAAATTCGTTATGTCGTAATGGAAATATTGAATCCCAAAAGGAAAATTGAAATGCAAATTGTAGAGTCTTACCAACAAGCTTCGTCTATTCATTTTTTAACGGACGAAATTTATTCACCAGGCTTAAATACTGCTGCTGATGTGAGTGCTTCAAAAGCTTCGCTTAAAGCTCAGGAACATAAAAAAGCCATTCTCGAGTTACATCGTTTTCTGGAATCCAGTTGCGATTGCGTTTAAAGCTTTAACACACGCTCGACCGTGACCCAGGGTGGGTCAACGTTTTATCTGTGCCATGCGAAAATTGATTAACGAAATAAATGATTGATTAGTGCAGTTGCAATATTCATTTTTCTGCTGCTAACAGATAAAGACAAAAAAGATGGCATCTAGCCATCTTTTTATTTTCTGCCTGACCAACGCACAGATGCCAAAGCGGCATCCACACATCAGATTTAATTACCAGAAATTACTCAATCACCAATTCAGGACGACCTTGTTCCGGCCAGTCCAGATGGAAGAATTGACCGCGTGGATGATCTTTACGCTCATAGGTATGTGCGCCGAAGAAGTCACGCTGGCCTTGTAACAGGTTAGCAGGCAAGTCAGCACTTCTGTAGCCATCGTAATAGGCCAACGCCGCAGCAAACCCTTGTGCAGGAATACCATTGGTCACTGCCAGTGCAATCACCTTACGCCAGCCTGCCTGGCCTTCATTCATTGCATTCGTGAAGTATGGGTCCAGCATTAGGTTTTTCAGGCGTGAATTCAATGCATAGGCATCGGTAATTTTTTGCAGGAAGCGCGCGCGGATAATACAACCACCACGCCAGATTTGCGCGATTTCACCAAAGTTGAGTTTCCAGTTGTAAGCCACTTGTGCTTTATCAATCAGTTGGAAACCCTGCGCGTAAGCGCAAATTTTGGAGCAATACAATGCATTCTTAATCGCTTCAATAATCGCTGGCTTGTCAGTTTCCTTAACAATCTCCGGACCTTTCAGAATGCGGCTCGCTTCCACACGCTCTTCTTTGAGGCTGGATAATGCCCGCGCATACACAGCAGCGGCAATCGCGTTTGCAGGTGCGCCCAGTTCCAAGGCGTTGGCAGCTGTCCATTGACCGGTACCTTTCTGGCCCGCAGTATCCAGGATATTATCGACCAGGAAGCCTTTACCCCCCGGATCTCTCTGTTGCAGGATATCTGCCGTGATTTCAATCAGGAAGCTGGACAACTCGCCCTTGTTCCATTCCGCAAATACCTTACCGATTTCATCTGCTGGCATACCCAGCAGGTTTTTCATCAACCAGTAGGCTTCGCAGATCAATTGCATATCGATGTATTCGATACCGTTGTGCACCATTTTAACGTAGTGACCGGCACCGTCAGGGCCAATATATTCCGCACAGGAGAAACCGCCTTCTACAGGCTTGCCTGGCTCGCCACCTTCCATAGGTGTGCCAGTCACCGGGTCTACCTTCGCGGCGATATCACGCCAGATTGGCTCCAGGCTGGACCAAGCCTTGCGTGTGCCGGATGGCATCAATGAAGGACCGAAACGGGCACCGGTTTCACCGCCTGAAACACCTGAACCAATGAACTCAATGCCTTTAGCGGCCAGCTCTTTTTCGCGGCGGATAGTGTCTGTCCACAAAGCATTACCGCCATCAATAATAATGTCACCCTGCTCCAGGAAAGGCAATAAAGCATTGATAGTCACATCGGTGGCGCTACCGGCTTTTACCAGTAACACAATTTTGCGTGGACGTTTGATACTTAACACGAAAGAAGCCAGATCAGCGTGGCCGACTACGCGTTCATGCGATGGCTCCTTGGCCTTGCACTCTTCAATAAAATTCAGCATTTTTTTCGGGTCGCGGTTGTATACCGCGATGGTGTAACCGTGATCGGCAATGTTCAGGGCCAGGTTTTGGCCCATCACTGCGAGGCCCACCAGGCCGATGTCAGCATTTTTTGTGGTCATATCAGTCTCTTAAATTTTTGATTTGGTTTAAAAAAAAGCACAGGCTTTTGGCCTGTGCTTGGACTTCAAAGTGCAATTGAACGTTCAATGCTTGCTGAAAAACCAATCTTAACAACAGTCATTTATCGCTCAACCCAATTACTTATTTTAATGCGTTGCCCAACAAGTGCAGAGCCAGCTGATAACCGATGCCAGCCACCTGCGCATCATATCTTTCACCCTCATCGCGCATAAAGGCATGTTGCCCGTTGACTTCATGCCAGGTGTAATTCAAACCTGGGATATTAGCGAAGCGGTTGTATAACTCAGCACGCTTATCGCCAGGAATGTGTGGATCCTGTTTACCCCAGATCATCAGCAATTCGCCTTTAATCTCGTTCACCCGCTCCATGCTGTGCTGGCCAGGTTTATTAGGAATAAGGTTGGTATGTAAATCGGTCGCGTAGAAGCAAGCGGTGGCTTTTACTTCTGGCTGCAACGCAGCACGGAATGCCAGATGACCACCGATACAGAAACCGGCTGCGCCCAGCTTACCGCTATACCATGGCTGTGCATTGAGAAACTCAATCATGGCGCGGTTATCAGTGTCGTAAGCCTGCACATCTTTGGCAAACTTATCTGCATTACCCTTATCGCGACCGGCATCGTCATAGCCAAGCACAGTACCAATCGGGTTCAGCTCATGAAACACTTCCGGCACTAACACCGCATAGCCATGGCTGGCCAAGAAGCGTGCTGCACGTTCGATTGGGCCGGTTTGCTGGAAAATTTCCGAGTAAAACAAAACCGCAGGCACTTTACCATCCTGCTTTGGACGATGCACATAGGTGCGCATCACCCCGGTCGGCGTGTCCAAATCAACGATTTCGCTTGTAATCAGCATAACTATCCTTCAACAATCAAAAATATCGGCTATTCTAGCGCTGTTTCGCTGGCTTTTCACTGTATTAATGGCTAGTCGCAGATTTTTTTGCATTTTTCGCTTTAAATTAAGTCTCATCATTACCTAGCAAAACAGTCACAAGGAGTTGGCATGCGCACTCTGTTTCAAGGCTTTATCGCACTTACATTGTTATGGTCTATAGATGTTGCGTTTGCAGAGCCAGATCGTGAACTGGTGTACAAGTTAAAAGCATCCATTGTAAAAGTGCATGTGATCACACAAACAGGAGGTCATGGCGTTGGCACTGGCGTGGTGGTCGCTAAAGACACAGTCGCCACCAATTGCCATGTACTGGCAAACAGTAACGGCATCAGCATTTCAAAATTCGGCGAGAGTATTAGTCCGGTTGGCATGGTGGCAGATTGGCCGCATGATGCGTGTTTGCTTAAGTTCCAATATCTGGAACTGGCACCAGTCAAACTGGCCTCGGCTGACTCACTAAATTATGGAGATGATGTCTTCACCATAGGTTTTCCCGGCGGACCACCTAAACCACAAACCATCGCCGGCAAAGTACGTGCGCTTTATCCTTATGATGGTGGCACCATAGTGCGCTCAGATGCCGCATTCATCATGGGTTCCAGCGGTAGCCCGACTTTCAACCAGGCCGGTGAACTGGTCTCACTGAGTACTTTTAAAAGCCCGGGCAAACACGCGTATTTCTACAGCATTCCGGTCGAGTGGGTACAAGCCCTGATGCAGAAGGATAGTGTGTCTACGCCTGCTCCCGATGGCACGCCTTTCTGGGATTTACCACCGCTTGAGCGCCCTTACTGGATGCAAGTGGTGCAACCCTACCAAAACAGTGACTGGAAAGAACTGGAAGCCATTTCACGCGTCTGGTTCAGCCAGCAGCCCAACTCGGCGGAGGCGGCTTTTTACCTGGCAAGCGCGCTACACGGGCAAGGGCAACTCGATGCTGCCCAGCAAGCTTATCAGCAATCCGTTGCACTACAACCCGTCCATATTGATGCCTGGATAGGTTTAGCTATCCTCGCCCAGCAGAAGCAGCAAACTCAGGTATTAGCTGATGCCGAAAATCACATCCGGCAACTGGATGCGCAGGCATTTGCCGATTTGCAGCAGCGCTTGCAAGAGAATCGCTAGTTCCACATCTGCCATCAGGCAACATGCCTCTGATAGAATAACGTTTTTGACGTTTTGATATCCTCAGGCTTATGACTTCTCGCAATCAGCAACTGTTCGAACAATCCCAAAAACTGATCCCGGGCGGCGTAAACTCGCCAGTCCGCGCTTTCCGCAGTGTTGGTGGGACGCCGATTTTCTTTAAAAAGGGCGTGGGTTCCAGATTATGGGATGCCGATGGCAAGGAATATATCGATTACATCAACTCATGGGGACCCATGATTCTCGGCCACGCACATCCTGAAGTGGTGGCAGCCGTGCAACAAGCCGCCGCTAACAGCCTGAGCTTTGGCGCCCCAACCGGCCTTGAGCTGGAAATGGCCGAACTGATTAATAAGTTAGTGCCAAGCATGGAACAAGTACGACTGGTCAGCAGCGGTACTGAAGCCACCATGAGCGCCATCCGCGTAGCGCGCGGTTTTACCAAACGCAATAAAATCATCAAGTTTGAAGGTTGTTACCACGGTCACGCCGATGCTTTACTAGTAAAAGCTGGTTCCGGCTTGCTGACCTTTGGCGAACCAAGCTCAGCTGGCGTGCCTGCCGAAGTTGCGGCGCACACGCTGACGCTGGATTACAACAACACGCAAATGCTAAAAGACACTTTTGCCAGCATTGGCGATGAAATTGCCTGTGTAATCCTGGAACCTGTGGTTGGCAATATGAACCTGATTGTGCCGCATCAGGAATTCTTGCAAACGCTACGCGACCTGTGTACTCAGCATGGCACGGTACTGATTTTTGATGAAGTAATGACTGGCTTCCGTGTGGCACTTGGTGGTGCGCAGGCTTTGTATAACATCACGCCGGATATGACCACATTAGGCAAAGTGATTGGCGGCGGCTTGCCTGTAGGCGCTTTTGGCGGTCGCAAAGATATCATGAGCGTACTGGCACCGTTAGGCCCGGTTTACCAGGCAGGCACATTGTCAGGCAACCCGGTAGCTGTCAGCGCAGGCTTGACCACCTTGAAACTGGTGCAGGCACCCGGCTTTTATGAAAAACTGACTGCGCAAACTGCCAAGCTGATGGAAGGCTTCAAAGCTGCAGCGAAAAAAGCGGGTATTACTTTCAACGCACAAAATGTAGGCGGTATGTTTGGACTCTATTTCAGCGAAAACAACCCAACCAGTTTCGCCGAAATCATGCAATCAGATAAAAATGCATTTAATAAATTTTTCCATAGCATGCTGGATAGCGGCATTTATCTGGGGCCTTCAGCCTTCGAAGCTGGCTTTGTCTCTGCAGCACATACTGATCAGGATATTGCTGAAACAATCGTCGCCGCAGAAAAAGCTTTTGCGGCTTTGTAATCGCTCTTAGTCTAATCAAATTGAAGTAATTAAATAGTTTTTCAAAAATATTGATAGCCCCGCTTCAATGGCGGGGCTAAACATATCTAGCGCCTGAGTGTGTTTAAAGTCTTCCCAAATGATTGAGTAGGTATGCTGCAAATGATTTTAACTAGCGGAAAGGAAGAAGTTAAGTCTTCATAAATTTTAAGAAGTACGATCAATTTCTCGACTGTTCATAACCATTTATTTTGAATATTTGACTGAATTTTCATACACACAACCCAACAAATGAAAATCATTCTCAACTACCAATTAAAAATGCAGGCCTGCGTTATTTAACGCAGGCTAAACGATTGAAATTGCTAAACTTTAACGGTATCATTGAAGGTTCCTCCAAATGTTTTGTAAGTGAAGAATCTGGCAATGGATATGCAGCCCGACAACAACCTGATGAGTGCTTCTCAAGATTCCGTAACCGCCCTGGATAACCAGCTAGGTTTAGCCCCGCAATCGCAGGGTTTATATGACAGACGTCATGAGAAAGATAGCTGTGGCGTGGGCTTTGTTGCCCACATTAAAGGCCAAAAGAGCCATGACATTGTCGCCAAAGGTTTGCAGCTCCTCGACAACCTGACCCACCGCGGTGCAACGGGCTATGACCCGAAACTGGGTGATGGTGCCGGTTTGTTGATGCAAATGCCAGATACCTTTATGCGTGAAGAAGCTACCAAACTGGGCATGACTTTGCCGGTAGCTGGTCAATACGCAGTGGGCCAGGCATTTTTGCCACAAAATGCAGATAACCGTGCTAAATGCGAAGCCATTTTTGCGCAGATTATTGCCGAAGAAAATCAAACATTATTAGGCTGGCGAGATGTGCCAGTCGACAACAGCAATATTGCTGATGCAGCGCGCGCTGTTGAGCCGATGATGCGCCAGGTATTTATTGCCAGCACAGTGGCTGACAATAATGCTTTTGAGCGCAAATGTTTTGTGATCCGTAAACGTATCGAGCATGCCATTCGCGCGCTTGCGTTACAGGATAACGCTCAGTTCTACATGCCTTCCTTTTCTTCGCGGACAATTGTCTACAAAGGCATGTTGCTCGCGAACGAGGTAGGCGTCTATTACAAAGACCTGAAAGACGCTCGCGTTGTGTCAGCGCTAGCATTGGTACACCAACGCTTCTCTACCAACACTTTCCCCGCCTGGGACCTGGCACATCCATTCCGCATGATTGCGCACAATGGCGAAATCAATACCGTGCAGGGCAACGTCAACTGGATGACTGCACGTCATGAAACGATTAAATCTGTTGTGCTTGGTGAAGACCTGGAAAAACTGTGGCCATTGATTGTTGAAGGCCAGTCTGACTCAGCCTGCTTCGATAACTGTCTGGAATTGCTGGTGGCCGGCGGGTACAGCCTCCCACACGCGATGATGATGCTGATTCCGGAAGCCTGGAACAACAATCCGCTAATGGATGAAGACCGTCGTGCATTCTACGAATACCACGCCAACATCATGGAGCCATGGGATGGCCCGGCCGCGGTTGCATTTACCGATGGCAAAATGATTGGTGCAACTTTGGACCGTAATGGTCTGCGCCCTGCACGTTACCTGGTGACTGAAGATGACATCGTCATGATGGCGTCTGAAATGGGTGTAATCACTTTCCCGCAAGAAAAAATCGTCAAAAAATGGCGCCTGCAACCAGGAAAAATGTTGTTGATCGACATGGAGCAAGGCCGCATTATCGATGACGAAGAAGTCAAAAAAGAACTGGCACAAGCCAAACCTTACCGCCAGTGGATTGAACAAACCCGTTTCCACGTGACTGAATTGCCTAACGTAGGCTCCGGTGAAGTCACCTTGCAAGCCAGCCTGCTGGATACACAGCAAGCGTTTGGCTATTCACAGGAAGACCTCAAATTTGTTCTGCAGCCAATGCTGGACAACGGTGAAGAAGGTGCTGGCTCCATGGGTAACGATGCGGCTTTGCCGGTGTTATCCAACAAGGCCAAAACTTTATACAACTACTTCAAGCAGTTGTTTGCACAAGTGACCAACCCGCCAATTGACCCGATTCGTGAAGAATTGGTGATGTCACTGGTCACCTTTATTGGCCCTAAGCCTAACCTGCTGGCCGTGGATGAAACTAACCCGCCATTGCGTCTGGAAGGTAGCCAGCCCGTATTGAGTTTAGATGGCCTGGAAAAACTGAAACAAATTGATACTTTAACCAAAGGCCAGTTCAAATCCATCGTGTTGGACCTGACATACGATGCGGCCTTGGGTAAAGATGGCATGAAACAAGCGCTGGACACGCTGCATGACCAGGCTGAAAAAGCGGTACATGATGGTTACAACATATTGATCCTGTCAGACCGCACGGTATCAGCTACGCGCGTTGCAATTCCTGCATTACTGGCCTGTTCGGCAACACATGAATTCCTGGTGAAAGCTGGTTTGCGTACCAGCACTGGCCTTGTAATTGATACCGGTTCTGCACGTGAAGTGCATCACTTTGCCTTATTAGCCGGTTACGGTGCTGAAGCCGTCTGCCCATGGCTGGTATATGAAACCATGAAGAGCATGACCGGCGATGCGGAAAAAGCTGGCAAAAACTTTGTGAAAGCAATTGGCAAAGGCTTGTATAAAGTCATGTCCAAAATGGGTATTTCTACCTATCAGTCTTATTGCGGCGCGCAGATTTTTGAAGCGATTGGTTTGAACAGCCAGTTCGTGAATGACTACTTCACCGGCACAGTCAGCCAGATCGAAGGTATAGGCCTGGAGCAAGTAGCTGAAGAAACCATGCGCATGCATGACCAGGCATTTGGCAATGACCCCACCTTATCTAACTCACTAGAAGCGGGTGGCGAATATGCCTTCCGCGTGCGTGGTGAAGAGCACTTGTGGACTCCGCAATCTATCAGCAAACTGCAAAGCGCTACCCGTACCGGCCAGTACGACACCTATAAAGAATATGCAGCGCTTATCAATGACCAAAGCCGCCGTCATATGACACTGCGTGGCCTGTTCGAGATCAAACCGGCTGCGGCAGCGATTCCGCTTGAGCAAGTTGAATCTGCGAAAGAGATTGTTAAACGCTTCGCTACCGGCGCGATGTCACTGGGCTCTATCTCTACAGAAGCACATGCGACTTTGGCAGTAGCGATGAACCGCATTGGCGGTAAATCCAACACTGGCGAAGGTGGTGAAGACGTTAAACGCTTTATCCCGGTGCAAATCGATTCCAGCATTGCCAAAGTATTGGGCAGCGAATTGATTGAGGCCGATGTGCCACTGAAAGCCGGCGATTCAATGCGTTCACGCATCAAGCAAGTGGCTTCCGGCCGCTTCGGTGTGACGGCTGAATACCTGAGCAGCGCTGACCAGATCCAGATCAAGATGGCGCAAGGTGCCAAGCCTGGCGAAGGAGGCCAGTTACCTGGTCACAAAGTTTCCCCATACATTGCGAAACTGCGTTTCTCGGTGCCTGGCGTAGGTTTAATTTCACCGCCACCGCACCATGATATTTATTCAATTGAAGATTTGGCTCAGCTGATTCATGACCTGAAAAATGCGAATCCACAAGCCTCAATTTCGGTGAAACTGGTATCAGAAACCGGGATTGGTACCGTGGCAGCGGGTGTGGCAAAAGCCAAATCTGACCATATTGTGGTCGCTGGCCATGACGGTGGTACTGGTGCATCCCCATTATCTTCAGTTAAGCATGCTGGTACACCTTGGGAGCTCGGTCTGGCTGAAACACAGCAGACTTTAGTTTTGAACCAGTTGCGTGGCCGTGTCGTACTGCAAGTCGATGGCCAGATGAAAACTGGCCGTGACGTGTTGATTGGTGCCTTGCTGGGTGCGGATGAGTTTGGTTTTGCCACCGCGCCACTGGTGGTTGAAGGCTGTATCATGATGCGCAAGTGTCATTTGAATACCTGCCCGGTTGGCGTAGCGACACAAGACCCTGAATTGCGCAAGAAATTCACCGGCCAGCCAGAACACGTGGTGAACTACTTCTTCTTTGTAGCTGAAGAGTTGCGTGAGTTGATGGCAAGTATTGGTATTGCCAAGTTTGAAGACCTGATTGGCCGCGCTGACTTGCTGGATATGAAAGCCGGTATCGAGCACTGGAAAATCAATGGCCTGGATTTCAGCAAAATTTTCCATCTGCCAGACATGCCAGCCAGCGTATCGCGTAAAAACAATGACATTCAAGACCATGGCATTGCCAAGGCGCTTGATAATCAACTGATTGCCCTGTCGCAAGCGGCCCTGGAAAAAGGTGAAAAAGTCATCCTGGACCTGCCGATCATGAATACCAACCGTACTGCCGGCACCATGCTGTCGCATGAAGTTGCACGCCGTTACGGTAATGATGGCCTGCCACATGACACCATCCACGTTAACTTTACCGGTACGTCAGGCCAGAGCTTTGCCGCTTTCCTGGCTAAGGGCATCACCTTTGAGTTGACTGGTGAAGGCAATGACTACGTTGGTAAAGGTCTGTGTGGTGGTCGCATCATTATCAAACCACCAACCACCTTCCGTGGCCTGTCTTACGAAAACATCATTGTCGGTAACACTGTGATGTATGGTGCAACCACCGGCGAAAGCTTCCTGAGTGGTGTGGCTGGCGAACGCTTCGGTGTACGCAACTCAGGCGCTACTGCGGTTATTGAAGGCGTAGGCAACCACGGTTGTGAATACATGACCGGCGGTACTGTGGTGGTGCTGGGTCAAACCGGCCAGAACTTTGCTGCGGGAATGAGCGGTGGTATTGCTTATATTTACGATGTCGACGGCCAATTCTCCAAGCGCTGCAATATGAGCATGGTATCACTGGAAAAAGTCGAAGCCGCTGAAGCCGATGTTGGTAAAGTACAGCATCTGGGTCAGCCTGATGAAGTGATTCTGAAAGGCCTGATTGAGCAGCATGCAGCCTTGACAGGTAGTCCGCGTGCCAAAGACATCCTTGCAGACTGGCCGGCTGAACGCGCAAAATTCGTCAAGGTGTTCCCGAACGAATATAAACGCGTGCTGACCGAAATGGCTGCGGCCTCTGCCAAACAAGCCGCTTAATCGTTGTTGTTATTGAATGCCCCGCGTCTGCGCGGGGTTTTGTTAAGGTTGTGCCAGACTGGCACAATAGGGAAGAGATAATTTCACATGGGTAAAGTCACAGGTTTTATGGAGTTTGACCGACTGGCAGAAGACAATCTGCCGGTTCCGCAACGCGTCAAAAACTACAAAGAGTTTGTTCTGCATTTGACAGACGACCAGGCCAAGCAACAGGGTGCTCGTTGTATGGATTGTGGCATTCCGTTCTGTACTACCGGTTGCCCGGTCAACAATATTATTCCTGACTGGAATGACCTGGTCTATCACCAGGACTGGCGTAATGCGATTGATGTATTGCATTCCACCAATAACTTCCCGGACTTTACCGGCCGTATCTGCCCTGCCCCTTGCGAAGCGGCTTGTACGCTCAATATCAATAATGACCCCGTCGGCATTAAATCGATTGAACACGCGATTATCGATAAAGCCTGGGAAAACGGCTGGGTCACCCCAGAAATTAATCCGAACAAAACCGGTAAAAAAGTTGCCGTGGTTGGTTCAGGCCCGGCAGGCCTGGCTGCAGCACAACAGCTCGCACGCGCCGGTCATAACGTGACGGTATACGAGAAGAATGACCGTATCGGTGGCCTGCTGCGTTATGGCATCCCTGATTTCAAACTGGATAAAT
The DNA here is from genome assembly GCF_916856905.1 of Methylophilus sp. Leaf408. Classification (NCBI taxonomy): domain Bacteria; kingdom Pseudomonadati; phylum Pseudomonadota; class Betaproteobacteria; order Nitrosomonadales; family Methylophilaceae; genus Methylophilus; species Methylophilus sp. Leaf408. The sequence continues at coordinate 514,979 of NZ_CAKASK010000002.1, forward strand.
CCAATATTGACCGCCGTATTACCCAGATGGAAGCCGAAGGCGTAACCTTCAAGGTGAATCAATACGTAGGTGAAAACGTCAGCGCCGCTGACCTCGAGCGTGATTACGACGCAGTAGTATTGGCCGGTGGTGCAGAGTTACCACGTGACCTGCCGGTCACTGGTCGCGAACTGGATGGCGTACATTTTGCAATGGATTTCCTGACACCAAATAACAAAATGGTGGCAGGTGACAACGTGCCTGACCAGATCAAAGCCACTGGTAAACACGTGGTGGTCATTGGTGGTGGTGATACCGGTTCTGACTGTGTTGGTACATCCAACCGCCATGGCGCAGCTAGCATTACGCAATTTGAATTAATGCCGCAACCGCCGGAAAAAGAAAACAAACTCATGGTATGGCCAAACTGGCCACTGAAAATGCGTACTTCCAGCTCTCACGAAGAAGGCGCTGACCGTGACTGGTCTATCACTACCAAAGAGCTGATCGGCGAGAATGGCAAACTGACCGCACTCAAAGGTGCACGCGTGGAATGGAAAGACGGCAAAATGACTGAAATTCCAGGCTCTGAATTCACTATCAAAGCTGACCTGGTATTTTTGGCAATGGGTTTTGTTTCCCCTATCCAGAAAGTACTGGATGCATTCGGTGTGGAAAAAGACAACCGCGGCAATGCCAAAGCGACTACCGATGGCGAAGGCTGCTACAAAACCAGCAAAGCCAAAGTGTTTGCCGCCGGTGATATCCGTCGTGGGCAATCACTGGTGGTATGGGCAATTCGTGAAGGTCGCCAGTGTGCACGTGAAGTGGATGCTTTTCTGATGGGAAGCTCAACCCTGCCACGTTAATTGTGACATAAGTCATTCAACGCCGATGGGTTAAACTCATCGGCGTTTTTATTTGTGCCAGCGCAAAAAAACAACATTCTTTCAGGTGAAAACTGACTGTGCACTTTATAATGCTATTTTGATTTTTTAACGGTTCAATCACTCACCAGCCAGGCCCGAAAGCTTGCTGTGTTAAATGTGGACCGGGACCTTGTGATCTATATGAGCCAACTGCAAAACGATACCTTTTTACGCGCACTGCTGCGCCAGCCAACCGACTATACACCGGTATGGATGATGCGTCAGGCAGGCCGCTATTTACCTGAGTATCGTGAAAGCCGTAAAACGGCAGGCAGCTTTATGCAGTTGTGCCAAAGCCCGTCGTTTGCCACTGAAGTCACCTTGCAGCCACTGGATCGCTACCCGCAACTGGATGCCGCAATTTTGTTCAGTGACATCCTGACTGTGCCGGATGCCATGGGCCTGGGTCTTTATTTTGAAGAGGGTGAAGGCCCGAAATTTGAGCGTACCTTGCAGGCTGAGGCCGATATCCTCAAGCTTGAAATTCCGGATATGTCTAAACTGCAATATGTGTTTGATGCCGTGAGCAGTATCCGCAAGGCACTGAATGGCCGTGTGCCACTGATTGGTTTTTCCGGCAGCCCGTGGACACTGGCGACCTATATGGTGGAAGGCAAAGGCGGTACGGACTTTTTAAATACCAAGAAAATGGGCTATGCCAGGCCGGAACTGCTGCACCGCATTCTGGAGATTACTGCGCAGACAGTCATCCAGTACCTGAATGCACAGATTGCCGCTGGCGCACAGGCAGTCATGATTTTTGATTCCTGGGGCGGCGCGCTGTCACACAACGCCTATACTGAATTTTCACTCAACTATATGCAGAAAATTGTCGCCGGCCTGACCAAAACTGCCGAAGGCCGACAAGTACCTTGTATTGTTTTTACCAAAGGTGGGGGCTTGTGGCTGGAAGCCCAGGCAGCCATTGGTGCAGATGCCCTTGGCCTGGATTGGAGTATGGATGTAGGCAATGCCCGCCAGCGGGTTGGCAACAAAGTCGCACTGCAAGGCAATATGGACCCGGCGATTTTATTGAGTTCACCAGCAGCGATTGAAAAAGAAGTAGCTAGCATCCTGGCCAGTTACGGTCACGGCAATGGCCATGTATTCAACCTTGGCCACGGCATCACGCAATGGACCCCGCCTGAACATGCAGCCTGTATGCTTGAAACTGTGCGCAAGCTGAGTCCGCAATATCATCAGTAAACTGTTAGATTAAAAAACAATATAAAAAATCCCGCTACGCAATGAGCGGGATTTTTTTATGCTGTGCAGATGATTATTTGAGCGTCATACGCGACAGGGTTTTATCTTTATCAATAAAGTAATGCTTGAGTGCGCCGACAATATGCAGGGCAATCACAGCGAGCAAGATCGTCGCAAACAACTCGTGTGAGTCTTTGAAAATATCGCGTAAATCTGCATTATCCAGTCCACCAAAGACTTCCAGCCCAAACCACTTCAATCCATATTTGCTATAGAGGGTCATTAACACACCACTCAACGGCATTGCCACCATCAGCACATACAGGAAGTGATGTGCGGCAGTCGCCAGTTTACGTTCGAAAGTCGGATAGCTGCTCAGCATGGCAGGTGGCGTATGGCTAACGCGCCAGAACACGCGGAATATCACCAGCCACAACAAAGTGAAGCCTAGTGATTTGTGCAAATTGAAATACAGGGTGCGGGCACTGCCCGGCTCATCCATCTGCCAGGTATAGATACCCCAGCCAAATAAATCGAATTGCGTTTCTTTAGGGCCATCTTTCGGTAGCCCGGTCATATACCATCCCAGTGCAAACATCCCGGCGATGGCCAAAGCAATCAGCCAATGCAAAATAACGGCAACTTTGGTATATCGTTGCGTAGAACTCATGTCTTCTCCTTGAAATCCCTTGTGACAACGATCACTTTGTCATCACGAATGTATTGATTATGATGTATGAAACATTCATGGGTGAGTCAGCATGTTATCAAAAATAAAGCTATCGTGTGTTGGTGTTACATTCGGGTTTGTAACGTTTTGTAGTCATGTGTGGGCAGACACCTTTGAATTAAAAAAAGTCGCTGAAGGGATTTATGTACATCACGGCCAGCATCAGGATATTGACGATGGCTACAAGGGAGATATCTGTAACTTGGGCGTCATTATCGGCAACCAGTCGATTGCCGTGATTGACAGTGGTGGTAGCAAACACACCGGCGAGCAATTGCTGCAAGCTATCCGCAATATCAGCAAGTTGCCGATAAAATATGTGATCAATACCCATGTGCACCCAGACCATACTTACGGTAATGCTGCTTTTCAGGGAGAGCCTGTCCACTTCGTCGGCCATGAAAAACTGGCCAACACCATGTTGCTACGCAAAGAGCAGTACGAAAAACTTAATGCCAACCTGCTGGGCGAGGCAGGCAAAGCCAGCACCACGATTCCTCCCGATACCGCTGTGCATGACCAATTATCACTGAATTTAGGCGACCGCGTATTACAACTGAAATCGCAAACGGTCGCGCATACGCATACCGACCTGACCGTGCTGGATAGCAAAACCAATACCTTGTTCACCGGCGACCTGGTATTTGCGCAACGTACACCAGTGGTTGAAGGTGATATCAAAGGCCTGATCGCCGTACTGGAGAAAATCAATCAGACTCGATACGCACTGATTGTGCCAGGTCATGGCTTAGAAAGCCCTGACCAGAAAACGATTATTGGTGATGAATTGCGTTACCTCAACCTGTTGTTAGCCGACGTCCGCGCCAGCATCAAAAAAGGTATCAGCATGGAGCAAACCATGGACACTGCTGCCGAATCTGAACGCCAAAAATGGCTATTGTTTGATATTGCCAACCGCCGTAATGTGAATGTGATTTACCCGCAGCTCGAATGGGAGTAAGGCATTACCTGATAACAAGAGATATTCACTTACCTTTAAAACCCTGCAAAATTTGCAGGGTTTTTCTATTTTGAGTCTGTCGTTTCTGCAAATCATGCATAAAGGTGCATGCTGTCTTTATGACATCAACACATAAATAACAACAAAAAACCATTTAAATATCATATAGTTAATGACAAATCACTTTTAAATAATCTTCTATGGCATAACGCTTGCAAAGATACCCCTGAATTTATCAAAAATAATTAGGGAAGTCTTTGTGAAGCATCCATTCTTACGCGCCTATGGCCTGTTTCTGCTGCTGGGCGGTTTAACACAATTCCTGCTTTGGTTATTTGGCGCATCATCCCTGGAAGGATTCAAGGATGCCGTCATTGTTTCCGCTTTGTGGTTGATTCCGCTGTGGTGGCAACCGCAACGGTTGCGCTTTTGGAGCGCAGCGATTGCAATTTTTATCGGTATCTCTGCCTTACCTGGTATCGCTTACTTTTTAATTTATCGTCAAGAGCTGACCCAGAGCTTGATGATGATTTTGTTTGAATCAAACAAAAGTGAATCTCAGGAATATCTGCACAACTATTTTTCCTGGTGGATCTTGCTGGTACTGCTGGCTTGTATCGTCATCCCCGCGCTTTACTGGCGCACATTAAAACCGGCGCAACTGTCGAAATCACGCGCAGCGGTTTATTCATTAATTACTGTGTTGATCGCTTTTTCCTCCCCGTTAAAACATGTGGTTAACAATCAATGGATGTACGCTTATAAGAGCTTTAACAAACATTTCAGCGGCGTGCCACCTTACCAGTTAGCCTTGGGTTACCTGAATTACCAGCAGCAGTTGGATGAAGTTAACCAGACTTTGCTGACCATGAACAAGATTCCGCCTCTGGCGCAATTATCTGAACAAGCCAAGCCGGGGCCAACCACTGTGGTGCTGGTGATTGGTGAATCTACTTCGCGTTTGCATATGGGTTTATATGGTTATGGCCGCGATACCAATCCTGAACTCAACAAAATTAAACATGAGCTGACAGTGTTTGAAAATGTATATTCTCCACGCCCGAACACCATTGAAAGCCTGCAGCAGGTGCTGACATTTGCCAATCAGCAGCATCCTGACGATTACAAGACTAAGCCATCACTGGTGGCGATGATGAAACAGGCTGGCTACCACACTACCTGGATCACCAACCAGCAGACCCTGACTGGCCGCAACACCATGCTGACAACGTTCGCCAAACAGGCAGACAAACAATATTTCCTGAATAACGAGCGCCGGCAGAATGCTTACAGCTTTGATGAAAAGGTATTGGCACCGTTTGCTGAAAGCCTGAACGATCCGCATCCGAAAAAACTGATCGTGGTGCACCTGCTAGGCACACACATGAAGTACAGCTACCGCTATCCGGAAAAGTTTGATGTGTTCAAAACCACCCAAGGTTTGCTTGCCACCGGGCTGGATGAAGAAAAAACCGCATTGATTAACAGTTATGACAATGCTATCCGCTATAACGACTGGATCATGTCGCAGCTGATTTCTACACTGAAAGCCAAGCAACAACATAGTCTGCTGGTTTACTTCTCCGACCACGGTGAAGATGTGTACGACACTGCGCCGCACGACTTCCAGGGACGTAACGAAGCCGCGCCTACCTTACCTATGTACAGCATACCGCTGATCATCTGGCATTCGGATAATTGGTTTAACGCTAAGAAAGTGTTAGCTAATGTGGATACGCATCAGCAATATGACAATGCCGACCTGATATATACCCTGGCCGACCTGGTTGGACTGTCATTCGATGGTTTTCGCCCGGATGAGAGTATCGTCAACGCGCAATTCCTGCCTGATAGCATCCTGGTGGGCGACCCCTATATTGGCAAATTGCAAACGTTACCGGGCACAAAACATTTTCCTGACAGTGAGGTCGCCACATGGAACGCTGGCTTACCAACAAGGGATTAGCCGGGTTATGGCTGCTGCTGGGTGCAAGTGCCCTGGCGATTTTCGCCATGGCGAATTACACCCCGCTCGATTTGATGCTTGCAGACTGGATGTTCGACTTTAGCCGCGGCCAGTTTACTGACCAGCACGTATTTTTCTATGACACGGTCATGCATAGTTATGCCAAATATTTGCTATTGAGCGTGTGGCTGGTGCTATTGGTGTTTGCCATGTTGCCGGGAAGATTGCGTCCAAGCTGGTTATCTCCTGCACAAAAATACCGCTTGCGTTGGGTAGCCGCACTGGCCATCGCGCACAGTAGCTTGGTGTCATGGCTAAAACATCAGATGCCGCATGCCTGCCCGTGGGATATCACGCGCTATGGTGGCACTGCAGACTGGTTTCCTGCATTTGCTGCACACACTTCCCAAATGGCTGGCCATTGTTTCCCCGCCGGGCATGCCAGCAGTGGCTTATGGCTTTCTGCCCTGTGTTTATGCTGGTTACCGCACCACCCACGTAAAGCTTTGGCGGTGATGGTAGCCGGGCTATCGGTTGGTTTTATGCTTGGCTGGAGCCAGCAACTTCGCGGGGCGCATTTCCTCTCGCATACGCTGACATCCATGTGGCTGATGTGCGCTTTGCTGTTGTGCGTATTGTCATTTTCCAGCAGCAATTACCTCATTCGTATTTATCCCAATAACGCTTACTCTAAACGCAGTTACCCATGAAAAAATTTTCCTTGTCCGCGGTGTTCCGCCATTTATTCACCCGACAGATATTAATGATCTGGGGTGTGACGTTGTGGCTGATGGCATTTGATAACTATGCGCTGGTTTCACATTTAAGCCAGCTGTATCCACCACTAGGTGGCCAAAGCGGTTTGCTGCTCAGCCTGTTGCTGTTTTTTACGCTGGTTACCGCCATCTGGCTATTACTGATCAGCCATGGCCGCAGTGCGCGCTGGTTATTGGCATTGATACTGTTCAGCAGTGCATTCGCCGGTTTTTACATGCAGGAGTTTGGCATCATCATCGATACGGTGATGCTGGACAACTTGCTACAAACCGACAATAAAGAGATTGTCGGCCTGCTCTCCTGGGACATGCTCTTTTTTGTCATTGAAATTGGGGTAGTGCCTGCTTTATGGATGCTGTTCAGAGCGCCGCAAGAATGGTTTCAACGTGATAGCCTGCGAATTCGCGCTCTGCACCTGGGGTTTTTAGTGGTGGTGATGGTGGCGACTGTGTGGCCGAACTCTGCCGGATACGCCAGCTTTATCCGCGAGCACAAACTGGCCCGAATGTATGCAAACCCCAGCTTTATGCATTACTCATTAATTAAATGGACTAACCAGCACCTCAGCATTCCCGAGAGTCAGGCGCTGGAACAGGTCGCCACAGATACACAAAGAGTTGGCGCTAACACTAAACACGAGCTGGTCATCATGGTGGTCGGTGAAACCGCGCGCTATGACCGCTTCTCGCTGAATGGCTACCATAAACTGACTAATCCGCGCTTGCAGCAGGAAGATGTAGTCAGCTTTAAACAGGTGACTTCGTGCGGTACTTCTACCGGTGTATCGGTACCTTGCATGTTTTCCATGCTGGGCAGGCAGCAGTATTCGGCGAAAAAAGCCAGACATATGGAGAATGCGCTGGACATTTTGAAAGAACATAATGTCAATGTGTTATGGCGTGATAACAATTCAGACTCAAAAGGTGTGGCTACGCGTATGGCTTACCAGGATTTTCAATCACCGGCACAGAATACAGTCTGCGATACCGAATGCAGGGACGTTGGTATGTTAAATGGCCTGGACCAGTACATCCAGTCTCACCATGGCCAAGACATCATGATCGTATTGCACCAGATGGGTAATCATGGGCCGGAGTATTATCGTCGTTATCCGAAAGCATTCGAAAAATTCACTCCGGTGTGCCGCAGCAGCGATTTATCCAAATGCAGCCAGCAGGAAATCGATAATGCCTATGACAACGCTATTTTATATACCGATTATTTCCTGAGTGAAGTCATACAGCTTCTGAAAAAATACGACAACAGTCATGAAACCGCCATGTTATATGTAGCTGACCACGGAGAATCTCTGGGAGAGCATGGGCTTTACCTGCATGCAGCACCTTATATGATTGCGCCTAAGGAGCAGACTCATGTACCGGCCATTTTATGGCTGGGCAAACAGTTTGATTATTCGATTAACCAGATCAGGCCTTACCAAAATTACCCGCTTAGTCATGATGACGTGTTCTGCACACTCTTGACAGCCTATGAACTCAAATCCAGCACTTGCCATTCGCATTACAGTTGGCTGGTCGCAAACCCGGTGGTGCGTGCAGAGCCCAAATTGCCGCCGCTGCCATTACAGCCGGAGCAGCCACTTGCGCCACCTGCTGTCGTTATCCGTGAGCAGCCAGGTGGGAATCTACAGACAAAGCTGGATCAACCACCGGCGCCGGAACAGGCAGGCAGAATGAAGGCGATAAAAAATGTCGCATTAAGGCGTAGCAGTACTGCAACGTAAAGCGGGCGCTTCACCCAGTATCTTATTGGCCGTCACCCATATGACCGGCTTCACCCGCTCATCGACCTTGCATGCATCTATGTAGCCAATAGCGCTTTCAGTGTAAGCGACGTAACGTATCATCGCTTCTTGTGATTCCACGGTATACGGCGGCTGGATACCGTGGAAATACTGCTCATTCCAGTAACCTACTTGCGACCTCGGACTACTGTGCAATACCTGCTGCGAAAAGCGCAAGCGTAACGGATGGTCACTGGACAAATTGGCCGGATGTAAAGGTTTACCATGGTTGTCATACAGCTTCTTGCGCCAATAAACGGATGCCAGATCATTGGTAGCCACCGGCACCGTATAGGCAGCCTGAGCTGACACAATCACCGCAATCACCGGCTCGTCAGCCAGGGCGAGGCCGGGCAAAAAGCCAGCGACTATGATCCAGATGCTGAGCAAAAAGAAACGCATCAATACATCATCGCAAACGAAGTAGTGAATCCGCGCGGTATATCCTCATATTCGCCATTACCGCCTACGACTTCAAATTTTAGTAACTGGTTTGGTTTTAGCCTTTTGGTTACCCCTATGATCCAGCGCTCGGCGTTGGAGGTGTCAGGCTGATGCAGGCTTTCCAGCCGGGTGATCCAGTACCAGTCATTTTTGATCAGGTAGGCACTTTGCAGGTAAAAACCACTGCCGCCACCCTGGCCATGGTCAATCTTGCGGGTATACGCTTCGCCACTCAGTTCCCAGCGGTTAAACTCGATCAGGAAATCCACACCGAGCAGGCTGTATTTAGGTCCAAACGACTGTTCTTCGCGATACGTGGCGTAATTCAGGCCTATGGTATTCAGGCCGGCATTTTCATCAGTGAAATTGAATACATTATTGAGGGCAACCCGTGCACCACGCATGTCCTTGTACTGCGTTTCACCGCGGCTTTCCGGTTGCGCATTCATAGTCGCGCTGTAAATCTGGTAATCCAGCGAGCGCTCCTGAAAAGGCAATGTGCCAAAAAACTGTATGCCGCTGGTAAAGGTGGGAAACAGCTCAGTAGTTGCCAGAGGCCGGCTAGCTGTCCATACCAGTGGCGATGCATGCAACTGGTTCCATCGGCCTAACGGTGTGAGGAAACGGCCCAGTCGTACGTTGGCACGTTCGGTTAGATTCACATCAAAATACAGACGCTCGGGATTGATATAGGCGTCGCGGAAATCCAGTCCCTGGCGGTGGTTATAACTGGCTACATCTTCCAGGTCCAGTTCGCCGAAAAACTTGATACGGGTGTTTTTATCCCAAGTCACGATCATCGCCAACTCGTTCCAGTTCAGCCGGGTGGTTTCTGTGCGTGGTATATGCAAATCCACACTGGTATATCCCCCAATGCGGAAGCCATCCCAGAAAGAGGAATCTTCCTCCGCCAACAGTGGCTTGCACATCATGCATAGGCTGATTACACTGACCGCGCAACGCAATAAAATGGTGGACATACACACTTTCCGATTAAGCTAATGCAACGCCAATAGTAGAAACCGTATTTTCTCATATTCCATGCCTAAACATTCGCCTTTAACCATCCGAAAAATGCTGCTAATCGCATTTTTGCTGGCAGGATTATTGCCGGCACTATTGGTGAGTGTGCTCAGCTTTTACCAGGCACGCACCGCGTTGCGCACCGAAATAAAACATGACCTGAAAACGACAGGTAAAGCAGTAGGCGAACACATAGACCGCGTGCTGTTTGAACGTGTGCAAAACGTGCGCAGCTGGAGCCAGCTGGCGATCATGCAAGACATGCAAATTGGTGACATTGATAAGCGGCTATCTGTCTTTCTCGAAGAAACCCACTTAAGCTATGCCGCTCAATATATTTCGATTGACGTGGTCGACCTGCAATCCATCATTGTTGCCTCCAGTAATCCGCAGCACATCAACCAACGGCTTACCAGCCCGCCAGTCTGGTTCTCGTTTAAAGAAGACGATCAGCCAATCACCATCTATCATTTGCAAAATGATCAGTTGATGATTGCTACGCCCGTTTATTCTGATTTGACCCTGCAACCTATCGGCCACCTGATTGCCACGTTTAACTGGTCAGTGATCCAGAACTTGCTCAACCATGCCGCTCAACACTCCACTGAGCTTGCCTTGGTAGATGAACATGGCCGACTGCTGGCACAGTCCAGAAACTGGTCACAACCACGCTACAACCTGCATACGCATATCCCCATTGAAAGCACACTGCCAATTTACGGCTGGGAAGTAAAACTCAACAAAGAACATGATGTTGCCGTCGCTCCGGTACACCGCCTGGGGCTTATTTTCATGATCCTTTTAGTGGTGATCCTGTTTTTCTCTTTACTGCTGGTGCGGCCGATTGCAAAGCGCATCACGCAACCGCTGGAAGAACTGATCCGCTTTGTACAGCAATTGCGGCGTCCGAATGTGGTTGCCCCGCCGCTGAGTGGCCCGGTGGAGGTACAGGCGCTGCACCAGACATTCACTAAAATGGCCGCCGAACTGGCCGAGTCTGAACAACAATTGACACGCGCAGCCAAACTGGCAGTGGTTGGGGAAATGGCCGCGGCCATGAGTCATGAGGTGCGTACACCATTAGGCATCATGCGCTCATCGGCTGATGTACTGAAACGCGAACCTACACTGAGTGAAGATGGCCGCGAAGTATTGGGATTTATTATTTCCGAGACCGAGCGCCTGAACAAACTGGTGACGTCGCTGATTGATTCGGCCAGGCCGCGCTTGCCGAGCAAAACGCCACTGGAGCTGCAATCTCACTTGCAACATGTTTGCGATATGTTGCAAAAACAGGCACAGGATAAACATATCCAGCTGTCATTAAATGCACCCGAACCAGTGACTATTGCCGCCGACCAGGACCAGATGACCCAGGTGCTGGTCAACCTGATTATCAATGCCATCCAGATATTGCCCGAGCATGGCCAGGTAGCCATTTCTTTATCTCATGACCCACTTTATGCCTATCTATCGGTGGCAGATAATGGGCCTGGCGTGCCACCAGCGCAGCAGGCACATTTATTTGAAGCTTTTTTTACCCAGCGTGCCGGTGGTGTAGGGTTGGGCCTGGCGGTGGTCAAACAAATCGTCGAAGCACACGGTGGTACAATCACCTACAGCACCAGCCCGTGGCAAGGCGCACAATTCAACCTTGCCTTTCCGTTTGAATAAAGTCCTGAAATTTAAGTCAGAATAAGGCATGACAACCCCAATCACTATCCTCGCCGTTGATGATGAGCCGAATATGCGGCGCCTGCTGGAAATCAGCCTGCGCCAGGCCGGTTATCGTGCCCTTTCAGCTGGCAATGGACGCGAGGCGATGGCGTTTATCCAGCAACAGCAGATAGACCTGGTGGTCAGTGATTTACATATGCCAGGCATGAATGGCCTGCAATTGCTGGAAACCTTGCGCAAAGAACATGAGCATTTGCCCTTCATTATGGTGACTGCACAAGGTGAAATTAAAACTGCAGTTGCAGCAATGAAACTGGGTGCCAGCGATTATATTTTGCGCCCGTTTGAGCTGGAAACACTGGAAGTCGCCATTGATAAAGCCCTGACGCTCAAACGTATCAAGCAGGAAAACAGGTTTTTCAAAGAAACCCAGCAACCGGATATTACCGGCCTGGTAGGCAATAGCCTGGCCATGCAATCACTGAAACAGATGATTCAACAAGCCGCGCCGGAAAAGGCAACGGTATTTATCGTCGGTGAAACCGGCACTGGCAAGGAGCTCGTTGCCAAAGCCCTGCACGAAGCCTCTCCCCGCAATTCGGCGTTATTTGTAGCCATCAACTGCGCAGCTATCCCGGCAGATATTCTTGAATCCGAATTGTTTGGGCATGAGAAAGGCGCTTTCACCGGCGCAGTGAAAGAACGCATTGGTAAATTTGAACTGGCCAATGGCGGTACGCTTTTTCTGGATGAAATTACCGAAATGCCTATTCAATTACAGTCAAAATTACTGCGGGTATTGCAGGAAAATGTCGTCGAGAAACTAGGTGGTAACCGGCAGGTTGCGCTGGATGTGCGGGTTGTTGCCGCAACCAATCGCGACCCAATCCAGGCGGTCAAGGAAGGCAAGCTACGGGAAGATCTTTATTACCGTTTAAACGTGCTGCAATTGCAGATTCCGCCATTGCGTGAACGTAACGACGATATAGGATTACTGTCGGAGTTTTTTCTTGGTAAACGTCAGTGCCAGCTGAGTGAGAGCGCCAGACTTTGCCTGCAACATTATGCATGGCCAGGCAATGTGCGTGAACTGGAGAACATTCTCGAACGCGCCGCGATTCTGGCAGCGAACCAGACCATACAACCGCAACATTTGCCAGCGGATATTGGTAAACAACTCCCCGAGTCATCCATTGAAGTAGCTTCAGATAGCAATGCGCTTTCTATCCCCCGCACCACGGAAGCCATGGAAAAGCGACTGATTTCACAGGCTCTGGAAGCTTGTCAGGGCAATAAAACCAAAGCGGCGAAGCTGCTAGAAATCAGTGAGCGTTCACTCTGGAATAAACTCAACCAATATGGGCTTCGTTAAGTGATTTCACATACTTCACTAGCTGTTTAAATCAGCCTTCCACACATAAGCATCCATCGCCAGAATGCCGTAAGTGGTTTCTGGCGTGAATCTTTTTGGTACACCCTGCCCACTGCCTGCCGCGACAAACAAAGGCATCAGGTGATCTTCGCTCGGGTGCGCCTGTATTGCTTGACGATTCTCCGTGCGGTAATTTAATAATGTTTGTGCTTGTTCTCCAGCCAGCTGATCGGCAATCCAGTCGGCAAACGCATTCACATAAGCTAACGGTGCCGCATCGCGCTGCCCGGTAAAAAGGTCTGACAAGTTGTGCGTAATAGCACCCGAAGCAAGGATCAGCACATTCTGATCATGCAAATCCTGTAATGCCCGGCCCAGCGCGAATTGCGCTGCCGGTGTACTGCGGCTCTGTATTGATAGTTGCGTCACCGGAATATCGGCTTCGGGATACATCAGCGACAACGGTACCCAGGCACCGTGATCCAGGCCACGATCAGCTTGCGTTTGCGCTTGAATATCATGCGCCGCTAATAACTCAACCACTTTGTTAGCCAATGCGGGTGCGCCAGGAGCCGGGTAATGAATGCCATATAATGCCGCCGGAAATCCGGCAAAATCATGAATGGTTGGTGGATGCGCTGCCAGACTGACCATAGGCACGCGCGTGTCCCAATGCGCAGAGATGACCAGTATAGCGTCCGGCCTAGGCAAGGATTCTGCCAGGATTGACAGCATTTTGCCGGTCTCCCCTGGTTCCAGCGCCAGCGTCGGCGCCCCATGCGAAACGAACAAGGTCGTCATCTAGCAGCCCCCGGCTATGTGACTTTATGAACGACGGCGATTATCCAGACTGTAAGCACCGGCGCCGAACGCGACTACCAGCAATAAACCACCCACAATCGTTAAGTTTTTCAGGAACATGATCTGTTGCATCTGGTCAGCCAGATTGAAATGGAACAGAAACGCCGTTGCCAGCGTAAACAGGGCAATACCGGCAGCAGCCCAACGTGCTTTAAAGCCCACCAGCAAAGCAATACCTAACACCAGCTCTACAAACAATGCTATGCCATAAGCGACTTCCGGCATAGGTGCGCCTACACTTTGAATGTAGCCGATGGTGCCTTCAGGATTGGCTGCTTTGCCAAGGCCGCTGATAATAAAAATGTGTGATAACAAAACACGGCCTAAAACGCTGACTGCTGATTGAAATGAATTCATGTTCTACTCCTCCTGTGAATGAGTGGGCATTAGCCATTGAAATAAACTTGTCATGCTGATGACTAATACGTTGTATTGTATTCCTGAATAGAAAAATTGATAATCCCTGTTATTTAAGTATCACTGTCTCATTTAAGTTGACAATATATGCATTCATTTGAAGAGATGCGTTTTTTTATTGAAGTGGTCAAACATGGCAATTTCACCAGCGCTGCTAAAGTGCTGGGGATTTCCAAACAGCTGGTCAGCCGTCGTATCATTGCGCTTGAAGCGCGTTTGGGTGTGCGTTTATTGCAACGCACCACGCGCAAGTTATCACCCACAGAAACGGGAAAAGTTTTTTTCCAGCGTGCTCAGCATATTTTGCAAGCCATGCATGACGTAGAGGTTGAAATCAGTCATCGTTCGGATAAATTACGCGGCTTACTCAAAATCTCCACCCCGCTTTCATATGCCAACTTACGGTTGGCGCCTGCGCTGACCGCCTTTATGCAATTGCATCCCATGCTTGAAATCTGGCTGGATGCAGATAACCGGCAAGTGGACATCGTCAGTGAAGGTTATGACATGGTCATTCGTGTCACTGACCAGCCGGAAGAAGGGATGGTGGCGCGCAAACTGGAAGATGCTGCCATGCGTTTTTGCTGCAGCCCGGACTATATCGCGCGTCATGGCGCACCCCTATCTCCACATGCATTAACATCGCATGCGTGCCTGACACACCGTGCCAGCGAGTGGATATTCAACGAAAACGACCAGCTGCAACGTATTCATATACAACCACGCTTAAGATCCAACCATGGTGAGGTGTTGCGCGATGCCGCGATTGCAGGACTGGGTATCACAGGCTTACCCGCATTTTATGTGATGGAGGCGCTACAAAACGGAAAGCTGGTAGAGGTGCTGGCTGATTACACCATACAACAGGCGGGTATTTATGCCATGTATCCTTACCATAAGCAGGTTTCTGCGAACACGCTGGCATTGGTGGCACATTTGCAGCAATGGTTCGGATCAGGTGAAACCAGATCCGAACTATTGAGCGCTGATCACTGATTAAGAACCAATCGCTTGCCTTTATCCACGCTGTAACCGCCAGGCCCAAAGGCGATGACAACAAGCAGGCCGCCAATAATGGTGATGTTTTTCAGGAACATGATGACCTGTACCGGATCGGCCATATTGCTATGAAACGTCAGCGCCGTGACAAAGGTAAAAATGGCGATCCCCGCTGCCGCTAGTTGCGACCGAAATCCGACTAATAACGCGATGCCTAATCCCAGCTCCACGAACAATGCCACCGCATAGGCTATCTGCGGTAAAGGTAAATGAGCACTTTCAATATAGGCGATAGTACCCGCAGGATCCAACAATTTAGTAATGCCGCTGATAACAAAAATTAAAGACAATAAAACACGCCCCATAAAACTAACCCAACGCTGCCGAACATTCATACTGAATCGCTCCTAATCGTTTTTGGACTCGCCGCCCGCTCGATTCTTTGATCGCTACGGACATCGGTATGATGCATGCCGGTGAAAGGCAGAGTTTGTTACCACCCAGCTAATCAGCCCTCCCTGAACACCGGTGTATCACATTTGTTACTCTGCACCATTCTTGGCTGAAATGCCAGCATGATTTGACTTTGTAATTTAACAATGTTAAGTTAACGTTGTTAACAATAAATTCCGCTACCGAATTCATGCCCCCAAAAGTAAAAACAGATGCTGAAAAACTGGCTATCCGCACCGTCATCATCGATGCGGCACGAGACCTGTTTATTCATCACGGGGTAGATGCAGTGACCATGCGAGGCGTGGCGAACAAGATCGGCTATTCAGCCACCAGCATTTACCTTTACTTCAGTGACAAGGAACAATTACTGCGTGCAGTGGTGGATGCCGATGCACTTAAGCTGGCACAGGCGCTGCACTCTACTTTAGCCATCAGCGATCCGCTGGAACGGTTTTTGCAGTTTGCCCAGCATTATGTGCAGTTTGCGCTGGCTAACCCCAATCATTACCGCATGATGTTCATGACGCCACATCTTCCTTGCGACCCGGCCTTATCAAGCATTGAACAACATAACCCTGAGCAGGACGGCTATGCCCAGCTGATAGGGGTGGCTACCAGCGCTTGTGCGGCCGGCATATTTAAAGATGAATTTAATCATCCTGTTCTCCTGGCACAAACCGTATGGGCATCCATGCATGGGTTGTGCGCATTGCAGATCAACATGGCCGATGATGCCTGGATCAATTGGCAGCCCATCGAAGCCCGTATCGATTTCATGATGCGCATGTGTTTACAAGGATTGTTGAAAGTTACTCCACATGAATAACGCTTTTTTATTGACGCTATGCTTCAGCCTGCTACTGGGTGCCTGCCACAAGGAAAACCAGGAAGTTGCCGCCCCACGCCCGGTATGGGTGATGAAGGTGGGTACTACAGATACTCATGCAAGTGGGAGTTACACCGGTGAAGTTCGCTCGCGCTACGAATCCAGCATCGGCTTCCGCATTGCCGGCAAGATTACTTCTCGTGATGTGAATGTGGGAGACATGGTTAAGAAAGGCCAGTTGATTGCACGGCTGGACCCGAATGATTCCCGGCTTAACGCGCAGGCAGCCAGTGCCGAGGTGCAGACTGCGCAGGCCAACCTGTCACTGGCAAAATCAGAACTAGCCCGTCGCGAGCAGCTTTACCAAAAACAATTCATTTCCAAATCCGCACTGGAAAGCTACGAGACCCAGGTCAAAACCTCGCAGGCTCGCCTGGCACAAGCCCAATCGCAAGCGGCAGTCAGCCAGCACCAAACCGCCTACACACAACTACTCGCTGATCGTGCAGGGGTAATCGGCATGATTCAGGCAGAACCTGGACAAGTGGTTGCCGCCGGGCAGACCGTTGCGCAAATTTATGATTTGCAGACACTTGAAATCCAGATTTCTGTACCGGAAACCACCATAGCGGAGCTGAAGATCGGGGATACGGCACTGGTCACGCTTAAGGAATCAGCACAGCCATATACCGGACGTATCCGTGAAATTTCACCAGCGGCTAACAGCCAGACACATGCTTTCGATTTACGTATCCAGCTACTCAATATTGATCATCGCATCAAGCTGGGAATGACTGCAGACGTAATGTTCTCTGAGGCGAATACCGCGCAAAAAATTATCGTCCCTTCCACCGCGGTGACGCAAAATGGTCAACAAGCAGCAGTCTGGGTAATTGATCCGCAACAGCAAGTACATCTGCGCCCGGTCACGACCGGCTTACTCAGCGAACAAGGGATAGAAATTACTTCTGGCCTGCAAGCAGGCGAAATTATCGCCACTATCGGCGTGCATACATTGACCGAAGGCATGCAAGTACAAGCGGTGACGCCTGCACCCGAGGTGCTTCGCTAAATGACTGCACCTAATATGCCGGATAACCAGCAGAACCCAGAGCTACACCAGCGCTTTAACCTCTCGACCTGGGCATTGAAAAACCAAGCCTTGGTACTGTATTTTATTATCCTGACGCTGATAGGCGGTGTACTGGCGTATACCCACCTCGGGCAATCTGAAGACCCGCCATTCACTTTCAAGGTGATGCTGGTCCGCGCCAGCTGGCCAGGGGCATCAGCCCAGGAAGTCGAGCAGCAAGTCACTGACAGGATAGAGAAAAAACTGCAGGAAATTCCCTCTATCGATTACACCAGCAGCTATTCAAGACCTGGTGAATCGGTGGTTTTCATTGTGATCCGTGATAATACTTTCTCGGAGAAGATTCCCGAATTATGGTATCAAATACGTAAAAAGATAGGCGATATCCGCCACACTTTTCCCAGCGACCTGCAAAGCCTGACCTTTAACGATGAGTTCAGTGATGTCTACGGGACTATGTACGCCATCACGGCCGATGGCCTTAACCCGCAGCAACTGAAACGGCAGGCTGAATGGGTACGGTCACGCTTGCTCAAACTACCAGATGTGGAAAAAGTCGATCTCTTCGGTGAACAGCCACAGAAAATTATTATCGAGATCTCCAACCAGAAACTGACCTCGCTGGGCATCAGTCCGGCCCAACTGGCGCAGATGCTGAAACAGCAAAACACAGTCATCGGTTCAGGCACATTTGATGCAGGGCCGGAACGCATCAGGCTCAGTGTCAGCGGGCGCTTACAAACATTAGAAGATTTGCGTCAGTTTCCTATTCGCGCTGGTAATCAAAACCTGACCCTGGGAGAGATTGCCTCCATCAAACGCGGTTACGCTGACCCGCCTGCACAACGCATACACTTCAACGGCCAGTCGGCATTATTGATTGGTGTTAGCATGCAGCAAGGCGGCGATGTGATTGCACTGGGTGAAGCGTTGCAACAAAACATCACCAGCGTGCAAAAACAGCTTCCGGTAGGTGTGCAACTGCACCCTGTAACGTCACAGCCGGATATTGTCCAGCACTCGGTACAAGACTTTGTACATTCCCTGACCGAAGCCTTGATCATTGTGCTGGCAGTCAGCCTGCTCTCTCTAGGCTGGCGGACCGGCATCGTGGTCGCGGTGGCAATCCCGATCGTACTCGCAGGCACTTTCCTGATGATGGACTGGTTTGGCATAGGCTTGCACAAAATCTCGCTAGGGGCCTTGATTCTGGCATTGGGCTTGTTAGTGGATGATGCCATTATTGCGGTAGAGATGATGGCATCGAAAATGGAACAGGGCTGGGCGCGTATGGACGCGGCCTCATTTGCATTCACCTCCACCGCGATGCCTATGCTGACCGGCACGCTGGTCACTGTAGCCGGTTTTTTGCCGATTGCTATTGCAGTGTCCTCAACCGGGGAATATACCCGTTCCATTTTCCAGGTATCCGCAATTGCGTTGACTTTATCATGGGTGGCTGCGGTGATCGTCGTGCCGTTTTTAGGCTATCACCTGTTACCTGATGCTGCACAACAAACCAGGGCGCCTGGCGGAGTAATGCAAAAAATAAAGTATTTCCTGGGTTTTAAAAACAAGCCTGAAAGCGAAGCAAGCGCTCACCACCACGATATCTATGAGACCAAATTTTATAAACGTCTACAAAATATTGTCAGCTGGTGTGTGATGCACAAAGGTCTTGTCATTATCGCCACTATCATTCTGTTTGCAGTGTCCATGTTCAGTTTTGGCAAAGTACAACAGCAGTTTTTTCCAGACTCCACCCGGCTGGAAATTGTGGTCGATTTGCGCCTGGCCGAAAATGCCAGTGACCAGTCCACCGATGAGGCGGTGAAAAAGCTTGAGCATTGGTTACAGCAATGGCAAAAAAATCACGCGCCGCTACAAAATGTAGTGTCTTATGTCGGCTCAGGAGCCCCGCGTTACTATTTGCCCCTGGATGTGCAACTGCCTCATCGCGCGTTTGCGCAACTGGTGATTCTCTGTGGCAACTTGCAACAGCGGGAAGCTTTACGTAACGACCTGCTGACATTGTTCGAACATGACTTCCCGCAACTGCGCGCATCTATCCTGCGGCTGGAAAATGGTCCGCCAGTGGGTTTCCCGGTACAATTTCGTGTCGACGGGCAGAATCTGCCGGCAATCAGGGAGGTTGCACACAAGATTGCCGATGCCATGCGCGCCAACCCACATTTGCGTAACGTACAGCTAGGCTGGGAAGAGCCAAGTAAAGTGATTCATGTGGATATCGACCAGCACAAAGCCAGGCTGTTAGGGGTGAGTTCGCCTGATATCGCGCAATTGCTGAATACGCAGTATTACGAACAAGTAGTCAGCGAATTCAGGGAAGGCAATGAACGGATAGACCTGGTGATGCGCAGTACCGGGGCAGAACACAGCAAGCTCTCGCAACTGGCGCAACTCACGGTATTAAGCCAACGTGGCGAGCGTGTCCCCCTGGCGCAGGTTGCCAATATCCATGACGGGTTTGAAGAAGGCGTGATCTGGCGGCGTAATCGCGTGCCTTCGCTCACGGTGCGCGCCCACTTACGAGGCAATATGCAAGCGCCGGTAGTGTCTACACAAATCACGAAAGCGATTCAGCCCATACTGCAAAAGCTGCCTGCTGGCGTGACTGTAGAAACTGGCGGTGCGATAGAAGAATCAGCCAAAGGTGCCAAATCAGTGGCCAAAGGTGTGCCCTTGTTTTTCGCGGCGGTATTTACTTTACTGATGTTGCAGTTACGCAGTATCTCGAATGTATTACTGGTGGTGCTCACTGCCCCATTAGGGATGATAGGCATCACCTTCGCCCTGTTGCTGTTTAATATGCCGTTTGGCTTTGTGGCCATGCTCGGCAGCATTGCATTATCCGGCATGATCATGCGCAACTCGGTGATTCTGGTCGACCAGATTAACCAGGATATCGCCGAAGGTGCTTCGCTGGAACAGGCAGTTGTGCAATCTACCGTACGCCGCTTCCGGCCTATCGTGCTCACTGCCGCCGCTGCCATTTTGGCGATGATTCCGCTGACACGCAGTGTGTTCTTCGGACCGATGGCCGTCGCCATTATGGGCGGCTTGGCAGTGGCTACTGTGCTTACCATTTTGTTTGTACCAGCCCTGTATACATTCTGGGCAAGGCTTACCGCAAGAACCGCGAAATGATGACGCAATAAACTATAATACTGAGACCAGACAGGCATTAAATGCAGGGCAGGATTTAAAAGGTAATTGCCTTGAATTCTGCAACTAGATGGACATTGAACTTACACACAGGACTAGACCATGACAGACCAGGCAACCGCACGTTTTAACATGATTGAGCAACAGATCCGCACCTGGGAGGTGCTGGACCCTAAAGTACTGGCAACACTCAACAGTATCCCGCGTGAAAACTTTGTCCCAGATGCTTATCGCGGGCTAGCCTTTGCCGACATTGAGATTCCCTTGGCGCATGATCAGCAAATGCTGAGCCCTAAAGTGGAAGGCCGTTTTTTACAGGCTTTGCAATTGCAAGCGACGGACAAAGTATTACTGATAGGCGCTGGCAGTGGCTACCTGGCGGCCTTGATGGCGCAACACGCTGCGCAAGTGACCGCGCTTGAGATATTCCCTGACTTGTGTGAATTAGCCAGCCAGAACCTGAGCAAACAAGGCATCCATAATGTGCAGGTGATAGAAGCTGATGGTCATAGCGGATTGGAATCCAATGCGCCGTTTGACGCGATTGTGTTCACTGCCTCAAGCCCGGTAGAGGCTGAAGGCGTCCGTCGCCAGCTGAGCATAGGTGGCCGCATGCTGATTGTGCTGGGTAAAGCCCCGGTCATGCAGGCAACCTTGATCCAGCGCCTGGCAGAGCACAGCTACAAACAGGACGTGCTGTTTGAGACCAGCCTGACAGAAATGCAGAACGCACCGCAAGCACAAGCATTCTCTTTCTAAGCTAGATTAACGCGCTATGAATATCTTGTCACGGGTTTTGCTACTGACCGCCTTGTGCATACCGCAAGCCATTCTGGCAGCGTCACAAAGCTTGATGGACGTGTATCAGGAAGCCAAAGCCAATGACCCGGTGCTCGCTTCTGCTGGGAGTGCGAATCAGGCCGCGCAGGAAATCATAGAACAAGCCAAGGCCGGCTATCGGCCTTCGGTTAATTTTCTGGCGGGCGCCAATGCCAACCGTACCGATTTAAAGATTATTGGTAGTCCGGCACCTTTCCCCGGCGGACGCAATAACTTTGAAGGCTACCAGGCCCAGCTGCAAGCCAGGCAACCAATTTTTCGCAAAGAAAACTTGGAACGCATAGACCAGAGCAAAGTGCAGGTCAGCATTGCAGACAAGCAATTTCACCTTGCCCAGCAAGGGCTGATGTTGCGCACTACGCAGGCTTACTTTGATATGTTGCTTGCGCAAGATCGCATCACCTTGATCGAAGCGCAGAAAAAAGCCATTCAACGCCAGTTGCAACAGGCAAACGCGAATTTTGAAGTAGGCACCGCCACCGTGACCGATGTTAACGAAGCGCAGGCACGTTATGACCTGATTGCCGCGCAAGAACTTTCTGCTCTAAATGACATGGAAATTGCCAGACGCAGCCTGCAGGCGATCACAGGCAAACTGCCTGAACAACTCGCAAGCGTTCGCGAAGATATACAGGTCACATCCAATCTGAAAGCCATGCAGGAGTGGCAGGATGTCACTAATGCCAGCAACCTCAATATCCAGATCCAGCAGGAAACCGTGCAGGTAAGTGAAAAAGACATTGAAATTGCGCGGGCCGGACATTACCCGGCAGTGGATGCGGTTGCCAGCTACCAGGATAGTTACAGCAATGGCGGCCAGTACGGATTTGGCGGCGACCTGAAAAGCGCCAGTATTGGTGTGGAAGTCTCCATGCCGCTATACCAGGGAGGCGCCGTTACCTCGCGCGTGCGACAGGCCGCTTTTAACCGGCAAAAAGCACTTGATGACTTGCAGAATGCATTGCGCCAGACCACACTGGAAACCCAGCGCGCCTATTTGAACCTGAATACCAGCATCGCCCAGGTGAAAGCGCTGGAGCAGGCGCTCAAAAGTAGCCAGAGCCAGATGGACTCCACCCAGCTAGGTTACGAAGTCGGTATACGCACTAGCGTAGATGTGCTCAACGCACAACAGCAATATTTCAGCGCCAACCGTGACTTATTGCAGGCTCGCTACAACTATCTGGTCAATATCATCCGCCTCAAAACCGCCAGTGGCATTGTATCGGAAGCGGATTTGCAGGATATAGACCAGCAATTGGCAAGGAAATAGTATGAATACCATCATAGCAAGCACGGACGCCGTCTGGATGCTGGTCGATGTGCAAACACGCTTATGTGCAGCCATGCAAAAAGACGCCATGTCCGCCGTGGTGAATAACATTCAGCGACTGATCCAGGGCGCACAACTCCTCAATATTCCCCTATGGGTGACTGAGCAGTATCCGGAAAAACTGGGCGAAACGCTGCCGGAATTGCAGGCTCTGTTACCAGAGTACACACCACGTTTCGGCAAGCTGGCTTTCTCCGCCTGGCATGAAGCAGCCTTGCAGGAATCTTCCGTCAGCGTCGCACCACAAGTTGTACTGTTTGGCTTGGAAGCCCACATCTGTGTATTGCAAACCGCATTAGATGCACTGGCTTCCGGCAAGCAGGTATTTTTGGTTGAAGACGCAGTGATCTCACGCAATGAAGCCCATCGTTTAAATGCGTTGGCGAGATTACAGGCAGCTGGCTGCATCATTACCAATACAGAATCTGTGTTATTCGAGCCTATGCAAGGCGCAACGCATCCGCAGTTCAAAGCGATCTCTGGGCTGATTCGCTAACTAGACTTATCGCAAAAATGAATCAAATCGAATGGAGTGACTTCACCAAAGTAGAGTTACGCGTGGGACGCGTACTTTCTGCAGAGATATTTCCCGAAGCGCGTAAACCCGCCTATAAGTTACAAATCGATTTTGGTGTTGAGATTGGTATCCGCAAATCCAGTGCCCAAATCACAGCGCACTACACCCCGGAAATACTGGTAGGAAAACTGGTCGTCGCGGTGGTCAATTTTCCCCTTAAACAAATTGGGCCGTTTATGTCTGAATGCCTGGTCACTGGCTTTCACGATGCGGAAGGCAATGTCACATTGTGCATGCCGGAACATGAAGTGCCTTTAGGTAGCAAATTGCTGTAACACAAGACTTACAGAAGAAAGTCATCGATGCATATCCGTGAAGCAACTCTGGCAGACTTTGAGCAGATCTGGCCATTTTTCCATGAGATCGTTTCTGCTGGAGAAACCTATGCCTACCCGCGTGACACAACCCGGGAACAGGCGATTACATTATGGATGGAGACGCCACGAAAAACCTTTGTCGCAGAAGAAAACGGGCAGATATTAGGTAGCTATTACATCAAAACCAACCAGCCTGGTGGCGGTGATCATGTCTGCAATTGCGGTTATATGGTGTCATCCGCTGCGCGTGTTTAGGTCTTGCGACAACCATGTGCGAGCACTCGCAGCAATTGGCAAAATCATTGGGTTACCAGGCCATGCAGTTCAACTTTGTTGCCTCCAGTAATGAAGGTGCTGTGCGCTTATGGTCCAAACTGGGATTTGAAACAGTAGGCAGGTTACCAAAAGCATTCAGACATCCAAGCAGGGGCTATGTGGATGCACTGGTGATGTACAAATGGCTATCAGAACGATGAAAGGAGAAAGGTCATGACCTGTAAAGGCAGCTGCCATTGCGGCAATATTGCATTTGAGGTGCAAGGTGAAATCACCGGCGCGTTAGCCTGTAACTGTTCCCTTTGTCAGCGCAAGGGGTCTTTGCTCTGGTTTGTACCCTTCACAGAATTAAAGTTGCTGACTCCTGAGTCCGCTATCAGCACTTACACATTCAATAAACACGTCATCAAACATCATTTCTGTCCCATATGCGGCATTCACCCTTATGGTCAGGGTATGGATGCGAAAGGCAATGCCATGGCTGCTATCAATATCCGCTGCATTGAGGATATCGATCTGGGCAGTATCCCTGTGCAACATTACGATGGTCGTTCCGCTTAACAAAGTGCTTCTCAGAAGGAATCTGCCCTGAAATTTCTTTGCTTGTGTGATTACGATCTTCTACAGTTGGCGACATTATCTGCTCAGGATATCAGCGCGATTGCGCAAGCTTGTAAACTCAATAAAAAAGCCCGCTTGCGCGGGCTTTTTTCTTCACTGCTAATTACTCAGCAGCTGGTGTTTCTTCTCTTGCAGGCGGGTCGATCAAGGCTTTGATGCTTAAGCGCACTTTACCTTTGTCATCTAACTCAACCACTTTAACTTTCACGATGTCGCCTTCTTTGAGGTAATCACCTACTGCTTTCACACGCTCGTGTGCAATTTGTGAAATATGTACCAGGCCATCTTTACCTGGCAACAATGTCACTACAGCACCGAAATCAAGGATCTTGACCACTGGGCCTTCGTAAACCTGGCCAATTTCGACTTCAGCGGTAATCGCAGCAATACGACGTTGCGCTTCAGCACCTTCTTCTGCACTGGTGCAGGCGATTTTCACGGTACCGTCTTCTTCGATATCGATGCTGGTGTTGGTTTCTTTAGTCAGCGCCTGGATCACGGAACCGCCTTTACCAATCACGTCACGGATTTTGTCCGGATTGATTTTCATGGAGATGATACGTGGCGCAAACTGTGACATTTCGGTGTTTACACCAGACACAGCCTCTTTCATCAGGCCCAGGATATGCGCGCGGCCTTCTTTGGCCTGTGCCAGGGCGACTTGCATGATCTGTGCTGTGATGCCGGTGATTTTGATGTCCATTTGCAGTGCAGTAATCCCTTTATCGGTACCTGCTACTTTAAAGTCCATATCACCCAGGTGATCCTCGTCACCCAGAATGTCAGTCAGCACCGCGACGCGGTTGCCTTCTTTAATCAGGCCCATCGCCACACCGGCAACATGCGCAGTCAGTGGCACGCCAGCGTCCAGCATGGACAAGCAACCGCCACAGACAGAAGCCATAGAGCTGGATCCATTAGATTCAGTGATCTCAGAAACGACACGAATGGTGTAATCAAAATCACCTTTGGCTGGCAATACTGCTTTCAATGCGCGCTTAGCCAGGTTGCCATGGCCAATTTCGCGGCGTTTTGGCGTACCTACACGGCCAGTTTCACCAGTGGCGAACGGAGGCATGTTGTAGTGCAGCATGAAGCTGTCGTAGTACTCGCCACCCAAGGCATCAATGGTTTGCTCATCTTTACCGGTACCCAAAGTAGTTGCTACCAGCGCTTGTGTTTCACCACGGGTAAACAGTGCAGAACCGTGCGTGCGTGGCAATACACCAGAGCGGATCACGATAGGACGCACGGTGCGGGTGTCACGGCCATCAATACGTGGCTCGCCATTCAGGATCTGGCTACGTACGGTTTTCGCTTCCAGCTTGAAGAATTCGTCTTTAATCTTGTTGGCTTCGAGTGTAGAAGTTTCTTCGGTGATTAAAGTGCTCATCACGCGTGATTTCACTTCATCCAGCTTGGCAGAACGCTCGCCTTTGGATTTGATTTTGAATGCCGCATTGATGTCATCAAAAGCAATTGACGAGATTTTTTCGATCAATGCAGTGTCTGGTTCTGGTACTGTCCAGTCCCAGGCATCTTTACCAGCTTCGTTAGCCAGTTCGTTAATGATTTTAATCACAGATTGCATTTGCTCGTGACCGTAAACAACTGCACCCAGCATGATGTCTTCCGGCAACTCTTTAGCTTCGGATTCAACCATCATTACAGCAGTTTCAGTCGCAGCCACTACCAGGTCCAGTGCTGACTCGGTCAGCTGTGAAGCGGTTGGGTTTAAAACGTATTCGCCGTTAATGTAACCCACGCGAGCAGCACCCATAGGGCCGTAGAATGGGATGCCGGACAATGCGATCGCAGCTGAAGCACCAATCATGGCTGGAATGTCAGCATCGATTTCAGGATCGTAAGACAATACGGTGGCTACGATTTGCACCTCATTGTAGAAGGCGTCTGGGAATAAAGGACGCATAGGGCGGTCGATCAGACGCGCGGTCAATGTTTCTTTTTCAGAAGGGCGGCCTTCACGTTTGAAGTATCCACCCGGAATGCGACCTGCCGCATAGGTTTTTTCCTGGTAATCCACAGTCAGAGGAAAAAAGTCCTGGCCCTCTTTGACTGTTGTTTTCGCAGTAGCTGCAACCAGTACCACAGTATCTCCGTAGCTCACCATCACGGCGCCATCTGCCTGGCGTGCCACTTCACCTGTCTCAATTGTCAGGGTGTGCGCACCAAACTGGATGCTTTTTTTAGTAATTTCAAACATTAGTTTTCCTTTTCTACCATGGCTATTCACTACCTAATAGCCAATCTCAACAATAGAAACTTGGAATAAGCATTTATTCCGCGTTTCGCGATATGCGGTGACTTCTGTCAGTGCGCTTTTGTTTTAATGAACAAAACATACCCACAGAAGCCACCCCAGTGGTGATTTTTATCCCTGATTATTTCGAACATTCCAGGGATTTTAAAAACAAAAAAGCCGAGGCAAGCACCATGCCATCGGCTTTTATTTCGTTAAAAGTGAGCTGTAATTTTCGTCACTTTAACCAAATTATTTACGCAGGTTCAGACGCTCAATCAATGTCTGATAACGACTAACGTCTTTACCTTTCAGGTAATCTAACAGGCTACGACGTTGGCTAACCATTGCCAACAGACCACGACGTGAGTGGTTGTCTTTTTTGTTAGCTTTGAAATGCTCAGTCAGGTATGTAATACGGTTAGTCAACAAAGCAACTTGTACTTCTGGGCTAGCCGTGTCGCCTGGACTGCGTTGGAATTCTTTAATAATCTTTGCGGATTGTTCTGCGGTAACAGCCATCTTTATTTTCCTAATTAGCGTCAATATCGCTGCAGCCAGACAACCTATTTGCCTACCGCGTCGACATTCAATTTACTCGAACCGAGCATTATAGAGACAAAGACTCACCTTGCAAAGAAATTTGTTTAAGTAAGTTTCTGTTTTTGCTATTTTTTTAGGCGTTTGGTACTGATGTTACTAAGCAAAATCTTTATAAAACGCTGCGCTTTCAGGCACTGCGCCACGGATACCACAAATAGCGGCGGCAAATTTGGCCGCATCCGCAAGCATGGTTTGCCTAGGCATATCGGCTAGCAGGCCACGTATCACAATGGCGGTGTAAGCATCTCCTGCACCCACGCTATCGACGAATGCTGTTTTTAATGGCACTGGCGCCTCACGGAAACTGCTACCATTTTCATCCAGCCAAAAGCTGCCCTGCTCGCCACAAGTGACAAACATTTCACTTAGCTTAAATGTATCCAGCAACTGCCTGGCTTGCGCATCCAGGTCTGGCGCTTGCGGCAAACCTAGCAATCTGGATACTTCTGGCAATTCTTCATGATTAATCTTCAGCACATCCGCCGCCTGCAAGGCTAACGCCACATTGGTTTTGTCGTACCAGGGCTCACGCAGATTAATATCGCAAAACACCATGGCGCTATCACAGAGCTTTAACCATTGTTCCGCCACGCCCTGCATAGGTGCGTGCCTGAGTGCCAGGGTGCCAAAATAAATCAGCTCGGGTGTGTATTGCTGGGTTAATGCCTCTACCGGCAGCCAATCCAGAGCATCATAAGCCTGATTATCCAGGATTTCGAAGCGATGCCCGTGTTGCTCAAAATGTACGTGCACCTGCCCGGTTGGCAATGCGGCATGCTGCTGTACGCCTTTGGTAGACAAGCCCTTATGGTGCATTTCATCTAATATACGTTGACCCAGAGCATCTTTACCTACTGAGGTTAAGAGATGCACATCCAGCCCGAAGGCATGACAGTGCCGTGCCACATTGTAAGGCGCGCCGCCGATAATGGTTTGCTCGGGAAAAACATCTCCCAATACTTCACCTAGAATCATGACCGAATTTGACATACATTTATCCTGTTTTTATTTGACCAACTTATGAATGCTGAGATGAAGCAACCTTAAAATACCTCAAAAGCACTCTGTTAAAAGGTGTGACCGCAATCACAATCCATTGTTGCACTGAATAATTCATCACTGATGATTAAGATGGAAGAAGCTGAGACCAGGATGATTTCAATAGATTTCATACTTCTAAACAAACCCTGCTATCGCTTTAATAACTGGCACAACAAAAGCATGACAGGCATGTCAGTAATTTTTTTATCTTTTGTGTGCATACGCGAATAACTTTGCTATAATGCGCCTCTTGCAATTCGGGGCGACCTGAATTGTTGTTGGCCAGATAGCTCAGTCGGTAGAGCAGAGGATTGAAAATCCTCGTGTCGGCAGTTCGATTCTGCCTCTGGCCACCACTTCTTCCATGCCTCCCGGCATATTACTCCTGGGTTTGTTGATGTCATTAAAACACTTAACACCGGATGATTTACACCCCTTATTGAATGACCCTTCGGTATTGCTGATTGATATCCGCAATGATCACGAGCTGGTCTCCGGCATATTGCCTGGTGCACTACATGTACCTTTGGGCAATCTAGCCACCGCGTTTAGTCAACTGCCGCAAGATAAAAAACTGGTGTTTTATTGCCGCAGTGGCGTACGCTCGGTATCTGCAGGTGAATTCGCACTTGCGCAAGGCTGTGCTGACGTTTCTCACCTCGCGGGTGGCATATTGGCATGGGCAGGCGCAGGCTTGCCGATTGAACCTGCGTAGTTAAAAATTCATTCCAGGACATTCAAATGGTAAGCGATAAAGAAGTGGATGCACGTAACTTGAATTGCCCTTTGCCTATTTTGCGCTGTAAAAAGGCCTTGAATGATTTAGCCCCGGCGCAAGTGCTGAAGATCATGGCGACTGACCCTGGCTCAAAAAAAGATTTCGATGCGTTTTGCCGCCAGACCGGCCACACCTTACTTGAATTGCAAGAGAGTGATGGCATTTTTACTTTCTGGATTAAAAAACGCACTGCATAACTGCTGTCAGAATCTATAAAAATAAATGAATAAAAAAGCCCGCATTTTGCGGGCTTTTTTTGTTTCCGGAGTTAGCGATTACTTCGCGTTTTCCAGGCTACCCATGGCTTTCGGATAGGTCACTACGCCCCAAGGCATATTTTTAACAGCGATCTGCTTGGTGACTTCAAGTTTTTCTGCATCAATCACCAGCACTGCATCAGATTTACCGCACGCCAACAGAATGTCTTTGTTATTTGGCGTAAAGCTGAAATGCCAGCAACGGTTACCGGTAGGTACTTCTTTGATTTTCTCAAAAGTTTTGGCATCAAACACTTGCAGCAATTTAGCTTTGTTTGTCGCAACAAAAATGCGGTCGCCTTTCGCATCATAGGCAATCCCATACGGTGTTTCGGCAGTGTCTACTGTGCGTACCACATTAAACTCTTTATCCAGCACCAGGAATTTATTACCGAACTCCAGCGTTGCCAGGTAGGTATTTCCGTCTGGAGAAACCTTGATGCCGCGAGGGCGATCACCATGGCTATGCGTCTGCACGGTTTTGATCAATTCGCCGGTTTCGATGTTGTGTACGGTGACAGTATTGTCAGCCTCGTTGGTGATGACCAGTTGCTTGCCATCGGCTGAAAATTCAATCCCTTCAGTTTCCGGGCCGCCAGTGATTTCGCGTACTTTTTCACCTTTGGTTAAATCAACCACAGCGATTTTTGCCGGGATTTTTTCTTCGTCATCATCGTCATCGTCTTCTTCACCCGCTTTTGGTGGAGGCCCGCCTTTAGCGCTAGGTTCTGAAGACACGAAAGCATAGTTGCCACTCACGCGTACGAACTCAGGATTCTTGCCCACATTGATTTGCTGCAACACTTCACCGGTCGCAGTATCAATCACAGAGATGCTTTCGTTATCTTTAGTGGCGACAATCAGCTTCTTGCCGTCGTCAGTCACCGCCAAACCGCGCGGACCTTCAGCTTTGACGTTCAACTGTTTGGACACTTGCATGGTCACCAGGTCAATCACGTCTACACCAGCATCTTGCGTAGATACATAAGCTACCGGGCCGGCGCTCAGATTATCAGAGGCCGGCGCTACAGCTTCAGCAGCAGGCTCTTCCGGTTTGTTACAGGCAGCCACAGTGGCGACCAATGCCAGCAACAGCAAACTGGTACGCGCGCGACGCGCTAAAGGTGAATTCAACATGCAATCTATCTCCTGATTATTATTTAAGTTTAATGACACCAGCAAAATTCATTCTCAGCTACCAAGGCACTGCATACCGCCAATTTCGATCTAACACCAATATGAAATGGTTGATATAAACCACCACATTGGCTGATAAAGACCAAAAATATTTAGCCCAGGAATAACTGATAAGCAGGATTGTTACTTTCATCCCAGTAGGGATAGCCAAGCTGCTTCAGAAATTGCTCGAAAGCCGCTTTGTCTTCCTGTGGCACCTGCATGCCGACCAGCACACGGCCAAAGTCGGCGCCATGATTGCGGTAGTGAAACAAGCTGATGTTCCAGTTGTGACCCATAGATTCAAGAAAGTTCATCAATGCGCCGGGTTTTTCCGGAAACTCAAACCGGTAAACAACTTCGTTGCGCGCCTGTGGCGCATGTCCGCCGACCAGGTGGCGCAGATGCAATTTGGCCATTTCATTGCCAGTCAGGTCCAAAGCTTTCAGGCCTGCAGCATCCAACGCGCGGGTAATTTCAGCCGGTTCATTCGGATTTTGCACCGACACCCCAACAAAAATATGCGCATTTTTTGCGTCGGAATAACGGTAATTGAATTCAGTAATGTTGCGGTTGCCCAGCAAGCGGCAGAAGGATTTAAAAGCACCAGGTGTTTCGGGAATCGTCACTGCAAACACTGCTTCGCGGTGCTCACCCAACTCGGCCCGCTCGGCAATAAACCGCAGGCGGTCAAAGTTCATATTGGCGCCGGAAGCAACGGCTACCAGGCTTTTGCCTTGCAGTTGATGCCGTTCAGCATAGGCTTTCAATCCCGCTACAGCCAGTGCGCCAGCGGGCTCCAAAATACTGCGCGTGTCTTCAAACACGTCTTTGATCGCGGCACAGATCTCATCGTTATCGACCACGATCATCTCATCGACATATTGCTGCACCAGTGCAAAGGTATGCTCTCCAACCTGCTTTACAGCGGCGCCATCGGCAAACAAGCCGACTTGCTCCAGCATGATGCGCTGGCCAGTTTTGAGCGATTCGGTCATGGCTTCGGCATCTTGCGCTTCCACCCCAATGACCTTGATTTCAGGCCGCAATGCTTTGACATAGGCGGCAATACCCGCCAGCAAACCGCCACCACCCACGCAACAGAAAATCGCCTCGATAGGTTCAGGATGGTCCTTCAAAACTTCCATGGCAATCGTGCCTTGCCCGGCAATCACATCCGGGTCATCGTATGGGTGTACAAAGGTCAGGCCTTCGCTTTTTTCAACTTCGAGCGCATGCGCATACGCGTCAGAATAGCTATCGCCAAACAACACTACCTCGGCACCACGCGCCCGTACCGCATTGATCTTGATTGCTGGAGTTGTGGTCGGCATCACAATCACGGCACGACAGCCCAGCTTTTGCGCGCTCAGGGCGACGCCTTGCGCATGGTTACCTGCACTCGCGCAAATCACGCCACGCGCAAGCGATTCCTGCGGCAGATTAGCCATTTTGTTATAGGCGCCGCGCAATTTGAATGAGAATACCGGCTGCATGTCCTCACGCTTGAGCAAGACCTTATTTCTCAGTCTGGCAGACAGGTTTGGCATGATATCCAGCGGCGTGTGGCGGGCAACGGCATAGACTTGGGAGTGTTCGATTTTTTCGCGGTAGTCGGTGGTCATCAAATGCTTTAAGGTTTTAAAACCGCAAGGTTGCAGTGTATGATAGGGAATTGTTTGTATTATAAAGAATTAATCAAGGATTGAAGCAGATGGCATTGGATAAAGCACAACAAGACGCACTTAAACTGGAAGTAGCTAAAGCAGCAATTACCTATGTAAAAGATGGCATTATCGGCGTGGGTACAGGTTCAACCGCCAACTTTTTCATTGATGAATTAGCCAAAGTTAAACACAAAATCGAAGGTGCTGTCGCCAGCTCGGAAGCGACGGCCAAACGTTTGCGCGACCATGGCATTGAAGTATTTGATTTAAACAGTGTCGACAGCCTGGATATTTATGTGGATGGCGCTGATGAAATTACCGAGCATTTGCATATGCTTAAAGGTGGCGGCGGTGCGCTGACCCGTGAAAAAATCGTGGCAGCTGTGGCTAAATCCTTTATCTGTATCTGCGATGAAAGCAAATTTGTTCCAGTGCTGGGTAAATTCCCGTTGCCAGTTGAAGTGCTGCCTATGGCGCGTAGCCAGGTAGCGCGTGAATTGGTCAAACTCGGCGGTCAGCCAAAATTGCGTGACTTCACGACCGACAATGGCAACATCATTCTCGATGTGCACGGCCTGACGATCAGCGATCCAATCGAACTGGAAACCAGAATCAATCAAATTGTGGGTGTAGTTACTAACGGCCTGTTCGCGGCACGTCCTGCAAACGTTTTGCTGCTGGCGACGCCAAATGGCGTTAAAACCCTGACCAAATAATTGAAACCACCCCGCCAATCACTATCATAAAGTTGTCATATTGTACTGATAACCTAGCGGGCACAATAATTAGGAAATTACGTCATGCAATTTGAACACACCTCAAAACAATATGATGTTGAACTGGAATCGGTACGCGCCAAGGTTCTGGAAATGGGGGGGTTGGTCGAACAGCAAATTGTGAATGCGCTGGAATCACTGACGACAGCGGATGTTAATCTGGCTAAAGATGTGATGGCACGTGATGCACGCGTCAATGCACTGGAAGTGCAAGTCGATGAAGACTGTAGCCATATCATTGCCCGCCGCCAGCCTGCGGCACGTGACTTACGCATGATTATGATGATGGTGAAAACCATTACTGACCTGGAACGCATTGGTGATGAAGCCACCAAGATTGCCCGTACCGCTCAGCGTATTTATGAGCAGGACCGCATGTACAAACCTCGATTCAACGAGATTAAATCCATGGTTGGCCTGGTGCGTGAAATGCTGCGTACTTCACTGGACTCATTCGCGCGCCTGGATGTCAGCCAGACTGTTGAAGTCGCCAAGCAGGACGAGCAGGTTGACGAGCAGTTCCGTGCAGCCATGCGTCAGCTGATTACCTTTATGCTGGAAGATCCACGCACAATCTCGATGTCACTTGAAGTGCTGTTTGTGGCAAAAGCGATTGAGCGTATCGGGGACCATGCAAAAAATATCTCTGAATATGTGGTATATATGGTTAAAGGTAAAGATATCCGCCATACCAGCTTGGAAGACATCAAACGCGAAACCATGTCTTAATTATTAAAACAAAAAGCACTCCGAAGAGTGCTTTTTTTATGCCCGGCTAATTAAGCACTGGGTGGAACATAGCCAGTGGCCACATCCGCACCATCCCCAAAGAAATACTTTTCAGTTTGCTCAGCAAGATATTTCCTGGCACTGGCATCGGCCAGGCTCAGGCGGTTCTCGTTGACCAGCATGGTTTGCTGTTTCAGCCACCCTGCCCATGCTTCTTTAGACACATGCAGATAAATCTTTTTACCCAGCTCACCAGGATATGGCGGGAAATCCATCCCCTCCAGCTCTTTACCCAGTTTCACGCACTGCACCATTCTTGCCATGTTAACCCTCATTACACTGCTAAAAGCGTTATCATAGCGCATGTTAAAATGTGATGTAGATTTTTAGAGATAATCCATGCAAAACAAACCCTCCCCGTCACATGAAGAAAGCCCGTTTAAGGGCAAAACCGGCATCCGTCGCCTGGTGAATGCATTCGGTTACTCCATGGATGGGTTCAAAGCCGCCTACCAGCACGAAGATGCCTTCCGGCAAGAGGTCTGGTTATCCCTAGTGCTGATTCCACTGGCGTTTTACCTGGAAGCTGAAGCTTTGCACCGCATTCTGATGGTAGGCAGCGTCATGCTGGTTATGATCGTAGAATTACTGAATTCTGCGGTCGAAGCCGTGGTTGACCGTGTCTCGATTGAGCGCCACGCGCTGGCCAAACGTGCCAAGGATATTGGCAGTGCCGCTGTTTTACTGGCACTGATCAATCTCGGTATCGTCTGGGGACTGATCCTGTTTGGTTAATGGATTAACTAAATAAAAAGGGTTGGCAATTGCCAACCCTTTTTATTGCCTTTAACTTTTAGAAATCAGCCCTGGCCCCTATCAACACCGAACGTGAGCCTGCCGGAGAGATATCCTTGAGGAAAGAAGCATGCTCACGGATTTCATCATTCAGCAGGTTATTTGCTTTAGCAAATAACTCTACGTGATATTTTACTGGCAGCTTGTAAGCCAGTAACGCACTCAGGTTGGTATAGCCATCCGTTTTCAGTTCATTTTCAGCGACATCATTTTGTTTGAAGGCATGCAACACATCCATGCGCGCATTCCAGTTACCTAACCGGTAATCCAGTCCGCCGCCTAGGCGTAATGGCGAAATGCGCGGCAGATACTCGTTGTTACGTGTGTCTTTGGCGTGCACATAATCGCCCCGCATCTTGAGCGTCCATTCGTCGTTAAGGGCAAACTTTCCTTCCAGCTCCAACCCTTTAAACATGGCCGGCACGGCAGTGAAGTTGGCAATCGCCAGACCTGTGCCGGGATCAGTTTCGCCTGTATTCAACAGGCCAATGAAGTTCTGAAAACGCGTCGCGTAAGCACCCAGCGTAATACTGTGGCCGTTGGCCTTCCACTTTAATTGCGCATCAATACCGTTGGAAACTTCTTTATCAAGGTTGGCGTTACCGACTTCAAACTGCCCGGTTGCCACGTGCTCGCCATTGGCATACAGCTCAAAATAGCTAGGTGCACGTTCGTTATGGGACAGGTTTGCTGTCGCACTCCATGCGTCATCAATGCAATATAAACCACCTAAGGCAAAACTGTTGGGATTAAAGCGATTGTTAAATGCCTGAGTGAAGACAGCATCAGCACTGGAAGCCACCGAGGTTTCACCGACGCGGCCACCAAAGGTAATTTTATGCCTATCAATCGGCAACTCTTCGTATACGTAGAGTGCCTGTGTTTGTGTCACCACGCTCGGGACAAATGCCTCTTCACCCAACGCCTGGAAACGGGTATTCTGGAACTGATAACCGACGACGCCATTGATGTTTGCCAAAGGGATATGGGTCGCTTCCAGGCTACCCTCCATACCACGGTTTTTAAAAGTAGTGCCTACTTCGCCACCTTCTAATTCAACGTGCTGGTAATCGGTATGAGCCATACGTAACTTCAACTTCTGGATAGGGCCACGCAGCTCCCTGACCTCACCTGCCAGCTCCCATCTTTGCTGTTCCATATCAATGCGCACATCATCTTCATTCACTACACCGTAATTGTTGTTCAGGCTGGAATAGGAAACCCCCAGGTAGCCGGTATCAAATGTCCAGGCCGCCCCTAAAGCACCGCCATTCGATAACGCGCTGCTATTGTTCAACTTGCCTTTGCCTTTGCTATCGCGCGGCTCTCCATCTGCCAGGCTTTTGCGCTTTGATACGGCATAACCTGGAATATCCAGGTTACTGGTTTCACGAGAATAAACATCGGCATGGATGGCAAACGTACCGTTACCGACATCGACAACCGCAGCGCCATTACGCGTATTATCCGGCCCGCCAAAACGCGCTTCGCCACGTCCCGTCATACCGTTTAAGGACTCTTTGGGAATACGGTGATCAATCGCGTTGACCACACCACCGACTGCGCTGCCGCCATACAATAATGCTGCAGGTCCGCGCACCACATCGACTTGCTCAATAATGAGGGGATCAATCGCCACAGCGTGATCGAAACTGAGAGAGCCCGCATCCAGGATGCCAACACCGTTTTGCATGATACGTACGCGCTCGCCATCGAGACCACGGATAATCGGGCGCGAGGCATTGGGGCCGAATTGCGTAGCGGTCACGCCGGGAATTCCGTTCAAGGTTTCACCCAAGGTGCCTTCGCGGCGTAAGCTTAATTCGCGCCCGCCAAGTACAGACACAGGCACGACCATATCATCCGAGCCTACACCCAGTGGATTACCGGTAATAGGCACATTGTCCAGATCCAGTGTATGGCTGTGCTCTTCGGCATGCAATGTTAAAACTGGAAAGGCTAAGATGGTTGTTAATGCCAGCCACACAGGGTTTAGCTGTAAATGTGGAGCACGTACGATGTGCTTTGCGATATTCATGATCATTCTTTCTCAACAATTAATCGTCCTGCAATTAGGGCCAACCGCACGGGCAGCGGTTGCCAAATCAGCAGGCAAGGATTCAGGTGCGCTCTGGGCGCAAGCAATAGAAATTAAAGCTGAGAAAAAGAGGGTGGTGCGCGTGCAGCATAGACCTTGGTAAAGGACTGCACAGCAGTTGATGAGGTTAAAATGTAATGAGGTTTATCGCATGCAATGACCGGGCAAATAAAGGCTGTTGGTGGCA
Organism: Methylophilus sp. Leaf408; assembly: GCF_916856905.1. Lineage (NCBI taxonomy): Bacteria > Pseudomonadati > Pseudomonadota > Betaproteobacteria > Nitrosomonadales > Methylophilaceae > Methylophilus > Methylophilus sp. Leaf408. The sequence goes on from NZ_CAKASK010000002.1 coordinate 552,076, forward strand.
TGCCACCGGCAATCACTGATAAGCCCAGGCATAAGGTACAAGGCTCACCGCCAGTGTGTTGATGATCAGATTGTGATTGGTTGCTAAGATCGTTTAAGTGGCTGATTTCATGTGCAGCCATGCCAATTTGCGTGAACGCAAACAGCACGGAAATGAGCACATAGGTATAAAACCGCTTTAACATGTTGAATATATTAACATATCTGATATGACTTAATATGCAATTTTGTTGCAAAATTATGTCTATTGGTCTATAAGTACTTGTAAAATTGCTTCAACCGCGCTGGCATTGTTTTCCGGAACATATCCGCCTTCCAGCACCCAAACTGTTCTGCCCTGCGCATATTGGTTGGCTAGTGTGACCAGCTTTTGTGCAATCGCTGCATAGCCTGCGTCTGTGTAGCTTAATCCACCGAGCAGGTCACTCTGATGTGCATCTAGTCCAGCCGAGACTAAAATTAGCTCAGGCCGAAAGCGTTGCATGGCTGGTTCCAGTTGTGCATTGAGCGCTTTTAAGATGATAGCTTCATCGCTGCCGACAGGCACATCCACATTTATGGTGTAGCCTTCCCCTTTGCCATGTCCCTTTTCAGTTGGTCTGCCTGACCTGGGATAAAGCGGATGCTGGTGCGCGCTGAAATAAAAAACGCTGTCATGCTCATCAAAGATGTCTTGCGTACCGTTGCCGTGATGGACGTCGATATCCACGATCAGCACTCGCTGCACACCATATCTCTTTTGCGCATAACGCGTCGCCACCGCCACGTGATTGTAAATACAAAAACCCATGCCGCGATCAGCGGTCGCGTGATGACCAGGCGGCCTGACCAGCGCAAAAGCACTTTTACTATTGTGTTGCATGACTGCATCAATGCCGGCCATCGCTGCACCGCTAGCCAGCTTGGCCACTTCAAGTGATTTTTTCGAGATAACGGTGTCGCCAGTACTTAGCGTAAGATAAGGTCGAGCGGGAGTCAGTTGTTGCAGCTCGGCATCCAGCAAATCAAGATAACTGGCTTGATGAACGGAAAGTAAATGTTCACGTGTAGCCGCAGAAAATGTCGGCCAACGCAGTTTTGGACTAATGGTTTTATGTTTTTTTAGATGCTGGACAATAAAGCCAAGCCGGTCTGGCTTTTCCGGGTGACCGGCGCCAGTATCATGCAGCAGGAAACGGTCATCATAGAGTACAGTCACCGATGTGGACTGAGCTTCGATGGGCAAAACGGATAACAACAGCAGACTGATAAAATAATGGCGTAGGATATGCATTGCCACTCTCCTCAAGCTTTATTTGAGACTAGAAGCTGGTAGCCGACTGCCCAGCGCTACAAATTTACGACGCGTTTGGGTGCGATTCTTCCGTTTGCCAGTTGTACACCGAGGCCTAAAAAAAGGCCCGCTTCACTATAAACCCGCACATCGCCATCTGGAATGATTCCCGGTAACCATACTGGATTCCCCTGCTTAAAATAATACGCAGCATCTGCATGCAGCGCTATTTTAGGTAAAGCGCTAATCGCAGTATCCACCGGCAATAATAGCGCATCGCGCGCTTCCATCGTCATGGCTTCCAAACCCTCTAGCGTTACCGTATGCACGATCTGGTAAGTCGCTGTGGCCGTTCTGCGCAGGTCAATCAGGTGTGCACCCACATTTAGTGCCTTGCCAATATCTTCAGCCAGCGTGCGGATATAAGTACCCTTACTGCAAGTGACTTCAATATTCGCAATATTATCCTGGCAATCCAGTAATTGAATGGCGAAAATAGTCACCTGGCGTGGCTTGCGTTCCAGTTCAACGCCTTCCCTGGCGTAAGCATATAAAGGTTTGCCATCCACCTTGAGGGCAGAATACATGGGAGGGATTTGGGTAATCTCACCCGTCAAGGCAGGCAGTACTGCTTCAACCTCCCCTGGCTGCACATTGCACGCGAACTCCTGCACAATATCGCCCTCTTTGTCACCCGTAGTGGTAGTGACGCCAAATTTGACTGTGGCTATGTAGGTTTTATTTTCATCGGTCAGGTGCTGGGCAAATTTGGTCGCTTCACCCAGGCAAATAGGCAGCACGCCAGTCGCCAGCGGATCAAGCGTGCCGGTATGTCCGGCCTTTTGTGCCTGGTAAAGCCATTTAACTTTTTGCAGTGCCTGGTTGGATGAATAACCATGCGGCTTATCAAGCAGTAACACGCCGTGAACGGCGCGTTTGATGCGTTTGGTTTGCATAGAAAGTTATTCTTGCGAGGGAGTGTCGGGTGTAGCTTGTTCCGGGGTTTGCTCGGAGATCGCTTTGTCAATCAGCTTATCCATATGCATCCCGCGGTCTATCGATTCGTCATACACAAAATGCAGTTGTGGCATTGTGCGTAGCATCATGCGTTTACCTAGCTGTGAACGTAAAAAGCCGGCGGCTTTTTCCAGGCCTTCTTGCAGGCCTTTGCTGTTTTTTGCTGCGGTATAAAACACTTTGGCGTGCGCCATATCACCGGCAACCTCAACATCGGTCAGGGTGACCATTTGCACGCGCGGATCCTTTACTTCAAACATCAGCAAATCCGCCAGTTCACGGCGAATTTGCTCAGACACACGGTCATTGCGGGAGAATGCTTTAGCCATTGATTTTCCTGACTTTAAAAGACTAAATGAGGCTAGGCGTCAGCCAAAAAATGGAGCGCGGCATATTGGGCATATGTAAGCGAACATTTTTTGGATGGCAACAACGCATCATGACGATTTTTTAAAGTCAAAGTGTACGGGCCACTTCAACGACTTCATACACTTCCAGAATATCACCCACTTCAATCTCGTTGTAGTTCTTCAGAGACAGACCACATTCAAAGTTGTTTTTAACTTCTTTAACGTCGTCTTTGAAACGTTTCAGTGAGTCAAGTTCGCCAGTATGAATAATGACATTGTTACGCAGCAAGCGGACTTTAGCATTACGTTTAACCATACCATCCTGCACATAACAACCAGCCACAGCACCCACTTTGGAGATACGATAGACTTCGCGGATTTCCACAGTACCAATCATTTGCTCTTTGTGCTCTGGCGGCAACATACCGCCCAAGGCCGCTTTGACTTCGTCTACCGCTTCATAAATGATGTTGTAGTAACGTAAATCGACACCAAGTGTCTCTACCAGTTTTCGCGCACCAGCATCGGCACGGACATTGAAACCGATCAAGACAGCTTTAGATGCGGCAGCCAGGTTAACATCTGACTCGCTAATAGCACCGACTGCAGTGTGAATGATATTAACGCGTACTTCTTTAGTGGACAGCTTTTGCAAGCTTGTAGTCAACGCTTCGAAAGAGCCCTGAACATCTGACTTGATAATCAGGTTAAGGGTTTGTACTGCGCCCTCAGCCATTTGTTCAAAGATATTTTCCAGTTTGGCTGCATGCTGTTTAGCCAGTTTCACATCACGGAACTTGCCTTGACGGAACATGGCGATTTCACGTGCTTTACGTTCGTCGTTGAGGACAATCGTTTCTTCACCGGCACTAGGCACATCCGATAAACCTAACACTTCTACCGGGATAGAAGGACCTGCTTCCTTAATGTCGTTGCCGTTTTCATCCAGCATGGCGCGAACGCGACCATAAGCAGTACCCGCCAGCAACATATCGCCGCGACGCAAGATACCAGACTGCACCAATACGGTAGTTACCGGTCCACGGCCTTTATCCAGACGGCCTTCAATCACCAGGCCTGTAGCCGGTGTATTCTGCGGAGCTGTCAGCTCAAGTACTTCTGCCTGCAACAGCACCGCTTCCAGTAACTCATCAATACCCTTACCCGTTTTAGCAGATACTTCACGGAACATGGCTTCACCACCATACTCTTCCGGCACCACTTCATGGGTAATCAATTCATTTTTCACGCGTTCTGGTTGTGCTTCTGGTTTATCGATCTTGTTGATCGCTACCACGATAGGCACGTTACCCGCTTTTGCATGGTGAATCGCTTCAATTGTTTGCGGCATGACACCATCATCAGCAGAAACCACCAGAATGACAATGTCCGTAGCCTTGGCACCACGCGCACGCATGGCCGTAAAGGCTTCATGGCCTGGAGTATCCAGGAATGTCACCATGCCACGCGGTGTTTCTACATGGTAAGCACCAATATGCTGGGTAATGCCGCCGGCTTCGCCTGAAGCAACACGGCTACGGCGGATATAATCCAGCAATGATGTTTTACCATGGTCAACGTGACCCATGACGGTTACGACCGGTGGACGCGCTTGCATCACGGCTTCGGTCATGTCAGTTTCCTCGAGGAAACTCTCAGGATCGTTGGCAGCAGCGGCTTGGGCTTTGTGCCCCATTTCTTCCACCAGAATAATGGCAGTGTCTTGATCCAGCACCTGGTTGATCGTAACCATCATGCCCATTTTCATCAGTGCCTTGATCACCTCAGCTGCTTTGACTGACATTTTATGTGCCAGGTCAGCGACTGAAATAGTCTCAGGAATCATCACATCTTTGATCACTGGCTCAGTCGGTGCATTAAATGCATGCTGGTCATCTTTATTTGACTTGTGATGCTTGCCTTTAGGCGTGCGCCATCCTTGTGAGGCACCACCAGGCGCATCACCGCGGGTTTTAATGCCGCGTTTTTTGTTTTCGTTATCGTTCCAGTCACGGTTACCAGGCTTGCTCTTTTTATCTTTGCTTTCCGCTGGTTTGTCAGTAACTTTGTTCGCTGGCTTGTGCAACGTGCCTTCAGATAGTTTTGTTGGCGCAGGCTTGTTTTTGGCCGCTTCAGCATCCGCTTGACGTTTTGCCTCTTCTTCGGCACGACGTTGTGTCAATGCCTGTTTGCGTTGTACATCTTCTGCCTGAAGCGCCAACAGTTTGGCATGCCGTGCCGCTTCATTTTCACGCAAAGCGATCTCTTGCACAGATAGCACTGCGGCTTTGGATTTAGCTGGCGCTGCAACCGGCGCTTCTGCTTCAGGTGCAGGCTCTGCCACTTCCGCGACTGGCTCTACTTCGGGTTCCGGCTCAACTTCTACCGCAGGCACTTCGATTTCTGGTTCAGGGACAATTACTGGCGCCTCTTCCAGCACTTCTGGCTCGGCAATGCTAGGCTCTTCAATTGCTGCTTCAGCAGGAGCTTCATACCCGATCTCCTCAGGACGCTCCAATACGCGTTTTTTGCGCACTTCGACTTGAATGGTGCGTGCTTTACCTGAGCTATCAGTTTTCTTGATTTCGGTATTCTGCTTGCGCATCAGCGTTATTTTGTTTTTTGGGGCATTGGCTGCGCCATGCTCTTTACGCAAGTAATCCAGCAATGCAGTCTTGTCACCTTCTTCCAAAAAATCATCCACAGACGTTTTATTAACGCCTGCGCTTTTCAGTTGCTCGATGAGCAAGGTCGTTGGAAGACCCAGCTCTGCGGCAAATTGTGCGACGGTTGAAAGTGCCATGTACTGCTCCAGTTCAATTACTCTATATTCTAATTTAAGGTGTACGCATGATTCTTGCCTGGCGGGTTACAAGAAACCGCTAATTACTTAAACTCAGGTTACAAACCGGACTTTTAAACCCGGGTTGTTTTAACGCCAGGTTATTTAAACCAAGGCGCGCGTGCGGTCATAATTAATGACTTGGCACGTTCATCATCTATTCCGGTCAATTCAACCAGTTCATCCACTGCAAGCTCAGCTAAATCTTCACTTGAGTGAATGTTGTTTGCAGATAATTTGTGCGCGGTGTCGGCATCCATGCCTTCAAGCGTCATCAAATCATGCGTGTCTTCTTCAACTTTCTCTTCTTTGGCGATCGCCTCGGTCAGCAAAGCAGCGCGCGCACGTGAACGTAATTCATTCACGGTATCTTCATCAAACGCGTCGATTTCTGCCATTTCTGCGATCGGCACATACGCAATTTCTTCCAGCGTACTAAAGCCTTCTTGCACCAGAATGTCTGCTACTTCTTCATCCACATCCAGTTTTTCAATAAACAACTGACTGATTTTTGCGTATTCGTCCTGGTTCTTCTGTGCAGCGGCTTCTTCGGTCAGGATATTCAAGCTCCAGCCAGTTAATTCTGAAGCCAGGCGTACGTTTTGACCATTACGCCCAATCGCCACTGCCAATTGCTCTTCGCTTACAACGACATCCATGCTGTGTGCATCCTCATCCACCACGATGGAGCTTACTTCAGCAGGCGCCAATGCGTTGATTACAAACTGTGCCGGGTCCATGCTCCACAGCACGATATCCACACGCTCGCCGCCGAGTTCTGAGGTGACTGCTTGCACACGTGATCCACGCATACCTACGCAAGTACCTACCGGGTCAAGACGCTGGTCATTGGTTTTCACTGCAATTTTTGAACGCAAACCCGGGTCACGCGCTGCTGAACGAATCTCCAGCAAACCTTCTTCAATTTCCGGCACTTCAAGCTCAAACAAACGTTTAAGGAAATCTGGTGCGATACGCGACAAAATCAATTGCGGGCCACGGCCACCACGGTCTACGCGTGACAAATAGGCACGTACACGATCACCAACGCGCAAGTTTTCTTTCTGGATCATCGCTTCACGCGGTAACAGGCATTCAATGCGACCTACTTCAATAATCGCATTCCCCTTTTCCATACGCTTTATCACGCCTGTGACCAGGCTCTCGCCACGGCCTAAAAAGTCCTGGATCATTTGCTCACGTTCAGCTTCACGGACTTTTTGTAAAATCACTTGTTTCGCTGCCTGTGCGCCGATACGACCAAAAGAAATAGACTCTAGCGGTTCTTCATAATAGTCACCGATCTGGCGACCTTCTGCTCGCGGATCTTCCTCGTCGAACTGGTAAGTTGAACTTTCGAGCAGGTCGTACTCGACATATTGCCAGCGTCTGAAAGTACTGTAGTCACCACTTTCGCGGTCAATCTCGACACGAATGTCTGCACCTTCTTCATGATTCTTTTTAGTTGCAGAAGCCAATGCCAGCTCTAATGCCGTAAAAATCACTTCTTTACTGACATTCTTTTCATGTGCCAGAGCATCAACTAACAACAATATTTCACGACTCATCGTAATCTCCAACGCACCGTACGGATTAATTAAAACAAATTAATCAAAAATCGGGCTCAACCGAGCCTTGTCTAAATTATCCAGCGAAAAGCTATACAGCCAGCCATCGCACTCAATCTTCACCTTGCCATCTTCAACACCTTGCAGTACACCTAAAAAGGTTTTCCTGGGCAAAGTCGTTGCCGTGGCTTTAGGGCCATCATCTTTAATACCTATGCGCAACTTAACAAGTGCACGCTCGCCGATAAAGCGGACAAAATCACTTTCTTTACGCAACACACGATCCAGGCCAGCGGAAGAAACTTCCAGCCGGTCATAATCAATGTCCAGCTCAACGGTCAACACATTGCCCAGCTGATTGCTTACCAACACACAGTCATCAATGTTAACGCTGTCTTTAGTATCTTTAGGGTTCAGCTTGTCGATAAACACACGCAGCAATTTACCGCGGCTGGCCACTTCAAAGTCAACCAACTCATACCCCAACTGGGTAACCGTCTTTTCAACAACCGAATGCAAATCTTGCATGGCGAGCCTTAATTCCCAAACATATCGACCAGAAACGAAAAATGGGCGTAAAGCCCATCAATCCACAACATTATACCAAAATTCCTTTGAAATTTAAAGCCATAACTTGATTGATGCAACTGCAATCCCTCAAGTATTTTGACCTTCATAAGACAACGTTTTTTGATTAGCCCTAATGGGTCAATGACATGCTTGTTTTGGATGCTTATGATGCAAGCAAACGAAGGAGAAGACTCACAACAACAGCCTGCCTAGCGGTTAAACGCCTGGATAACGGCGCAAATAACAGCAATACAGATTTCATGGCAGTCTATTTTGAGTTATCTTAATAGACATTGATAACCCGGTGCGTGCACCGGGTTTTTTTATGTACTTTTTTATGTACTTTTGGCTTGGCTTAAAAGCAAAAACCCCGCTATTGCTAGCGGGGTTTTCTTGTAAGGAGCTTGGGGATGACCTACTTTCGCATACGAAGAGTACACTATCATTGGCGCAAGTTCGTTTCACGGCCCT
>NZ_CAKASK010000003.1:0-130631 GCF_916856905.1 Methylophilus sp. Leaf408
CTAGAAAGAGCGCAGGCCTATCGTGATTTGTTTAAAAGCCACGTGGATGACGCGTTGTTAGATGATATTCGCCAAGCGGCAAATACGGGCATGGCTTTAGGAAACTAAAGATTTAAACAAGAGATTGAGGCGCTGACCAACAGGTGGCAAAGTCCACAGAAAAGAGGCAGGCGAGTCGGGTGGCTTAAAGCCTTCGGTAAGAGCCGGTAAGGTAATTTATACCAAACCTATTACCATGTCAGTAGCACAGTTTGGAAAGATTCACGAATCTTTTGCAGCTTTGTAGAGGTGCAGAGTGAGGAGGTTTTGTATCACTATTGAAAACTGGTGCGCCCGGCGAGATTCGAACTCACGACCTGGCTTCGGAAACTAAAAAAATTGATGTACATATACATCAATTACATGATTTTAAATTATCTAAAAGTTTATCTTAATCAATAAAAACATATAGTTATTTAATTTGAATTGTGACAATTATGTAATTTGAAAAAATGCACTTTTCATGTTTGTCACAAATGCTGTTTCAATCTGCGTTTTCGACCAACTAGATTACTTCAAAAAGACGACCCTTGGTTAATTTTTTGATTGACATCTAAGTAGGTTCGAATCTACACTTTTTTAGTGCAAGTAAAAGCACATAAATAAAAAAGCATTTTTAAAAAGTGGCTTAATGCCAATTTCGGACTATCCGAAATTTTAATTACAGGCTCCTGCCGAACTACTGATTTATCAGTCGTTATACAGTTTAAGTAAATCTAATATAGAGACCTTAAACTCAAACAATGGTCCGAATCAAAATTGGACGGGCTCGATTAGTCCGTGTGAATTTAGACCAGCCCTGATTAATTCTTCTTTGTAAAAACTTCAATTAGTTTTATTTGAATTAATCCATCAATCCCGACGCTGCTATTGCGCCTCGGGATTTTTTGCGTCTTTTTTTTCGGATTTTTTATCGAGGAGTTAGTTATGAACAATGTTGAGTGTTTAGATGAAGATTTTGGAGTCATTGATTTTAATTTAAAGCGTATGACCTTTGAGGGTCAGGATGCTATGCGGTTGCTTATTGACCGTTTCGGTGCATTCCTTCCAGAAGAGGTCAAGTTAGATCAAGCTTTGCGCGGCCTTGGCAAAACGCTAGAAGCTTTTGTAAGGTATTGCGGTGGGACAAATGAGCCTCATAGGGAATTGAGGCATTCCATTGGGTTAGCCATTGCTGAAGTTGAGGTGATTAGAGAACAACACTCTTTAAATTATGTGACAGCTTCAATCAGTGAACGGCACTCAATGAAAATCAGGAAGTGGAAGCTGATTGAAGCATGTGACGATTTGAATTCGAATAATGACATTTTGAAATATGTAGGCGCATTCTGTAGTTTCTTATTATCTGGACGAAATGTCGCAGCCAACATAGAAGGGACCCTTTGGCACTTGATTAGAGATGGTGAGGGGACGTTAGCTAATTCAGAACCAAAAGCTATTGCCAAATTGTTGAATAGGGGACGAGAGTTATTTTCTGGAGAGACTAAGTCCTATAACAATAAAATTCGGTCCCATTACTATTGTCAAAAAATCTATTCGTCTAATAAAGATCGTCAGTCAATTTTAGGCTGGAGCGCAATGACACATGGCGAATATTTAAATATAACGGCAAAGCTTTTTCAGGAGGTGGAGCAAGGGTGTCCCAATGCGTTGGTTGACACTTTGTCGCTCATAACGGGATTGACGCCAGATATTGTCTTACTAACTCCGATATTGAGTCACAGTCTTGATGATTGGATAGCTGTTATAGATATTTCAAATGGAACAGTCTTGTTTGATTTGTCTGAAATATTCCCCAATGGTGCCCAGGCCAAAAGCGGCACTAATCATTTTGAAAAATCATCTAGTACGCTTGTGAAACCCTTACCTGAGTTTATTGCAAAATCACTCTTGGAGTTGCTTAGAAAAAATCCCGACGCACAGGATATTAAAACCCTGGTTGGCGTTGAACCTAGAAAAAAGAAAACTAGTAATCAATCAGCCCGCCTTCTTAAAACGACAGCTCCATTTGCGATTAGGTATTGTCAGATTGATCCATTTGATGCGTGTGTCTTATCTGGTGATTTTCGAGGGATTGCTAGTGCCAAAGCTTATTACAGGCGGACGACTAGACAAGCCAGTTGGGACGCAACTCAGACCTTTTATTCCGCGATAGGGTGGGGGGCGAGTGTACCTCTCGCAGACGGATTGGCATTTGGTTCAAAGGTAGTTGTGAAAGATGAAGCTGTAACTGAAGTTTTCGAGCACTTGGCAAGCAATGTTGAGTCATTAAGGCCATCAAATCGTTGCAGTGTAAAAAAGCTTCTTGAATTTCATAATGTGTTTTGCAATTACACAGCAACATGTGCGATTTATTGCTTGGCGTTGAGAAACTCAAATCCCATTCCGTTGCTGAGTCGAGAGCTTCAAGAGTCCCAAAGTTACGTTATCATTGATGATAAACATGTATTGGGTGATGCCTCGGCCTTACCTGTTGCTGTCACTCCTTTACTCGCAAAGCAGCTAGCTTATTGGCGAATACATTGTGCAAAATTGATTGCTCGTCTTGAAGGAGCAAATTTTAGTGATAAAAAATTCATCAACTTGTTGAAAGGGGTTGTTGAATACAAAGACTCAGCACTATTTGTCGTAGCGAATCGCCCGTATAGCGTTAGTGTCGCAAGCGTTGCAAGTAATTGGAATATTTCTCTGGTAGAAAACTTTTCACGACACTATTGGGAGTCTAAATTCTCTCAAGTGGGCGTTTCATCTCGTTTTTCGGCAGCACACTTAAGACACCAGGTATCGGGTGTGTTGAGCTGGGCATCTGATTCAGACTTTGTGCTGCGTGAATTCATTAAAGCGATTTCAACGGCACAGGAAAAAGTATTGCAAGAGCTTCGTATTTCTCCACTTCATGGCCTTGCCAGGAGGTAATGATGAGGAAAAGTACTCTAAACCGAGCTTTATCAAAATCCAATCGGATCACCCAGTTATCGAAAGAAAATGGAGCAACTAGATTCGAGGCGTTTCAACTGCGGTTACTTGAGATTGAGCTTCCTGCGCACATACATCTTTTTCTCAGTCTTTTTGCGTTCGATGGGTTACGAGTGGGTGACTTAAAAAAAGCCATGCTATCGCAGCCCTTGAGATACGAAGGGGTCAAGATAGGACTTGGCTGGATTGATGAAGATAACCGGCAGCAAAGAATTCAATTGGGAAGTATCTCCTTAAGGCTGCTATCTGGAACGGATTGGGCTCTGGTGCAGAAGTTGCCCCTTACATGCTTGGCCGAACATTATTTGGATCGTGAAGCGCCTGAGTTAGCACTTCAGATGTTTACACGTGACCAGGTTGCATGGGTTTCAGAGGTTGCTTCTGGTCCAACAGTGGATCATTCTCAGGGCATCGTACCAATGACAGCTCTCTCGGATGATTGTTATGCTAGGTTGCAGACAAAGCAGGCATTAGCTGCAGAGGCCGATGTAGAAGATATAACCCTTGAAGGAGCTTTATATCAATCTCTTGAAGGTTGGCTCGAGCCGCAAGGCAAGGATAAAAATCCTACTGTGGTAAATGAAATATCTGAGCTATTTAAACGCAAAAATGTTGATGATCAACAAGGGTACAAGTCTAGGAAGCTACAGCAATGTTTAGACAAGCTGAGTGATGCGATAGAAGCCGGACCTTTGACATCATTAATACTAGCTTGGGTAATTCACCTGTTGTTAAATGGCACAAAAAATCGCTCGAATGCTGCCGTCAACACAATAATAGGTTATGTGAAGGTGTTTGTCGTGCCTATTTTTTCGGCTTTACAGAGCAAAGATTTTGAAAGATGGGAGTTATCAACGTTTGAAGAAGTTTATGATGGGTTGATGGCTAATGTGATGCCAACTAGCCAAGGTACTATGGCCTCTGCGATTAAATCTTGGCACCACTTTTTGGTAGGCTGGTTGGATGTCCCTCCTCTAAAGAAACAATATCATGATGAAGTTAATTTATCTATCCCGCTAGCAAACGTTCTCTGGCAGCATGAATACGAACTTATTCAAACTTGGTTAGCTAACGCTTCACTTGACCCTAGACTCGGACGCTGTCTAAAGGCGATGTTCAATGTTGCGTTTCGAAAAAGATTCAGAATTAATGAGCTCCTGAAGTTACGAGTGGGAGATGCTCAGATTTTGGATAATGTTGTTCAGGTTAACATTCATGGAACAAAGTCCATCTACTCAAAGCGACGTATTGATCTTAAAATCGATCAATTTCCTGAATTTGTTGAGCTGGTACGTTACAGGCAGGATGAGCTGGCCTCCATGGGGGAGTATCTATTTGGAGATCCCAATCGAATAGGCAAGATATATAGTCTTTCAAAGCTATATACCTGCGCCAATCATTTACTGAAGTCTGCTACAGGTGATGTGTCGATCCGATTTCATACCCTTGCCCATACTGTAGTTTCCTCCGAACTTATTGTGCCAATGGTAGGGGGCACTTCCACACTAACAAATTCATTGCACCAATTGTCATCAGACTTTGGACATTATTCGATATTAACGAGTTTTTCAGAATACATGCACCGATACGAAGGGCCGATAAGGGAAACAATTGACCGTGGCATATCGAACTTGAAGATTTCGTATAGAGTGGCAGAAAGATGGTCACATAAGTCTTCCAGTGCTCTTCGAAAGCAGGCATCTAGAAGTGAGAGTGATAAACAGGCTGTGCAGTGGCAGTCCATATTTTCATTCTCTTGCAAAGTCGATGTTCAAGATGTAAGTGTTAACCGGAAGGTGTCTAAACCAAATCCTCCCACTTTCTTAAGTAGTAACGCCACGATAAATCTTTCTAATATTTTGAATATATTTTCAGATGTTCAGAGAGAACTCTCCTTAGAGATAATTGCATTAAGACAGTCACTATCCGTGCAGGATATCAACGATTTATTGCGGATCGCAAAAGGAATTTTGAGCGATTGTTCTAATAGTCGTGTTGATTTCAGCTTTTCAACGGAGCTGGTAGTTCGTGAGCTGCAGAATGCTGATTGGATATGGTTTGCTAAAGCTTACTTCGCTAAAGAAAAGACAATTATTAAGATTGCTCAGAAGAGTTTTCGATCATTTTCTGCTGGAATTAATGCTTGGTTGCGGCTCATTGAAAATGGATACTTTTCTTTGGAGGATCAACTCCGCGCAGATCAATTTCTAAAGCTGCTTGCTCAGCTGAACATACCCAAAAACCAAGTGGCCATCGCGTATACCAATGCATGCAATCGGCATTATTTAAAAATGCTGCAAGCATGCTTTTTTGAATATTTCCATTTAACTGTCCCTACCTTCGAAGTTGGTCAGAGAGGGGGCCGGCCATACGCATATCTTCTATTTTCCAGTCAAAATATTTTGACAAATGTAATGCCTAAATCTGCAACACTCTCAACTAGTGGGTTGAACGCAATCCTATTCTCAATAGCTGTACTGCGGGAGTTTGATAGTGAGAGATAGAGTAAAGTTGCTCGAGGTCCCTCTATTGAAGCCAGGTGTGGCTTTTGATCGGGGAGAGTTGGACGAAAAAATTGAACAGTTCGTCGCAGAAATTAAGATTTATATCCCGCAAATAGACTTGTTGGTATGTGATCTGGATTGCGAGCTTCTCGTATCACAGGACTGTCTTTCATTGATTTTGTTCTTAATCAGAAAGCCTCAGTTCATTTTGCTGCACCAAAATAAAAGCTCTTTAAATAATGCTGCGATTGAAATTGTTGAACATATACAAAAGCTTCCGCAAAAGATGAGACTTTTGGCATATCAGACTTTTTCGATCAGTCAAACTGCGAACGATTATCTCAGTGACTCTGACCAAAGAATGATGCTTTTGATGAAAAAACATGAAAGGCAGACGTTAAACCTACTGTTGGCAGGTCAGCCTTACTCAATGACTTTCCCAGTTATGGCACCTTATGTAACCGATCATAATGTTAGACAAATTGAATTCAAAATTGACTATATTCACAGTGAATATTTTAAGATTAAGCTAATTTCTGACTCTGTGTCAGATAGCAAGCGGAGTAAAACTACTTTTTTGAAGATTGAAAAAAAATTATTTGATGATCAGTTCTTTTTGACTTGTGTTCAAGCCCTCAGATCAAAACCTAAGAAATTGTTGATGATGGACGCATTTTGTTTCAGGGACTCTATCACTAATCATATTCTTTTGTATCACGTAGCTTCATGAATATTAAGTTGGATACTCCAAGAGCGGCGGACTCATAATCCGTTGGTGCTGTGTTCGACTCACAGAGGGGCCACCATAAAATCACTATAAATCAAAGGGTTACGTTAATTCGTAGCCTTTTGTTTTTATGTCAGCTTAACAAAAAGTTCAACCGAGTGCTTCAGTCACTCTTGTTCGAGTATGTCCAGGCTAGTAATTCATGGCAGAACTTACCTCATGGACGACATAAAATCATTCCGTGTGTCGAAAAAAACAATATCTCCAGCTTAGGAATATTATGTATGTTAATAGGCATGCTTTTATTACTTCAGGAAGGCTCACTCTTTGCCGTGGGTGGCTTCTAATGTATGCTGGCGCTTTTATATGTTCTGCTCGTGACCCTGCTTATTGTGTTTACTACTATGAGATGAGCATTAATTCCAATATATGCTGAGCACTCATTCCAGTTCAATTTAAGCAGTAATTCCAGTTGAATTGAGCAGTTGGATGACAATTGTTTAGTTGATCACCCAAGCTCCTTCTCGACTATAAACAAGAGCCTGGGTCTTGAGGCCCAACTAGCGGTCAGTAAGTTTTTCTTTGCTCGCAGCTTCCTCATCGACTCCCCTTTCAAATGCAGTACATGAGACTGGTGTACCACCTGGTCGAGGATGGCATCCGCAAGTGTGGGTAAGGATATAAATCATGCCATTGATCAAATGGATATTGAGTTGTAAACAGTAACCTCTAAAAGAAAAACCCGCATATAGGGGTCGTCTCAGAAAACAGAAAATAAAGCACCTTAAGCCGGTTGCAGAGGTCAGCGGCCTAAACTTGCCCGCGCCAATCTTGGCGCTGCTGCGCCAGAGGTAATCGCCGGTCAGGTTGATGTGTTCCCAGCCCAGCGGCGACAGGTACTGCAACAGCGTTTCATCGACGGCATTGCCGTTGCCACGCAGCGCATGCGCTGCACCAGACAGACCGTGTTCCACAGCACAACGGCGGCCGAGGCTGCCGAAACTAAACCGCGACACGCTACTTTTTCGTTTCTAAATCTTGAATATAACTTTTCATTTCGCCGATTTCCTTGCGCTGTGCGGCAATGATTTCATCCGCCAATTTCCGAACCCTCGGATCAGTGATCTTTGCCCGCTCGCTGGTCAAAATAGCGATGGAATGGTGAGGAATCATCGCTCGCATATAATCTAAATTATCAACAGTCGTTTGGCTGCGTACCAGCCACAAGGAAACGGAAAAGACAATGACGCTAGCCGCAAAAATAGAGAGATTTACCCCCTTGTTGGGATACATCTTCCACATGAAGGCTAGCATTACCACAGCCATGGTAGCCCCCATGATAAGGGCCATATAGGCCCGAGTTTCGCTAAAGAAAACGTGATCAAGAGAATAGGTATTTAGATACATCAGGCCAAACATGATGATTGTTCCAGCCGCAATCATTTGTGCAAATGTTGTGTATTTCATCGATGCCATCGCATGGCCTTGATTAGATGAAGAGGATTTTTCCATTAGCTTCTCCTTGTTGGGTTATCAATCTAACAAAGACACTTTTTCAAGTCAGGCAGTTCATTTGTACCCCGTGATGACAATGGAGTCATCCCATAGCTTGAAGTGTCTTAACGGGCTTTATTTTCCATTTTCTGAGACGACCCCATATAGCGGGTTCATTTTATTGTGCAACTGGCATATCAAGGCGGGTTTTAAAAAAATCGGGTATACGGATTTAATGGTTGATGGGGCACCTTCACCCCATCAATCTGATACCACCCTCAGATGGTTGATAGATCGACTCCGTAGTTGAGTTCCTCTGCGAAGTCCGGCAGTCCGTAACCGATGGTTTTCTTGTAGAAAGGAGAGAGCTTCGCAGTCGGTGCCTTCTTCTTGTGCTTCGTGGTGTAGAGCATTCGTGCCCGCATCACCTCGAAGGAGTAACCGCGCCCTTCACGGTTCTTGTCCTTGGCCAGTCGGTTGATGGACTCCGTGTAAGCGTTGGTGACGGGCATGTCCGTCTCGAAGTAGGTCATGGTCTCTTCGCGCCAGTTTCCCACTGCCCTGACCAGATCGCTCCAGACTTCCTTTTGGCCCTTCGGGATGGTGGCTATCCACTCGTCCAGGGCGGCTTCTGCCTGGAGCCGTGTGGTGGCGTCCCAGATGCCGTAGAAGCGCTCCTTGTGCTCGTAGGCGGCCAGCAGTTGCGGGAACGCGCCTGTCCAGGTCTCCATGATGAGGCGCTCCCGGTCTGAGACTTCGTGAGCGCGTTTCAGCAGGATTTTCCGGTCTCCCTTGAGAGTCCGGCTCTGGGACGGTTTCAGCTCCTTTCTGAGGCCCTTGCGCACTCTCTCTAGGGCATCGTTGGCCATGCGCACCACATGGAACTTATCGACCACGATACGGGCCTGGGGCAGCACAGCCTTGACCGCTGCCCGGTAGGGGTTCCACATGTCCATGCTGACGATCTCGACCTTCTGCCGGTCTTTCAGCTTCATCAGGTAGTTGGTCACCACGTCCTGGCGGCGGGTGGCCAGCAGGTCGAGCAGGGTTCGCTCCTCAATGTTGGTCAGAATGCAGCGGTAGCGCTTGTTCAGGTATAGCTCGTCAATGCCCAGGATGCGGGGCGTCTCGAAGCGGTGCCAGCGCCCCAGGAACTCGGCGCGGGCGTTGAAGATGTCGCGCACCGTCTTCTCGTCCAGGCCGGTCTGTGCCGCCACAAAGGTGTAGGGGTGGTTGAAGGATTCCTTCTCCACGTACTCATGCAGCCGCAGTGTCATACGGAATCCGTCCACCATCTCCGGTAGCTGGGGCCTGAATGTTGTCTTGCAGGCCCGGCAGGTGTATCGGCGGCGGACCACCCAGAGAGTGACCCGCTTGCCGTGGATGGGCAGATCACGATAGGGAACGTCACGCTTGTCGAACCGTACGAACTCACCCTGCACGCCGCATTCCTCGCAGGCGATGGGATCGGGCACGTCCACCTGGAAGTGCATTTCGTCGTCGGTTGATTTGCAGCCCAGTACTTGGTATTGCGGCAGGTGAAGGATGTTGTCGGGAAGTTCGGTCATGGTGTTGTATAGGCGTAGGTGTCAGTCAGATCCATCCGACTCGGCATTGGTGTTTGCTTTTTTACCCAACAAGCTGCTGGAAACGAAAAGTAAGGCACCGAGGACAATTGCAATATCAGCCAGGTTGAAGGCCGGCCAATGCCAGTCTCGCCAATAGAAATCAAAGGAATCCACAACATAGCCGCGAAAGACCCGGTCAATCAGGTTGCCCATGGCGCCACCGAGGATAAGACTGTAAGCGATGGCTTCTCCTTTATGACGATTTTCAAGGATCAGCTTGATCAGAAAAATCGAGACCACTACCGCGATTCCGATAAAAAAGTAGCGCTGCCAGCCTCCACCATTCGCAAAAAGACTGAATGCGGCACCGGTGTTCCATAGGTGCACCCAGTTAAAGAACGGGGTCACCGAAACATACTCGCCATAGGCCATTGATTGCTGCACCAGCCACTTTACAGCCTGATCAGACGCTGCCAGCAGGCCCGATATGGACAATAGGGCATACGGCGAGAGCTTTTTGCCAATAATGAGCATTATTTAACCCTTCAACGCCAAAATGCGTCTGGCACCGTTAAGTACAATGCCCCCCGCGATGGTGCCGATAATCAGATCCGGATAATTGGAACCGGTCCACGCGACCAGGGCGCCGGCGGTGATGACCCCCAGGTTGATCACCACGTCGTTGGCCGAGAATATCCAGCTTGCCTTCATGTGCGCCCCGCCTTCCCGATGTTTGGATATGAGCAGCAGACAACTGGTATTGGCAATCAATGCGACGAATGCGATAGCCATCATCACCAGCGATTCAGGCTCACTACCGAATACAAAGCGTCTCACCACCTCTACGAGCACGCCCACAGCCAAGATCAGTTGCAGTACACCAGCAAGATGCGCGGCACGTACCTGCATTTTCACGCTATGTCCAACCGCATAAAGGGCAAGCCCGTACACCGCCGCATCGGCAAAATTGTCCAGGGATTCTCCAATCAGGCCGGTGGACCGGGCGATCAGACCGGCAGTCATTTCCACCACGAACAGAAGTGCATTGATGCCGAGCAACCAGCGCAGGGTCCCGGATTCTTGCTTAGCAGAAGCTGCCGAAAACTCGGCGGCCTTGATGGTCTCCGGATTTGCAGCGACGGTTTCCTGAAGCGAGGCGCCTAGCCCCAAGGTCTTCAGTTTCGAGGTGACGGGCTCGACCTCGCCGTCATGCACGACCTTCAGCCGGCGGTTCGACAAGTCGAAGGACAGCGCCCGAATCTCCTCAAAGCCGTTCAGGGCTAGGCGAATCATTCGTTCTTCTGATGGACAGTCCATCTTCGGCACGGCATAAACACTGACCCATCTCCCTGGCGCCTCGGAGGAGGCCTGTATATCGGTATCCGCTGCGGACGTTGCATCACCGCCACAGGCGCCACCACAGGATTTGCTCATGATACGACTCCACTTGAACAATGTTGTGGTACCATTTAAAACTATAAAGCTACTATAAGGTCAATAGAGTAAAGAATCCGTTGGGGAGGAGGCTGATGCGCATTGGTCAGTTGGCGCAGTTGGTAGGGGTCGAAACACAGACGATCCGCTTCTATGAACAGCAGGGCTTGTTGCCGCCGCCTGATCGGCAGGACAACGGTTACCGTGTCTATACCGAGAAGCATGGTGAGGGGCTGGCCTTCATCCGTCGCTGCAGAATCCTGGGCCTGTCACTGGCTGAGATTCACGAACTACAGAGCTATGAGGACGAC
This sequence comes from Methylophilus sp. Leaf408, assembly GCF_916856905.1. Lineage (NCBI taxonomy): Bacteria > Pseudomonadati > Pseudomonadota > Betaproteobacteria > Nitrosomonadales > Methylophilaceae > Methylophilus > Methylophilus sp. Leaf408. The sequence goes on from NZ_CAKASK010000003.1 coordinate 11,054, forward strand.
CCTCATCAGCCTTGTACCGCCGTCAACGCCTTGCTCGATGATCACATCTCTCATGTGCGGTCGCAGATAACCGCTCTGCAAGCGCTTGAGAAACAACTCGTTTCACTGAGAGCGAGTTGCAACGATGACCGGGAAGTTGAGGCATGTGGGGTTCTTGCTGGAATTAGCGAAGGAAACATGCACCAGCAGTAGGTGAAGCATCAACCAGATAATCCGATGAGATGCCGGTCTGTCTCACTCTCATGCAAAGGTAAGATCAACCATTTAATCCGCTTACCCAAAAAATCTAAGCTAAATAGTACTCATCTGCGACTCAAATTAACAGTTTTGTGCAATTGCAGTATGTGGAGTCTAAAGTTGCACATTATGAGGTCCAAACTGCAAGTTATGATGCTACTCACAGGAGGCGTTGTTTGATCTGGCTTAAAGTGTAACCTCATCGGATTCTTTAATTTAAAATAAAAATCAATTGACTTTCCCATTGTGGGAAGCTTTAGACTGATTTATATTTAATACAAGTTCCGGATTATGAGCATGTCTAAAAAGACTTTAAGTGATGCAATCCAAAATCTCTCACTTCCAATCGAAGGGATGACATGTGCAAGCTGCGTGGGCCGAGTTGAAGCCGCCTTAATAAAGGTCCCTGGCGTAAAGAGTGTCTCAGTTAACCTTACGACTGAGAGAGCGACTATTCAAGTTGCCGAAGAGGTGGATCGCACTGCCTTGATCGAAGCGGTTCATAAAGTGGGTTATGAAGTTCCAACATCCAAGATAGAGCTCAATGTTATTGGCATGACCTGTGCATCATGTGTTGGGCGTGTCGAGAAGGCCCTCCAATCTGTGCCAGGGGTCGTTGAAGCAATAGTTAACTTGGCCACTGAACGTGCCTCCATTTATGGTTCTGCCGGTTCAGGAGATTTGATTTCCGCAATCGAGCGTATCGGTTACGAAGCTAAGATTATCGACTCTTCATACTCGTCAAAAGGTGTAGCAGAGAGTAAAAAAGAGACTGAACTACTCAACTTGAAGCAGGACTTCATTTTGGCATCAGTATTGTCTTTACCAGTGTTTCTGATGGAAATGGGGGCACATTTGATATCAGGTGTTCATGAGTTAATTATGGACACGATCGGAATGAAATATAGCTGGTACATCCAGTTCGTGTTAACGACTCTGGTATTGGCTTTCCCCGGTAGGCGCTTTTACCAAAAGGGCTTTCCAGCTCTATTTCGGTTTGCTCCAGACATGAATTCGCTCGTAGCAGTAGGTACTGCTGCGGCTTTCGGATATTCAATGGTCGCGACCTTTGCTTCCGGTCTGTTACCTGAAGGAACCGTCAATGTCTATTATGAAGCGGCTGCAGTCATTGTCGTTTTGATATTACTTGGCCGTTTTCTGGAGGCCCGTGCCAAGGGGCGCACTTCCGAAGCAATCCAGCGCCTAGCAAAAATGCAGGTCAAAGAAGCGCATGTCATGCGCAATCATCTCTTTTTGGATGTCCCTATCAATGAAGTGGTGCTCAATGATGTGCTCGAAGTACGACCAGGTGAGAGAGTGCCGATAGACGGTGAAGTCACCAATGGTAAAAGTTTCGTTGATGAATCCATGATCACTGGTGAACCCATCCCTGTTGAGAAAACCGTGGGTAGTTCTGTAGTCGGCGGCACCGTTAATCAGAAAGGGATGTTGGAGATGCGTGCGACAGCCGTTGGTAATCAAACCATGCTGGCTCAGATCATACGTATGGTGGAACAGGCACAAGGATCTAAGCTACCAATACAGGCGCTCGTAGATAAAGTGACTATGTGGTTTGTACCTGCCGTCATGGGTGCTGCTTTGCTCACATTTATCAGCTGGATGATTTTTGGTCCATCCCCTGCGTTGACCTTCGCATTAGTGAATGCAGTCTCCGTGTTGATCATTGCTTGTCCATGCGCCATGGGGCTGGCCACACCAACTTCAATCATGGTTGGAACCGGGCGAGGTGCCGAACTGGGCGTATTGTTCAGAAAAAGCGAAGCATTACAGTTGCTCAAGGATGCCAAAGTCGTCGCAGTGGACAAGACTGGTACGCTAACAGAAGGACGGCCAGTGCTTACCGACCTTGAAGTTACGGAGGGCTTTGGGCGGATTAGTCTTCTTGCAAAAGTCGGGGCGGTTGAATCTAAATCTGAGCATCCAATCGCCCACGCTATTGTGGCCGCTGCCTCTGAAAATGGACAGTCGCTACCGTCTTTAACAGACTTTGAGTCTGTGACTGGTATGGGCGTAAGAGCAAATGTTGAAGGTGCTCTCGTTGAAGTGGGAGCTGATCGCTTCATGCGACAGCTGGGGTTAGATTTGAACGTCTTTGCACAAACTGCTGAGCGACTGGGTAAAGAGGGTAAGTCACCCTTATACGCCTCTATTAATGGTCAGCTGGCTGGTATTATTGCAGTCGCTGACCCTATAAAAACATCGACACCGGGTGCAATTGCCGCACTGCATCAGTTAGGTCTCAAAGTGGCTATGATTACTGGGGATAATGCCAATACCGCACATGCAATCGCCCGCCAGCTTGGTATTGATGAAGTCATTGCTGAGGTCATGCCTGAGGGGAAAGTTGACACTGTACGTCGCTTGAAAGCCATTTACGGGCAGATCGCTTTTGTGGGGGATGGCATTAATGATGCACCCGCGCTGGCAGAAGCAGATGTAGGCCTGGCAATCGGGACCGGTACAGATATAGCTGTAGAATCAGCAGATGTAGTCTTAATGTCTGGAAATCTGCAAGGGGTGCCGAATGCGATTGCTTTATCCAAGGCAACGATAGGGAATATTCATCAAAACCTGTTCTGGGCATTTGCCTATAACACGGCTTTGATTCCGGTAGCTGCTGGTGCACTTTATCCTGCTTGGGCCTTATTGCTATCACCAGTATTCGCCGCCGGAGCAATGGCTTTGTCCAGCGTGTTCGTTTTAGGTAATGCCTTGCGCTTACGCACATTCAAGCCATCCGTAGTGGAATTACACCCGTTAAAATCTATGAATAAATAATGCTTGACCTTGCCATTGTTGGAAGCTTTAAGCTTTTATCACTACCCATTAATGACTAAGGAGTTGATATGCAATTTCATATTGAAAATATGACCTGCGGTGGATGTGCAAGAGGTGTGACAAGTGCCATTAAAGCCATAGACCCAGAAGCGAGCATTACTACCGATCCTCCAACCAGAACGGTCAACGTTGAAAGCAGCGTTGCGAAAGACGAGATCGTTTCAGCACTCATAGATGCAGGGTTTCCACCTGCGAGTGAATAACTCTCATCTGCCTGCTGAGCTAGATCAGTAGGCTTTTTTATCTATCACTTGGGCATAATGATGAGTTTATTTAATATAGGGCAAGCTGCAAAGGCGTCAGGTATATCGACCAAAATGATCCGGCATTATGAAAGCGTTGGTTTGTTGCCTCCCGCTTCAAGAACTTTTGCTGGATATCGTCAATATTCTGAAAAAGATATCCATACGTTGAGTTTTATTCGACATTCCCGTTACTTAGGCTTTTCTATCAAGCAAATTGAGGAATTATTAAGCTTATGGCAAGACCCGCATCGGCCAAGCAGTAAAGTGAAAGAATTAGCAAATGCCCATGTTGAAGCCTTAAACCAAAAGATTCAAAGCTTGATGTCGATTAAGTCGGAGCTACAAAAGCTTGTACATTGCTGTCATGGGGATGATCGCCCAGAGTGCCCAATCCTGGAGCAACTTGCGCTTAATCAAACAAAGGGTATTTCATAATAGGAAAATTTCAGTTTGGCACTGAATCATTTTTAATTTAGGGTTATCATAACCACATCGTGAGAAAACTCATTCAGATCTTCGCTATTTGGCTCATCGCAATCATTCTACCGGTGCAGGGATTTGCAGCGGTCAGCATGATGAATTGTGAGAAGCCACAAAGCCAGCACATCCATGAAAGTGTTAGTGGTCATAGCCATGAACACCACGAGGGTGCTGCGGAGAGTCATGCTCACAAACATCAAGATGATACTAAACACGCTTGTAACCATTGTTCCAAATGTTCAGTCTGTTGTTCAGGCCTCGTCTTTGCAGCGTCGGGTGATGACCTGAAGCATCATTTGATTGTTGCAGGTACGGCAATCGGTTTTATCAACCCAGATTTCACTAGCCACATATCCTCCGGTCCTGAGCGACCTCCGCGTTTTATCCTCATTTAGTATGTTATTGGCTGAAGTCCTATCAGGTCTTTAGCCACCAAACTTATGCTTTTTCCTGCTCACGGCAGGCAAAAGAATGCGTTTCCAATGGTTGTTGGGAATTCTAAATGAGAGGTCTATATGAAATTTCCTACCCCAAAGAGAGCCTGGCTTGCCTCTCTCTATCAATATGTACTATGTCTTGCGATGACATTAGCATTGGGTATTGGCGCATCATTTGCGGAAGAAATCTCCGCGCCATACCAGTCAACGTTTGAAGATTACAAGGCGACAAATAGTGACAATCAAACAGATTGGAAATCACTAGATTCTTCGATTGCAGACCAAGGACATCAAATGTCGGGTATGCAGCACTCCTCGGATCAACCAATGAGTCATGAAGCGATGGGACATAGTATGTCTCATGGCGATACGCATGCTTCACATGACTCAAAGTCTCAGATGCCACCCATGGATCATGGCAATATGAAAGGCATGGATCATAACAGCATGCCGGGGATGGACCATAGCAAAATGCATGACATGAATAGTCAGGCTGAGGATATGGGCCACAGCATGGTAAGCATGGATCATAAATCATCTCCACCTGAAATGTCGGCACACACTCACGACCATGCCATGATGAACCATACTGGTATGGATCATCACTCCATGCAAAATATGAGTCATTCAGGAAGTGATAGTGAAGAGGCTGTATCAATGACTCATGAGCATGGAAATTCAGAGGTTGAGCTTGCGGAAGAAGATCACTCAAGCCATATCCATGAGTCTTCAGAAGCCGTTAAACCAGAAGTGTCCTCAGAGCACACCGATTTCCAAATTATTCCAAATTTGCATCCGGCAGTCGTGCATTTCCCAATTGCGTTGACCATAGTGGCATTCATTTTAGGCCTAGCTGCTCGCTTGTTTCGCCAATCTGCATCATCCACTTCATTAGCCGCCGCAGGATATTACGTATTGATACTAGCCGCTGTGAGTGCTGTGGCTGCCGTTGGTTTTGGTTGGCTGGCATTCAACTCAACCATGAATCACGATGATGCTGGCCATGCTGCCATGTTGTTGCATCGAGCCTGGGCAATCCCTACTGCTGTTGGATTAGTGCTCCTTGCAATCTGGCACTCGTTTAAATCGCGTCAGGAGAGCCCGATGTCCATTCCTGTATTAGTTTGCCTGGCTGGTTTATCCATGTCTGTCGCGACAACGGCATGGCTGGGTGGTGAAGTAGTCTATCGTCATGGCATTGGTGTTCTATCTTTTCCTGCCTCTGGTGGCCATCAACATGCTGGACATCACCATGGTATGGCAAGTGAATCAGAAATGCCAGCTCAAGACAGCCATTCAGGTCATCAACATGAATCATCTGAAGGAGGTTCACATGAGCACTAATATTGGGAATCTCAGAGCACGCAGTGCCATTCTTGTTGCCGTAAGCTTGTTATTAAGTGGGTGCGCGACCTTCACAAAAGATGGCGGTATGAATGAGGTACAAAAACAAACTCAACCGCACCTGAAACAAGATTATGAATGGGCTAAGACTGAAGAATCAAAGAAGTCCCTTCAGGACAAGACTCAGACATTGCTCACACAACCTTTGGATGTAGAGGGTGCAGTACAGGTGGCGCTTTATAACAACAAAGGACTACAGGCTTCATTCTACGAACTGGGCATCTCGGAAGCAGACCTTGTACAGGCAGGCCGATTGCCTAATCCGCGCTTCTCTATGCTTTATGCCCGTAATGGTGGTGAGTATAAGATTGAGCAGGCATTCACGTTCAACGTCTTTTCATTGATCACTATGCCTAAAGCTGTAGAGGTTGAAAAAAGACGTTTTGCCCAGGCACAAGCATCTACCGCCATAGAGGTGCTGAAACTCGCCTATCAGACACGTGTTGCGTATTTCAATGCTGTGGCCGCCACTGAATTGGCTAAATATAGCGCACAAGTGAAAGAGTCTGCAGAGGCAAGTGCAGAGTTGGCTAAACGACTGCATGAAACCGGCAACTGGAATCGATTAGAGCAGATACGTGAGCAAAGCTTCTATGCTGATGCAGCCCTTGAATATGCCAATGCAAGAAACGCTGAAGTTAAGGCATATGAGGCCCTGGCCAGACAGCTGGGTGTGAAAGTCTCAGAGATCAAAATCCAATCCCGTTTACCTGATCTGCCTAAATCTCTTTCGGAGTTACAGGCTTTTGAACAAAATGCCTATGAACAACGTTTGGACCTGCTGGTTAAGCGCTCTGAAATGGATGCTTTGGCTAATCAGCTTGGACTGACCAAAACTACGCGGTTCATTAATGTTATCGAACTAGGCCCTGCACGCGTATTGGAAGGCAGAAGGGGTGAGCCTTATAAAAAGGGTATCGATATTTCATTTGAAATACCATTGTTTGATTGGAGTCAGGCCAAAGTGCCGCGTGCAGAATCTATGTACATGCAGTCCGCACAGGAAGCTGCACAGTTGGTTATTAATGCGCAATCAGAGATTCGTGAGCGGTATAACACCTATCGCACCAAACATGATGTCACTCGTCACATCCGCGATGAGATTGTGCCCTTACGCAAACGCATATTGTATGAGGACCAACTACGCTACAACGGCATGCTCACAAGCCCATTTGAATTATTTGGCGATGCCAGGGCGCAAGTACAGAGCGTAAAAGGCTATATCGAATCATTACGTGACTTCTGGTTAGCTGATGCTGAATTGCAAGCTACTTTAGTCGCCAGTCCTCGTTTGATGGAAGGTCAATAAGATGACAACTATGGATAGAAGAAAATTTTTTAAATATGCTGGACTTGGCATGGCTGGCGTTGCAGTCAGTGCGGTAAGTAAAGTGGCATTAGCTGCCATCCCAGAAATCATCACTTCTGAGGTGGCAAATACACAAGAGCCACTATATCCAGGTACAGGACGCCCATATCAGCCGGTCGTCACTTTGAATGGCTGGAGCCTTCCCTGGAAGATGAACAATGGTGTCAAAGAGTTCCACCTTGTTGCGGAACCTGTCGTAAGAGAGATTGCGCCCGGTATGAAAGCTAATCTTTGGGGCTACAACGGCCAAAGCCCTGGTCCAACGATCGAAGTTGTTGAAGGTGATCGTGTCCGTATTTTTGTGACAAACCGGTTACCAGAAAGAACAAGTGTGCACTGGCATGGTCAGCGCTTGCCCAACGGTATGGATGGGGTCAGCGGGCTGACACAACCCGCCATTGAGCCGGGTAAAACATTTGTGTATGAATTCGAAGCCAAACGCCCCGGCACATTTATGTATCACCCTCATGCGGATGAAATGCTACAAATGGCCATGGGAATGATGGGAAGTTGGATCACGCATCCAAAAAATCCGAAATTCATGCCTGTTGACCGTGATTTCGTGTTTTTACTGAATGCATATGACATTGAGCCGGGCAGCTTCACCCCTAAAGTGAATACCATGCTTGATTTCAATTTATGGACATGGAATAGCCGGGCCTTCCCAGGAATTGATCCCATTGTGGTCCGTAAGGATGACCATGTGCGAATACGGATTGGAAATCTTACAATGACAAACCATCCAATTCACATTCACGGCCATGAGTTTGAAGTCACAGGCACTGACGGTGGATGGGTGCCAAAAACTGCACGCTGGCCAGAAGTGACGATCGATATAGCTGTAGGGCAAATGCGTGCTATTGAGTTTATTGCTAACGAACCCGGGGACTGGGCTTTCCATTGTCATAAAAGCCATCACACCATGAATGCTATGGGACATGACTTTCCGACAATGATTGGTGTTAAGCAGAATGATTTGATGAAAAAGATCACTAATCTTGTACCTGATTATATGTCTATGGGGGGGACAGGAATGTCTGAAATGGCTGAAATGAGCGAGATGCAAATGCCACTCCCAAAAAACACGTTACCCATGATGATGGGCAACGGACAGTTTGGATCACTTGAAATGGGTGGGATGTTTACGACCGTGAAAGTCCGAGATGGACTCGCTAAAAATGACTATAAAAATCCAGGTGATTATAAACATCCAAGCGGCACGGTAGCTCATGCCGTTGAAGTGGATCTAACCAAGGTTGAACGTCAAAAGCCTCATACTGAAGGTGAGTTGGAAGTCAATGTCAGAAAACCAACTAACCATTCTGGTCATTAGTATCGTTGTGGCTTAGACTTTGGGTATTGCTCTAAACTAAGACAAACGGCTTGCAAATACGCAAGCCGTTTTGTTACTTACTCCAATAGCCTAAAACCCATTCCTTTTGATGTGTTCCATAATTCGAACGCCAATGTGCTTTAACCCATTTTGTTTTACCCAGCGGACGTAACGTTTACAAATTCTGTAGTCGATCTGGTGGTTTTGGTGTCTTAATTTTAAAATTAGCCATATACACCCCAAATTAATGACAGTGATACCTACCGGTGTGGCGATCATGATGATAGCCGTTTTTTTATGTGCCGCCGGAGTGGGCACGGTCAAGGCTTGAGCAAACTATGATGAGTACAGCAACTAAAGTCATAATCCCTCTTCATACCGAAACTCCCATTTTGAACATTTTAACCTGTTGCAAGTTGAAGAAAGTATGTACAGCAAGTTACTAAGCAGGCTCTATGGAAACCTTACAGCATAATAACGAGATGAGTTTTGAACTGTAATAAGACATATTTAGTAGGATTCATATGGGCTGCTCATTAGAACTGGAACGACTGCTCAACACGCTGGAATGACTGCTCAAAATCAATGGAATACACACTTATGAACTCCTAATAACTACAAAAGTTGGGGAGAAATCCGTTTTGGCTTCTAAAGATATTCTTTACTTAACTAAGATTTTGAAAGCCTTAGAGGTTTCAAAATCTCTGTATCGGCAACAATTGAATGGACTTGCAAAATCTTTTGAAAGCCATTGGATAATAGTCAAGTTCTCACATCCTAATCTCAACGTAAGTGACCTTTTTCATATTGTCTGGGCGTAGCCTTTAGACAAATCCCTGATTTAAATTCTCCTTGTTGAAGCGCCAATTACAGTAATAGCATTGCCTTAATCTTGAATTGTTAGGTTTAATTTTTAATTTGCATTTAAAATGCATATTAATTAAACTAATCCCATGCAATTAACTCAGTACTCAGATATTGGCTTACGCCTTTTAATGTATCTCTCGAAAGAGAGATCAACAATTCCAGCAGTTACTTTAGCTGAAGTTTCGGACCAATTTAATATCCCCCGAAATCACCTTGCTAAAGTGGCTGCCAAACTAGTTAAGTATGGATGGATTGAGTCGATTCGAGGAAGGTCTGGCGGAATTAGGTTGGCAATTGAACCGTCCGAAATTGTATTAGGTAAGGTACTTAGAGTTCTAGAAGGCCATGTTGAGGTTATAGATTGCAATAAGCTGCAATGCCGACTCAAAAATGTATGTGCCCTAAAGCAAATATTGGAAAGTGCTTATGCAGGATTCTTCATTGTATTGGATCAATACACATTAGCTGATGTCACAGATGGTTTGGCGGCTAATGAGATCGGCAATATGCATAGAGGATTTATAGAAATATTTTTGAATAATTCAGCAGTTCACTAGTTACGGTATTGGACACAGCACTGTCACAAGTGGCCTTGAATTACATATTAGATGGAGAAAATCATGTTGAGTGATCAAACAATAGCAACTGTAAAATCTACAGCGCCTATCTTGCAAGAGCACGCGGAAACCTTAACAAAGCATTTTTATAAACGAATGTTTTCCAATAACCCTGAAGTTGCGCCATTCTTCAATCCGGCGAATCAAGAAGCTGGCCTGCAACAAAAAGCTTTGGCAGGTGCAATATGTGCTTATGCGGCAAATATCGACAATCTTGAAGTTTTAGGCGGCGCAGTTGAGTTAATTGCGCAAAAGCACGTTTCATTACAAATTAAGCCAGAACATTATCCAATTGTTGGTGAAAATTTACTTGCTTCAATCCGTGAAGTACTTGGAGAAGGTGCAAGTGATGAAGTTATTAAGGCCTGGGGTGAAGCTTACGGGTTTTTAGCGGAAATAATGATCGGTCGAGAAAAACAAATCTACACCGAACATAAAAATATGCCGGGGGGATGGGAAAGTTTCAAGTCATTTTTAGTGACTAAAAAAGAAAAAGAAAGTGATTTAATTACTTCTTTTTATCTCGTGCCAGAAGATGGCAGTGACCTCCCGAAATTCAAACCTGGTCAATACATTACTGTAAGAGTAAAAACTGCTAATGGCCAAACAACTATGCGGAATTACAGCTTATCGGATAAACCAGGTCAACCATGGTTTCGGATAAGTGTTAAAAGAGAAGTTGGTCTGAAGGCGGATACTCCCGAAGGTTACGTATCAAACTTTTTGCATAACGATATAGACGTAGGTGCGACACTTCAGATAGCCCCGCCGTGCGGAGAGTTTTTCCTTGATGTTACTGAAAAACACGAACGGCCATTAGTTTTGTTGGCAGCTGGGGTAGGAATCACGCCGATACTCAGTATGTTGCTGAGCGCTATAGAGACAATGCCCAACAGAGAAATAATATTAATTCACGGGAATGTGAATGAAAACACTCAAGCTTTCAAAAAAACCATAGATAGCTTGGCTGAAGAGCATTCCAATTTCAAAAATCATTACCGCTATAGTAAGCCCATAAATACTGATCTGCTTTCACAAGGGAATGTAGATGAAGGTTTTATCGACGCTATCCTAATTGAGTCTTTCGTCCCGACTCGTGACGCAGATTATTATTTCTGCGGCCCACAGCCCTTCATGGTAGGTATTTATCATGAACTATTGAGTTGGGGTATACCTGCGGCACAAGTGCATTTCGAATTTTTCGGTCCCCGGCAAGATTTATCACCTCCGTCGGCAATAAAAAAATGCCCAGTTTAAGACTTGCTATAGATTGAAAATTTTGTCATCACGAGTTCATTAAAATCAGCCTGATTTTAGAATTCAAATCGAAATTCATTATCCCAGGGGATTTTATGGACGTTACGAAAAGGTTGTGGATTTATCTCGGAACACTATTAGTTCTTTCTTTTAGTGCTTTGCTCTGGACAGGTTCCGAAATCTATCGTGAAGCGCCCCCAATGCCCGAGAAAGTGTTGAGTGAAAGTGGATCGATAATTTACACCTTGGAAGATATTCAAAAAGGTCGTCAGGTCTGGCAGTCTTTTGGAGGTATGCAGTTAGGATCAATTTGGGGGCACGGTAGTTATGTGGCCCCAGATTGGAGTGCAGACTGGCTTCATCGGGAAGCAATTGCATTGCTGAACATCTGGGCAAAAAGCAGTGGTGACAATTTAAATTATGCACAATTGTCTGAAGAAAATCAGGCAAAACTTCAAGGCAGACTGCAAAGCCGAATACGTCTAAATACATTCAATGAAAAAACCAAAATTATTACATTCGATAAGGATCGAGCCAGGGCAATCTTGAAGGTTCAAGCTCACTTCCAAAAATTATTTGGAGACGAGAGTAGTACAGCTTCATTACGAGAATCATACGCAATGCGAAATAACACTGTGCCTAATGCAGCAAATCGCCATGCTCTCACAGCCTTTTTCTGGTGGACATCTTGGGCGACGGTAACAAACAGACCTGGCAGTCAAATTAGTTATACTAATAATTGGCCTTCCGAGCCATTAGTTGGAAATAAACCTCCAGCAAGCACCTTTGTCTGGTCTGCTTTCAGCGTAATTTTTTTAATAGCAGGTATTGCTTTATTAGGGTGGCACCACGCAATTTCACAACATCATTCCAGAGAACAATTAGTTTTACCTATAAATGATCCTTTGAGATCTATCGTTGTGACTCCTTCGATGAGAGCGACTGCAAAATACTTTTGGTTATTACTTAGCTTATTCCTGATACAAATACTACTCGGTAGTATCACGGCACATTATCAAATAGAAGGTCAGCAACAATACGGGTTCAATTTATCCGAAATTCTACCCTATGCTTTGACTCGTACATGGCATACGCAATTGGCCGTGTTATGGATTGCAACAGCTTGGTTAGCTACCGGATTATATATTGCGCCAGCAATTTCTGGTTATGAGCCAAAATACCAGCGTATGGGAGTCAATTTCCTATGGATATCATTAATTGCAATTGTCATTGGCTCTTTCACAGGGCAATGGTTTGCTGTTATGCAAAAGATGGGTTTGAAGTATAACTTCTGGTTTGGTCATCAAGGCTGGGAATATTCCGATATGGGCCGGTTTTGGCAATGGTACTTATTTGTTGGGTTGATTCTTTGGCTAGTTTTAATCGCTAGATCTCTATGGCCTGTTTTACGAGTTAAAAGTGAATCACGTTCGATAGTTGCATTATTAATGCTCTCTACAATAGCGATTGGATTATTTTACGGCGCAGCCCTGATTTCAAACGAACATAGTCATATATCTACGATTGAGTATTGGCGTTGGTGGCTGGTCCATCTTTGGGTTGAAGGTTTTTTTGAAGTTTTTGCTACTGCTGTATTAGCCATAATATTCACCCGGCTGGGTTTGTTGCCTACTAAAACAGCGACAGTAGCAGTGTTATTTGCCACCATCATTTTCATGGCTGGTGGCGTGCTAGGAACATTACATCATCTATATTTTAGTGGAACACCCATGGCTGTTCTTGCACTAGGTGCCAGTTTTTCCGCTTTAGAAGTTGTCCCTTTAGCTTATATTGGATTTGAAGCTTATCACTATTATCAACTTGGTCACGCTACAGCTTGGATGCAGCGTTACCGTTGGCCGATTATGTTTTTCCTTGCAGTTTCTTTCTGGAATATCGTGGGCGCAGGACTATTGGGATTTCTCGTGAATCCTCCTTTATCTTTGTACTACATGCAGGGTCTAAATTTAACTCCACTGCATGGCCACGCTGCTTTATTCGGTGTTTATGGAATGCTAGGGATAGGTTTGGTGTTGTATTGCATTCGAGGAATAAAGCCAGACTTAATATGGAACGAAAAAATGTTAAAAGTCAGTTTCTGGTCACTCAATATAGGGCTCGCATTAATGGCTATTTTGACGCTTTTACCTATTGGGACTTTGCAACTTTTGGCAGCGATTGATCATGGATATTGGTATGCTCGCTCTGCTGATTTCATGCAAAAACCTATCATTGATACTTTAGTATGGATGAGAGTGCCTGGAGACATCATTTTTAGCATTGGAGCCTTATCTCTTTGTTGGTTTATTTTAGAGTTGTGGTTGAATCCAAAAACTGAAGAAGATAGCTCCAAGCAAAACGTAGGTGAGATCAATTAGCATTTTTTTCCAGGTAAGTCTCAAAATTACTTGCTGATAGTGCTTTAGAAAATAGCCAACCTTGTACGTATTTCACCCCTTTTTCAGAGAGAAGTTTCGCCTGTATTTCAGTTTCAACGCCTTCAGCAACCATACCGAATACCGACTTTTTAAATGGCAGAATGAATCTACCGATGGTGCTTAATAGTCAGAATTTAAATGGAAGCTTTTACATCTGTGGCCCCACACCATTTATGGATGATCAATACAAAACGCTAATTGAGCTTGGAGTAAGCCCTGCTAAAATCAATAGAGAGGTGTTTGGCCCTGAAAGCCTAAGCCACTTGTTGTAAGCATGGAATGTGATGAGTTATGGATATGAGCATTTCTATTTCCGATTCAGTAACGCTGTAAAGTCGTTGTATTGAATCACTTAATTGCATTCCTCTAGCTTAGACCTATTAAGTGTCATGAAAAAATGCCCCGTAACCAGGGGCTTCAATCACTCTATTTAGAGCAGTTTAATTACTTTCAAAGGTAACTGGATTGCTTGATTGCTTTTTCTTTTGGCGTACAACAACAGTACCTGCGAGTTTGTCATGCCAACCTTGTTTACGTGCATCAATTCCTACCCAAATGATTCCAAGCATGAATGGAATCATTGCAACAAAGTATGCGAAATACCTACCAATTGATTGACCGGTAGTCATGCTTTGGCCAGTTCTGGCATCTACATCCTTTGCTGAAATCGCCATTTTTCCCGGTGTGGCTTGTCTTGTTACCCAGAAAATCACGGTTGCTACAGCTGGAAATAGATAGGATAACAATATATCCATTGGCCCTTGTGAAAGCCCCTCAGTAGACCAGTATTTGTCACCATAGAATGCTGTGAGGATTGGTCCAATAACCATAAAAACCAAAATCGTATCAATCAAAACTGCGCCTACACGCGGCCAGAATCCTACATATTCCAAATCTTCAGCTTGCATATCCACTCCCTTTATTTTTAGTTAATTTCCAATAATTTTACATAAGAGCTAATGTAAATTATCGTACTTCAAGCAATTCATTCCAGTCCCCGGTGTAGTTGGGGCTCTTAAAGTTACGCTGCATCGACCAATCCTTAGTTTCATCAGCACCCTCAGAGGCAAGCCAGATAGTCCCTCTAGAAAATTTGTTATTGATCTTGTCCATGACATTCATCAGCGACTCGGCCTTCTCATCTCGCTCTGTAAAACCAAACAGATCGGTTTGACGGCCGCCTGCCGGCACTGTATCCAGCAACATTACTCCGGCTTTCTGATAATAAACACCAGGCTGAAAGGTTCTCTGAAGTATGGCCTGTGCCATCTCATTAATTTTCAGTGTCGAGTTAGTGGGAGCTGGTAAACCTACGGACAAGCTGCTGGAACAAAACACTGCCTTGTCATGTGGACTATTCATCATGAAAACATAGACGCCATTGGCATATAAATTCTTCTTCCGCATTCTTTCAGTAGCCATCGATGCATGGTAGCTAATTGCCTCTTTCATTTTCTCCATGGTGGAAATCGCTCACCAAATGACCGTGAACTCATTACTTGTTTAGCTTCAGGCAGCTCGTATTCCATCTCTAGCCACACCTCGCCATTCAGCTCCTTTACGATGCGTTCCACCAATACACCAAAGTGATCGCGTATACGCTTGGGATTTGCACGCTTCAGTCGTAACACGTCATGGATGCCAACTGCATTGAGGCGCTTTTCCATGCGACTTCCTATGCCCCATATTTTGGAGATTGGAAGTTCTTGCATGAGGGTATCCAGCTCAGCATCTGTGACACTGGTCAGGTCACAAACCCCATTCCAGCGAGCCTGCTTCTTGGCGCAATGATTTGCCAGTTTCGCCAGCGTCTTGCTGTAGCCAAAACCAACACAAATTGGTAATCCGACTGAGTCACAGACATCGATTCTCATTTTGTGGCCGTAATCGGTGTAATCGACATTCATACCTGTCATTTCCAGAAAAGTCTCATCAATTGAGTATTTTTCGATATGAGGAGAATATCTGGAAAGAATGGCCGCGAACCGGTTGCTCATGTTGGCGTATAGCTCGTAGTTCGATGAGAACACAACCGTGCCAAGTTTTTCTGCAGCCTCTTTGATTGCAAAGAAGGGTTTAGCCATGTAGATTTCCAGAACCTCTTTGGCAAGCTTGTTCTGTGCAATGACACAGCCGTCGTTATTAGATAGGACGACAACGGGCCTGCCACGAATGTCAGGACGGAATACCTCTTCACAAGAGGCATACATTGAGTTGACATCAGCGAGTGCGAAAACCCGTCTGAATACGTTACTAAGTAAAGGAAGTAATAACATGCTGCACGACACCCCAAATCATCAGCTCCTGGCCTTCCGAGAACTCAATGGGTGGATACGCTTTAGCTTTATTTTCTGATAAAAGGCGCACGATTTTGAATCGTTTATATAAGCGCTTCACTACATATTCGCCATCCACAATAGCAATCACAATATTGGAAGACTTGGCTTTCGGTCCTAATGCTTTATTTACAATAAGTTTTGAGCCGGGATAGATTCCAACGTCAATCATCTAAGCTTGATGCGAGATGTCCAGTATGCAAGTATTGCTGCAGTGATTAATAACGATGCGCTCATCCAAAAAGTAGCACGATATCCACTCAGATCAAACAAGATGCCACCGAACGTTGCACCAGTGGTAATCGCAAGTTGGATGATTGCCACAAATAATCCACCACCTGCTTCTGCATCGTTGGGTAGTGTTTTAGCAAGCCATGTCCACCAAGCTACAGGGGCTGCAGTCCCTACCAATCCCCAAACTCCTAGTAATAGTGCTGTTATTAGTACTGAATACCCAAAGATAATTAGCGCTATTGCGATGATTGCCATCAATAATGGAATGATCATAAGGGTTCTATACAGCGAATCTTCCAAGAAGGCACCAATCAAAAGCGTACCGACGAAGCCTGCAACTCCCATCGCAAGAAGCATTAACGAAAGTGTAGTGACCCCCACATGTGTTACGCTCTCTAAGAAGGGGCGCAAGTAGGTGAATAGTGCGAACTGGCCCATGAAAAAGATGCTCACCGCTACCATGCCAATCGCTACCTGAGGCATCATCATTAGTTTAAAGATGTTTCCTGTTGCTGATTTATTCATAGGCTTCATGCCAGGTAAGCTAATTAACAACCAACAGAATGTAATGACTGCAACTGGCACCACACAGAAAAAAGCACCACGCCAACCAATGATACCGCCCAAATAGCTTCCTAAAGGCGCGGCAATGACTGTAGCTAAGGCATT
Source organism: Methylophilus sp. Leaf408 (assembly GCF_916856905.1). NCBI lineage: Bacteria > Pseudomonadati > Pseudomonadota > Betaproteobacteria > Nitrosomonadales > Methylophilaceae > Methylophilus > Methylophilus sp. Leaf408. The sequence continues at coordinate 27,836 of NZ_CAKASK010000003.1, forward strand.
TCCTCCATTAACGATTGCAAGCGCCTTTGGGATTTTGTCTTTCGAAACGAGTCGCATGGCCGTTGCGGCCGACATAGACCAGAAGCCTCCAATAGCAATCCCAATCAGCGCCCGCCCCACCATAAACACACCATAATTATGCGCAATGCCTACGATAGTTCCTGAAATGATGACTAACAACATCAGTAGTAAAAGCAGGATTTTACGATCCAATTTTCCTGCTAGCGATGAGATAAAGAGGCTGGTCACCAAAGCGAATGCACCTGAAATCGCAATCGCTTGACCAGCCTGACCTTCGGTACTGTGAAGGTCACTTGCTATCGGGGTTAATAGGCTAACCGGCATGAACTCCGATGCCACCAGGGCAAATGCCCCAAGTGACATCGCAAACACACCGCTCCAGCCCTGCCTGTTTTCAGGGGTGGTATTGAAAGCCGTAGTTGTCATAGAGATTTTTAATTCATTCCTAAATAAAGTAATTACTTAAGGTTAGCTTTGAAGAATGCTGACAATTTATCAAACGGAATCAGGTTAACGCGGTCGTACAAATCCACGTGACCTGCACCGGGAACGATGACGAGCTCTTTTGGTTGCCCTGCAAGGCGGTAGGCTTCTTCACTGAATTCTTTAGAATGCGCCTCTGAACCTGTAATAAATAACATGGGACGAGGTGAAATCGTCTCAATGTCATTGAAAGGGTAAAAGTTCATGAATTTGGTGTTACTGGATAGTGTGGGGTGGGTTGTATGCTCAGGTGAAGATCCCGCTGGCGTAAATTCACCACGTGGCGTACGGTAAAAATCATAAAATTCACGTTGAATAGGGTGCGTATTTGCGTCTATTTTATGGTCCGTCCCGCCTGTGTATTTAATTGCACCGCCCGTAAATTCTACATAACGTTGCTGACCGGCTTCTGCAATGATTTGTTTGCGTTGTTCAAGGGTTTGCGAATGGTTGAGTGCATTACGGTTGGCTGCGCCCATCTCGTACATGCTTACTGTTGCAATGGCTTTCATGCGGGGATCAATTTTCGCTGCACTGATGACGAAGCTACCACTACCGCATATACCAAGAACTCCTATACGCTCCCTGTCTACAAATACTCTTGTTCCCAGAAAATCGACAGCGGCGCTGAAGGCTTCTGAATAAATATCTGGCAGGACTGCATTGCGTGGTTTTCCGTCACTTTCCCCCCAAAAAGAGTTATCGATCGCTAATGCAACAAATCCCTGCTCTGCAAGCTTTTGGGCGTAAAGATTTGAGCTTTGCTCCTTCACCGCTCCCATAGGATGACCCACAATAATGGCAGGACTTTTATTTCTCTGATCCATCCCTTTCGGAAAGAAAAGATTGCCAACGATTTTCATGTTGTACTGATTCTTAAATCTGACTTTTATTACGGTGACTTTGTCGCTTTTGTAGAAATTGGCTGCACCATTGGACATATCGGCCGCAATTGCGGGTGTTGAAGAAAGTATTCCTGTTGTTGTTAGAATTGTCATGGCCGTCAGTATCCCTAAAAATTTTTTGCGTTTGAAAAAATTCATTTTGATTTCTCCGAATAGTTATTGAAGGGTTGAAACTGATTACTTCACTTTAGTAATCAGTACTTTTATTTTTTTGAGTTGAGAAAGAACTTCAGGAACTGAATCCAACTTCCCTAGAAAAACAAGGCCGTCAGCCTTACCCACTTCAGAGTCTTTGTAGAAAATGGCGAGATTGCCCCATGGGGCGTAATAAGTGATGTCTCCAGCTTTTCCTTCATACCTGTCTGCATCGACTGGGGTGGAAAGTGGTCGAGGCGTATATGCAATTTTCTCAGTACCAGCATGGTCAGCCAGTTCCAAAGTGAGTGGCAGTTGCTTCATTAGATCGAGTGTTGCAGGTGATTTATTTAAAATCGCTATCACTTGCTGCTGATGGCCTTCAATTTGTATAAGAATTTTCATTGCATTGCTCCCTGAGGTTAGATTTTGCTTTGCATTGACTGCATCTTGGCCCAAAGCATTAAAACTAAGCGTCAGCATTGCCGTCATACAGCCTCCAAAAAAACAATTACGGACACGGTTATTTAATTGGTTCACATTCACCTCTTTCGCTAAATTGATTAGTTTTCAATATAAGTTACAATTGGTTATATTTAAAAGGATCTATATTCATGAGTTTTTACAAAAAAAATATTCGCAACCATTCAATTGGTTACAGCTATTCTAATCAAATTAGTGTTCTAGAATTAGTCACTCAAGACAGCTTAGACTTATGAAAATCACTCATGAATATACTTACCTAGACTTGGGTGTATATATGCTTGTTTTAAAACAAAACGGGTGTGAGTATGATTGGTAAGGAAAACTATAACGACTTGTATGCATTTCTTATGGTGGTGAGGGAGGGTAGCTTTACCAAAGCCGCAGGGAAATTGGGTGTTTCACAGTCAGCCTTGAGCCATACTGTGAGGGGTTTGGAAGCACGTTTAGGAATGCTTTTGCTAAATAGAACTACGCGCAGTGTTTCGCCTACCCTTGCAGGAGAAAGATTGCAAGAGACTGTCAGTGTTAGTTTTGACCATATCGATAATGAGCTTTCGCTGCTCACCGGTTTAAGAGACTCTCCCGCAGGAACACTTAGAATTAATGCCAGTGCTCATGCCATTAAAGAAATTCTATTGCCTAAATTGGCACCACTAACCAAAAAATTTCCTGATATCAATATTGAATTAACAGCTAACAGTGGTTTTGTAGATATTGTGGCTGAACGTTTTGACGCTGGTGTACGTTTAGGCAACAAGGTAGCGGACGGTATGGTTGCCGTGCGAATTAGTGAGCCGATGAAAATGGTGGTGGTGGCAACTCCCGAGTATTTTGATCAACATCCAGTGCCGTATAGTCCTAAAGATTTATCACAACACAATTGCATTGGTTTCAGATTATCAACGCAAGGCGGTATCTATTCTTGGGAAATGGAAAAAGATGGATTGGAAATCAAAATAAAAGTTGATGGCCAATGGGTTTTTAATGAAACGTATCATATTTTGGATGCTGTTCGTGCCAATTTGGGCATCGCGTATATTCCCCACGATTTGGTTGGGGTAGATATTGCACAGGGGTATTTAGTTCAGGTACTCGAAGATTACAGCATAGAGTATCCCGGGTTTCATCTTTACTATCCACATCGAAGGCAACAAACTCCCGCATTAAAATTGGTAATAGAGTCGTTAAGGCTGAGTGGTGCGCCTAAATCTAGCAGTTAAGATCTTTATGCTTTGCGGGCATGTGGTATCTAATATTTATGTGTAATTCTTTTATGGTTGGGACATTTTTAGCAAACTTTGAATTCATCATCTACTTTTATTTTGGACTCTCGTAAATAAGAAGACTCAGAATGGCATTGGTGGTTTCGAAATAAGTCCTAATTTGGTGATGTAACCAAAGATACATTTTTTTCAGAGCTGGCCGCCGCCGCTGCAAAATCCCACCCACCCCCTAACGATTTGAATGCAGCAACCGCGGCGCGCGCAGACTCGGATTGAGCTTGAACTTTTGCATTAGTCATTTTCAATAAACTTTCGTCAGCTTGTAGCACTTCCATAAGACTTACAGTACCTTTTTCATAAGCTGCAAAGGCTGAGTTACGCGCATTCGACAATGAAGTCTCTGCTTGTCCTAAAATTAATGTTTGCTCTTCGTTGTTTATCAGGGTGGTAAATGAATCCTCCACATCCTGGGTGGCTCGTAATACTGACTGCCGATACTTTGCAATTGACTCTGCCTCGACACCTTTAGCAACAGACACCTGAGCATCAATTCTTTTGAAATCAAATAGACGCCATCTTAAACCTAGTACACCGGTTGCCTGATTGGCATTGCTACTAAATAAATTACCTGATGAAATGGCGGTTGCACTTCCAATTAATGCTGTAATTGAGAGCTTTGGATAGTATTCAGATATAGCAGCTCCAATTCTTGCATTACTAGCTACTAGGCGCTTTTCTGCAACTATTAGGTCAGGCCTTCTCCTCAATAGATCAGACGGATTTTCGATAGACGATATTTGTGGAGGGGTTGGAATTGCCTGCTTAGATGAAAGCTCAGATCTGAATGTACCTGGAGACACCCCAAGGATTACATCCAAGGCATTCATTTTCATGTCCAAATTAGCTTCTAGTGCAGGTATTTGTGATTGAGTTTGTGAGACGGCACTTTCAGCTTGATAAACCTCTAGTTTTGCAGCTAAGCCTCTCCTATTCAATATATCTACAATTGAAAGAAGTTTCTTTTGTTTCTCAAGCTGTTGCCGTGTTATATCAATCCGATTTTGTAAATTACGAATGTTGATATACAGATCAGCCGTTTGCGCAGCTACTGAAAGCCGAGTTGCTATCTTACTTGCTTCAAAAGCTTGATACTCCGCTATTGCTGCTTCTTGTTCATGTTTTAAACCGCCAAATAGGTCGGTTTCCCATGATGCGCTTAGGTTTGTCTCATAAAAACTGACGTTTCTATTGAAGTTGGGTGTGGCATTCAATAATTGGCCTAATGGGGTTTCAAGAGATTGGTGATTTCTTGCCGCAGTTGCTGACAAATTACCAGAGGGTAATAAAGCAATATCTGCTAGTCTGAGTCCCGATTTCGCTTGATTAATTCGTGCCGTAGATTGTGCCAGATCAAGATTTTTCTCAAACGCAAGTAAGACAAACCGCGTGAGCAATGGATCATTAAATCCATCCCACCATGTTTCCAAGTTAGTGCTTGTGGCGGCTGCACGTTGCTCAACTTTGTTTTTATCACTATATTCATTTGAGAGTGTTACTTTCGGTTTTTGGTATTCAGGGCCAACGGCACAAGCAGCTAAACTAACCGCAAAAAATACAATTTTAGAAAACCTGTTGATCAACATAAAATCTCACCCGAATAATTTGTGACTATATTATCATTTGGTCACAAGTTGTCAAATTATTAATGTACAGGTATCGTACTCATATGAAAAAAATCATTTCGAATAATGCTAGGGGTCCCGTTGACCATGATGTGCGCGACCAAATTGTCGAAGCAGCTAACCAACACTTCAGTCAATACGGATATGGCAAATCCACGGTTTCAGATTTGGCAAAATCAATTGGATTTTCGAAAGCTTATGTATACAAATTTTTTGAATCTAAACAGGCCATCGGCGAAGTCATTTGTGCTAGGTGTTTAGATTCAATAATGGCTAGCGTGAATAGCAAGTTGAAAGAATCCACCTCACCGCCAATGAAATTTAGGATACTATTCAATGGGTTAGTTGACTCTGGGCTGGAATTATTTTTTCAGGATTATAAGCTTTATGAAATAGTCACTTACGCTGCAAGTGAAAAGTGGCCACCAACGATTGTTTACGAAGGTGAAATAAAAAACATTCTAGAAGCTATTTTGCGCGAAGGGCGAGAGTCTGGGGATTTTGAAAGAAAAACGCCTCTAGATGAAACTGTAGAGTCAATTTATCTGACGATGAAAGGATTTATAAATCCTTTACTGATGCAGCACAACCTGGATCTCGTTAAAGAGGCGCCCGGTTTACTCTCAGCGTTAATATTGAGAAGCTTAGCTCCTTAATCATTAGTGACTATTGACTAAAATAGTCACTTGTATGAAAATCACCCCCATAACTTTATTTGGGGGGTGTTTTTATGCTTCGTGTTTATCGTCTTAAAATTGCCATTATGGCAATTGTTTCCTTAGCTATTCTTGGTTGCGCAGAAAAAAATAATCCTGACCCTAGAGTTCAACCTCCACTTGTTCGTGTGGGGACTGTTCAATTAGCGCAGTTCAATCCAAATAGTTTCACGGGGACGGTTGCTGCCAGGGTTCAGAGTGATTTAGGTTTTCGCGTATCCGGGAAAGTTTTAGAGCGACTTGTAGATGCAGGTCAATCCGTCAAAGCAGGTCAACCCCTTATGCGAATCGACTCCAAGGATTTACTCCTGGAGATGCAATCCAAGCAAGAGATGGTTGCTGCGGCGAAGGCAAAATCCGACCAGACAACTGAAGATGAAATCAGAAACCAAGGTTTGGTGGAGGCTGGCGCTTTATCTGCTTCCAATTACGATAAGATCAAAGCCGCTGCTGCGAGCGCAAAAGCTGAACTAAAAGCAGCCCAAGCCCAAGCAGGTGTTGCTGGAAACTTCTCTAGCTATGCATTGTTAGTGGCAGATGCTGACGGCGTTGTTATGGAAACAATGGCTGAGCCGGGGCAAGTTGTAACGGCAGGGCAGGTTGTAGTTCGAATTGCACATGCTGGAAAACGAGAAGCGGTTGTGTATCTTCCAGAAACCTTGAGACCTGCAATAGGCTCAACCGGTAATGCAAAACTGTATGGCAGTGAAGGATTCTCGACAGCTAAGCTCAGACAACTTTCAAGTGTTGCAGACTCTGTTGCCAGAACCTTTGAAGCTAGATATACCCTTCAAGGCAGTTTAGAGAATGCTCCGTTGGGTTCAACAGTCACCATTAAACTTCCGCACAACATCTATGCTTCAAAAAGTATTTTTCAAGTTCCTCTCGGAGCTATATACGATTTTGGTAGGGGACCAGGTCTTTGGTTGATTAATAAGGAACAGGTGAAATGGAAACCTGTGAAGATAATTTCCTTAGACGATAACTTTGCACAAATTGAAGGTGATTTAACAGCTGGAAGTTTGTTAGTAACGCTTGGAGCACATCTCTTGCATGAAGGAGATCATGTCAGGCTAGAAAGTAATGAAGCTATCAAACCTGCGGTCATTGGAGATGCTAAATGAGCGCATTCAATCTATCAGCTCTCGCAGTTCGCGAACGCTCAATAACATTTTTTTTGATCCTTTTAATTTCTGTAGCCGGTGTAATCGCATTTCTTAAATTGGGAAGAGCTGAAGACCCTCCCTTCACTGTCAAAATCATGACAGTTATTACGGCTTGGCCAGGGGCTACAGCCCAGGAAATGCAAGATCAAGTTGCAGATAAACTCGAAAAGCGAATGCAAGAGCTTCGCTGGTATGATAGAACTGAAACGAGTACTAGACCTGGGTTAGCTTTCACCACGGTTACATTACTAGATAGCACTCCACCATCCCAAGTACAAGAGGAGTTTTATCAGGCCAGAAAAAAAATCAGCGATGAGATAAAAAACTTACCTGCAGGTGTTATAGGTCCACTAGTAAATGATGAATATGCAGATGTAACATTCGCTCTTTTCGCACTAACCTCCCCAACTGAGCCTCATCGTATAATTGTTCGGGATGCAGAAAAGCTTCGGCAAAAACTATTACATGTTCCTGGCGTTAAAAAGGTGAATATCATCGGCGAAAGGCCAGAGCGGATTTTCATTAAATTTTCGCATGAGCGCCTCGCTACTTTAGGCATAGCACCACAATCAATTTTTGCCGCATTAAACAGTCAAAATGCGCTTACTCCCTCCGGTTCAATTGAGACAAATGGCCCGCAGGTATTTGTGAGGATAGATGGGGCATTTGACCAGCTTCAGAAAATACGAGACACGCCAATTTCTGCTAAAGATCGCACGATTAAACTATCAGATATTGCTACTGTTGAGCGAGGCTACGAGGATCCAGCTACATTCATGGTTCGTAATAATGGCAAACCGTCTGTTCTGTTAGGCATTGTAATGCGGGATGGTTGGAATGGCCTTGAACTGGGTAAATCACTCGATTCTGAAGTATCAGCCATAAATGCTGAGCTTCCCTTAGGTATTGGTTTGACTAAGGTAACCGATCAGGCAGTCAATATCTCATCTTCGGTTGATGAGTTCATGGTCAAGTTCTTTGTGGCTTTACTTGTTGTGATGATTGTAAGTTTTATCAGTATGGGCTGGAGAGTCGGATTTGTCGTTGCGGCTGCTGTTCCTTTGACCTTAGCCGTAGTGTTCGTAGTAATGGCTGCCACTGGTAAAAACTTTGACAGGATTACATTAGGTTCATTAATTTTAGCGCTTGGCTTATTAGTTGATGATGCCATCATAGCCATCGAGATGATGGTAGTAAAAATGGAAGAAGGTTACGACCGTGTCGCAGCTTCAGCTTACGCTTGGAGCCATACTGCAGCACCTATGTTGTCCGGAACATTAGTGACAGCCATTGGTTTCATGCCTAACGGGTTTGCACGATCGACAGCAGGTGAATATACAAGCAATATGTTTTGGATTGTGGGTACTGCTCTCATTGCATCTTGGGTTGTTGCTGTTATTTTTACGCCTTATCTAGGCGTGAAAATGTTGCCAGATATAAAAATGATTGAGGGCGGTCATCAGGCAATTTACAGTACTCCTAATTACAATCGCTTTAGACGCTTACTGGGTACTGTCATACAAAGAAAATGGTTAGTGACTATCATTGTTATCGGCGCTTTTGTAACCGCCATTCTTGGCATGAGTCTGGTAAAGAAACAGTTTTTCCCTACTTCAGACAGGCCTGAAATACTAATTGAAGTTCAAATGCCTTATGGAAACTCAATTGAGCAAACAAGCGAGGCAACAGCAAAGGTTGAGGAGTGGCTCAAAAAACAAGACGAGGCAAAAATTGTTTCATCATATATTGGTCAGGGAGCGCCTCGCTTTTACCTGGCAATGTCTCCAGAACTCCCAGACCCTTCGTTCGCCAAAATTGTAGTTCGAACTGACTCGCAGGATCAGCGGGAAGCTTTAAAATTAAGTTTACGAAAGGCTATCAGTGACGGACTTGCTCCTGAAGCACGTGTTCGAGTCACCCAATTAGTTTTTGGACCATACTCTCCATTTCCAGTGGCCTTCCGTGTTTCTGGACCTGATACCGAGAAAGTAAGGGAAATTGCATATCAGGTTCAGCAAGTAATGAAGGCTAGTCCGATGATGCGCACAGTCAATACCGATTGGGGCGCAAAAGCACCCATTTTACACTTCACGCTCAATCAAAATCGTATCGAGGCAGTTGGACTCACCTCAAATAGTGTTGCACAACAACTACAATTTTTATTGTGCGAGTTACCCATTACTACTGTTCGCGAAGATATCAGGACCGTACAAGTGGTAGCACGTGCCGCTGGAAATATACGACTTAATCCGAGCGCTATTAATGGTTTTACTCTGGTTGGATCTGCTGGACAGAAAGTGCCGTTGTCGCAAGTGGGTACTGTCGAAATCAAAATGGAAGATTCGACTTTAAGGCGTCGTGACAGGTCACCAACTATTACTGTTCGAGGGGACATTTCGGAGGAGTTACAGCCACCGGATGTTTCTACCAAGATTAAGGAGCAGTTAGAACCTATTATTTCTAAACTCCCATCGGGTTACAAGATTGATGAGGCGGGAGCCATCGAAGAGTCTGCTAAGGCAACAGAAGCTTTATTGCCATTGTTTCCAATCATGATTGCGTTAACTTTAGTCGTGATTATTCTGCAAGTGCGCTCTATTTCAGCGATGATGATGGTCTTTGCCACCAGTCCTTTAGGGCTGATTGGAGTTGTCCCAACGCTGATCATTTTTCAACAACCTTTTGGGATTAATACATTGGTCGGACTTATTGCTCTATCTGGAATCTTGATGCGGAATACGCTTATATTGATTGGGCAGATTGAACATAATCTAAGCGAAGGTATGACAAGATTTGATGCAGTTATCGAAGCGACAGTACAAAGGGCAAGGCCGGTCATTTTAACTGCTCTGGCGGCTATTTTTGCCTTTATACCATTAACGCATTCAGTATTCTGGGGAACCCTTGCTTACACTTTGATTGGGGGCACTTTAGCAGGGACTGTTTTAACTTTGGTTTTTCTACCTGCTATGTATGCAATCTGGTTCAAGATAAAGAAAGGCGCATAAACCAACAATGCACTTACTAAAGTCATGACCAATTTAAGATGAAGTTTTATTCTGAGCTTTTGAACATTGGTTAATCAAGACCGGCATGAAAATACTATGCCGGTCTTTTCATAAAATAGGCAAAAAAATCCCCATAGGCAACTATGGGGTGGATATGCAAATTAAGAAGATGGTTTTAATTAATTCGTATGCTCAAATTGCTCTGTGTAGCGCTTCAATGAATCATCGATTTTAAGATTAGCAACTTTTGTTGCTGGAGTGATAATTTTGAATCTACCCAGAATGTTGTCCATAAAACGATCCTTTGAAGCGTCAACACTCTTGACTTGATCGTTGGAAGATACTGTTTGCGGTTTCCAATTTCCTAATAATGTTTTGTTAACAAATTCAGATTGGAAAGTGCTATCAGCAGCGATAGCCATGCTTGAAACTGCAAGCATTGAAGCGACGATGGTAGTTTTGAGAAGTGAGGCTGAAGTCATAAAAATTCCTTTTGAGAAGTTGATTAATTAAGCCACATGAATAATGTAACCTGGATTACATTATTATTTAAGCCAATCAGCTTGTCAACAAGAATATGTACCTATGGGTAAATAAATACCATAATTGATCGAGAATTGAATTTTTTTGATAAATAGTTGTGAGTTCTTTATTAAATATGTAATATGGGTTATATATTTATTCATTTTTTAATGGGGAAGCTCATGGCGCCAGCTGGTAGACCAAGAACTTTTGATAAACAGGCAGCTCTGCAACGGGCAATGTATGTTTTTTGGGACAAAGGTTATGAAGGCACCACCATGGGTGATCTTATTGATTCCATTGGGGTCAAGGGACCGAGCGTGTATGCTGCATTTGGTAATAAGGATGCAATATTCCTAGAGGCGTTGAATGCTTATAAAGAAATGATTGAACAAGGGCCTTTAAAAGCCCTTGAATCTGAAACGGATGTATTTGTTGCCATTTCTAAGTTGCTGAAAGAAAGCGCGTGGCTTAGTAGAAATCCTGACACCCCGAATGGTTGTCTGATCATGACTTCAGCAATCAATTCGACACCGGAACATTCCCATATAGTTGAAGAGGTGAAGTCCCTGAGGCAACAGTATAAAAATTTACTTATCGAAAGATTTCGTAAAGCGGTAGAGATTGGCCAATTGAAGAGTACCGTTGATGTTGAAGAGTTAGCGGAATTTTATCTGATGGTCATTAATGGTTTGGCCATGCGCTCAAAGGATGGATCATCAATGGAGAATCTCAAGAACACTATTGATCTTGCTCTAATCCCATTGAAAATGAACATGACTTTATAGCTGGAATATCAAAATTTTTACCTGTTGCATAATTTAAAGCACTGCAACTACTACTAGATCAAAATACGTCGACTATTTAACTCCATGGAAACCCAGAAATATAAACGGTTTGAAAAATTAGTTAAAAATTACGAAGTACAGTAACTAAACTTAATACGTGTCTTGTGTTTATTTAAATACATATAAGGGATTTGTTGGTGTCCTGACTTTCATCAATAAAAAGAACAGGAAATCGATTGATTAAGATACTTTGAAGAATGGGTTTATTACATAAAAAATTAGCAGTGATGGCAATAACTTCTGCGTGATTTAATGAGTCTCTACCACGATTATCACTAGTCGGACTGTAGATGAATTTGTGAGTTGTCTCAATTCTTACAAGCCTGCGCTGTTTGCTAGCAATTGATCTTTCGCGTTCGATAGCAGTCTTAGTTCCAGGTCGCCCCTTTAACGCTGCTTCTTGTAATTCATTAATTTCATTCGCCAAATTAATGCGTAGCCAAGACTTTATATCACTATTGAAACCACCAATTAGGCTCCAAGCAAAGGAATGAATGGTTGAAACTTCGACTAACGGATCAAACTCAAGTCTTTTTTTAATTTCATCACAGGCTGCATTTGTGTATGTAATCACTGCAATACACTGGCCGTTATCTAAATGGAGTCAGGTAACAGGTAACCAATGCAATCTGCATCTACTTATCCTGCTTCGATGCTTGAGGTTCATCTTAATGCTGGGCACGAGCTGCAATGGTCAAAATTAAAGAGTATCTCTAGAAGATAAAAAACCTGGGCACATGTTGGGCACAGGATGGGCGCAAATTAGGCACAAAAAAAGCCAAGTTAGTAATCACTATCTTGGCTTTGCTTTTATATATGGTGCGCCCGAGAGGATGAAAGTGGGCACTGGTCAATAAAGATTCCATTGGGTTGAAGCTTCAGAACAGAATATCGATCAGTTATTTTTAGCCTGAAACAATGTTAACTAGGAAAGTGGTAGGTTAGCGGACTTTTAATCCGTTTGTCGTGGGTTCGATCCCCGCACACCCTACCAAAATACAAAAGACGGCTTGCAGAAATGTGAGCCGTTTTTCTTTTCTCAATTGCTAAATTATTTAATTAGAGCGCCGGACTCATAATCCGTTGGTGCTATGTTCGACTCACAGAGGGGCCACCATTTATAGAGAGACTCAAGGTTAGCGCCTTGGGTCTTTTTTGTTTTGGGTAAGGTAAACTATGAATACTTTGTGAATACGAGCGAAGTAATAAAATTATATGAGCCAGCAAAATACACATACTTTTTTACAGAAGAAGAATGAGTCTAGATTTTCGATTGCTACTGTAATCTTTACTTTTATACTAAATATACTGTTCGTCAAATCTCATGTTCCCTTAATAAAGTTTTTTATGTTGTACATTCCATCTTTTTTTATCCTCATTTCTTTTTACTTCATGATTAAGCATGGTTTGCACAAACAGGAGGTTTCACATGATTCTAATTCTTATACTTACATTGAAGACACAAACATACCCAAAAGTGACAGACTAATAATATTTTTGTCTTTAACTGTTTGCGTGTGGATGGTAATAACGACTGGTACGTTCCTGAAGTTATTTATGAGATAGAAGCTATAACACCTTTTGCAGAGCTGGGTAAGTAATTGGGTTCAGAGAACGGCAATCCAGCAAAGATAATGGTCGTTATGTTGATTTGAGAGTGGAAATTTATCTTGTCTGAATAGGTGCGAAGTTGAAATTGTGTTTGATGTTCTGGTAATTTTTCTCAACTAGCAAAGCTAGATTTAACACATGAGCATAAAAAATTTAACAACCGTTCTTTTCAGTATTGTTGCGATAGGGATTGTTCTTCAATTACTTTGCTGTATTCCTTTCAGCAAAAGGGATTACTTTAGGAGAGGTTCCTATATGGACGTAATGAAAAACATAAGGAAAGAAAATAGTCTTTTAGGGAAGTGCGTTTACTATCTTTCTTACCTGAATATTTTTGTTGTTATTGCGATGTTTGCATTGAGTTTTGTTAAATAAAGCACCACTTTATAAGTTCGTCACTTCATCGACTCTCACTTTCCACTTCAGTCCGCATCAATTTTACCTGCAGCCCCAAACTCTGCCCATACTCGCTCGCCTTGAGGCATAGTCAAGCAATCAGGGGCTGGCTAATACGACGGTAATCCCTGTGGTAATCGTTGGCCGTTATGTTGGATTGGGGTGGCAGTCTGGAGTTGTCCGGGCGGAGTGTCTAGTCGTTGATATTCAGGCTCGATTGTAGGTGGGCATTTTATCGTGAGAGGCTCGAGTTTAACCGCTTCGGTCTTTTTTGTTTTTTGAATATTGGTCTATGGAAGATATTGTAAATTTGGCAATACAGAATTGATGGGGCGATGGCTTGTGGAAGAGCCATTATTAGCATCGGAATTTCCCTGATTTATCTGAAATGTAATAGGTGCAATTACTACTGACTTTTTCGGAATATCGCTAACTAGCGCTGAAGAAAATTGCCAACTCATAACACACTGAACTGCCGCTTCGTTCAAGTTTTTATTCGATGACTGAACAATAAAAGTATCAATTACTCGTCCTTGTTCATCTACTAACAAAGCAACATATACTTCCCCTTCTATTCCTCTTCTTCTTAATGAATCTGGATAGGTAGGTGTACTACTGGATATTATTTTAGGTGGTTTGAATTCCTTTTTGGCTTCCTCTGTATTTGGTAAATTAGTGGCGATGGGAAATAGTTTTTTATATTCTTCAAATACTTTTTTAAGTTTTTCCTCTTGATTTGTCGGCATCTCTAATGCATTTGAGTTTGTCTTATCGAATTCGGGTGTAGATCCTCCAAAAGCAAAAATAGAATAGCATAAGCATATAAACAAAATGCTGTGTTTAAGATTGTTACAATTTTCGGACTTAGAGCTGTTCATTTTTAATCTTTATTTTATTTAAGCATTACTAAAGTATAGATTTATTCAGGCGAAAACAGTCACTGTTATTTTAGGTGAGTAGTACATTATGAGAGATTCAAGGTTAACGCCTTGGGTCTTTTTTGTTTTGGGTGAGGTAAACTGGTGTGAGTTAAAAATAAGGGTGGATTATGGATATCACTTATTCAGTTCTGGTATTCACATTTATAAAGTTAGTTGGTTATGTGATTGCAGCTAGCTTCATCAATAAAAGACTTAACTCATCTCAGTCAGTAATTAAAGTTGGTTTTGCTAAATTGCTTCTAGGGTTCGTATTTGGTCTATTTTTTAGTCTAGTAGTGATGGGATTAGAGTTCTTGAATGTATCTCTCAAAGACGAATATTTCGTTTTCTCTTATTTCTTAATTTTGCTGCCAATTCGAGCTGTTGAATGGAGTATGTTATTTCATATCTTTTATAGTGGGCAATTGGATACGAGCCAAAAGTTTAAGTGGACCTTAGCTGGAGTCTTGTGGTCATCTGTTCTTGATCTACCAGCAGGTATAGGCTTAATTTACTCTGGTGACTTTATTAAGTGCTAAGAATTGAGCACCAAAATATTCTTGTTTTACTGATTCACCCGACGCACTCGACGACTTGTCGCTTTTCGATGTGCTATATGGCTGAGTGGGCAACGTCGAGTTGGTCAGGTCGTCAAATCGCAACTACAGTTTACACCCAAAACTCACCCAGTCGCTAGATTCAAATCTAGCCCATAGTCGCTCGCCTTGAGCCATAGGGAGCCAAACTGGGGCTGGCTGATACGATGCGGTGAGGATCGTTGGTCGTTATGTTGGCTTGGCGTGAGAGTTTTGATTGATCCATGTGGATGCCTTGTAAGATCCAAGTAAATTGAATAATATAGTATCCAGTACGTCTCATTGTTTGCGTATCGTTTTGGCCAGATACGAGCTTCTCGACTGGCTCCCAGTTTGTTCTCATTGTTAGGCAAGTGGGGTTCCCTTTATTTATTGGAGCTCGCTGTGCCAACAACCCTAACCAAATCTCGTTTCAAAGCTTATATCCAGCAAGCAGGACTGTGTATTTATTGTGAACAGCCTATATGGCTAGACGACGTTCAGGAGTTCGCTAAAACATATCAAATTAGCATTGAGCAAGCTAAAGTCCTTCAATGTACTGCTGAGCATTTAACAGCAAAACAAGATGGCGGCACTGATGTTGAAAACAATATTGCTGCTGCTTGTAATTACTGCAATCAAAAACGACACAAGCGCAAAAAATCACTTGATTCAATTTCTTTTAAGAATCATGTTATGAAGAGACAGGCTCAAGGGAGGTGGCACTCTAATGTGACTAATAGATTGTTCGGCGAGCCTAGTCAAAGATTTGCAGATTTCAGTTTTTCAGCATTTCACGATTTTTGTAATTTTCAGTTGGCTATTTCGAGTCCTCTCTGGAACTCACACTACTCGCAGCCACTAACCCTACCCATAGTCGCTCGCCTTGAGCCATAGGCAGGCAATTGGGGGGTGGCTGATACTACGATAATCCCGGTGACAATCGTTGGCTATTATGTTGGCTTGGCGTGGGAGTAACCTACAAGGCTATAAGTGCGTAAGACAGGTTGCCTTGCTGCTAAAATCAAGTTAAGTTATTTATTGGCAAAAAAATAAATTTTCAAATGAGCATCAGATAACTCTTTTATGATTAAAGGATAAATAAAATATATGCAAACCGAATACGAAGAAGAAAAACCGAAGAACATCGATTATCAAGCTCAGAACGAAGAAATAAAAAAGAAACTCGTTGAATTTGAAGACCATATAGATATGTACAGGGCATCATTAAATAGTGAGGGTATTTGGCTTTTCTTGGCTACCCTAGGTTGCTGGAGCGTTAATCATGCCCCATCTCAGATTCTGGCGTTTTCGATAACTTTTATTTTATTTACATACAGAATCGCTTTAAAATTTAGTGACACGAGACTTTTTTCTACAAAGACGAAGGAATTAGAGGAATTAATCAAAAGAAAACTCGAAGATCCGGATACTCAAAAAGCAAGGCTCTTTGATTTGCACCAAATCAAAGTTATAAAGCTGGCATCCAAAAACCACCTCAAATCAGTTTCCATTTTCCTACTTTGTTACTTTTTTCTAATTACTACCGTTTGGCACTTTATCTGAATTTAATACACGGGTATAAATACTAAAGACGGCTTGCAGAAATGTGAGCCGTTTTTCTTTTCTCAATGCCGAAAAGCGTTTCAGAATTCAGTTTTTCAGCATTACGCCAATTTCAAAAAAGTATTTGAGTTTCAGGTTTTCAGAATTCCGGCTTTTCAGGATTTTTAGCCAGTTGGTACTCTAGCCACTTCAGTAGTTCACCCATCTGCAGCCCAAAAGCCTACCCATAGTTGCACGCCTTGAGTCATAGGCAAGCAAAGATGGGCTGGCTGGTACGACGGTAATCCCGACTGAGATCGTTGGCCGTTATATTGGCTTGGTGTGGGAGTAGGGTTTATTAAGGCGGGAGTTTCTAGGTTATTGTAATTTTATATTGCTACAGCGGAGGCCAAAACTCTTTCCCGGTATTCATCACGCAATCGATTGGGAGTAATCACATCTACAGATACACCTAGCAAACTTTCCAATTGAGTTTGAATTTTGCCAATGTCTTCAGGTGAGAATTCAGAAGTGCGATCAACCACAATATCTAAATGCATTTCACCCAAGTCAAAGTCTAAGTCATCAGTAATGAGTCGTGGGAACAGAGTGTTATTAGATTCAACTATTTTGATAATAGCTGCACGGTTAGCATTTATCTTATCTGAGAGTTTCATAGATGGATTCACTCTTTTTTAGTTTGTAGGTATTCAATAATAGCTGGATTAAGAATATCCAATCAACTCTCCTTCATTTTATTCTAGTGTTAATAAATGGTACGATAATTAGTACTGAGAAAAGTGCATTTCGACACTTGGAATACTTATGGAGAAAATCAAAGTATCAACTTTTGAAGGTGTTGATGTCACCCAGGGTCTAATCTTTATTGATGAAGATACCTACGACATCCGAAATATCATTACTGTAGACCACGTAATTATTGAACCTAGACGCTCAATATACCGAGTATGTATTTTCGGTGGTTTGGGATTGATGTTCTTAAAAGGTGTCTTGGCCGAATTGGGACTTAGTCTGTTGTTATCCGGCATGGCGTTGTGGGGTTTTGCTAGACCTAAACACGGAGTTCTTGTCAAAACACTATCTAACAGCGAGCGACTATTTATCAGTCAAAATTTCGAAGAACTTGAAAAGATTGGTCGTGCTGTAAGAAATGCGCGATATTGGCAGAAGAGTTTCTCGAAACAAATATCTGACTAAACCTAGCGTGGAGACTAACAGTAGGCTGTCGGAATCTCTGCCCATGTTCCAGTGTAATCCGGGCTCTTTAAGTTTCTTCGCATTGCCCAGTACTTATCTATGCCCTCAGATGCCAGTTTGATAGTGCCACGACTGTACTTGCTGTTGATCCGGTCAATAGTTGACATAAGGTTGCTAGACTTCTCGTCTTGCTTGGAATAACCAAATAGATCCGTTTGCTGGCTACCTGCAGGCACTAAGTCCATCAACATGACTCCACACTTCAAGTAGTAAACCTCCTTCTTATAGATTTTTTTAAGCCCCCATAACGCCGCATTTGTTATTTGCATCATGTTGTTCGTAGGAGCTGGCAATGGAATTACCAAGCTAGGCCCGTAGTACTCTGCTTGATCGTGTGGACTGTTTTGGATAAAGACCAACACTGCATTGGCATACAAACCTTTTGTCCGCATTCTTTGAGTGGCATTGGATGCATGGAAACTGATTGGCTCTACTAGTTCATTATAAGTGGACAGTCTGTTACCGAATGACCGAGAGCTCATCACTTGTTTAGCTTGAGGAAGCATCTCTTCAAGAGTTAGCCAGGGTTCACCATTAAGCTCTCGGACAGTACGTTCAAGTACAACGCCAAACTTATCACGTACACGCTTAGGGTCTGCCCGTTTAAGTCTTAGTACATTATCTACACCAAGATCATTAAGCCTTTTCTCAAGCCTGCTGCCCACCCCCCAAACCTTGGAGACAGGAAGGGATAGCATGATGTTATCGAGTTCCTTGGCAGGCATGGTTACAAGGTCGCATACCCCATGCATATCAGGCATTTTTTTAGCGCAATGGTTGGCAAGTTTGGCGAGTGTCTTCGTACGACCAAAGCCCGCACAAATGGGCAGCTTCGTCCATTGCAATACGGTATCTTTAATCTCTTTACCGTAAGCTAGCCAGTCTCGATGCATGCCGGTGAAGTCTAAGAAAGATTCGTCGATAGAATACACTTCTTGCCTGGGAGCAAACTGACTGAGCGTACTCATAAAACGGTTACTCATATTGGCGTATAACTCATAGTTGGATGAAAACGCAATAATGCCTAGTCGTTTCGCATCTTCTTGAATTTCAAACCACGGCCTACACATCCAAAGCTCAATTAGTGCTTTAGCTTCTTTACTTTGAGCGATCACACAGCCGTCATTATTTGAAAGCACTACGACAGGCTTATCACTCAGGTCAGGTCTGAAAACTTTCTCACATGACGCATAAAATGAGTTTGCGTCAAACAGTCCATATACCAACTCATTTTGGTCGATAGAGGACACTTGTTACCACCCCAAAGATCATTAGCTCCTGGCCTTCTGCAAACGTGATAGGTGGGTGATCTGGATGTTCTGACAACAGCTTCACTACATTGCCGCGTTTGAACAATCTCTTAACCATCCATTCACCATCTACAGCCGCAACAACTATGCTTGAAGACTTTGCCTTAATCGAAGCATCAACCACCACTCTACAACCATCAGGAATATGCGCTCCCTCCATTGAATTGCCTTTAACGTTAAAGAAGTAAGTAGATGCTGCATTGGTAATGTAGTCTTTATTTAAGTCTAAAAAGTCTTGCTCATAGTCCTGTGCTGGTGAAGGAAACCTAGACTGACCAGCAGTAACTTTCCCACTGTATAAAGGCCTTGCTAAGAAATCAGGATGGGGGGCGGCTTGCAGTAAATCCAATGGTGGTAATGTCTTGTTAGCTTTGTTCTTTTTGAAGGCGTCCAGATACACCAATACATCAGCTTTGATGCTGGTAGGTACTCTGATAACAGAAGTCTTCTCACCGAATGGGCTCATTGAACGCTTAGGGCCAGAGTTGGGTCTTTTGCCGCCTTTGGTCATGGTATCTTTTGAACTATGTAACAGCGTTCAATGATAGCATCAGAAAAGCGTTTTTCTCAATAGGTAAAAACTACTTTTTTAGGAAGTGGAAGAGTAGCAATTAAGTATCTGAGCTTAAATAGCCATTAGGACTGAGCCTGATTAAATGTCTCGCTTGTTCATGGGATGCATTTAACCATTCATCGAAATTCTTATTCTCAATCACTACCACTGACCGCTTTTCGTCTCCAGGTTTGTGAAACCGACGCATTAACGGGTGATTGTCTGCATTCACTGTGAGCATTGAAAAAGACATCAGCACTTCGCCAGTCTCTTTATCAATAACTCGTTCCCAGATAGAAGCAATTGCAGTTGGTTCACCATCAGTGCGATAGATACCTGTTCTGACAGCTTTACCAGTTTCATAGCAGGGCTCGTAAAAGCGCTCGGTTAAGATCAGGCCAAATCTTCGCTCACGCCATGCTGATCTATAAGAAGGTTTTTCATGAACGGTTTCAGACCTGGCATTGTAGGTTTTCAACCCAAATTTCTTTTTATCTGTGGCCCAATGGGGTACAAGGCCAAATTGCGCTAAATCGCATCGGACTACATTTTCTTTCATATAAATGAAAGGAGCGGAGTACGTTGGATAGGTTTCGGCTCGCCAATCACTAACAGGCAGGTCACACCCAAAATGATGCTTCACCCAATCAATTCTGTGGATTTTAATTGGCTCGAAATTGCTACACATGAATCACAGTATAACAATCACTTTGAAAGGAGAAGAATTAAAGATCGCAACTAATTAAAACTTCACTTAGTTTCATTTCTAAAGCATCTGCAATTTTAAGCAGATATCTCATCAATAAACCCCATCACTTCCTGACGCCGTGCAGCATTCAGTTTATGAAATTTAATTAGTAGCTGCGCCTCATCATCATTTACCGCATAGAAATATGCTACTGGTAAACCAAGCACTATTCCAATCCGCTCTACTAATTCAAATGCAGGCACTCGCTTACTTAGCTCATAGCGATTCATTCGCGCACTAGCCGACTCGGGCTCAAGTCCAATTTTCAACCCTAACTGCTCTTGCGAGAGTTTTGCTTGCACGCGTGCTTCCTTCAATCTCTTTGAAAGCGTGGACATTGTTGTCTTCTAAGTTCTGAAGCGTTCAATTGTCCTAAGTTGTATGGGAAGCCCCTCCTGAAGAGATCGAAATTATTAAACAATTTCACAAAGAGTTTCAGGGTTAACTCGACGCACCTGACGACTCGGCGCCTTTCGATGCGGTACATGGCTTGCTGAGCAGCGTCAGCATAAGAGTGAACTGTAAAGTACTTTTTCGTCAGATTGGAATGCCAACATCATTTATAGTTATCTCTTAAATGTGAGAAAATCCGTCTCTAATAAATTGAAAGCATATCCAATGGGCTTTGAACAACTCGCCGAACTGAAAAAGCAACTTGCTGAAGAGTCAAAACAATCGAAACCTCTAAAGGCTGAAAAGCTTAAGCAACCGAAGTCTGAACCAGTCGATAAAGTGGTTTTAATTATTGGCCGCTTGCAAAAGTTATTTCCTCTCGCATTCCCAAAAAATCCATCTCCTAAAATGCCATTAAAAGTTGGTATTCTTGATGACCTTCAAGCACGGTCTGAGGAAATAGATATTTCCAAAGACGATCTCCAACTTGCTGTAAAAACGTGGTGCAAAAGCCCACGTTATTGGTCAGTCACCAAAGAGGGGGCTGTGCGTATTGATTTGGAAGGAAATCCTGCAGGAACTGTAGAGGCTAATGGAGCTGCGCAGGCGCGCATGATGGCTAGCAAACATTTCAAAGCTAAACAAACAGCTTCATAAATGGCTACTCTTACAACTGATTTATAGATTTTTCAATATATTTGAAGCAGCATTGATAATTAAATCACTACAGTGGGATGGATTTTTTAATTATTTCTTTACTAGCCTTTTCCAAGCTCACTGATTCCAATCAACTTATTTATACCATCAGACCTCAATATTACTTTTAAAGCTTCTGCTAAAGAAATAGGGTTATTTTCCGCTAGGGTATCTTTTAGATAAAGCATCACATCTTCAGCATCGTTAATGTAATCGGCAGGATCAAATACATTTAAATCCGCCACTTTTATTGAGCTTGATGATGCAGCTACTTTTTGAAGCACTTCTTTTGTGGCTGGTCTTTCCAAGACTGTGCTTTTATCCTTACCCGTTTCAGACCATCTCTGGGAGGTTGCCTCATTGATTTCTTCTAAAGTAGCATTGGTATGAGTACTTTCACTCAGCAATCCAATGAAATCACCTCCAATAGCGTCAGGACCTACTTCATGCCTTCGTCTAAAATCCTCCATGATGGCTTGTCCTTCTGGAGTAAAAATAGATAGCATGTGTTCCCAACTCAGATAGGTTAATTCATTAACCACTGCAGGAAACTTTCCGGCATCTAAATCCCTACCTACCTTTGATAAACTCTGTACAAGCTCCTCAGATGTCTCAACGCTAATTTGAATCTTAAAGCTCATTATGATCTCCTGAGAGTATTGATGATGCTAAAGAAGCTCTCGCCCAGTTGATTTTCCAAAGTCGATGCGTTCATGCTTATTTTCTTCAGTGACCGCTGACATTAATTCGGCAAAGCTGTATTCGTTTGTTTCAACTGTTTGCTCTTCTCTGGTTTCTTCAAACAAACTAGATAGCAGTTTCAGCTTAATGTCTTGTGGAACCAATCGAGAAATCGCAGACAATTGTTCCGGGGTGGGCAATCCATCGTCAGGTGGATAAACGGGCTCTGTCTCATCTTTCATCACTCAACTCCTATCAAGATTATTTCAAATTGCTTTGGCTAGCCCTACGCGAGATATAGATCAATCCCAGCAGCATTATGATTACTGATTCAGGCTCTGGTACCGGCGTAGCGGTTCTCACCAGGAAAGAGGCCAGGGTGGCAGTAGACGCCGAATCTTCATAACGACTGAAGTTCGCATAGCTGGTTATATTGTTTGTGTTATAGGTGCTCCTGATGAATCCATAATACTGGGAGTCTTCATTGTTGTTTTTATAGTCTTCTGATGTGAGTCCCAGCAGGTCTTTTCTGGTCGAGCGCGTATCCGTGGCACCCAAGGCATCAATCAACGTAATAAAAAACAAATCATCATCAACCGTTGGCGTTGATGCAGTCAGTTTGGATGTGCCTTCAAAGCTGTACCCGCGACTGGTAAATATCTGCTTGAACTCATCATAAGTCGCATAACGCCATCCAGCTAGGGATTGGCCACTCCCCAGCAAGTCTAATACCTGATTATAGGATTTTCCTTTAGTAAAACTGGTATCCAGCCACTCCAGGCTTGAATTCTGATCAAGCGTGTAGCCGCCATAATCCACCAGATTGTACGAATTGGCATGTGCCATATTGCTTAAGAACAGTACTAAAAGATAAAGATACTTCATGCTTGGTTCTCCCTTTATGTCGATTACTAGAAATTCTTTTCGAGGGGTTACTTGTGTAGATTCAATTCATCATCCGTATCACATGGATACCATTTGTTGGCTGCATCGACGGCGATACTGGGGGTAAAGCGTGGGTCTTGCGCTCTGCCAACATTCTTCCTATCCACATACACATGGATTGTTTGATCTTCGATCTTGTTGACAATGCCTGAATACATCCATTGGCCAACATTTTTGCAAGCCCTTCGACCAACGCCTCTGGCTAGAATCAATGTTGCATTGGCTTCTGCGTCATGCATTCGATTCAATGACTGCTGATAAGCATTATCTTTCGCTTTTCTTTCTTGGTCCTTGATTGTTGCCATACTGGTATAACCATAGGCTTTTTTCACTCTGTTATTCCAGTCTTCCGGTTTCGCACCTTCAGAAGTGGAAACCACCAATGAGAAAATCCGGTTCGGATGACAGTATTGCTCTATGGTCGATGGGCCAAAGAAACTCAAGTCTCCTGCAGTCATAAAGAACAGTGGTTTGTCTTCCTTGGAACGACACCATCTGTCATGCATATCGCCACCCAACTGATAACAGTAATCTATGGCGATATTGAAGGTACGTCTTTTCATTTCAGACACAGGTAGTGATGAGCACCAGAGACGGCGATATTCGTGCACACCATCAATTGTGGTATCACCAAATTCTGAATCAAACGTCATCCACTTCTTGACCTTCTCAGCATCAAAGATTTGACCAATGGTTGCTTTGTAGAAAGCATGGTATTGCTGAATAAGATCTTTGGGAGCAGTGTCACTTTTGCTTGGCGCAGAGCTGCAGCTGCTTAAAAATAGTGAAAGTAGGGCAACGACTAAAAGGTTGATTGGCATAATTATCCTTATTAGATTCATGCTTATTGTAGATTATATTCCGTGGACTGTTAATCTCATTCATAAAAGAATGGGGCATGTCCTCAATGCTGGAAACGATTCAAGCCAATCTGGCGCGCAACATCATCGCGCGCAGAAAAGCTTTGAATACGTCTCAGGAGAAACTGGCACTTTTAGCCGGGGTTGATCGGACATATGTCAGTCAGTTGGAGCGTGGGATTGCCAATCCGTCTGTATCAATCCTGTGTCGGATAGCAGAGGTATTGCAGTGTGAACTGCATGACCTCTTATCCGATAAGCCTAGCTTTGCCTGAAGCAGTTTCCCTGCTTAAACTCAGTACTCAAAATCCAGATTCATGATCACACTGATCAGTCGATCAAACGTGAGCAGATCTTTCATATTGAGCGGTCTTCTGGCTTCATTGATTAGATCAATGGCTACCTCTCTTGGATCATGCTTACCTTTGGCTGAGCGTTTCTTGTAGCAATTCGTGCGGGTGTCATAGTCAAACTGATTGTAGTGACCGATACCTAACAGGATGACCGCAGCCATCAGTTGCTCTTTAGGGCGCATCAAGCGCTGAGCAACCCGATCCGATTCCAGAAAATCCAGCTGTAGCAGCGTCCTCTCAAGGTTGCCTCCCAGAGCTTTGAACTCACCACTTAATGACCACGGTGTTTTGAGAAAGTGATAAAGCGTATAGTGATTAGTCAGTACCTGGTTAATTAGTCTGTTATATTCCAATGGCAGGCTTGAGATGGTTCTCAACAATGCACCAACTGCAAAACCATCCTGCATCCAGGCTGGAATCAACGTCGTATCCAAACCTTCGCCTTCTAGAAGCATGCCTACTGAGCTGACGTTTTGAATAATATTGGTTCCTTCCAAAAATACTTTTTTAGTCAGCCATACAGCACGAACCAATACGCCATAGCTGATATCCTTACGTTCAAGTTTAGATAACCAGGTAACACGAACGGTACGGAAATCTCTATAGAGCGTTGCCTTATAGATATAGGTAGAGTCAGGGTTCTTCTCGCAGGAGATATGCTGGATTCTGAACAGGTTGTAGATACTGCACGTTGCCATTAACTGGGTATTTTCAATTGCCTTCAAAAACTTCATTTGTTTATCCTTTCCTATATGCACTGTCTGCTAGTTTTTCGCCAGATTGGTTGAGGCTAATGGCACAACCAAGTTACCGGATAGCAAGCGGTTGAATGCCGAGCCATCAGTTCTGGTGAGGTTTGGGACATAGCGGCTGTAAACACGGAACAACATTTCAGTTGTGGAATGTCCCATCTGCTTGGCAATCCACTCTGGATTCTCACCTGCAGCGAGCCATAAAGTGGCCGCTGTATGACGGGAGGTATAAGGTCTACGTAATTCCAGGCCTAAATAACGGAGTAGGGGATACCAAACTCGATTGGTCAAGTTGTTCAGGTTGTAAGGCTTACCCTCAGAATTACAGAACACAAACGCAGATTGGTTGGTGACTTCACGTTGACGCATAAATGCGTCATACACCACGTCAGACATAAATATTTCGCGAATGGATAAATCAGTCTTACCTTCTTCTTCCATCTCATCACCCACCAGGGTTTCTCGAATCAGAATCTGCCGATTCTTGAAATCAACATACTTCCATTTCAGCCCATGGATCTCACCTGTGCGCATACCGGTGAAAAAGCGGATGATGAAATAATCGCGATAGTCTGGCCTCACGGTTTTAAGGATCAAGTTCACCTCATCAAGCGTGAATGGCTTGATATCCAGACGCTTGATCTTGAGGGGTTTGATTCTTTGACCTGGTGAGGTAAAGTGATAGCGGTCAGCGGCCTCATTAAGAATTTGTCTTAATCCCAATACAATGGCATTGATGCGACGTGCAGAGAGTGTTTGACCTTTTCGTCCTGGGACTTTGGCGAGTTGCGAACGAAAGTCAAGAATGTCTTCACGACGGATGCTGCTGACTACCTTCTCTCCAAAGTAAGGCACCAAATGCTTATCGATGGTGTCACGCATAGTTTGCACATAGCTTTTGCGCCAGCCAATCTTGCATTCATCAAACCATTTTTCAGCGAAGTCTTTGAAGACCGGAGAGGTAACCATAGGCATTCGATCTTTAGCATCTGAATCTGTAATAGCAATTGGTGCTGTATTATTTGATGAAGCTCCTTTTGAGAAGTACTTGCGGTAATCAAAAGTATTGTTAGCTATGTCAGATTCAATTTTTCCCAGAATTTCCGACATTTTCTTGCGATTAGCTTTAGTGTCGGTAAGTAATGTCTGTTCGCGATAGCGTTTACCCTCAAATCTAAAATCGAAGAACAACAGTCCGTTATCTTTTCTGGCTCGAATACTAGCCATAGCAATAACCGCCATTTTTCATTGGTACGGCATTAAGATTTGCTGCCATACTTAGTAAGTCCCGTTCGATTGCTTCCCAAATATAAAGAATCTTTCTCCGGCCAAATGGGCGTATATAGTGAGTGCCCTCAATCAACACACTATCTTTCAATTGATTGCGGATAGTGCGGGCGTCGTATTTGATCCGCATTGCTAGTTCCTCAGTGGTTAAGTAAGTTCCATTCATGCTATGCTCCATGTTAGTTAAAAGTGGCAAACGATTAATAATGAATCCGTTTGATAATTAATATTATCATAAAGATCATCATTTGCAACTATTTATTATCAAATTATTATTTTTTTGAGCATTTAAGATGATTAGATTTTTGTTAAATGAGTTGTTATCAGATAAGCAATTCAAAGAAGGTCGAAGAATTACATTAATTGAGGTGGCTGAGTCGACAGGTATTAACCGAATGACATTATCGAAAATGATTAATCACAAGGGCTATAGCACGGTGACTGACAATTTAGATAAGTTGTGTATTTATTTTGATTGCAGGATTGAAGATTTAGTGGAGCATATTCCTGAGCAGTGAACCATTGACGACATTTTTTTTGCCACCTTAAATTTGGAGTTAACCTAGCTGAACCTCGCTAAGTTTAAAAAATACAAAGTTAGAGAATAAGAATGAGTAGAGCCGAAGATAAAAATAGAACTGAAAAATTACAGTCACTAGATAAAAAAACTCGGAATAAACTTAGATCAATTTTGAGTAACACCGAGGGTAATACTATTGGAAGCCTTACCAGGTTGCGCAGTAGTATGAGTAATACTCAGTCAGAGATTCTTGATGAGATTCTCAATCTACCTCTTAATGGAAAGGTTTCGGAAAAATCTAAACCATTTCCTAAAACGCCACCATTTTTCGACACGCTTCAGACTCGTAACCGGATTGGACTAGATAAAATCCTGAAGATAATTGAAACAAATGTACTTACACATCATGCTAGATTGAGTGCGCTTTGCGAGTCTTTGTATAAAATTGATAAGGAGTATGCCCAAAAGAATATTCTGGAATGTCGTAAGCTAATAGTATCTACGATTCAGGAAAGTGGATGGAGCCATACGGTTCTGAGGCGTATTGTGTTAATTAGAGAAAATATTCCTGAAGGGCTAGAAGATGACAAGATTGAACAGCTCGTTCAGCAGGCAGGTTTAAAAGCACTTTCAGTTGTTTCCCTGGTTCACTCTTATTCTCTTGATCAGCAGATTCTGACCATCAAAAGATCAATACTAAATATTCAAGATCGTGGCGCAATAAATCGCTACAGTAGGGCAATAGCTAGACTAGCTGTTCAGCCCTTTGCTAGAGATGAAGTTGATTTATCAGACTTCCTTTCTGATGTGGAGCGTTGTTCTTTAATAGACGCTGTCGTGCTGGCAAAATTTAACTCTCATTTGTTTGATATTGAAAGTTATCCTGGAATTAAATCAATTGCTAATTCTTTAGGTGATGAAAAGCTTTTTGAACAACTAGTTGCAACTTATGACGCAAGTGATTCAGAAAGTGAGCATACTTTTTACAAACAGAGTAGTGCATGGCTCGAATATGAACCGATACGTAAATATCGTTTACTCATTGATAACTATTATGATGCGTCGAGGGAAGAAATTGATGATGTGCCCGATACATTATTGCCACTACTTCATGCATGGGTTAAAGAAACAACTCTAAGCGATTTAGTTGGGAAGACACAATTTACAAAACATTCTTACAGAGTGTTAGGTAATCTAGAGCTCTCAGGTTCAATCACACGTTCCGCGATTTTCAATTTTTGGTTAAATCAATCGGAAGGACAAATA
This sequence comes from Methylophilus sp. Leaf408, assembly GCF_916856905.1. Taxonomy (NCBI): domain Bacteria; kingdom Pseudomonadati; phylum Pseudomonadota; class Betaproteobacteria; order Nitrosomonadales; family Methylophilaceae; genus Methylophilus; species Methylophilus sp. Leaf408. Next base: position 55,720 of record NZ_CAKASK010000003.1, read on the forward strand.
GGTTTTGAAAAGGATGATTTATTCTCATTGATGGGCCTTACTCGCGACCTTGCCCGTACAATTCCAATTAAGGCTGTACGTATGGCTGCAAAGCTTGCTCAAGACGAATTGGTCAGACTTATACTTCTTTTGTTACTAGGTAAGCGCAGTAAAAACGAATTGGATAGCTTTCATTTAAGAAAGTTACTTGAGGATATAACCATAAAAAAGCATGAGGGGTCACTTGTCAAACTAGTCAAGGCATACGAAATCACTCATCCCTACGTTGCAGAGTATATTTATGATATTGCCACAGAGGATTTCTTGGCTAAATTAAATAAGCTAGCGCCACATAGAGCAGATATTCCTGAAATTCGGGCTTCATTGCATGAATGGATGGCTGAATACAAATCTGATGATCATTATCTTGAAAGAGCTCGTACAGTAAGAATTGATCACCAACTTAATCGAGTTCGTAATGAAATTGATGATCATAGAATTTATGTAGATCCTTCTAGATTCTCATCTTGGATTGAGGATGAAATGATGATGGAGTTGAATAGTGCACTATCAACAAATGGAGCCGGGAAAAAAGGAATCTCGGTAACATGCGATGAAACTATTCTCACATTTATTATGACGCAATGTTATAACGCTTTTTGTTCAAATCCTATATTTGGTATTGCATCTTATATTGGAAGACGTATCCGCCATGGTACTTTCCATGGTCACCTTTATTCTGGCGTAATTAACGCGATAGAAAATAAAGAAAAATTTCAGCCTTTATTTCGGACCCCGTTATTTGCAGCTAAGTGGAATAGTTGGAAGGATTTGTATAATGAAACTATAGAGGGCATTATTAGGGATCGATTGCATGTTAAGTCTAAGACAAAGCAATTTGGTTTACTTCAGCCCGAGGTTAACAGTCCGATCAAGCAGGAAATTTTGAGTGCCGCAGTCAAGAGTATCAGCAACAATTACGGAGAAACAACTTCTACCAATGGTCTAGACAAAACTATAATTGATTATTGCTGGAGATTAGCCGAGATTGATCTTGAGGCTTTTACAAAATATTTAAGAGCGCAGCAGGGGCCAATAAAAAATTTGAATTTCTTGAAAAGCGAAGTTCTGCAAGCTGCATCTCCTACTAATCAAAAATTAGCAGAAGCTTTTATTCGAGAGCTTGAGCTATCGATAGATCATAAACTATCAAAGATGTTTGGTTGGTTTAAACGCCCATCAATAGTAGCTCCTAAAGCATCTGTGGCTTTATTGTTTGATGCAACAGTCGCTGAAGTAAGAGATACTTTACCTGACTTTAATCCTCAATCTGATGATTGTAGTGAAGGCGAAATTGAGTTAATTGGGGATGTCTATCATCTAGTTTACGATTCACTGGCAGTCGTGGTTGCAAATGCTGCTATGCACGCTGATCGAAATCAGCCCGTTAAAAGAAAATTTGAGATCCTTCCAGGTAAAGAAAAACGCTTAATAGTAGAGTTATCTTCTACGATTAAACCATCTGATGATCCGCTGGAAGTATCAAACATTATTGAATCGCGAAAAAATGCTGACTTTCAGGATGCAAATCTTTATCAGGGGAAAAGTGGTATATCAAAACTTAAGTTATTAGCGCATAAGCGACAAGATTTTGTACTAGAACAGTACGAGGTTGTAGGTAACGAAGTGAAGGTTAGGTTGGCTTATGTTCTTGAACACTGAGTACGTGAAATGTCTGATTGTCGAAGATGATCCGTTCAAAATGGAAGGTATTCGAAGCCACTTAAGAGATATATTTTCAGACCGGATAGAGTTTACTGATTGCCATGCTTTATCCGAGGCCTCCACATTATTAGCCGATTTCGATTTTGATTTGGCTATTCTTGATATGTCTATTCATAGTCATGAGCCTGAAGCGGGTGCAGGTTCACCATTCCAACTTTCATCTGGTGGACTTGATGTTTTGTTCGAGATAGAGCATTCGAATAATAATACCCAGTGCATCATTCTTACACAGTATCCTGACATTGAAATTGAAAGCGTACCAATCGCGGTGGAGGATGCTCAGCATGAAATTTTCGAAAAATTTGATATTAAAGTTGCTGGATGTGTAAGGTACCAAGAAAACGATAATAAATGGAAGACTGAGGTTACTTCCATTTTGGAGAAGCTATGAAATTACTGATATTGGAAGATGAAGATACAAAATTTGATGAGATAGAAAAATACATACATGAAGTAATAGGTATTGATTGTAGTATTCAAAGAGAAAAAAATTGGTTTGATTACTCCAAAGCAATTATAAGCACAAGGTTTGATCTCATTTTACTGGATCTTTTAGTGCCACGTTCCCCTAGGGATAGTACGATTGAAGACCATCATGAGTCCTTGGTATCAACTACGCGAGATTATTCAAGCAAATCATTCTCTACTCCAACTATTGTTTTGACTCGACAAAACTTGGATGCTGGTGATTTTGTTCATGATTTAAATAAAGTCGATATAAATGTAATACCATTTAATGATCATGGGGAATGGAAAGAGGCTCTGAAGTTAAAAGTTCTTGCAGCCCAGCCGAGGAAGAAATTTGAGTTTGTTATTGTATGTGCACTAGAAAAAGAAGCTGCTGCATTTGAAGGCTTAACAGATAAATGGGGTCCAATCAAAACAATTTCTGGATTGGTTTGTAGAGAGATTGAAATTGGTGATTATAAAGGGGCAATTGTTATTGCCCATCGAATGGGGCTTGTTGCGGCTGCCGTTGTTGCAACAATGGCTTTGGAGCGATTTGAACCACGGTTGATTTGTATGAGTGGTATTTGTGGAGGTGTCCCAGGAGAGTCAGAAATTTATGATTTGCTGATCACTCAAACTTGTCATCAGCATGATGCTGGTAAGTGGAGTAATCAGGGGTTCAAGTCTGAGCATTATGACGTGCAGCTAGATGTTGAGGTGCGCAATAAACTCATAGAGCTTTGTTCGGATGATCTAGTGAAAAAATCAATCACTGATGATTTGGATCCTGGTAGGTCAGAAGTGCCCGATGGACGAGAGAGAGTATCTTGTAATATCAAACCTGAGGCTGCTACTAGCAGTGGAAGTGCTGTTATAGCAGAGGATGGTAGAACTTCAGTATTGTCAGTTGGCCAGCGAAAACTGGCCGGCTTTGATATGGAAGTTTATTCAATTTATGAGGCAGCTAGGCATGCGGTAAATAAACCCGTTTTCTTTGCAGCAAAAGTTGTTGTTGACGATGGAGGCAAGAATAAAGGAGATCATTTCCATCGGATTGGCTGTCTACTATCTGCACGCTTTGTTGCTCTAACTATTCGATCTGGTATACCAGATATAAATAGACGTTGAGGGCTTCAATAAACATTTGGTTTGAACATAATCTAAAAGGCACTAGAACTAATGGTCGATTATTCAACTTCACCAATGATGGGATAAATGGTAGGCACGACTTGGGCACATAGCGGGCACAAAATGGGCACAAAAAAAGCCAAGTTAGTAATCACTATCTTGGCTTTGCTTTTCTGACTGGTGCGCCCGGCGAGATTCGAACTCACGACCCTTGGCTTCGGAAACCAATACTCTATCCAGCTGAGCTACGGGCGCAATCCTGCCATTATAGCAAATAAGTCTCCTTGTCTTGGCGCGCTAGCCGCCTTTTTCTAAGGCTGTGCTGGCATAAGTAGCCTGAAATAATCTTGTCATAGTGCCTGACTATGCTTGTCCGTTGAAACGTTAAAGTTATTTAAGGACAGTGCATTATGAAAGCGATGATTTTGGCTGCGGGGAAGGGTACACGGGTGCGGCCACTCACTTATGAATTACCCAAGCCTATGATTCCCGTGTTAGGCAAGCCAGTGATGGCTTACTTGATTGAGCATCTTGCCTTGCATGGCGTGGCGGATATCATGATCAACGTCAGTTACCTGCACAAAAAAATCCAGGATTATTTTGAGGACGGCCATAGGTTCGGCGTGAATATCGGCTACTCGTTTGAGGGCGATATTATTGATGGGCAGGTGGTGCCTCATGCGGTTGGATCTGCGGGAGGTATGCGCAAGATCCAGGATTTCAGTGGTTTTTTTGATGAAACGACCATTGTGTTGTGCGGGGATGCGGTGATTGACCTGGATATCACGCGGGCAGTAAGGGAGCATAAAGAGAAGGGCGCACTCGCTAGCTTGGTGACCATGCAGGTGCCTATGGATAAGGTTTCCGGTTATGGCGTGGTGGTGACTAACCAGGAAGGGCGCATTATTTCTTTCCAGGAAAAACCTAACCAGCTGGAGGCGCGGTCTAACTGGGCGAGTACCGGTATTTATATTTTTGAACCGGAAGTGCTGGACCTGATTCCTGTTGGCAGCGAGTTTGATATCGGTTCTGATCTATTCCCGTTGCTGGTGCAGCGCGGCTTACCTTTTTATGCGATCCAGCATCCGTTTAACTGGATTGATATCGGGGTGGTGGCGGATTACTGGCTGGTGATGCAACAGATGATGCAGGGCTTTTTTCCTTCGATGCCGATTCCCGGCAAGCAAATCAAACCGGGGGTGTGGGTCGGGTTGAATGTGCATATTGATTGGGAACATATGCATATTGAAGGGCCGGTATATATCGGTTCCGGTTCAAGGGTGGACAAGAACGCACGCATTATCGGCCCGACCTGGATCAGCAACGGATGCCATATCCAGCGCGACAGTACGGTGATCCGTTCTATCCTGTTTGATTACACGCGTATCGCCCAGGATTACAAAGTGGAAGAGCGTATCGTCTGCGGTGAGTATTGTGTGGACCGCAATGGACGCATGGTGCATTTCGACGATGAGAACTGCGACATTATCTGGACCGATGCCCGCGAAAAAGTGGTGTATCCGCAGAATTATGCTTATGCCCGGCTGTGATGTGAGAGTGTGCGCTCACAAGTCTATTGTTTTCAGGCTGATGAATTATGGTTGTTAGCGGTTTTATATAGTCCGTTGACTTCTGTTTGACATGTGAGTTTAAAGGATTTGTCATATTCGCTACGTATCCTCTAAGGTCTTTGAGAGAGGATACCAAAATGAAAAAAATCACTTTAATGCTGGCATTAGCGTTAAGCACCATGAGTGCTGCGCAGGCCGCGACAACTTATCAAATCAGCAAGGAATGGTCTTTTGCCCATAGTGGTAGCGGCTATCTGGCTGAAATTCCAGCCTATGATGCTATTACCAACACCATCTGGGTAGCAGGTGTGAAAGGTGTGGATGTATTGAACGCCAGCACAGGTAGCCTGGTGCAACGTATTGATACCAGCGCTTTCGGCAGTATTAACAGCGTCAGTATCAAAAATGGACTGGCCGCATTTGCGATTGAAAATAATACCCGTACCAACGCCGGTATCGTTCAACTGTATGACACTTCAAGCAGAAGCCTGGCCGCTGGCACCAACAGCTTTACTGTTGGCGCGTTGCCAGACATGCTGACATTTACGCATGACGGTTCAAAAATTCTGGTGGCTAACGAAGGTACGCCAGATACTTATGGCAAACGTATCGGTACAGATGTGCCACGTAACTATGGCGCCGCAGCGAATGATCCTGTTGGCAGTGTCACTGTGATTGACGTGGCTTCACGGACTGTGGCTGCGACTGCGACATTGAATGGCGTGGCCACTTCAGGTTCGCATATCCGCACCAATACCGGCATGAATTTTGAACCGGAATATATTGCGGTGAGCCAGGATGGCAGCAAGGCTTATGTAACATTACAGGAAGCCAATGCGATTGGTATTCTGGACCTGCACACCAACACCTTTACCAATGTGGTTGGCCTGGGCGCTAAAGATTTCAGCCAGCCGGGCAATACGCTGGACCCTTTGAACAATGGTACTGTCAGCTTTGTGAATGCCAACGTCAAAGGCCTTTACATGCCAGATGGCATTGATACCTACTCTGCTGGTGGCAAAACCTACCTGGTAATGGCGAATGAAGGTGATTTCCGTGAAGATGACGGTGACCGTTCAGCAGCCAGTTCATTAGGTGCGACCGGCGAGCTGGCGAATATCCGTGTATCCAATACTGATTCTTCACCCGGCGATTTGTATGCGGCAGGTGCTCGTTCATTCAGCATCCGTGATGCCAATGGTGCCCTGGTGTATGACAGTGGCGATATTCTTGATAAAGAAGCCGCAGCCCGTGGCATTTACGATGATGGCCGCAGCCGCGACAAAGGCGTAGAGCCAGAAGGTGTTGAGCTGTTTACATTAGATGGCCGCACCATTGCTGCGGTTGGCCTGGAAAGAACCACCACTGGTGCGATTGCTTTGTTTGATATAACTGACCCAACTAAAGTCAGCTTTATCGACATGATAGTGTCTACGGGTGATCTGGCACCGGAAGGATTGACCGCGTTTACGTTTGACGGTAAATCTTACCTGGCATTTGCGAACGAGGGTTCTAACACCACTTCGCTTTACAGCATCAGCGCAGTGCCAGAGCCAACGTCAGCCGCAATGCTGGGCCTGGGCCTGTTAGCAGTGAGCGCGATGCGTCGCCGTCAGAAATAAGCTAAATCACAATAACATTTGCAGTAAGACTCATGCAGCCGGGCACTGATTGCCTGGCTGTTTTGTTTTCAAGGCCTTTAAAGGTGTGCGGGCGGCCTCAAGCCATGTTACATTTCATGACACTGGGTTCTGCGTTATAATCGCGCAGGTCATTTCAAAATCAATGGGGCGCAGATATGTCGGGGTACAAGGAAGGTTCAAGCATCAAAGAGTTAATCATTGTGATACCAGGCACAATTATTGGATTCACTCTGTTAGTGTCATTATTGGCTTATCTTTTTGGCGTGATTGGCAGTGAAAAACCTGCTCCCGCTAAGGAAGTTACAGAAGCGGCAGAACAAAAAATAGCCGCAAACATTCAGCCGGTTGCTACTGTGGAAGTGGCTGCAGACGCTGGTGAGCATGTAGAAAAAAGCGGTGAAGAGATTGTTAAAGTCACTTGCTCTGCCTGTCATGCTGCAGGGGCATTAGGTGCACCAAAAATCGGTAATGCCGGTGACTGGGGCCCGCGTATTTCACAAGGTTACGAAACACTGGTGAAACATGCGATTGAAGGTATCCGTAGCATGCCACCACGTGGAGGCGGCGCTGACCTGACTGATCATGAGGTAGCCGATGCCGTGGCTTACATGGCGAATCAGGCCGGAGCAAAATTTGATGCTGCAAGTTTGAAGAAATAAATACTACGAGTTTCAAAAGCCGCTTTCACAAGCGGCTTTTTTGTTTTCAAGCTCCTCTTTGTTTATAGTGCAGGTTAGAGGCGAACTATTTAAGTATATACACGGGCGCAGGTGACAGGCATGGCAAGATTTGCAATTGGTGACATTCAGGGCTGTTATTACTCGCTGATGGATTTATTGGCTGAAATCAACTTTCAGCCCGCGCATGACCAGTTGTGGCTGGTAGGCGATATTATCAATCGTGGCAATGGCTCGCTGGAGGTTTTACGTTGGGCTTACAAGCATAAAGACCAGATCAAACTGGTATTGGGTAATCACGAACTGCATGCGATTGCAGTAGCGCATGGCGTGCGTCCGCCACATCGGTTTGATACCCTGGCCGACATTTTTGCTGCCGACGATGGTGGCGAATTATTACATTGGTTACGCCAGCAACCATTGATGGTGCTGGAAGACGACTATGCGATGGTGCATGCCGGTCTGTATCCGCAATGGACTTTAAGTAAAGCCAAACGATTGGCCGAAGAAGTGGAAGCCGTTTTATGTAGTGCTGATTACGGAACATTCCTGTTTGCAATGTATGGCAATACGCCAGCGAAATGGAACGATGCGCTGGTGGACATGGACAGGTTGAGGGCGATTGTAAATGCGTTTACCCGTATGCGTTTGTGCAATGTAGAAGGCGAGATGGAGTTCACCTTTAAAGGCGAAGTGGCTGATATGCCTGCCGATTATTATCCCTGGTTCCAGATTCCTGAACGGCGCTCGGCCGGCATGCAAACGATTCTGTTCGGGCATTGGTCAGCGCTCGGGTTGCATCAAGGCGATGGCGTCGTAGCACTCGATACAGGATGTTTATGGGGGCGCCAGCTGACGGCTTACAATTTGGATGACAAAAGTATCCGGCAAGTGGGGCTGGATGCACGAGACCGGCCAGCGGCAGGTGGCAGTGATTAACGGATTTTTCAGTGTGAACGTACCGTCAGTATGATGGACTTATGGCTGGTTGTTGCGGCATCGTTCTTGGCCGGTGTGATGGATGCCATGGTTGGCGGGGGAGGGTTGGTGACCGTGCCTGCGCTGTTATCTACTTATCCCTCATTGCCACCTTCTTTATTGCTAGGCACCAATAAATGTTCAAGTGTGTTTGGCACTGCAGTGGCCGCTACACGTTATGCCAGGCGCGTAAAACTGGACTGGGCGTGGCTAATACCTGCTGCGCTGGTGGCATTTGCCGGTTCATGGTTAGGTGCGTGGACTTTAACTAAAACCGATCCGGAATTGTTGCGCAAGCTACTACCGCTGATCTTAGTTTTTGTGTTGTTGTATACCTTTAAGCATCGTCAGTTCGGTATGTTGCATAGCCCCATGCGTACAGACCGCAATCGCCTGTTATTAGCCATGGGCATAGGCGGGATAATAGGCTGGTATGACGGATTCTTTGGCCCTGGCACCGGGAGTTTCTTTATCTTTTTGCTGATCCGCTGGCTGGGTGTGGATTTCCTACATGCCTCTGCCTCCTCAAAAGTATTGAATGCCTCAACTAACCTGGCCGCACTGATATTGTTAGCGGCAACCGGTCACGTCTGGTGGCAAGCAGGTCTGGCGATGGCAGCAGCCAATATTGCCGGGAGTGTGCTGGGTACCTCGCTCGCCCTCAAGCATGGTGCATTGCTGGTGCGAAGGGTGTTTATTGTGATGGTGACGCTATTGGTGTTAAAAGCTGGCTGGCAAGCTTATGTGGCCTAGCTAATTATATTTGTAAGCTAGGCTACAGCTTGCTGGTATTGCGCAGGTGACTTGTAAAGCACACTTGTGATTTCGGCATGGGCCATTTCCGCCAGTGCCTGACGGCTCAACTCCCTGGCGATAATCGGTTGGCAAAAATGTAGATGCACGGTTGGCGCACGCATATGAATAAACGCCAGCATCGATTCAATCATGGTGGTTTCACCGGCATAGGCCGCCGCGTGGTTAATGCTGCCATCAGGTTGCACATAACAAATGGCCACCGGAATCACGATAGTGTTGGCATCAATAGCCGCTTGTATCAGGCTGCTTTTGAAAGGTAAAACCTGGTCACCTTCTGTGGTGGTCCCTTCCGGGAAAACACATAAATTATCCCTCAGCTTTAAGGCATTGCTGGCTAACTGCACAACGCGTGCAGCATCCCTTTGGCGTGTGCGGTTAATAAAAATAGTGCCGGATTTTCTCACCAGATAACCAAATACCGGCCAGTTTCTCACCTCCAGTTTGGCAACAAAACGCACCGGCAATAAGCTGTTGATGGAATGAATATCTACCCAGGAAATATGGTTGGCGACAAATAATACGCCATGCGTGTCTTTACCTGGCACGGTGCCACTGGTGGTCAGGGTGATGTTAAAACAGCGTAATAAACGGCGGCACCACCATTGAATGATCGCCATGCGCACGCTGCGATTGGCTACTGGCAACACCAGTGTCGCCAAGGTTAAGCCTATCAGTACATGCAAGCTGATACGGGCGATGCGCCACCCGCGGATTAGAAAAGGCGCTTCGCGTCGCTGTAAGTTGGTTATATGATTCTTAGGCAAATTATTTCAGGAAATGCGCTGCATATCTGGGATTAATGCGGGAGAGAGGTAACAATACCAGCATATCCGCTGTATTAAAAGCTGGATCCCAGGCTGGTTCGCCACAAATGTAGGCGCCCAGGCGTAGGTAACCCCTGATCAACGGCGGGCAGGTGACCGGCAATGATTGATCCAGTGCTTCAATCGGTAACGGGTTGTGCGGAAATACGCGGTATTCAGCCGGTGAAAGATACTCTTCACGCAAATTACTGAACAATGAAGCGGCCATATGACCACCATCATGCATGGAAATGCTGGCGCAACCGATCATGTATTCATATTGGCGCGCCATCATGTATTTGGCCAGTCCCGCCCATAACATGGTAATCGTGCCACCGGTGCGGTAATCTGCGTGTACGCAGGCGCGCCCCACTTCGACGGTACGGTCACTCAATGGCGACAGTCTGCTTAAATCAAATTCACCGGCTGAATAATAGCCGCCAGCCAGCATGGCCTGCATCGGGTTGAGGATGCGGTAAGTGCCTACCACTTGTTGTGTGGCATCGTCACGGACCAGTAAATGGTCACAAAAGGCATCGAAGCCGTCTACATCCAATCCGTTCTGGCTTTTGATATGCGCGCCCATTTCTTCGGAAAATACCTGGAAGCGCAGACGCTGAGCTTCGGTGATTTCTTCTGCACTGGTGGCTAGTGCAACGCTCAGTGAGGTCGCCGGTTTGCGCGCGCTATGGATGCTGCTTTGAATATCAGACTGATGTATGCCAGGTTGCAAATCTTGTTCAAACATCCCGCTTCTCCTTGGTGATTTAGCGAGATGATAGGATTGGCATGTGAACGATTGGTGACGAAGTCGTGACAGTTGTGTGACGAAAATAGCTTTGTACGGCAATAAAAAAGAGCGACCAGGTCGCTCTTTTATTTGCTAAATTACTTGTGATTAAGGACTTAATGGCTTACACGTGAGGTTGAGCCATTTTCAACGATACGTACACGGTCACCCGGCGCGAATTGTTCATCCGCTTCCTGCACGATAGAAACCAGGTTACCGCCATCCAGCTTAACAGTGATTTCGTAGGCATTTTTACGGGTAACACCTTCTTCAATCGCTGAACCAGCCAAACCACCAGCGACTGCACCAATTACCGCTGCAATAATGCTGCCTCTGCCACCACCAATACTGCTGCCCGCGATACCACCTACAGCACCACCGGCAACGGTACCTACCGGAGATTTGGTACCTTCCAGTTTTACGCTACGTACGCTTTCTACCACACCGGTTTTCACTGTCTGTGTTTTACGTGCTTCGTCGCGCGAATACACACTACCGGAATTAGAACTGGCACATGCGCCTAAGAATCCTACCATTATCACTACAGCAACCCACTTTAATGCACGCACTTTCATGTGTTTTCTCCTGTACTATTTTCTCTTTGTTAGCTCAATATTGGCCTAGCTTGATGCGGGACGGCTTAATGACGGGTCTTCCTTAATTGCATCCTGTACCAGCGCATGACTATAAATACTTTCAATCTCTTCGCGACTGGCTTTGTGATTCTGACCACCACGATGTGCAATTTTAATCGCGCCCAGCGTTGCTGCCAGGCGACCACACGTTTTCCAGTCCCAGCCACGAGCAATCCCGTACAACAAACCAGCGCGGTAAGCATCACCACAGCCAGTCGGATCTATCACTGCTTCTGCTTTAACGCACGGTATTTCATGACGTTGACCATCAGCATAAATATGTGATCCTTCACCACCCAGCGTTACAATCAGTGCTTTCACTTTGCCGGCAAGTTGCTCAAGTGTAAGTCCTGTTTTATCTTGGATGACCTGAGACTCATAATCGTTCACTGCCAGGTAGTCTGCCAGCTCAATAAAATAGAGTAATTCTTCGCCATTAAACATTGGCAGGCCCTGACCGGGATCAAACATTATCGGAATACCGGCTTCATGGCACTCTTTGGCATGCTGGAACATAGCATCACGCCCGTCCGGCGCGATAATCGCCAGTACCGCATCTTTTACATCCTTGGCGCTGTTGGCGTGGGCGTTTTGCATGGCACCAGGGTGGAATGCCGTGATCTGGTTATCATCAATATCGGTAGTGATAAATGCCTGCGCGGTAAAAGCGCCATTGATGGTTTTGATATGTGTGCGATCAATCTTATGTTGATCAAGCCAGCTTTGGTAAGGCGCAAAGTCATCACCTACGGTAGCCATAATCTGCGGCTGGCCTTCCAGTAACTGCAGGTTATAGGCAATATTGCCCGCTGTGCCGCCAAACTCGCGGCGCATTTCCGGTACCAGGAAAGCCACGCTGAGCTTGTGAATTTTGTCCGCCAGGATGTGGTTTTTAAACTGGTCGGGGAACACCATGATGGTGTCATAGGCCAAAGAGCCGCAAATTAAAATCTTCATTTAGTGTGGTCAAAAAGGGGTTGTGATAATAGCGGCTATTATTGCTGCCAGCCTTTAAGCTGGCAAGTCTTACTTAAACTTTGACAAGACTGAGTGCCCGATGAGGCTGATTATTTCAGGATTGCTTGATGGCTATATCAATCAAGGTTTTGGCTGCTTTTTTAGCGGACTTGATGGCGCCGGAACCGCGCTTGATTTGCTCTGCTTGTACCGCACCTTCAAACAGGATGGAAAGCTGCAGGGCTAAACCTTCGGCATCTTTAATATTTGCTTCTTGTGCAAGCTTGCTGATGAACAGACGGAACTCGCGTGATTGCTGTGATGAAAGCTGGTGAATACGGTTTTCTTCACTGGGGAATTCAGCAGAAGCTTTAATAAAAGCCACACCAACAAAGGAAGGCGAAGTTACCCACTCTTCAATAAAATCAAACAGTTGCTGAATTTTCTCGTCAGGCTTGTCGCTCAAACCACCCAGTTTATCGTTCATCCAGGTTTGAAAATCCTGGTGGCTTTGCTGCAACACTGCCAGGATGAGTTCTTCTTTGGTTTCGAAGTATTTATAGAGCGTCATCTTGGTGGTGCCCGCGACCGCTACAATAGTATCTACTCCGGTAGAGTTGATGCCACGGGTCTGGAATAAGTCCGTTGATACTTGCAGGATTTTTTGTTTGAGTACGCTCATATGCCTGATTATAGCACCCTATACTAAACAGTATAGTCACAGTCATTTAGCAATGAAAATATGGCTGGCGTTAGCTTTTAGAGTTAGCCATCAGTTTTGGGGTGTAATTGCATTGCACCTGGTCCAGCAACTGGTTGACCAGCACCTGCTCATCACGGTTGGTGGTGACATGGCCGTTAATGACATTTTCGATATACACGCTTTTTAGTTTTTCCGGCAGTTGCAGTGCTTCAAGCAGGCGGCATTCACCATGTTTCATGGTTTCCAGGCGGCCATAAATGGCAGCAGTTTCTGAAGGACTGGCTTCCAGCGAAAATGGGTTGGGCGCTGGCTCAGGTTGCTCAGCAGCATGTGCCATACTGATTTCGATACTCTTCGTTGATGGCCAGAAGTGGCCTGCAAGCATGCCGGTACATAATGCTGTGGCGACGATGCCGTAATTACGAACTGCCAGCCAGTTAATTTCACGGGTGGTTTGCTCTTTAATCAATGCCTGTGCTGCTTGCCGGGCATGCTGCAAGGCAGTGGAATCCGGATGTAGAAGTTTTTCCTGGCAAGCGCTGATCGCCATAAAATATAACTGGTTTGCCAACATCTCCGGCAGGCGTGCGCCGGCTTTTTGAGATTGTGTCGTGAGAAATTTCTGTAAGCGGTCAGCTGTTGAAGCGGATGGGGCGGGTTGATTTTTCGCAGTCAACGGGCTGGAAAGTAAATCATCAAGCACAGAAAACAATGCCAGCAATTTTTGCACTGGCTGCTGGCCGGATTTATCCAGCATGCGAATCAACCACTCTGATTGAAGTAGTGAGTCCAGCATGGATTAAAAAGGTTTGACTACCACTAAAACGACAATGGCAAATAACAGGATTATTGGAATTTCGTTAAACCAGCGAAACCAGACATGGCTCCGCTGGTTGCTGTGTGCCGCAAATTGTTTAAGCAGTTTGCCACAATAATGATGATAGCCAAGCAGAAAAAATACCAGTAAGAGTTTGGCATGCAGCCAGCCGCCCGTAAAGCCGTAGCCAAGCCATAGCCATATGCCAAAAGCCAATGCAAGGATAGAAAGTGGCTGCATAAAACGGTAAAGCTTTTGAGCCATTAACAACAGGCGCGCATAGGCTTGCGTATTTGTTTCCATCGCCATATTCACATAAATACGCGGCAGGTAAAAAAGCCCGGCGAACCAGCTGGTGATGAAAATAAGGTGTAGCGCTTTAATCCATAACATGAGTTAGCGTGCCTGCTGTTCTATAAGTGCGTGCAATTTGGGAAAGTCCAGTTCGCCTATCACTTTTTGCAGGCGGCGGCCTTGTGGGTCGTATACGAATGCAGTCGGCGTGAGGTTAACGTTGCCAAAGGCTTTTACCATTTCGCCAAAACCATCGTGCATTACAGCAAAGGGTAACGCTTTTTCCTGACTGTAATTCAGTACTTGGGCTGGAGGATCATAAGGCATGGCCACCGCAATGACTTCAAAATTTTTATCTTTATATCTCTTGTAAGTTTCAATCAGTGTCGGCATCTCTTTGATACAGCCTGGGCAGTCGGTGGCCCAGAAATTGACCAGCAGGGTTTTGCCGCGCAGCGATGCCATGCTGATTTTTTTGCCGTCCAGGGTAGTGAAGGTCACTTCTGGCGCTTGTGGTTTTTGCATCACTGCTATCGCCAGGCCGATGAATAACGCCAGCGCCACTAAAGGCATGATCCATTTTTTATAGGAAGAGAAGTATTTCGACATAATGTTTCTTGAGATTAAAAACCCTAAAGCGCCTACGTGTTTGAGCCGACCTCAGCATGATATAATTCACTTTTGCTTTTGATAAATTATCAATGAACGCACCAGTGACCGCAGAATTGCTCAATTCGGATTCTACTCCTCTTACGCGTTTGCGCGAAATTCCGTACAACTATACCTCCTTCTCTGACCGTGAGATCGTGATTCGGTTTCTTGGTGAAGAGATTTGGGAAATACTGAATGTCTTGCGCACCGAGCGCAAAACCGGCCGCAGCGCACGCATGTTGTTCGAAGTGCTTGGCGATTTATGGGTGGTGTCACGCAACCCCTATCTGCAAGATGACTTGCTGGAAAATCCAAAACGCCGCAAAGCGCTGATTGATGCCTTGTATCACCGCATCTCTGCTATCCGTGAGCGTAGCGGTAGCAATGACAAGGTTGAAAAGCTAATTGCAGCCGCGACCAAAGCGGTCGAAAAGTTTGCGGATGACTTTAAGCAAACTGCCGACCTGCGCAAAAAAGCGCTGGCAAAACTGACCAAATTTACCCGCAAAGACAACGTCCAGTTTGACGGCCTGGCGCGTGTTTCGCATGTGACAGACGCCACTGACTGGCGCGTAGAGTATCCGTTTGTGGTGATCAACCCGGATACTGAAGCTGAAATTTCCTACCTGGTCCGCACGTGTATCGAGCTTGGCCTGACCGTGATTCCACGTGGAGGCGGTACCGGTTACACCGGTGGCGCGATTCCGCTGACGCCATTGTCAGCAGTGATTAATACCGAAAAGCTGGACAAACACACTGGCGTGCAAATACGCACCTTACCGGGTGTTGCCCGCCAGGTAGCCACCATTGAGTGTGGCGCCGGTGTAGTGACCCGCCGTGCGATGGATGCAGCTACCGAAGCCGGGTTAGAGTTTGCGTGTGACCCAACTTCTGCTGATGCGTGTTGTATCGGCGGTAACGTTGCCATGAACGCAGGTGGTAAAAAAGCCGTGCTCTGGGGTACCGCGCTGGATAACCTCGCTTCATGGAGGATGGTGACGCCGGATGCGACTTGGTTGGAAGTTGAACGTCTAGACCATAACCTGGGCAAGATTCACGATATCCCACTGGCGCGCTTTAAAATCAGCCGTTATGACATCGGCTTCAAGAATCTGCTGGCCGAACCGGAAATTCTTGAAATCCCCGGGCCTAGCTTCCGTAAAGTTGGCCTCGGTAAAGACGTGACCGACAAATTCCTGTCTGGTCTGCCTGGTGTGCAAAAAGAAGGTTGTGATGGCCTGATTACTTCAGCCACATTCATTTTGCACCGCATGCCTAAACACGTGCGTACCATCGCGCTGGAATTTTTCGGCAATGTTTCCCATGCCGTGCCGGCCATTGTTGAAATCAAAGACTATCTGGATGCTACCGCCAAGCAAGAGCCTGCCGTGATCATGGCAGGCCTGGAGCATATGGACGAGCGCTATGTAAAAGCGGTCGGCTATGCCACCAAGGCTGCGCGTCAGCAACGCCCGAAAATGGTGTTGTTATGCGATATCGCATCTGATGATGAAAATGCAGTTGGCGAAGTCGCTTCAGCCGTGGTACGTATGTGCAATGCACGCAATGGCGAAGGCTTTATTGCAGTCTCTGCCGAAGCGCGCAAGAAATTCTGGCTGGACCGCTCACGTACCGCAGCAATTGCGCGGCATACCAACGCCTTCAAAATTAACGAAGACGTGGTGATTCCATTGCCACGCCTGGGTGAATATTCTGATGGTATTGAGCGCATCAATATAGAATTATCGATCCAGAACAAATTGCGGCTGGTGGATGCGCTAGAAACCTTTATGCAGGGCGACCTGCCACTGCAGCCCGATGAAGATGGTAATGCTGATCCGGAAGGTGTGAAATCCAAGCGGGATATTGCGCTGCAATTACTGCGTGAACTTCGTGCAAAATGGCGTTTGATTTTAAATACGCTGGATGAACCAGTGAGCGTGCTTGGGGAAATGGGGAAACCATTTGCTCAGTATGAAAATGTATTCCGTGCAGTGCAGTCATATGATTTACGCGTATCTTGGAAGCGCGAACTCAAGCGGCCTATGGCGGATGTTTTTGTTGGCCGTGAGTTTCAGCGCATACTTGAGAAACTGGACGAAATCCAGAAAACGGTATTGAAGAGCCGCGTGTTTATTGCGCTGCACATGCACGCCGGTGACGGTAACGTGCACACCAATATCCCGGTCAACTCAGACGACTATGGCATGATGCAGGATGCGCATGCAGCCGTGGCACGCGTTATGGATCTGGCGCGTGGGCTGGATGGCGTGATTTCTGGCGAGCACGGCATTGGTATCACTAAAATGGAGTTTCTGGATCAGGCGACCATTGATACTTTTACCACTTACAAGAATAAGGTCGACCCGAAAGGCCACTTCAACAAAGGCAAGCTGTTGATGGGCTCAGGCCTGGAAAACGCTTATACACCAAGCTTCGGCCTGCTCGAGCAGGAATCCATCATTATGGAGCAATCTGCCATTGGCGAGATTGCCGATGATATTTCTGACTGCCTGCGTTGCGGCAAGTGTAAGCCGGTGTGTTCTACCCATGTGCCACGTGCCAACTTGTTGTATTCACCGCGTAACAAGATCCTGGGTACGTCACTGCTGATTGAGGCTTTCCTCTACGAAGAGCAGACGCGCCGCGGTATCTCACTCAAGCACTTCGACGAGTTCAACGATGTAGCCGACCATTGTACGGTCTGCCATCGTTGCGAGAAGCCGTGCCCGGTCAATATCGACTTTGGCGATGTATCGATCAAAATGCGTAATTTCTTGCGCGAACAGGGTAAGAAGAATTTCAACCCTGGTACCGCAGCGGGCATGCTGTTCCTGAACGCCAAGGATCCGGCTACCATCAAGCTGGTGCGCGCCGGCATGATACAGATGGGTTACAAGGCGATTAATATCGCCAACAGCCTGGCGAAGAAGTTTGGCCTGCTGAAAGATAAAAAGGCACCGCCAGCTACCGTTGGTAAAGCAGATATAAAGGCGCAGGTTATTCATTTCATCAATCGCCCGATGCCGAAGAAAATGCAATCCAAAACCTCACGCGCGATGCTAGGGGTGGAAGATGACACCATGATTCCGGTCATTCGCAATCCGCAAAAGGTGAGCGAAGATTCGGAAGCCGTGTTCTATTTCCCCGGTTGCGGTTCAGAGCGTCTGTTCTCTAATGTTGGCCTGGCGACACAAGCCATGCTGTACGAGGTTGGCGCGATTACCGTGTTGCCACCAGGCTACTTGTGCTGCGGCTATCCACAAACATCTGCGGGTAACCACGACAAAGGCCAGGAAATCACGGCAGATAACCGTGTGCTTTTCCACCGCGTGGCCAATACACTGAATTACCTGGATATCAAGACGGTAATCGTGTCTTGCGGTACTTGTATGGATCAGTTGCAGAAATACGAGTTCGAGAAGATTTTCCCGGGCTGCCGCCTGCTGGATATCCACGAGTACCTGATGGAAAAAGACATGCGCCTGCAAGGCGTCACGGGGACGCGTTACATGTATCACGACCCATGTCACTCACCGATGAAGACCTATAAGCCGTTGGAAGTCACCAATAAGCTGATGGGGACGGATGTGGCGCTGAATGATCGTTGTTGCGGTGAGTCCGGTACGTTTGCTGCAGCGCGACCTGACATTGCCACGCAAGTGAAATTCCGCAAGCAGGAAGAGCTTGAGAAAGGCATGGAGAAAATGGGCCTGACTGTCGGAGCACCCGAGCAGCAGGTGAAAATTCTCACATCTTGCCCAAGCTGCCTGCAAGGTCTGTCACGTTATGGCGATGACACCGGTATTGAGGCTGATTATATTGTGGTCGAAATGGCCAAGCATATTCTTGGCGAAAACTGGATGGAAGACTACATACATAAAGCCAATAACGGCGGTATCGAGAAGGTACTTCTGTAACTTCGATAAAACCCCGCAAATGCGGGGTTTTATTAAATCAGCAACTGAATCAGTTTATTAAAAAGTGATGGTACATCACTTAAATTATGATGACTTTCGCGATTGGACGTAAACGTATATGCCGGCCCAGGTCATCACGATAGCTATGATGGCAATCACGACCAGGCTCATCAAACCGTAGTCGGTAGAGAGTAAATCAATCAGAATTTTCATATGTCCTCCTGTGAGTGGTAATACTTGCAACAATGACTCTGATGATTATTTTGGCCTCTTATGCCGATAGCGTTTTTGATATAACGCAAACCTGATGCATGCTGAATAGTGTGAAATCACTTTCACGCGCCAATAACCGGAAATAATTGATGAACGTGTACCCCATATTAAAACCGTTATTATTCAAACTGGATGCCGAAAAAGCGCATGACCTGACCTTGAACTCGCTTAAACGCGCAGAGCAGTTGGGATTGTTGGCGTTGGCAGGCCGTCATCTGGCTGATCAACCGAAAAAAGTGATGGGTCTGAATTTTCCTAATCCGGTAGGTTTGGCGGCTGGCCTGGATAAAAATGCCATGGTGATCGACGGTATGGCCGCGCTTGGATTTGGGTTTGTCGAAGTAGGCACGGTGACACCGCGCGCACAGCCGGGTAATCCGCAACCGCGCTTATTCCGCTTACCAGAAGCGCATGCCATTATCAATCGCTTTGGCTTTAATAACAAAGGTGTGGATCATCTGATCCAGAATGTAAAAGCGGCGAAATTTAAAGGTATTTTGGGTATCAATATCGGCAAGAATTTTGATACCCCTAATGAGCGCGCAGCTGAAGATTACCTAACCTGCATGCGTAAGGTATATGCACATGCCAGCTACATCACTGTGAATATCTCATCACCCAACACTAAAAATCTGCGCGCATTGCAGGAAAAGGATGCGCTGAGCCAGTTGCTGGCGACCTTGAAGGCTGAACAAAATATCCTGTCGCAAGTACATGGCAAATATGTGCCTGTTACCTTGAAAATTGCGCCTGATTTAACTACAGAGCAGGTAGAAGAAATTGCCGGTTTGTTGATGCAACATAGAATCGATGGCGTGATTGCCACTAACACCACGCTGGCCAGAGATGCAGTCGCCGGTTTGCAGCACGCAGAAGAGGCCGGTGGTTTATCGGGTGCGCCAGTAAGGGATAGCGCTACACAGGTCATCCGTACATTGTCAGCCTCTTTGCAAAACAGCCTTCCGATTATTGGCGTGGGCGGGATTTTGAGTGGTGAGGATGCTAAAGAGAAAATCGAAGCAGGTGCGAGCCTTGTGCAGTTATATAGCGGGTTGATCTATAAAGGGCCGCAGTTGATCAAAGATTGCCGCCGCGCATTACTTTAATGTCGCTGCCAATACTCTATACCTACCGCCGTTGCCCCTATGCGATGAGAGCCCGGATGGCGATATGGGCAGCACGGATTCAAGTGGAATTGCGTGAGATTTCGCTGCGTGAGAAGCCGCAGCACTTGTTGCAGATATCGCCCAAAGCTACCGTGCCGGTATTACAGTTGGCTGATGGAGCAGTGTTGGAGCAGAGCCTGGATATTATGCGCTGGGCTTTACAGCAAAATGATCCGAGTGGATGGCTTAAATTCAATATGGTGATGGCCGATTCGCTGATCAGTGTTAATGATGGCGAGTTTAAGAAGTCATTGGACAGGTATAAATATCCTGAGCGTTATCCGGAGCAATCAGTGTTGTTTTATCGTGAGCAGGGCGAGCAGTTTTTGCAAAGGCTGGAAACTTTGCTGGCTGAGCATCGTTTTCTGTTGGGGGATTCCGCCAGTATTGCGGATGTAGCGATTTTTCCGTTTATCCGGCAGTTTGCGGCGGTGGATGCGGAGTGGTTTGGTCGGAGTTCGTATTCCAGATTGCGGGATTGGCTGGCGGGATGGATGGAAGGAGAGTTGTTTGCTGAGGTGATGCAGAAATTCCCGGCTTATATTGAGCGTTAGTTTTGGCGCGTGATTGTGCGGGCGAATAAATCGTCATTTCAGTGGAGGATTTAGCAGGGGTTTCACAGAGCATGCTCTGTACCTGCGGAACGCCATTGCGACCTGCAAGGGGAAAGCTAGGAAAGGACATGCTTAGCTTAGTAGCAATAGAGAACTAGTGTCGCATTTTCTGGAAGGTCTAAAAGCTATTTCTTTGGATGATTCAGCGTTCCAATTCGACATTACTTTTCGCCGAGTGGCGAAAAGCAGTCTCTCACTAATGCCAAGAAATCAATTCTTCTCACTATTCAGCTCAAACCTCTCATAAGCATTAATAATTTTCTGCACCAACGGGTGGCGGACCACATCCTGCGACATAAACTGCGTAAACGCGATGCCTTTAACTTCCTTAAGGATTTTCTGCGCTTCGACCAGGCCGCTCTTTTGATGACGTTGTAAATCGATCTGTGTCACATCACCCGTAATCACCGCTTTGGTACCAAAACCAATACGGGTCAAAAACATCTTCATCTGCTCAGGTGTGGTGTTCTGCGCTTCATCGAGAATAATGAAACTCTGGTTCAAGGTACGGCCGCGCATATAAGCCAGTGGCGCCACTTCAATCGCACCGCGCTCAAACATTTTGTTCACCGTATCGTAACCCGCCAGGTCATATAGCGCGTCATACAAGGGGCGCAGGTAAGGATCCACTTTCTGGTTCAAATCCCCAGGCAGAAAGCCCAGGCGCTCACCTGCCTCTACCGCAGGACGCACTAGCACAATACGTTTGACACGATCACGCGTCATCGCATCGACGGCGCTGGCAACGGCGAGGTAAGTTTTACCAGTACCGGCGGGGCCTATTCCGAAAGTGATGTCGTGATCCTGGATCTGCTGCAGATAGCTGACCTGACGAGGGGTGCGGCCATGCAAGTCTCCACGGCGTGTCATTAGTGTTGGCATACTGGTCGATGCGACCTCTTCAGGCTTTAGCTTGTCGATCTCTACCAGGCCTAATTGAATATCTTCCAGCTCAATGGGTTTTTTTGAGCGCGCATAAAAGTTTTCCAGCATCTGCGCACCCAGTCGGATATTGGTATCTGTGCCGGTCAAATGAAAGGTACTGCCGCGACGGTTAATATCAATATCCAGGCCATTCGCCAGCTGGCGGATATTTTCATCAAGCGGGCCGCACAAATTGGCCAGCATCAGATTGTCTTCAGGTTTTAGGGTGATTTCCATTACTTAATTCACTATTTCGCCAACGAGGCGATGCGGGTTGTAGACATCGGTAATTTTTACTTGGACCATCTGGTGGATAAAACGTGCATCGGCAGCGATGTCCACTACGCGGCCATTATCGGTTTTACCTGCCAGCAAGCTTGGGTCTTTCCACGATGGGCCATCAATTAGCACCCGTTGCACAGTCCCCAGCATGGCACGGCTGATAGCATCGCCGTTTGCTTCGTTCTCGGTTTGTAATTGTTTTAACCAGTCAGCCTTGACCGCTTGTGGTGTTTCATCCGGCAAATAGCTAGCCGGGGTACCGGGGCGAGGGCTGTAGAGGAAGCTGAAGCTGTAATCAAAACCGACGTCTTTCATCAACTTGAGCGTAGCCTGGAAGTCCTTTTCCGTTTCGCCTGGAAAGCCGACAATGATGTCGCTGGTAATCGTCAATTGCGGATTTGCCATTTTCAGTTTGCGGATCAGGCCTTTGTATTGCAGGGCAGTGTAGTTGCGTTTCATAGCCATCAATATACGGTCACTACCCGCTTGTACGGGCAGGTGCAATTGATTGGCCAGTTTCGGCACATTGGCATGGCAGGCAATCAGCCGTTCGTTAATTTCATTCGGGTGGCTGGTGGTGTAGCGGATACGTTCGATTTGCGGTATTTCTGCTACCGTTTCAATCAACATCGCTAGGTCCGCTTCTATGCCCTCATATTGCACGCGGTAAGCGTTAACGTTTTGTCCAAGCAGGGTGATTTCTTTCACGCCTTGTTCCGCCAGTTGAATGGCTTCGGTCAGTACATCTTCAAACGGGCGTGAAAACTCTTCACCACGTGTGTAAGGTACTACACAAAAACTGCAATATTTGCTGCAGCCTTCCATAATGCTTAAAAATGCGGTGGCACCTTCAATTCGTGGCGGTGGTAAATGGTCAAACTTTTCAATTTCGGGGAAGGTAATGTCGACCTGAGGTTTATTTTCTAGGCGTTTGGCTTTGATCAGTTCAGGCAAGCGGTGCAAGGTTTGCGGACCAAATACTACATCAACATACGGTGCGCGTTTGATAATCGCATCGCCTTCCTGGCTGGCAACACAACCACCGACACCGATCACCAGGTTGGGATTTTTTTCTTTAAGCGGAATCATGCGACCTAGGTGACTGAATACCTTTTCTTCAGCTTTTTCACGTACCGAGCAGGTATTCAGCAAGATGACATCGGCCTCTTCCATATTGTCGGTTTGGGTCATACCGTCGTGTTCATGCATCAGGTCAACCATGCGTGAAGCATCGTATTCGTTCATCTGGCAACCAAACGATTTAATGAATATTTTTTTACCGCTGTCCTGCTTCATCTAGCATTTTTTCAAATCAAAACAGTATTTTAGCTTATTTGACTGTGGCTGGCATGATAATCGGCAGCGCAATACGCGGACTGCGGTAAAATGGTTACATCTAAAAAAAATCTTACTTGCATGCAAGCCTTACCGATTTTCTTCAATATTGCCCAACGTCGCTGCCTGGTGATAGGTGGCGGCGACGTGGCGACGCGCAAAGTCACCATGTTGCTAAAAGCGCAGGGTAATGTGGTTGTTATCTCGCCAGAGTTAACGTCTGAATTACGGCAGATGCTGGAAAAAAATGAGATTGAATATGTGCGGGACTCATTTTCGCCTGGACAGCTGACCGGTGCCTGCCTGGTGATTGCAGCAACAGATGATGAGGTGGTGAATGAGGCGGTCTCAGTGGCTGCCAAACGGCTGAATATCCCGGTCAATGTAGTGGATGCGCCAGCTTTATGTACCTTTACCATGGGATCGATTATTGACCGCAGCCCGGTGGTCATTGCGGTTTCCAGCGAAGGTAATGCACCGGTACTTGCCCGCCATATTCGTAGCAAAATTGAAACCATGCTGCCCGCTGCTTATGGCAGGATTGCGACCATCGCTGGCGAATTCCGTGACCAAGTTAAAGCCAGATTTTCCACCACGCAGAGCCGTCGGCGGTTTTGGGAAAATGTGTTAAATGGCCCATTGGTGGAACGGGTATTGTCAGGACAGGAGCAGGCGGCGAGGGAATTGCTCGGTGAGTTACTAACGCAAAGTGACGATGCCCCCGCACGCGGAGAAGTCTATCTGGTTGGTGGTGGGCCCGGTGATCCCGATTTGCTGACTTTCCGCGCGCTGCGCTTGATGCAGCAATGCGATGTCTGCGTTTATGACAAGCTGGTTAGTAAGGAAGTGATGGAACTGGTGCGGCGCGATGCCGAGCTGGTGTATGTCGGCAAGTCGCGTGACCAGCACACCCTGCCGCAGGAGGAGATCAATGCCTTGCTGGCCAGGCTGGCCTTAGAAGGTAAACGGGTGTTGCGTTTAAAAGGCGGCGACCCATTTATTTTCGGCCGCGGTGGTGAAGAGATCGAGACGCTGATGCAACATGGGGTACCGTTCCAGGTAGTTCCAGGTATCACTGCTGCAAATGGTGTATCCAGTTATGCCGGAATTCCTTTAACGCACAGGGATTATGCGCAGGCTTGCCTGTTTATTACCGGCCACCTGAAAGATGGGACGGTAGACCTGGATTGGCAAGCGATGGCGCGCCCAAGACAAACTGTGGTGATTTACATGGGCTTAGTCGGACTGGAGCAAATTTGTACAAAGTTGATAGCGCAAGGCGTGTCGTCTGATATGCCGGCCGCTGTGATACAGCAAGGTACTACCCAGAAACAGCGCGTAGTTGAATCTACACTGGCTAACTTGGCTAATGATGTGGCAGAGGCAGGATTAAAACCACCTAGCCTGACGATTATCGGCGAAGTGGTCAAACTCAGGGCACGCTTGAACTGGTTTACGCCAGAGGGTTAACAGCTAAAAGTAACTAAGTATTTGGCAAGATAGGCAGCGACAACCTGGCTTCCAGCCCGCCTTCTGGCCGGTTGAGCAGGAATAGTTGGCCGCCATGCAATTTAGCAATACGGTTGCAAATGGCCAGTCCCAACCCGCTACCGCCTTCATATTTGTTGCGTGCGCTATCCATACGCTCAAACGGACGTAACAAGCGCTCTGCATGCTCCTGCGGAATGCCAGGGCCGTTGTCCAGCACGCTCACCACGATTTTATCTGCCATCACCTGGCTGCGCACCTCTACCTTACCTTTGCCATAGTTATAGGCATTACCGACCAGGTTATCGAGCAAGCGTTGCATGGCGAGTGGCCGGATAGGGATAAAGTACTTTGGGCCTAGAGATATTTTTAACTCACGCCCTGCGCGCAATTGCCTTTCCGACAATGCACGTAACAGATCATTGATATCCATCATACGTGTGGGTTCGCCTTCAACACCGCGCACAAAATCCAGAAACTGGTGAATGATATTGTCCATATCGGAAATATCTTCGATCATGCCGTGTTTCATATAGTCGGCTTCCTGCGGCAGCATTTCTACCGCCAGCCGCAATCTCGCCAGTGGCGTGCGGATATCATGCGAAACCCCAGCCAGCAGCAAGGTGCGCTCTGCATCCAGCCTGGCCAGTGACTCGGCCATTTCGTTAAAGGTATGCGTTACTTCTCGCAGTTCTTCCACACTATCTTCAGGCAGTTTCGGGGCCGGTTCGCCATTACGTAAACGTTCTGCGGCATGTACCAACATGGTCAGTGGCCGGTTGATACGGGCCGTAAGCAAGTAACCACCAACTAACGACAACAGCCCAACTACCGCCGCCCAGCCCAGCCAGTGCCAAGGGAAAGGCCTGTCAACCTGGATTTTGGGGATCACTACCCAGAAGTCATCCTGGCCGACATTGAAACTGATCCAAAGACCGGGAATATCATAGTGATTGACGGTGATGATGGTTTCTTCACCCAGCCTGTCACGGATTTTTTGCGCCATCAGGGCGATGAAAGGATCAGCAGGTAATGGCTCAATATCTTCAAGGAAATCTGCTGCATAGACACGCACACCTTCTCGCCCAGATAGTTCTGAAAGCAGG
Source organism: Methylophilus sp. Leaf408 (assembly GCF_916856905.1). Lineage (NCBI taxonomy): Bacteria > Pseudomonadati > Pseudomonadota > Betaproteobacteria > Nitrosomonadales > Methylophilaceae > Methylophilus > Methylophilus sp. Leaf408. The sequence continues at coordinate 81,505 of NZ_CAKASK010000003.1, forward strand.
GCAAGGCGGCGGTTTTCGTGTGAGGCGATCAGCGAAGCGCGTGTGTAATTGACAATCGTGACTGCCTGTAATGCGGCTGCAGTTGCACGCGGTTCGCGATCGAAATAATCAAAAATCTTGAGCGACGCATAGATGCTGACTGCCAGTAAAATGGCAATCAGCAACATGATGCGGGAGAGTAGTCTGCGGGGCAGTAAGCGCACGAGGGCTATGGCGAGTGATGCAGTAGATTACTGCGGCGATTCGCCATCAGGAATAAATACATAACCAAAGCCCCACATGGTTTGCAGATAGCGTGGATGTGCCGGGTCCGGTTCAATAATGCGGCGCAAGCGTGAGACTTGCACGTCAATGCTGCGGTCAAATACATCCAGTTCGCGGCCGCGCGCAAGCTGCATGAGCCTGTCGCGTGAAAGTGGTTGCCTAGGGTGCTCGGTAAATACCTTCAATAAAGTGAATTCTCCGCTGGTGATGGTAATGGCCGTGCCATTTTTACTCAGGCTGCGGGTGTTGACGTCAAACACAAATTCACCAAACTGAAATGCTGAGCTTTTATCTTCAGTTGCCAGTTTGGGCGTGATTTCGTGGCGGCGGAGCACGGCATTGATCCTTGCCAGCAACTCGCGTGGATTAAAAGGTTTTGGCAGGTAATCATCCGCACCCATTTCCAGGCCGACAATACGGTCTACCTCATCGCCGCGGGCAGTCAGCATGATGATCGGTGTCACATGGTTAGCGCCGCGTAAACGACGGCAGATGGCGAGGCCATCTTCGCCCGGCAACATCAAGTCCAGTATCAATAGATCAAAGCTTTCGGCTGCCATGGCTTTATCCAGCTCTTTGCCATCAGACACAGACTTGATATTGAACCCTTGTTCAGTCAGGTAACGCTGCAAAAGTTCGCGCATGCGCAAGTCGTCATCGACCATCAATATTTTTTTAAACTGTTCTGCCATACGAACCTTTTACACAAAAACTGGCGTCTCAATTAACGCGTTAAGCCGAAATAACGGTTACAGGAGACTGGATGATAAAACGGCTGAAGTGATTAAACTTATCGACTGCTATTATACTCCAAGCTGCATGGAGCATGAAATGGGGCGGTTACAAATTGGTTACAAATAGCGGTGGCAATGAAATATTGCATTTACAATCGTAATGCATGATAAATGCCCATTTATTAACAGTAGTGGCTTGAAAAGCGCTATTTTGTGTTAAATCTGTTGATGAACGGACTTTAGTTGCGTTATGGTATGCAGCCTGACTTTTTAAGTCATCCGGCATTTTTCCAACTTATCTTTTTAAGTAAATTTTAAGTCTAGCGTTTGCGGCTTTAAAATGTCTCGAAAAGGTAAAGATACGATCTTATGTATAGGTGTGGATGTTTAGAGCGATAAAACATTTCAATGAGGTTTTTTTGCTAACAACGACCATGTTGCTAGCACTACCTGCCTTTGCCGATCTCAAACTGCCAATCCGGTTAAGTGATAACCGGGTGATAGACAATGAAGATACCGGACTTACCAAAACATTAGAACACAACTTCAGCCCCGAAGACCGTGCGCGACTGCGCAAAGCGCTGAGTGAATATGCGCGTAATACCGACCCCGACCATCAATTGATGTTACAAAAGCGTAAAGCGATGCATGACAGCATTTCCCAGCGCTTTAATGAATGTAACCGTGACAATGATGATACGCTGGATCGTGAAGAAGCGACTTTGTGTCTGCCTCAGGTAGCACGCCATTTCTCTTATGTAGATCTCGATGGTGATGGTGTGATTACGCTCGATGAGCTTGAAAATGCTTACGCGAAAATGGTCGAGCGTCAACGTGAAGCTGAATCTAAAACCGAAGCACAGCAATCTGCATCTACCGATGCCGATCTCGATAGCAAAGCCAAAAACAAGTCAAAATCTAACTCTGCAGTGATTCCAGCAAGTAGTTCCGTGAATTCTTCTGGCAAAGACGGCTCAAGCCAGCGTAAACGCCCAAGTTAATATTGACTCAGCTTGCATGTGCCATGTGAGTTGTTCTGGCTTGCCTATAATCTTCTGACAACCTTGGTTATAAGGGTATACTTTCCTTCACTGGAAATTACATCTACCCGCCACTGATCATGTCTCTAAGCCGTTTATCTTTTACCTGGTCTCGTGGATTGCAGGATATTTTACCTGCGGCCTGGCAGGCATTGGCCGGACAGCATCCGATGCTCGATTACAGGTTTCTGCACGCATTTGAATCTTCTTCATCAGTAGACCATGAGAGTGGATGGATTCCCTACCATCTGACGGTGCTTGATGGTGAACAATTGGTAGCCGCCGCACCTTGCTACATTAAAACCCATTCGTATGGCGAATATGTATTTGACTGGTCGTGGGCAGATGCCTACCAGCAAGCCGGTGGCACTTATTATCCCAAGCTGATCTCTGCCATTCCTTTTTCACCTGTCGCTGGCCCCCGCTTATTAGTGCATCCGGATATTACAGAGCCTGAACAGCTGGTAGCAGAAATGTTGAGGCACATGCGCAAACTCTGTGAAGAGCATGGGTTGTCTGGAACGCATATTCTTTTTCCGGATGCATTGTCGGCAACGTATTGTGCAACGCAAGGCCTTCTGCGCCGCGAAGGTGTGCAATTCCGCTGGGAAAACCAAAACTACAAAGATTGGGAAAGTTTTTTGGCAGTACTCAGCCATAACAAGCGTAAAAAAATCCGGCAGGAACGTAACAAGGTCGCCCAGCAAGGTGTGACATGCCGTGTGCTCAACGGCCATCAGTTGTCTGAAGCGGATTTAGTATTGTTTTATCAATGTTATAGCAACACTTATCATCGGCATGGCAGCCAGCCTTACCTTACCTTTGCTTTTTTTGAACAGATTACGCGCGATATGCCTGACAATGTGTTGCTATTTATTGCGGCGCAATCAGATGAAGATATCGCCGTTAGCCTGTGTATACAGGGCGATAGCACGCTGTATGGCCGCTATTGGGGCAGCCTGCGAGATATTTCGTGCCTGCATTTTGAGTTGTGTTATTACCAGCCACAAGCTTTTTGCATCGCGCAAGGAATACGTTATTTTGAGGGTGGCGCACAAGGCGTGCATAAATTAGCACGTGGATTCCTGCCATATACCACCTGCTCTTATCACTGGCTAGCACATGAAGAATTTCACCAGAGTGTGGCGCGCTTTTTATCCAGAGAAGAAACTGCCATGCAGCATTATGTGGATGAGCTTGAAGAGCGCAGCCCATATAAAGCATTGCCTGAGGCAATATAATGAAAATGAAAAAGTCTGCGCGACTTTATGATTACCAAGGTACCAGTTTGCCATCGTAAGCAATAAATTCACCGGATTGTGCCCGGTCCAACCCGGCAATCACTTTCCGTAAACCTGCCACGCTGGTTTTAGTATCGATCAATCCATTCGGGCCACCCATATCAGTCCGCACCCAGCCCGGATGTAGCGCCGCGACGATAATGTTGAATGGTTGCAAATCCAGCGACAGGCTTTTTACCACCATATTGAGTGCCGTTTTTGTACTGCGGTATATGTATTCACCACCACTGCTATTGTCCGTCATGCTGCCCATTTTGCTGGTCATGGCAATTAATTTGGCCTGATCGGAACGTTGCAAATGCGGCAGAAAAGCTTCCGCCAGGTAATAAGTGGTCAGTGTGTTTATCTGAAAGGTTTGCAGCCAGGTCTGTGGGTCGGTTTTACCAAAGCGGCTTGGTGGGTAAGCACCGGCATTGCTGATCAGGATGTCAATAGATACATCCGACAGTTCGCGAGCCAGTGCTTGAATGGCGCTGATATCTGCAATATCTAATGCCAGCAAATGAATCCGGGCATAGTTGGCGGCGAGTGACTGTAATTCAACAGCTTGAGCCATATCGCGAACGGTGGCGTAAACCGTCTTACCCTCTTGCGCATATTGCCTGACGTACTCAAGCCCGATACCACGGTTAGCGCCGGTAATCAAAACAGTTTGCGAAGTCGTCATTGATTTCATCTCCTGAAATTAAGCTAATCTGGGATATGATTGAATTTTACGTGGTTAGTTTTGCCTGAGTTGTATATTTATAAGCATAAATGGAGTGGTTGGTATTGATGCGTTTCAACAGAAGAATGGGTGCTCATGCTTTTGGGCTGTGTCTATTAGGCATGTTGATGGTTGTAGAGGCTATTGCAGGTGCAGCGGATATCAGTCGTCAGTTGCGATCCCGTCCGTCCCTGTTGAAGTCCGAAGATGTTGCCGTTATTTACAATATCAATGATGCGCAAAGCGAAGAAGTCGCCAGATATTACTTGCAGGCACGCCAGGTGCCAGTCGCTAACCTGATAGGCATAGAGCTGCCTAAACGTGCCAAAGACTCCCTGACTGTGGCCGAATTTGAATCTTTAAAAAGCCAGATTGAAGGTAAACTTCAAGATCAGCAAGTGCTTTTGTTAGTCTGGAAAACCCCGTTTGCTGTGCAGTGTAATAGCCTCACTGGTGCACTGACTCTAGGCCTGGATCTTGAACAATGTAAGAAAACCTGCGATCCGGGGCGTGACAGTCCTTATTTCAACAGTTCATCCTTGCGCCCCTGGGCAGATCATCATATCCGTTTATCCATGCTACTGCCGATTACCAGTGTGGATGCAGCCAAAGCATTGATTGACCGCGGCACCTTAAGTGAATTCAGCTTGAATGAAGCGAACGGCTATTTCCTCAAAACCAAGGATACAGCTCGCTCAAAGCCGCGGGAACCGTTTTTCCCCCCGGATGGTATGACGATCAAATCCAAGCGTCTCACTTTGCACACAGTGAGCCAGGAAGCGCTGGAAAAAGAAAAAGACGTGATGTTCTACTTTACCGGTCAGGCCAATGTGGATTACATGCTGACCAATAGCTACTTGCCTGGAGCGATTGCGGATCATTTAACCTCGACCGGTGGAATGTTGACCAGCACTTACCAAATGCCTGCCACCCGTTGGCTGGATGCTGGCGTGACCGGTAGTTATGGCACGGTTTCAGAGCCGTGTAATTACTGGCAGAAATTTCCTAATCCCCAGGTGGTCATGGCACATTACCTGGCAGGTGAAACATTGATAGAGGCTTACTGGAAAAGCGTGAAATGGCCTATGCAAGGCGTGTTTGTAGGCGAGCCATTAGCCAAACCTTATGCCAAAGTTGCGCCCATGACGCTGGAGTAAAAAACAGACGTTTCTCAAGCCAATGATGCACGTCACAATCCTGTCGCGTATGTGTCGTATAATCCCAGCCATCTGTATTCTGGGTGTTGCCTGTGCAAGATATTCGTTGGAAAGCGTTCTGGCTGCTGTTCTTCTGGTCTTTCTGCTGCCTGATCCTGGGTTGGGCCACTAGCGCCGACACTGCGTGGCTAGTATTTACAGCAGGTATTATTGCTTACCAGGCGGGGCATCTTTACTGGATGCACCGGCTATATCAATGGTCACTAAAACCCGGCCTCAACTTCATGCCCAATGGCAAAGGTATATGGGAAGACATCTTTGCCAACCTTTACCAGGAAATGCGCCGTCATTCGCGTAGCCAAAGCCAGCTCAGCAGTACCTTGGAAAGATTACGCCACGCTACAAGTGCCTTGCCCGATGGCGTGGTGGTGCTTAATCACCGCAATGAAATCGAGTGGTTTAACGAGCCAGCTGTACAACGCCTGGGCCTGAAACGCCAGCATGATGAAAATCAGCCTATCTATTATTTATTACGTCAGGCTGAGTTCGTGCAGTATTTGCAGAGCGAAGATTACAGCGAGCCACTGAAGCTCAAATCCTGGCGCAGCCCGGATGTGTCGCTAGAATTACAAATTATCCCTTTTGCCAGCAAGCAGCGGTTGCTGATTTGCCGCGATATCTCAGCCTTGGAAAGAACTGAAATCATGCGCCGCGATTTCGTTGCGAATGTGTCGCATGAGTTACGCACACCTTTGACCGTGGTGGGTGGTTTCCTGGAAACCATCGGCGATATGCAAGGCGAGATTTCCGCCGATATACAACCTTATTTTGAGATGATGCAGGCGCAAACCACCCGCATGCGGCGCATCATTGAAGACTTGCTGACATTGTCCAGTCTGGAGAATAATGTCACGCTCAAGGATGAAATCGATATTGCGATGGAACCTATGCTCAATCAGTTATTGAAAGATGCGAAGGCGTTAAGTCATGGCCAGCATAAAGTGACGTTACATAATGATGCCAATGTGAATATCCGCGGCAGCTACAGTGAGTTATTCAGCGCCATGAGCAACCTGACCAGCAACGCGGTGCGTTACACGCCGGAGCACGGCAATATTGATATTTTCTGGCAGATGCAGGATGAGCAAGTGGTATTTAGTGTGCAGGATACCGGCATCGGCATCGAATCCCAGCATTTACCCAGATTAACCGAGCGTTTTTACCGCGTAGATAGCGGGCGCAGCCGTGATACCGGCGGCACAGGTCTTGGCTTGTCGATCGTAAAACACATATTGCATCATCACCAGGCGATTTTGAAAGTGGAAAGTGAACCGGGGCACGGCAGCCGTTTCAGCATTATATTCCCGGCCCAAAGGGTGCTTGTGGCATGAAATGGGTGGGCTGCAGCTGGATGAGCATATTGTTGCTTGCCGCCTGCAGTACCAATCCTGGCGGTGGTTATGTCGATTCCCCAAATGGTAAGCCGCTACCCATCCGGCAGGACCGCAACACCCTGCATCAGTTAATTAAGAATGACACTGACCGGCTGGCGGATATTGAATATAGCGAAAATGCAGCCAGCATGCGCCTGTTAATGCTGAAGCTCTACAAACGCAACCCTGCAGAAGCGCACAAATCTGGGCTAGGCACCCCGGACCAGATTGCCACACAGGTATTTGATCAGGTAAGTACACATCAATGGCGGTTTGAGGCCTTAGGTGGTGCACAAGACACAGCAGCAATCAAGCTGGCTTTGAATCCACAATTCAGTGGTGACCGTGTGCTGGCACTGATCGTGGGCATGCAATCCATGTTATACCGAGCGCACGGCAATAAATCCGCTTTTTTCCTGATCGATAGTATTGAGCCGCAAAACTTGTACAATGCAGCGCGCAATATTGAAATTGCTGTATGGAAACTAGGCACCGCCAAAAATGCGCGCGGCGAACTATTGTTATTGACCAACAGCATGCAAACGGATGGCCAGAACCTGAGTTTTGAGCGTGAATTCAGCAAGCTGATAGCCCGCACCGATTTGCTGGCTTTCATGCTGGCGGAAAAATCGCAACGCTTTATTTCAAGGCTGACCCAAAGCATTAGCACTATGCCTTTCCTCCCTTTTAGATAAGTATTAGATACTGCCATGCAAGAAGCACTGACCCTACTTAACGGTTTGACCCCGACGCAATTTATGACGGAATACTGGCAAAAAAAGCCGTTACTGATCCGTGGCGCAATCCCCGGTTTTAAAGGCATGCTGACACCGGATGAACTGGCTGGTTTGGCTTGTGAAACAGAAGTACCATCAAGGCTGATTCAGTTTGATCCAGAACATGCGGATGCAGGAGCAGGTTGGCAGGTGGCGCACGGCCCGTTTGAAGAAGATGATTTCGCGGCGCTGCCCTCGCAGCACTGGACATTATTGGTTCAGGGCATGAATCACATCCTGCCCGAAGCGCAAGCTTTACTGGCACATTTTAATTTTATACCAACAGCCAGGCTGGATGATGTCATGGTCAGCTATGCACCGACTGGTGGAGGCGTGGGGCCGCACATCGACAGTTATGACGTTTTTCTCCTGCAAGGTGCGGGTAAGCGACGCTGGTCTATCAGTCAGCAGGATGACTTGCGCCTGATTCCGGATGCGCCCTTGCGTATCCTTTCACATTTTGTCAGCGAGCAGGAATGGGTGCTGGAACCTGGCGATATGCTGTATCTGCCGCCAAATATAGCCCATTGGGGCGTGGCTGAAGATGATGATTGCATGACCTATTCGATTGGGTTTCGTGCACCGGCAGCAAGAGAACTGGCAGTGGAATTCCTGGATGCCTGCCGCCAGGAAGGATTGTCGGATGAGCTGTACCGGGATCCCGAATTGCAACCAGTTTTAGATGCTACGGCAATTGACCAGGCAATGGTGAAGCGGGTAAGTGGCATGCTGCAACGGCTGACCTGGCAGCCGGAAGCGTTGGGGCCATTTCTGGCCCGCTATTTCACTGAGCCGAAATCCTATGTGGTTTTTACGCCAAACCGCAAACTGAGCCTGGCCAAGTTTACTGACCAAGTACGCGAGTCAGGTGTTACACTGGACCTGCAAACACAGATGTTGCATTGGCAAGGCCAGTATTTTATCAATGGTGAAGTTGTTGAGTTGGCTGATGAATGTGGGCATTTACTCAATTCACTGGCTAATCAACGACAACTGGGCGCACGGCTTTTTCATTCAGAGAATGCCAAGATGTTGCTTGCCTGGCTGCGTGATATGTACCTGCTTGGCTATCTGCATTTGGGCGAAATATGATCCTCGCAGCGCTAATTTGAACCAATTGCGACATATTTTTGTCAAAAAATGCAGAGTTGTTGTTCTTATGCAAAAAAATCCTCTGTTTTTGATTGTACTTACATTCTTTTTTTAATAAATTACTGATACAATTTTTCTACTCGGCGAGTTCTTGCATATCAGAATTGTGCCGTACACAAAATTTTGCTCATACATACTAAGGAAATAAAGATGACACGTTCTGCATTGTTGGCTGCATTGTTGGCTTTGGCTTTGACCGCTTGTGGTGAAAAACCAGCTGAAGAGGCTCCTGCTGTTGAGGCTCCTGCTGCTGAAGCTCCAGCTGCTGAAACACCAGCTGCTGAAACTCCAGTTGAAGCTGCTCCTGCTGAGGCTGCACCAGCTGAAGCTGCTCCTGCTGAAGCTGCTCCTGCTGAAGAAGCTAAGTAATTCAGACAGTAATCTGAATTACCTGATGATAGAGAAGCCGACGCAAGTCGGCTTTTTTATTTTGTGCCACATCAGTTAAATATTTAAGCTGCAGTTTTCAAGTCGGTTAACTCGTTAGCAATCTGACAAATGCGAATAAAGTCGTCTGCAACCAGAGAAGCGCCGCCAATCAAACCGCCATCTACATCCGGCATACTCAGTAATTGTGCTGCGTTACTCGGATTTACACTGCCGCCATAAAGCAGATCCATTTTTTCTGCTACCTGTTCATCCAGCAATCCAATATGCCCACGGATAAATGACAGGATAGCTTGCACGTGTTGTGGTGTAGCGGCTTTGCCAGAACCGATCGCCCATACCGGTTCATAGGCAATCACGCCTTTGGATAATGCCTGAATCCCTACATGCGCAATCACCGGATTTAATTGACGCACGACCACCAGGTCGGTTTCACCTTGTTCATACTCCTCCAGCGTTTCACCTATGCACAATATGGGTGTCAGCCCGGCTTTGAGCGCCGCTTCAAACCGTTCACCACAGCTTTCATCACTGTCATGCCCCCGCTGCCTGCGTTCTGAGTGGCCGATAATCACATAGGTGCAACCAAACTCTTTCAGCATCACCGGAGAAACCGAGCCTGTATAAGCACCTTTCTCAAAGCGGCTCATATTTTGTCCGCCCCAGGCAATATGGCTGTTTTGCAGGATATGTTGTGCCTGATACAGATACGGGTGCGGCGGGCAAACCGCATAGCGGGCATGATGCTGCTGGGTATGCAGCAGCAGGCTCTGCATGAATTGTTGATTATCGGGCAAGCTGCCGTGCATTTTGCGATTGGCAACCACCAGTTTCGGGCGATTCGACATCACACGGTTCCTATAAGGGTTTTCTTCTTATAATGACGGATATTTTTCGGAAAACTTGACCCTATGCCGCAACTTGATTTTTCCTTGCAACTCGCCTCACAAGAAAACAACCTGCCTACCGAGGCAGAATTCAGGCGCTGGGTGCGTGCGGCTTTACGTGTAGATACCAGCGTGACTATCCGGATTGTGGATGCAGAAGAAGGGCGTGTATTAAATGCGACTTATCGCGGCAAGGATTATGCGACCAACGTGCTGACGTTTCCGCTTACCGAACATCCGCACTTGATGGGTGATATCGTTATTTGTGCGCCAGTGGTTGCGAGAGAGGCTATCGAGCAGGGCAAAACGTTGCTGGCGCATTATGCGCATATGACTGTGCATGGCGTTTTGCATTTGCATGGCTATGACCATGAAGTAGATGCGCAAGCAGCGCTGATGGAATCGATGGAAATGGCCGCCATGCAGAAGCTGGGCTTTGCCAACCCCTATGTTGAATAGTCTTTAATCTGCGTACTTAAATCGTTACAATCTCCACATGGATATCTTGGAAAACAGCCAGGTAAAAATCAAAGGTGAAACGCTCTCTGAGCTGCCGCAGGATTTGTATATACCGCCGGATGCGCTGGAAGTTTACCTGGACACGTTTGAAGGTCCACTGGATTTATTGCTTTACCTGATCCGCAAGCATAACCTGGATATCCTGGATATCCAGATGGCGCAGCTGACCGCCCAATACATGGCTTACGTCGAAAAAATGAAAGCCATTAAACTCGAGTTGGCCGCAGATTATTTGCTGATGGCAGCCATGCTGATTGAAATCAAGTCACGCATGCTGTTGCCTAAACCAACTGAAGTGGAAGAAGAGGATGATCCACGCGCGGAGCTGGTCAGGCGCCTGATGGAGTACGAAGCCATCAAGCTGGCTGCACAACGGCTGGATGCATTGCCCAAAGTGGGTGAAGAGATTGATGTCGCCGCCGCGTATTACCAGCATATCAGCCAGGTAAAACCTCCCGAGGTCAGCCTGGATGACCTGGTGGAGGCCTGGCGTAATGTACTCAAACGCGCCAAGCTAAACCAGCACCACAAACTTGGCAGGGCAGAACTTTCGGTGCGTGAGCATATGAGTTTGTTATTGCGTCGTTTAAGCACGGCAACGGTGTTACGGTTTGATGAGTTGTTTGACCTTGAAACGGATGGCGTGCCTAAATTGGTAGTGAGTTTCCTGGCGATGCTGGAACTAGCAAAAGAAGGCCTGATCCGTATCACGCAACAAGAAGCATTCGGGACCATTTATGTGCAGGCGAATGCGCATGATTGAGGAGGAATATAGTGCGTGATCCGGATAATATCCAGGAGATGAAGCAGATTCTGGAAGCGGCGTTGCTGACATCGCCGCAGCCGTTGGCGCTAGATGATTTGCTTAAATTGTTTGCCGGACGCATGGAACGCGCTACGCTGCGCATGCTGCTGGACGAACTAAAAGCAGATTGGCTGGATAAAACACTGGATTTAGTGCAAGTGGCCAGCGGCTACCGCTTTCAGGCCAAGCCGGAATACAGCGAGTATATCTCGCGCCTGAACCCTGAACGACAACCAAAATATTCACGCGCAGTGATGGAAACCCTGGCTATTATTGCCTATCGCCAGCCCGTAACGCGTGGCGATATTGAGCAGATCCGCGGTGTGGCGGTAAACCCGAATGTGATTCGCCAGTTGCAGGAACGCGACTGGATCGACGTGGTCGGCCAACGTGAAGTGCCCGGCAGGCCATCATTATATGCAACTACCAAACATTTTCTGGATGACCTGGATTTGCGTTCGCTGGCAGAATTGCCGCCCTTTGAAGCGTTTGCACAAGCAGAAATTCCGCTGGAATAACTTGTGATGCGGGATTCATTACTTAAAATCCGTATTAGTCATGAAGGTAATACAGCGCTTGGCCCCGGCAAAATAGAATTGTTACTGATGATAGAACAACATGGCTCCATCTCAGCTGCGGCCAAGCAAATGCAGATGTCTTACCGCAGGGCCTGGGAACTGGTGGATGTCATGAATCGCTGCTTTGACCAGGTTGTTGTGCTGAGCTCTACGGGAGGTACGCATGGTGGTGGTGCGCAAGTAACTGAATTCGGCAAATCGCTTATTGGTGCATATCAACAGATTCTAAAAAAATCGGCAGAGGCATCCGCAGATGAACTTGACCTGATTACACGGCACCTGAGAAAAGCGTAATTTTTTTGAGTGTCGTAATGCATGTACGGATATAACGATGGTAGCATTACTGAATGTTGACAATTGTTGCGCAAGAGCATTTTCTTAATGATTAAACGGGATGGAAATATGAAAAAATGCGGTTGGCTGCACTTGTCTTATGTGAGCGCTTTGGTAGGTCTTTGCCTGGTCAATGCATTGGCGCACGCAGAAGAGGGGAAAATTAAAGTATTTGCCGCAGCCAGCTTGACCGATGTGATGAATGTATTGGTCAAGCATTATAGCCAGCAAGCTGGCGTGCAAGTCGTGCCAGTCTATGGTGGATCGGGTACTCTTGCCAAGCAACTGGAACAGGGTGCACCTGGTGATATGTTTATTTCTGCCGATGAAAAATGGATGCAATACCTGAAAGACAAGCAATTGCTACAAAATGCCACTATCAAACCATGGCTGAGTAATCGCCTGGTGCTGATCACGCCACTAGCCAAGCCATTGAACATAAAAGCCGAGGCATCTGTAGATGTGAACCAGCAGGCGCCTGGCTACTGGTGCACCGGCGATACACTGTCAGTCCCGGTCGGGATTTATGCCAAGCAGTCGCTGACCAGTCTGGGTTGGTGGGAAAAAGTAAGAAACAGGTTGGTCAGTACACAAGATGTACGTGCCACATTGAACCTGGTCGAGCGGGATGAGTGTGATGTGGGTATCGTGTATGCCAGCGATGCACAATCTTCAAACAAGGTAAAATTTGCTGGTGAATTCCCTGAAAACAGCCATGTGTCTATTGTGTATCCGATGGCATTATTGCCGCAGGCATCCGCCGCAACTGCCTCGTTTTATAAGTATCTACAATCAGTCGAGGCTAAAAAATTACTTGCTTCTTATGGCTTCAAGCCAGTCGTTGCAGAGTAAGCCATTGTTCTAATTACCATGTGGACACTGTCGCCTGCCGAACTTTCCATCGTGCTGCTTTCGCTGAAAGTAGCGGCCTGGTGCGTGGTTATTTTGCTTTTACCGGCAATGGCAATGGCGTGGCTATTAGCCAAAAAACGTTTTTGGGGACAGTCGCTGCTGGATGCGATGGTGCATTTACCTATGGTATTACCACCTGTTGTATTGGGCTATATGTTGCTGGTATTGCTTGGCCGCAGAGGCTGGATCGGTGCCTGGCTATATGAACAGTTTCATATTCAATTCACTTTTAATTGGTGGGGTGCCGTGATTGCCTCGGCGGTGATGGCGTTTCCCTTGATGGTGCGCTCAATCCGGCAGGCATTGCTCCAGGTAAATCCGCTTCTGGAGCAGGCCGCCCAAACACTGGGTGCATCTCCAATCAGGGTATTCCTGACTATCACTTTGCCATTGTCTTACCATGGACTGCTCACGGGCAGCATCCTGGCATTTAGCCGTAGCCTGGGCGAATTTGGCGCGACTATTACCTTTGCCGGCAATCTGGAAGGCGAAACCCGCACCTTACCATTGGCGATTTACAGTTTGACGCAAACTCCCGAGGGAGATGCCGCTGCGCTCAGGTTGGTAATTTTGAGTGTATTGGTATCTATTTTCGCGTTGCTCGCCAGTCAATGGCTGGAAAGACGGCTGATCAGGAGCCAACGCTGATGCTGCATGTAGATATTCAGATCAACAAGCCTTATGCTGTCGCGGCGACACAGCCTGTGTTTACCGTTGAAGCCAGGTTTGATTTGAAGCCTGGCGACTGCCTCGGCATTATGGGCGCCTCCGGCTGCGGAAAAACTACTTTGTTGCATAACATCGCTGGCTTGTTAATGCCTGCCTCCGGCATCATTCAAAGTGATCAGCAGGTATGGTTTGATTCAAAAAAAGCGATCAAACGTCCCCCATGGCAGCGGCAGGTAGGTATCGTATTTCAGGATGGGCGTTTATTTCCACATCTGGATGTGCAGCAGAATCTAGTGTATGGCATGCCGAAACGAAAAATTTCCATTTCAATGGAAGAAGTCATACATGTGCTGGATATCGGCACGCTCACCAAACGCAAACCTGGCCAGTTATCCGGCGGTGAAAAACAGCGCGTTGCGATTGGCCGCGCTTTGCTAAGCCAGCCTGCTGTACTGCTTATGGATGAACCGTTAAGTGGCCTGGATGATGCATTGAAACAGCAGGTACTGCCTTACATCAGAAAAGTAATCACTACTTTTGGATTGCCGACTGTGTATGTCAGCCATGTGCGGGAGGAAGTGACAGAGATTGCCAACGAAGTATTAGTGCTGGCGCAAGGGCAATTGCGCCAGCCGGGTTGAAACTTTAAAGCTTAGTGATGATGACCACCGGCACCATGTACGTGCTGATGCTCGATTTCTTCTTTGTTTGCTGAACGCACATCTTTAATCGTCGCGGTAAACAGCAGGCGCTGACCCGCCCAAGGATGATTGCCGTCAACGACGACTTTGCCATCCGCAATATCGGTAATGGTATACAAAATCACATCGCCTGTTTCGTCTTCACCTTCAAACTGCATACCGACTTTTAACTCTTCAGCTGGGAAAGCGCTGGCTTGCTCGATTTGTACCAGGCCGTCATCGTATTCACCGAAGCCATCTTCAGGATCCAGGCTCACTTCAATCACATCGCCTACATTTTTACCGTGCATGGCTTCTTCAACTTTAGGGAAAATATTGTCGTAACCGCCGTGCAGATAGGCCACCGGTTGCTGGCTTTCTTCCAGTGTTTCGCCATCAGTGTTCTGTAGTTTGTAAGTCATACTGACTACGGTGTTCATTGCTACTTGCATGTGAAATGTCCTAGGTTATCCGGTAATAAAACATTATTCTAAAGGATATTGCCGGAATGGTGTCACTCTCGCTGTTGATAATGTTGACCAAAATGCTTGCGCCAGAGCCATGGGGGAGTCGGGTTGGTTTGTTGCCATAGACCCAATGCTTGTTGCTGCGCTTGTTGTTGCAATGATGCTAATTCTGCCCTAGATGAGTAGCGGCTGTTAAACCAGGCCATCCCTTGTGCAACTTGATATTGGCTGGCGTCTGTGTGATTACAGTATAAATGGCCTAGGGTGCGTCCGTAAGGATCTGTGCCGATGGCCTGCACTGTAATCTTGCTATTGCAAAGTGCCATCAGGGTACGTTTCGATTGTTTGCCGAAGCTTTGCTCGGATTCAGGCGCGTCAATATCCAGCAACCGCAGGTGGTAAGTTCTACCCTGGTCCAGAATGATAACGGTATCGCCATCAATGACTTTTTTCAAAACGGGTTCAGCTTGCGCGTGAATGCTAAGCACAAAAGGCAGTAATAACAGCCAGATATTTGGCATATTAATCCAGCAGGCTGGTGTAGTTTTCTGGCGTTAATACGGTGGGGATCGCCTCGGGCAGCAGCTCCGGATAATCTTTGCTGTAATGCAGTCCACGGCTCTCCTGGCGCTCAATTGCGCAGCGGACGATGAGTTCTGCCACCTGTAACAAATTACGCAGTTCAATCAGGTCGTGGCTTACTTTAAAGTTACTGTAAAACTCGTGTACTTCGTCGCGCAACATGTGAATGCGATGTAAAGCCCGGCTTAACCTTTTGGTGGTGCGCACAATGCCGACGTAATTCCACATGAATCGACGCAATTCATCCCAGGTGTGCGTAATCAGTACTTCTTCATCGGCATCAGTGACGCGGCTTTCATCCCAGTCCGGTAGTGAAATGGTAGGCTGCTGACCAGAGGCTTGAATGTCTTGCGCGCAACTTTCGCTGAATGCCAGGCACTCAAGCAGCGAGTTGCTTGCCAGGCGGTTCGCGCCATGCAAGCCAGTGCAGGCGGTTTCGCCAATTGCATACAGGCAATCAATATCGGTGCGCCCATGCATATCAGTCATGACGCCACCACAGGTGTAATGCGCAGCGGGCACGACCGGGATCGGCTGCTTGCTGATATCTATCCCAAGTTGTAAACAGCGTTTGTAAATGTTGGGGAAGTGCGACTGGATAAACTCCAGCGGCTTATGGCTGATATCCAGATAAACACAGTCCAGCCCGCGTTTTTTCATCTCAAAGTCAATCGCACGCGCGACCACATCGCGTGGCGCCAGTTCTGCCCGCTCATCATGCAAATGCATAAAGCGTGTGCCATCTGGCAAGGTCAGCAATCCGCCCTCTCCGCGCAATACCTCCGAGATCAGAAAAGATTTGGCGTGCGGGTGGTACAAGCAGGTCGGATGAAACTGCACAAACTCCATATTTGCGACGCGGCAACCAGCCCGCCATGCCATGGCAATACCGTCCCCGGTACTGATATCGGGGTTGGTTGTGTAAAGATAAACCTTGCCTGCGCCACCCGTTGCAGTCACTGTATATTGCGCCGAAAGCGTAGTCACATGCCCGGTCTGGCTATTGAGTACATACGCACCCAGGCAACGATTAGGGCCATCAGTGGCCGTTTGCTGGAACAGCTTGTGCGTGGTGATCAAGTCGACTGCAATATGGTGTTCGAGAACGGTGATGTTCGGGTGTTCACGTACGCGGTCTGTTAAGGTGGTTTGTACCGCCTGACCGGTGGCATCTGCCACATGCACGACCCGGCGGTAACTATGGCCGCCTTCGCGCGTCAGGTGCAGGCGGTCATCTTCAGGCTCGCGGGTAAAGTTAACCCCTTGCTGCAATAACCATTCAATACTGGCACGGCCATTATTGACCACCATACGGGTGACTTCGCTATCACACAGTCCGGCACCGGCATCTAAAGTATCCTGAATATGCGCTTCGATTGAATCTTCACTATTGTGTACCGCTGCAATGCCACCTTGCGCCCAGTTGCTGGCGCTCATAGAAAGCTCGCGTTTACTCAATATGCAAATACGGTAATTATCAGCCAGCCGCAGGGCCAGAGATTGACCAGCCAATCCGCTGCCAATTATGAGGACATCAAATACTTTATTCATATTGTTGTAAAGGCAGAGGAACTTTTGTAGAAAAAGCCGTGTCAGAAATTTGTCTGTATTGCATGTTGCAATCGCAGGCAAAAATAAGGGATGAGACGATGTTACACACAACAAAATTAGAGGCGTTAACGCGCACCGGGTTCGTCGAAAGCAATACAAAAGCGTATACTACTCCCAATCATAAAATTACCCAAGGGAGTCATCGCGATATGACTGTTCAGGCGGCAAACGCCAAACAGCTTGAGAATAGAGAGTTCGACCAACTGTTGGTTGAACGTGCCCAGCAGGGCGATAAACGTGCATTTGGCCTGTTGGTCGAAAAGTACAATCGTAAGCTCGGAAGACTATTGTCGCGTATGATCCGCGACCAGGCTGAAGTAGAGGATGTGGTACAGGAATCCTTTATTAAAGCGTATCGCGCATTGCATAGTTTTCGCGGTGATAGTGCCTTTTATACGTGGTTATACCGTATTGGCATTAACACTGCCAAAAATTACCTGGTGTCTATGGGACGCAAGCCACAGGTGATGCAGGACGTTGAAATTGAAGACGTAGAAAATTTCGATGAGGGTCAGGACATGCGTACGATGGAGACGCCTGAAACCTCTCTCATGACTAAAGAAATCGCGCAAACCGTGAATGATGCGATTGCCGCGTTGCCTGAAGAGTTGCGCACAGCGATTACATTGCGTGAACTTGAAGGTTTAAGCTATGAAGATATTGCGACAGTGATGCAATGTCCGATTGGCACTGTCCGCTCACGTATTTTCCGTGCACGTGAGACTATTGCTGCAAAATTAAGACCATTGCTGGACACACCAAACCACAAACGTTGGTAATCCGGTAACACTATTAGTGCAGCCATTTGATGTAAACTTTTAAATAATGGGTGTTATGACAAACAATTTGTTAAATGCTAACATAAAAACATTGATTGACTTGGGGTTATTATGAAGCAGCAATTATCCGCTTTAATCGACGGCGAAGCCGATATTGAACGCTGTGAACATATATTTCTCGCGGCCAAATCTACTGGCGAAGTAGCGCAAGCCTGGCAGGAGTATCATGTGATTCGCGATGTGATGCGTGAAGAGTGTTGGGTGCAACCCGATATGACCAGCCGCATCATGGCAGAACTGAGTGATGAGCCTGTGGTATTGGCACCAAGAGCTGCTGCAGAGTCAGTGGTTCCAATAAAGTCACGACCCAGTAAATACGTTTGGTCTATTGCAGCGTCTGTAGCAGCTGCTTTTTTTGTCGGTATGTTTGTGCTCAACCAGCCTGCAACTGTTGATTCGGTGCAAATTGCTGACAGTGAAACTGATCAATATGTCATGGCGCATCACAATTACTCACCTAATAGTGCGACGTACTATATTCATAATGTAACTTACGCTGGCGAATAGCTTTAACTGTGATTGGTATGTCTGTGCAGTTTGTAATTCGTGCGGTATTTGCGTTAGTGCTCTGCCAACAGGCAGTCGCAGATGAAGATTTATGGGTCACTATGCAGAAAACAGCTTCTGCAGCCAGGGAGCTTAACTACCAGGGATTATTTATCTATCATAACGGAGCGATTATTCGCTCCGTTCAAATTACCCATATCAATGAAGCCGGCCGTGAATTTACCCGCAATGTCGTCCTTGATGGCCGTCCGCGTGAAGTGTTTAGCGAAGGTGACGATATTGTTATTTTTAATGCAAAAAATGACAAGGTAGTGATCGAAAAGCGGCGTGGTCAGAACCTCTTTCCGGCCATGCTGCCGACCCAGCTTCAACCTCTTAAGCAAAACTACAAGTTGAAATTCGTTGGCCAGGAGCGGATTGCCGGGCGTCTGGCTCAAGTAATCGACATGATCCCCAATGACAACCTGCGTTATCAATACCGCGTCTGGTCTGATAGCGAATATGGCTTGTTGTTGAAGATGAGCATGCTGGATGTGCAAGGTCATACCCTGGAACAAATCGGTTTCAATCAGGTATCCATGTTGCAAACCAAAGACCTGGATTGGTTCCAACCCAAGATCGACGCTTCCAAACCTTATGTGATGGATGACACCACCGATTTGACCCATGTGGAAAATAATCTGGTAATCGCAAACCTGCCTGCCGGGTATAAAAAGGTAGACCAGATCCGCTTGCGGGTCCCGGGTCGTACGGTGCCAGTCCAACAATTAATTTTTTCTGATGGCCTTGCTTCAGTGTCGCTGTTTGTTGAGCCTGTGATCAAAGGCATGCAACCTCGCATTGGCAAAAAAACCATGGGTTCGACCAATGTATACGCCCATGTCTTAAACGGCTATCAATTGGTGGTTGTAGGTGAAGTGCCGGCGCAAACCGTTGAGCAAATTGCGCAGCAGGTGACTTTTAAGAAGTAATCAAACTTGATGATTTCTATCTGTCCTCCTTGCTGCATGCACTCCCAGAATTATTTTCATCCCTGATATTTCCTCATTCATGACAAATTCCTCTAATGAATCAATATTGGATGAGCTGGTAACGTCTGGCGTATTGTTGTGGAGTGATTGTCAAATGAAAGCTCTTTGTTTTTGTGCGTGTAATCACCATATGTAGAAAGTGTTTTAACAGTGACGAGGCTTTCTTGTTTGGCTGCTATGAATAAGTCTTTGAAAATATTGAATTAATTGATTAAATAATAGGAAAAATCATGATGAAGCAATGGATTTCTGCAGTGTTTCTGACATGCACCATGTCAGTGAGTATGTTTGTCATGCCGGCGCAGGCCAAGGATTTGCCTGACTTTACAGAGCTAGCAGAAAAACAAGGACCTACAGTGGTTAATATAAGCATTACCTCGGTAGTTCACGGTGGCGGTGGGATGGGTTTCCCTGGCATGCCTAATGATGAAAATCTGCAAGAATTGCTGCGCCGGTTCGGTATTCCGGGTATGCCTGGTATGCCGGGCCAGGAAGGCGGGCAGGACTACAAAACGCAGTCATTGGGTTCAGGGTTTATCATCAGCAGTGACGGCTATATTTTGACCAATGCGCACGTGGTGAGTGAAGCTGATGAAGTGCTGGTAAAGCTGTCTGACAAGCGCGAATTCAAGGCAAAAATCATTGGTGCCGACAAACGTACCGATGTTGCCCTGATTAAAATTGAAGCAACTGGCTTACCTAAAGTAGTCGTGGGTGATCCAAGTGCATTGAAAGTCGGCGAATGGGTAGCAGCGATTGGTTCTCCTTTCGGCCTTGAAAACACCATGACAGCCGGTATTGTCAGTGCCAAAGGTCGTGCCCTTCCACAAGAAAATTATGTTCCATTTATCCAGACCGATGTTGCGATTAATCCTGGTAACTCAGGCGGTCCGCTATTTAACCTGCGCGGTGAAGTGGTTGGTGTGAACTCCCAGATTTATAGCAAAAGTGGTGGCTCCATGGGGCTGTCATTCAGCATCCCGATTGATGTAGCTATTGATATTTCCAATCAGTTGAAGGCGACTGGCCGTATTTCACGTGGCTGGTTAGGCATTGGTATTCAGGAGGTGACTAAAGATTTGGCGGATTCTTTTGGCCTGAAACAAACCAGTGGCGCACTGATTGCCGGCGTGGAAAAAAATAGTCCCGCAGACAAAGGTGGTCTGGAAGTTGGCGATATTATCCTTAAGTTTGACGGTAAACCAATTGTAACTTCCGGTGATCTGCCGCGTGTTGTCGCTTCAATCAAACCTGGTAAAGTCGTGCCAGTGGAAATTGTGCGTAAAGGCACCAGCAAGACACTGCAGTTAGGCGTTGGTGAAATGCCAAACGAGCAAGCCGAAGCCCCTGCTTCGAGCAAAGAGCCTTCTAAATCAGAATCCAATAAAATCGGCCTTACCTTGCGTGAATTAACACCACAGCAAAAGAAAAAGCTGAATGGAAAAAATGGCTTGCTGGTGATTGAAAGCGTCGGTGCAGCGGCGCAAGCAGGTATCCGCCGTGGTGATGTGATTCTTGGCCTGAACAACAATGAAAGCCAAAGTGTAGATTTGTTCAATAAGCAGATCAACGCTGTGCCTTCCGGAAAAACGGTGGCAGTGCTGGTGCTGAGAGGCGAAAATACTTTGTATGTTCCTATCAAGGTAAGCAAATAAATATGGGTTTTAAAGCGCAGCAAACATTCAGTGTTTTAAAATAAATCCCTGATAAATAGGCGTTTGCTGTAAAATGCCAGCAAATTCGGAAAGGCGCGTAAAGCGCCTTTCTTGCTTGTAATCAACCTATAGCAGAACATGAAGAATATTCGTAATTTCTCGATTATTGCCCACATCGACCATGGCAAATCGACACTGGCTGATCGCATCATTCAAATGTGCGGTGGGCTGGAGGCGCGCGAAATGGAAGCGCAGGTGCTGGATAGTATGGATATCGAGCGTGAGCGCGGTATTACGATTAAAGCGCAAACCGCCGCCCTGCAATACAAAGCCAACAACGGTGAAACGTATTTCCTCAACCTGATTGATACGCCAGGGCATGTGGATTTCAGCTATGAAGTCAGCCGTTCGCTCTCTGCCTGTGAAGGCGCTTTGCTGGTCGTAGATGCCTCACAAGGTGTTGAGGCGCAAAGTGTAGCTAACTGTTACACCGCGATTGAACTGGGGGTTGAAGTTACCCCTGTCCTGAATAAAATAGATTTGCCTTCTGCCGACCCGGCACGCGTTTCCCAAGAGATTGAAGATGTGATTGGCGTAGATGCCACCGATGCTGTGCGTTGCTCCGCCAAAACCGGCGAAGGCGTACGCGATGTGCTCGAAGAAGTGGTTGCCAAAGTCCCGCCGCCAAAAGGTGATGTCGATGGTCCTTTAAAAGCGTTAGTGATTGATGCATGGTTTGATAACTATGTAGGCGTAGTGATGCTGGTGCGCGTGGTTGATGGCGTATTGCGCGCCAAAGATAAAATCCGCCTGATGGCAACCGGCGCTGAATACTTGTGTGAGCAAGTCGGTGTGTTTACACCAAAGTCGCTGCAACGCCCGCAATTAAGCGCAGGTGAAGTAGGTTTTATTATTGCAGGTATTAAAGAGCTTGCAGCCGCTAAAGTCGGCGATACGGTCACTTTAGCTGGTAGAAAGGCTTCTGAGCCTCTGCCTGGTTTTAAAGAAGTTAAGCCACAAGTGTTTGCCGGTTTATATTCTGTTGAGTCCAACCAGTTTGAAGGTCTGCGCACCGCACTGGAAAAGCTGAGCTTGAATGACTCAAGTCTGCAGTTTGAGCCGGAAAACTCGACTGCACTGGGCTTTGGCTTCCGTTGTGGCTTCTTAGGCTTGCTGCATATGGAGATCGTACAAGAGCGCCTGGAGCGCGAGTACGATATGGACCTGATCACCACTGCACCTACCGTGATTTACGAGCTGTTGCTCAAAACCGGTGAAGTGGTGCAGATTGAAAATCCGTCCCGCCTGCCTGAGCCTTCCCGGGTTGAAGAGATTCGCGAGCCTATGATTGTGGTCAATCTGTTGATGCCGCAAGATTATGTCGGGCCGGTGATGACCTTGTGTAATAACAAACGCGGCATCCAGCGCAATATGCAGTATATGGGCCGCCAGGTGATGCTGAGTTACGAAATGCCGCTGAACGAAGTGGTGCTGGATTTCTTTGATAAATTGAAATCTGTTTCACGCGGTTATGCATCGATGGACTATGAATTCCTGGAGTTCCGTGCCGCCGATCTGGTGAAGCTGGATATCATGGTCAACGGAGAGCGCGTCGACGCTTTAAGCCTGATTGTGCATCGTGCAAACAGTCTTTATCGTGGCCGTGAACTGGTCTCCAAAATGCGCGAACTGATTCCTCGCCAGATGTTTGATATTGCCATCCAGGCATCAATTGGGGCTAACATCATTGCCCGTGAAACCGTGAAGGCCATGCGTAAAAACGTGATTGCCAAGTGCTACGGTGGCGATATTACGCGTAAGCGCAAATTGCTGGATAAACAAAAAGAAGGTAAAAAACGCATGAAGCAGGTTGGCAATGTGGAAATTCCACAAGAAGCCTTCCTGGCGATTCTGCGCGTTGAAGATAAATAAACGGGAAACCCCGCTTTCTACAGGGAACGAGCATGTATTTTGCAATTTTTATGTTGGTGATTTTGCTGGTATCCGGCGCTATCTGGTTGCTGGATATCCTGGTCCTGCGCAAAAAACGCCAGGCAAGTGCCTTGGGTGATGTGCCTGATCCATGGTATGTGGAATACAGCAAAAGCTTTTTCCCGGTCATCCTGCTGGTGTTCACGGTGCGCTCATTTATCGTTGAACCGTTCAAAATTCCTTCCGGTTCCATGATGCCGACATTGCTGGCTGGCGACTATATTCTGGTTAACAAATTCACTTATGGCTTACGTGTGCCTATCCTGAACAATGTGTTTTATCCGGTGGATAAACCTAAGCGTGGTGACGTATTCGTGTTTCATTACCCGCCAGACCCATCGATTGATTACATTAAACGTGTGGTGGGTTTGCCGGGCGATAAAATTCAATACCGTGACAAACAGCTGACTATCAATGACAAAGTCATTAACCTTGATTTCATTGAGCCCTATAAATATGCATTGAATGTGAACGACGAAAGTGGCAGTTCACGCGCGGTGGATGTGACTGCTTCACGCCTGACGGAGCAGTTGGGCGATGTCAAACATGATGTACTGATCCATGACATCATGAATCAGTATAGCCCTGGCAGCCTGGGTGACCGCTTAATGCAAGGCGAAGCGATCACTGTGCCTGAAGGCCAGTACTATGCCATGGGCGATAACCGCGACAATAGTTCTGATAGCCGTGTCTGGGGCTTTGTTTCAGAGAAATATCTGGTTGGTCGGGCGTTTTTTATCTGGTTTAACTTTGACCAGTGGCGTCGTATCGGGCAAAGTATCGGTTAATGTCGGTCGTCATCGTTTAGGCAATCACCATTTGTGGAGAGATGGCATATGAAACGTTCTCATATTTCAACGCAGACTTCAGCAAAGCCGCAACGCGGGTTAGGCTTGATCGGTTTTCTGCTGGTGTTAACTGCAGTGGGTATTCTGGGCATGGTGGCACTGAAAGCGTTGCCATCCTATATGGAATATTTCTCGATTCAATCGACTGTCAACCGCCTGGCGCATGACCCTATGCTGCAAAGTGATGCCGATATCCGTGCCGCGTTTGACCGCCAGATGCATGTGGATATGATCAAGACCGTGCAAGGCCGCGATTTGACTATCGCCAGCGGTGCTGTAGCTGTGCGTTACCAAAAAACGATTCCCCTCACAGACACTATCAGTTTGCTGATCGATTTTGATGCGGCCAGCAAAGCATCACAGTAGGTGAGATGAGCGCGCTTCCAGTCTTACAGACCCGCATCGGTTACAGCTTCACGCAGCCTGAGTTGCTGCAGCAAGCGCTCACACATCGCAGTTTTTCGGCCAGCAATAACGAACGCCTGGAATTTTTAGGCGATAGCGTGCTCAACTTTATTATTGCGCATCAGTTATTTAATTTATTCCCTGATATACCAGAGGGAGACCTCAGCCGCTTGCGCGCCAAGCTGGTAAAAGAAGCCAGCCTCGCCGAGATCGCTATTACACTGAATCTTGGCGACGCACTCAAACTCGGTGAAGGTGAATTGAAGAGCGCAGGCTGGCGCAGGCCTTCTATCCTGGCGGATGCGCTGGAAGCCATTGTCGGTGCAGTCTACCTGGATGGCGGCTTTGCAGCCGCCGAACAAGTGGTGGCGTTGCTATACCGCGAAACACTCACCACTATCAACCCGAAGGTGATTGATAAAGACGCCAAGTCACAATTGCAGGAATACCTGCAAAGTAAAAAGATGGACCTGCCCGAGTATCAGGTAGCGTCTATCGAAGGCGAGGCACACGCACAGACCTTTACCGTGCAATGCTTTATCAAGAAACTAAATATCACTACTACTGGTGCCGGCACTAGCCGCCGCGTGGCAGAACAGCAGGCGGCCAAGCTCGCCATGGAAAAAATTCAATCATGACAGAACATATAGAACCTACTGAAGATTTCCGTTGCGGCACCGTTGCTATCGTTGGCCGGCCAAACGTTGGTAAATCTACCTTACTGAATCATATCCTGGGCCTGAAGTTAGCCATTACTTCACGCAAGGCGCAGACCACACGCCATCGTTTACTCGGCATCCATACCACTGAGGATACTCAATTCCTGTTTGTGGATACGCCGGGCTTCCAGCAGAAACATATCAATGCTTTAAACAAAACCCTGAACAAAACAGTGACCCAGGTATTGTCTGAGGTT
The DNA here is from genome assembly GCF_916856905.1 of Methylophilus sp. Leaf408. Taxonomy (NCBI): domain Bacteria; kingdom Pseudomonadati; phylum Pseudomonadota; class Betaproteobacteria; order Nitrosomonadales; family Methylophilaceae; genus Methylophilus; species Methylophilus sp. Leaf408. The sequence continues at coordinate 106,691 of NZ_CAKASK010000003.1, forward strand.
GATGTGGTGCTGTTCGTGATCGAGCCGATGAAGCTGGGCGAAGCAGATGAGCTGGTCCTGAAACTGTTACCTAAGAACAAGCCGGTCTTGCTGGTAGTGAATAAAGCAGATTTGATGGGGGATAAAGGTAATTTATTGCCATTGATCCAGGACTTTGATCTGCTGTTTGAGTTTGCCGGTATCATCCCGGTCAGTGCAAAAAAGAACCAGAATCTGGATGGCTTGCTGGACGCGGTGCGGGAGCATTTGCCGGAACAGCCAGCGATATATGGTGAAGATGAACTCACCGACAAGAATGAACGCTTTTTAGCCGCCGAGTTAATTCGCGAAAAAATATTCAGGTTGGCAGGTGATGAGTTGCCTTACTCAATGACGGTAGAAATTGAAAAGTTTGAAACCGTCAAAAAACTTCGTCGCATTTTTGCTGTGATTATTGTCGATAAAGACAGCCAGAAACCCATGATCATTGGCAAGGGTGGCGAGAAACTCAAACAAATCTCCACAGAAGCGCGCCAGGATATGGAAAAGCTGTTCGGCTCCAAAGTTTACCTGGAAACCTGGGTCAAGGTTAAAGGTGGCTGGGCAGATGACGAGCGTGCATTAAAAAGCCTAGGGTTTTAGTCGCCTGCACTGGCGGTCGCATCATGGCTGTGAGCATCCCTAATGTTGCTGCACTCAAGCAATCGCAACAGCCAGTCTTTATTCTCCACACGTATCCTTTCAAAGAAACCAGCCTGGTGGTTGAAATGTTCAGCCGCGATTTTGGACGGATTGCAGGCGTAGCAAAAGGCGCCCGTCGTCCGCTTTCAGCCATGCGTGGTATGTTGCAATCCTTTCAGCAACTGGCTGGCACCTGGTCAGGTAAAAATGAACTCAAAACCTTGCACGGCCTGGAATGGCTGACTGGCCTGACCTTACTTAAAGGCGACGCGCTGATGTGCGGTTTTTACATGAATGAGCTGCTGTTGCGCCTGCTGCCGCGCGACGATGCGCATGTGCAACTGTTTGAGTATTATGCCGAAACCGTACAAATACTTTCTACGCTTACCCACGAAACCGGCAGTGGCCAACTGGCAGAAATCATGCGCCGGTTTGAATTGAAAATGTTGCAAGAGCTGGGTTATGCCGTGCCACTGACGCATGATGAAAATGGCGAGATTATTCATGCCGAAGAAACCTATCGATTCGAAGCCGACTATGGCGCTTGTGCCTTAAACGTTACCAAGAATGGTGTGCTGATTCAGGGCCGGTCCTTGCTGGATATGGCCCGTGGAAGTTACAGCAACACAACCACACAGGTGCAAAGCAAGCAATTGATGCGCTATTTGTTACAGCATTACCTTGGTGAAAAGCCCTTGCATACCCGCCAGTTGCTGGTCGATCTGCAAAGCTTCTAAGCTTATCTAGCGTGAAATAAAAAGCCTTAAATAGCCAGATTGTTGAGAGCATCCGCTGGCTAAGTTTATAATTCAAAAAAAACGTGGCAGCCAGCCAAAGCAATCGAAAGAACATATGTTGAAATTAGGTGTGAATATTGACCATGTCGCCACAATTCGCCAGGCACGTGGTACCAGGTACCCCAGTGTAGTGCAGGCAGCATTGCGTGCTGAACAGTCTGGTGCGGACAGTATTACGTTGCATTTGCGTGAAGATAGACGCCATATGCAGGATGCGGATATTTTTGCTTTGCGGCCTTTGCTCCAGACCAAGATGAATCTTGAATGTGCGGTGACCGATGAAATGCTGGATATCGCGATCCAGGTGAAACCGCAGGATGTTTGCCTGGTGCCGGAACGTCGCGAAGAGCGCACCACCGAGGGTGGTTTAGACGTGCTCACACACTACGCCAAAGTGGAACATGCGGTCAAGAAACTGTCCGACCAGGGGATACGCGTGTCATTGTTTATCGCGCCGGATCTGGCGCAGATCGATGCCGCAGTGAAAATCGGTGCGCCGGTGATCGAAATACATACCGGTACATTTGCCGATGCCGACACTGAAAAAACGCAAACTGAAGAGTTACGCAGAGTAGAGGCAGCCCTGCATCATGCGAAAGCCAGTGGCCTGGTAGTCAATGCGGGGCATGGCCTGCATTATCACAACGTACACCGCATCGCGCGTTTACCGGGGTTTGAAGAGCTGAATATCGGCCATGCTATCGTCGCGCATGCCTTGTTTGTCGGTTGGGATAATGCGGTGCGTGAGATGAAATCCCTGATGAAAGAGTTTTCAGCCAGGTAATGCAGCCCATCCAGTTTTATAATTGCAGTGAGTCATTCATACGAATGCGTCTGTTAAAAGTATTTGGCGATGCCTAATATCAATGCAAAATTGTTTTGCGAGGTGGTCAAATGATCTTTGGAATAGGGACTGATATTGTTGAAGTCGAGCGCATTCAAGCCTCGCTGGACCAGTTTGGTGAGCCATTTGCCAAACGCATTCTGGCCGAGTCTGAATGGGCGGATTACCAGGCCAGCCAGTTAAAAGCGCGCTTTCTTGCCAAGCGGTTTGCCGCCAAGGAGGCCTTTGCCAAAGCGATTGGCACCGGCATTCGCGGCGATGTCAGCTTTCATAATATTGCTGTCACCCACGATGCGCTGGGTCGGCCACTGCTGCAATTGGCCGCGACATTACAAGGCTTCCTCAAACAACATCATATCCACCAGTCACATATCAGTATCAGCGACGAGAAAAATCTGGCGCTGGCTTATGTCGTACTGGAAACCGTAAGCAAGTGACATTAGCAAATACAGTCGTGGCAGAAGATAATGAACGCCGCTTTTCCGGCGTGCGTCGGTTATATGGCGAGCAAGGCTTGCAGCAACTACAAGCGGCGCATGTATTGGTGATAGGCCTGGGCGGTGTTGGCTCATGGACAGTAGAAGCACTGGCGCGCAATGCCGTGGGCAAGCTGACCCTGGTCGACCTGGATAATATTTCGGTATCTAATATCAATCGGCAAATCCATGCGCTGGATGAAAGTGTAGGTAAAGCCAAAGTCACTGCCATGCATGAGCGGATTGCGCAGATTAATCCGGCCTGTGACGTGGTCGAGATCGAGGACTTTATTTCAGCAGAAAATATGGCAGCGGTGCTAGCAATGCACCCGGATATGGTGGTCGATTGCATGGATGATACCAAATCGAAAATTGCACTGGCCAATTATTGCCATCAGCAGCAATTGCCGCTGATTGTGGTGGGTAGTGCTGGCGGCAAGCTCGATGCGACGCGTATCCAACTGGCGGATCTGGCACATGTGCATGGCGACCGTATGCTGGCAAAAATCCGTAATCAGTTGCGTCGTGATCATGGTTTCCCCAAAGCCAGTAATAACAAAAAATCAGCCAAATTCGGCATCACTGCGGTGTATTCCGATGAGCCGGTGGAAAAACCAGCCGAAGCCTGTGATGCCCAGGCAGGATTGACCGGCCTCAATTGCGCCGGTTATGGTTCGAGTATTTGTGTCACTGCCAGTTTCGGCTTTATCGCTGCGCAGCATGCCCTGCAACAATTAGTGTTTTCGCACTAATCCTCTTTTCAATTCAATTTGCGCTTCGCAGTGAGTTTGGCGTAAATTGACACACTACTGTTATAAGATTGTTGAACAATCTTTAAGATGTAACGTCTACCCAATAGAAAACAGCGAATAGAAAACAGGCATAGACATTGCATAGTTAAACTTCTGATTGAGGTTAGTGCAGGGGTTTCCAGTCTGTCTTCTTTATTTAGGGCCGCATGAAGGTGGGTTAAAGTTTCGCTGCAAGTATCGCTAAAACCATAACAAAGGTATCTGCCATGCAATTGGATGTATTTCTGAAACAGGTTTCACTGAATCATGCATTGAACGTGCTGATATGGCACGCAGCCCAGGCTGGTATTGAGATTGCTGACCTGGTCAAGCAAGGCGCATTACAAGGGGTGACCGAGAAAACCACCAGCACGAATGTGCAGGGTGAAACCCAGATGCAACTGGATATCCGTAGTCATGAAGTCGCTCTTGAACAATTTCGTGCTTCTGCCGTGGTAGCCGGTGTAGTCTCTGAAGAAACAGAAGAAGCGATTGTTTTTGAAACCGTGGATGCACCGTTTCTGGTCTGCATGGACCCGCTGGATGGCTCTTCCAACTTATCTATCAATGGCGTGGTCGGCAGTATTTTTTCTATATTACCGAATACCGGTGTTGCAACCCAGGGCGAGCTGGCTTTTCTACAACCAGGACAGGCACAACGGGCAGCGCTGTACATAATGTATGGGCCAGCGACGTTAATGGTATTGACGCTAGGCCAGGGTACACATGTATTTACGCTTGACCATGAAAATGACAGCTTTGTACTTACCCAGCAAACGGTCGAAATTCCGGCTGAGACTTCCGAATTCGCCATCAATGCCAGCAATCAACGTTACTGGCAGCCAGCAGTGAAGCGTTACATAGATGAGTGTTTACAAGGCGCAGAAGGTGAACGCGGCCGTGATTTCAATATGCGCTGGTGCGCCAGTATGGTGATGGATGTGCATCGCATCCTGGCGCGTGGTGGTGTGTTCTTATATCCAAGCGACAATAAACAGCCGATCAAGGCCGGGCGTTTAAGATTATTGTATGAAGCCAACCCGATGAGCCTGCTAGTGGCACAGGCGGGCGGTGAAAGCATCACTGGCCTGGAAGATGTCCTCGCAATACAACCCACGTCCTGCCACCAACGGGTCCCGGTTTTACTGGGGTCCAAAAAAGAAATCCAGCGCTTGCGTGAATATCACCAGCAAGCCACAGAATAAAGGAGTTTTGCATGGCATTGATTTCCCTCAGGCAGTTACTCGATCACGCCGCCGAAAATAGTTACGGCTATCCTGCTTTCAATATCAATAATATGGAGCAGATCATCTCCATTATGAAAGCTGCTGACGAAGTAAACAGTGCGGTTATTTTGCAGGCTTCGGCTGGGGCACGTGGCTATGCTGGCGAGTCCTTTCTGCGCAAGATGGTAGAAGCAGCCATCGAGCAGTTTCCACATATTCCGGTGTGTATGCACCAGGACCACGGCACTTCTCCCAAAATTTGCCAGATGGCGATCCGTAGTGGCTTCTCCAGCGTGATGATGGATGGATCGTTAAAAGAAGATCACAAAACCCCGGCCAGTTATGAATACAACATGGATGTGACGCGGCGCGTCGTAGAGTTTGCTCATGCAGTGGGTGTTTCTGTAGAAGGCGAATTAGGTGTACTGGGATCACTTGAAACCGGCATGGCTGGAGAAGAGGATGGTGTGGGCGCCGAAGGAAAGCTGGATGAATCCCAGCTATTGACCGACCCGGACGAAGCGGCTGCGTTCGTTGAAGCGACCAAAGTAGATGCGCTGGCTATAGCGATTGGCACCAGTCACGGTGCTTATAAATTCACACGTCCGCCGTCAGCGGATACCTTATCCATCAAGCGTATCCAGGAAATTCACGCCAAGATTCCCAATACACATCTGGTTATGCACGGTTCCTCTAGTGTGCCGCAAGAATTCCTGGAAAGAATCCGCCATTATGGCGGTAACATCAAGGAAACCTATGGGGTACCGGTTTCCCAGATTGTGGAAGGCATCAAGAGCGGTGTGCGCAAAGTCAATATTGATACCGATATCCGCCTTGCAATGACTGCAGCCATTCGGGAATACTTCGTAGAACATCCGGAAGAGTTCGATCCACGGGGTTACTTTAAAGAGGCTACCAACGCGGCGCAACAACTGTGTAAGGAACGCTTTGAAGCCTTTGGCAGTGCAGGGCAGGCAGGTAAAATCAAAGTGGTTTCCCTGGAAAAAATGGCCGCCATTTATTAAATGATTGAACGGTTGTTGGGTAAAGCTGCCATAGATGATAACGTTGCCAGCTAACTGGCACCGAAAACATCATCCAACTTACCCGCTTGCTCTTAAAAATATAATCCTAATCAAGGGGGCATGATAGAAAGGTTTACATCATGCGCAAAAAATTAGTTGTCGGTAACTGGAAGCTGCATGGCAGCTTGCTGGAAAATCAGGGCCTGCTGAATCGGCTCAAACAAGAACTGCATCATCTTGAAGGTGTTGATGCGGCTGTGTGCATCCCTTATGTTTACCTATACCAGGCGCAGTCGGCCTTGCAAGGCTCCGCGATTGCCTGGGGCGCACAAAATGTCAGCCAATTTACTGAAGGCGCTTTCACCTCCTGCATCTCGGCAAAAATGGTCGCCGAATTTGGCTGCACTTACACTATCGTCGGTCACTCGGAACGTCGCGCCCTCAAATTGGAAAGTAACCAGGTAGCGACCAAACGCTTGCTGAATGCTTTGCATGCCGGACTGACGCCGATTTTCTGTGTAGGCGAAACCCTGGATGAACGCGATGGCGGCATGGCCGAATTAATTGTGCGTAACCAGATGCTGAATGTAGTGTATGGCCTCGACGATAAGGCTTTTGCGCTGGCAAAAAAACTGAATATGGTGATTGCCTATGAACCGGTATGGGCGATTGGTACCGGCGAACATGCTACGCCTGAACATGCTCAACGTATGCATGCGTTTATCCGCATGATGATTGCCGAGCGTGACCGCGAGTTTGCTGATGAGATCCGCATCCTGTATGGCGGCAGTATGGCGCCTAAAAACGCTGAAAGTCTGTTAGTGATGCCGGATATCGATGGTGGACTGCTGGGGCGTGCGGCGCTGGTTGCTGAAGATTTCGTGGATATCTGCAAAACCGCCAGCCGTTGCTACCAGCAAAAACAGGCCTTAAAGGAATCCAGCAGGTCTGCACCAGTCTATGTTGCATGATCTCTTCGTTTAAAGGCAACAAAAGTCACTTACCCAGCAAACCCTGCCAGCAATGCGGCAGGGAGATGAGTTGGCGAAAATCCTGGGAGAATAACTGGGAAGCAGTCAAATACTGTTCCGAACGTTGCCGGCGACAAGCGAAATTAGCAGCAGCATGAGAAACCTGGTCATCATTTTGGGTGACCAGCTCACGCTGGATAACCCCGCCCTGCAAGCATTCGATCCATCTCAGGATCATATTGTGATGGCAGAAGTCATGCAGGAGAGTACGCATGTCTGGTCACACCGGCAGCGGATTACCTTGTTTTTATCCGCTATGCGCCATTTTGCCGAGGCTTTGCAAGCCAGGCATTTTCCGCTTACCTATTTCAAACTCGAATCACATGATTACCCGGACCTGGCTGCAGTGTGGCGAGCCATGTTGCAGCAACATCAGCCTGAAGCTGTGCGAGTATGCGAGCCTGGTGATTGGCGGGTATTGCAGGCATTACAGGCCACAGCCAGGGAACATCATGTAGCGCTGGATGTTCCGCAGGACACGCATTATATGTGCAGTATCCCGCAGTTCCAGCGTTGGGCAGAGCAGCAAAAAGGTAGTTCTTTGCGAATGGAAAATTTTTACCGCGGCATGCGCAAAAAATACAAGTTGCTGATGAAAGGCGACGCGCCAGCCGGCGGTGAATGGAACTATGACAAGCAGAACCGGGAACACTTAGGTAAAGAAGGTCCGCAAAATTTAAAGCCATCGCCAAGGTTTGCACCCGATGCGCTTACTCAAGCGGTCATCGCCTTAGTCAAAAAACGGTTTCCCGATCATCCTGGCAAACTGGATGAGTTTCCATGGCCGGTGAAGCGTGCACAGGCACTTAAACTGCTCTCGCATTTTATCGCAGAAAAATTACCGCAGTTTGGCACTTACCAGGATGCCATGTGGCAAGACAGCCCTTATTTATGGCATTCTCTGCTGGCCTCGGCGCTCAATCTTAAACTGTTGAATCCGCGAGAAGTCATTGCCGCTGCCGAGCAGGCCTACCAGCAAGGCCAGGCGCCGCTTGCCAGTGTTGAGGGTTTTATACGGCAGGTATTGGGTTGGCGCGAATTTGTACGTGGCGTTTACTGGCTGGAAATGCCGGCATTAAAGTCAGCCAACTATTTCAAGCATGAACGTGATTTGCCAGCCTGGTTCTGGACCGGACAAACGCAGATGCAATGCCTGTCGCAATGTATAGGCCAAACCCTGGAAACCGGATATGCACACCATATCCAGCGCCTGATGGTCATAGGCCTGTTTTCAACTTTGGCTGAATTGTCGCCCCAGCAGGTCGCAGACTGGTTTTTGGCTGTCTATGTCGACGCCGTCGAGTGGGTGGAATTACCAAATGTGGCGGGCATGGCCTTGTATGCCAACGGTGGCAGATTCACCAGCAAGCCTTATGTCGCCAGTGGTGCCTATATCAAACGCATGAGTAATTATTGTGCAAACTGCCGCTATGACCCGACACTGAAAGCAGGTGAGGCTGCCTGTCCATTCACTACTTTGTATTGGGCATTTTTAATCAAGCATGAAACATTGCTGGCTGGTAATCAACGCACCCGCCTGATGGTGCAACATGTGGGCAAAATGACGGCCAGCGAACAATCTGCGATCAAGGCATTTGCCAGTCAGCGACTGAAACAAATACAGCAGTTATAAACGAGGAATTTTTCGATTCATACGATTTCATAAAACTGTCATAAATGGCTGGTCGCCAAGCGCTACAATAGTTGACATGAAAAATAACCCCTCTGTTTTATTAGACCGAGACCTCAGTATCCTCAGTTTTAATGCGCGCGTATTATCCCTGGCGCAACGCGAAGATTACCCTCTGCTGGAGCGACTGCGATTTTTATGCATTGTCTCCAATAATCTGGATGAATTTTTTGAAGTGCGCATGCCTTTGCAAATGGAAGCGCATCAGCAAGGCGTGACGCATGGCCCGGTCACCGCTACTGGTTGCGAACAAATTGCCAGCATGGCACATGCGCTGGTAGCAAAACAATATGAGTTGTTTAATGATGCGCTAATGCCAGCGCTGGCCGAGCAAGCGATACACCTGGTTTCCGGTACCGTGCGTACGCCAGAACAAATCAGTTGGGTAGCCAATTACTTCAAGCGTGAAGTGCTGCCATTTCTGATGCCAGTGTCGCTCGATCCATCCCATCCTTTCCCTCAGGTCGCTAATAAGTCGCTTAATTTTATTGTCCGCATTGAGATTGATAAAGAAGAAAAAATCGCCATCGTACGCGTGCCGCGCGTAGTGCCGCGTTTGTTGCAGTTGCCGAGTAACATTAGTAAAGGCCAGCAGTGTTTTGTATCGCTGACCAGTATTATTCGCTCAAACCTGCATGTGCTGTTTGCAGGTGCAAAAATCCTGCACTTTTCCCAGTTCCGCGTCACACGTAACAGTGACCTCGAAGTCGATGAGGATGACGTAAGTAATTTGCGCATGGCTTTGCGTGAAGAGCTTGCCCATCGCCAATACGGTAAAGCAGTGCGCCTGGAAGTCACGCATGAGTGTGATGATGCGCTGGCTGAATTCCTGCTCAAACAATTCAACCTGCCTGCATTGGCGCTTTACCGCGTGAATGGCCCGGTAAATTTGGGCCGCCTGATCCAGCTGCCGGATATGGCAAAAGGCGATCATCTCAAGTTCACCTCTTTTCAGCCACAGTGGCCTAAACACATCAATAAAAACATTCTTTTGCTGGCGCAGATGCGTGAGCGTGATTTATTGATACATCAACCTTATGAAAGCTTTGATGTAGTGATCCAGTTGCTGGAAGAAGCAGTCAAGGATGAGCATGTGCTGGCTATCCGCATGACCATTTACCGCACCGGCGCTGATCCGCGCATGCTGTCATTGCTGCAGGAAGCGGTACGCCGTGGTAAAGAAGTGCTGGTAGTGGTTGAGCTCAAAGCCCGTTTTGATGAAGAAGCCAATATCAACTGGGCAGAGGCGCTGGAATCCGTAGGCGCGCAGGTTGTGTATGGTGTGGTCGGCCTGAAAACCCATGCCAAGATGTTATTGATCATGCGTCGCGAAGGGAAAAGCATCCATCGCTACGGGCATTTGTCGACCGGAAACTACAATCCGAAAACGACACGTTTATATACCGACTGGAGCATGCTCACGGCAAATCCTGACCTGACCAGGGAAATGGAAGCCCTGTTCCGTCATTTGACCAGCGAGTTGCCCTTGCCGCGCATGCGGCATTTGCTGGTGGCACCGTTCACGCTACACGCTGGCATGATCAAGCAATTGGGTAAAGCGCAACGCTTGGCCAGGCAAGGCAAACCGGCGCGCGTGATCGCCAAGATGAATGCGTTGACCGATATTCCATTAACCGAAGCCTTGATCAAAGCTGCTGCAGCCGGTGTCGAGATTGACCTGATTATTCGAGGCGCCTGCATCTTGCCTGTAGATTTGCCCGCGCTGAAAGGCCGCATCCGGGTCCGGTCAATTGTGGGCCGCTTGCTGGAGCATTCGCGCGTGTTCTATTTCAATCTGGATGGGCAGGTCCAAATGTGGCTTTCTAGCGCTGATTGGATGAGCCGCAATATGATACGCCGTGTCGAGCTGGCGTGGCCGATCACTGACCCTAAAATGCAATTGCGCATCATGCAGGAGGGGTTGCAGTTATACCTCGATGACAACCTGGATGCCTGGCAGTTAACTGAGCAGGGTGTGTATAAAGCCGTGCGCGAATCGGCAGGTGATGCCCCATTGCAGTCTTGCCAGCAGATATTGCTAAAACAATATCATTCATTATAGGGTCTGCGAGATGGCGGTACGTAACCTGATTTTATGGCGGCATGCAGAAGCAGAAGACTTGCTGCATGGTCATTCTGACCTCGAGCGAGCCTTGACTAAAAAAGGCCACAAGCAGGCAAAGCAAATGGCGGCCTGGCTGAAGAAATACCTGCCTAAACAAACCTACGCCATGGTCAGTCCGGCATTGCGGACCCGGGAAACGGCCGCTTATTGGGCGGATGGCTGGCAGGAAGAAAACCGCCTCGCGCCTGAACGGCCTTTGCAGCCGATTTTGCAATTACTTGAGCAGAGCCCGTTTGAACACATTATGCTGGTCGGGCATCAGCCCTGGATAGGCGAACTGGCTGCCCAATGCCTGGGTATGGAAGATACGCAACTGAGTATTAAAAAAGGCGCCGTCTGGTGGTTACGGTTGCCAAAGTCCGGCCCGCCTTACAAACTCTACAGCGTGCAGTCGCCAGACTTGGTGGAGTAACCTGTCGTTATCGATCAGTTTAAGCGACTGCTCGAGGTGGTGATTTTTCGGAAACGTAAAAACTGAAAGAGGTAGCTCAACAGATATTTGAGCTACCTCTTCAATCCAGGCTGTCTGATTCGAATTTTTACAATTGAATACCCTGGAAATTACTTCTTTGGTCTGCCGGTTTTAATGGTGGGTACTGTTGCCAATGCCGCTTTCAGTTTTGTGTCATCAAGGCCAGACAGCAGTTTTAAACCGGCGCGTAGTAGTTCGCTCTTCTTAACCGCTTTGCCAGCGGCTTCCAGACGTTTCTTCAATGCAGCAATTTGTGCATATTCGTCTTTTGGCATGGTAAAGCTATCGCGTTCCATTTTGACTTTAGGTGTTTTTGATTTATCAGCTGTCACAGGTTTGCTGCTGTTCACAGCAGGTTTGCCTACTACTTTTGCCACTGGTTTTTGAGCAGCGGGCGTCGCTTTTTTAGGTGCAACAGTTGCCGGTTTTGCCGCAACTTTGGCCACCGGTTTTGCCACTGGCTTAGCTGTAGAAGCAGCCGTCGCTGGTTTGGCGGTTCCTGGTTTTACTGTTTTGCTTGATGCAGGGGTTTTAGCGGCTACTGGCTTGCTTGTTGCCGTAGGTTTGGCTGCCGGTTTAGTGGCCATGTGGATCTCCTGTTTATTTTTGCGTGAAAACAGTTTATACCGTTTTTGTTTTGCGTCAATTGTCATAAAAATTTCATATTGATATGGTGTCATAGAGGCTGTTTTCCATGACAGAATTCAACACCATCACACAGGGAGCATGAGATGCGCAGGGTATTGGTGGCAAACACCAAAGGCGGTAGCGGTAAAACGACTCTCGCCTCCAATCTTGCTGGGTATCTGGCGCAATTGGGACATAAAGTTGTACTGGAAGATATTGATCGCCAGCAATCGTCAGCATCTTGGCTGGCGCGCCGTCCACAGCATGTAGCGACTGTATTCAATGCTGAAGACCTGGGTAAATCCGCTTTGCAAAAAGCTGACTGGGTTATTACCGATTCCCCCGGTGGTTTACGCGACAAAAAAATTTCTGATGCAGTGACCGAGACCGATTTAATCCTGGTACCAATTGCACCTTCTGCTTTTGATATTGGCGCTACCCAGGACTTCCTGAGCTTGCTGGCCGAAGAAAAAGCCGTGCGCAAGCACAAGACTTTTGTCGGGCTGGTGGGCATGCGTGTGATGCCGCGTACTAAATCTGCCGAGCGCCTGCTAGCTTTTATGGATGAGACCGGCTTTGCGGTTTTGTCGATGCTGCGTTCTTCGCAGATCTATGTCACTGCGGCAGAAGAGGGGTTAAGTATTTTTGAATTGTCGGGCTCTTTAAAGGAGATCGATATTGCGCAGTGGAATCCGGTCACCGACTGGATTTTGCAGAACAGTTAGAGAGGCCTGTCGTTTCAGGCGATGAGTAAAAAAGCTGTCGACGCCGGCAGCTAGCATCAAATTAAAGGGAGTCATATGAAAGATAAGTCAAATCCAGTGTACCTGGAAAAAGTGAAACAACTCAGCCCTGATGAAGCTGAACGCGTGCTGTCACGCATGGGTGGCAAGTTGCCTAAACGATTTATCAAGGAAAAACTGACCCAGGAAGAAGCGCTTGCGTTGCAGTTGGAGATTGAAGATGAGCAACTGCAAGAGTGGCGTGAGAAAGTAGCAAAACTGCGCGAAGAAGATGAAAAACAATCGAAGAAGAAAAAGGATTAGTTTGTAGTTTTCAGTAGATGCGTACAATGCCGCATTAGCAAAACGGGCCTTTCGGCCCGTTTTTTTAACTGTATTCCGCTTCCAGTTGCCAGCCGAGTTTTTGCCAAAGCTGGCATTCTTCTTCCAGCAGGTAATGCGTTTGAGGGTGCTGGCTGACCCACTGTGCTGGCAGCGCTAGCGTAAACTGCTGTTTGTCGTGTATCAGCTGTAAATGTTTCATCACAGGCAACCGGCGTGAGTGGCAGAAAATCACTGCCAGGCGTAATGCCATCAACTGGCACACCAGGTCCTGGTTGTCGAAATCCGCAGGTAGTTTGCGCAATTTTCCTTGATGACCCAATACCAGAAGACTGATGGTGTGCAGCTCGCTTTGGGCAAACCCCATCAGCTCGGTGTTATCCAGTATATAAGCGCCATGCTTGTTACAGTCAGTATGTGAAATGGCCCAGCCGATTTCATGGCACAGTGCGGCCCATTGCAGCAGAGGTTTTTGTGTATCACAGGCTTGCATCGCATCATAAAAATGCAGGGCTACCTTGCTGACGTTCTGCGCATGCTCCAGCTCTACGCCAAACTGTTTGCACAAGCGGGCGATGGAGGCCGAACGCAAATCTTCGGTGGCATCGGCCGGGCTTAAAATGTCATACAGCACACCGTGTCGCAGCGCGCCATTGGCCACGTTCATGGTGTCTATATTCAGCGTATCGAATACCGCAGTCAGGATGGCCAGGCCACCACCGATCACCGCACGCCTGTCATCCTTCAGCCCTTCCATATTCAGGCGGTCAGGTGTTTTAGCTTTGATCAGCGTTTGCTTCAGCCATTCCAGCTGGCTACGTTCGATTTTTTCGGCAGAAAATCCTGAGCCAGCCAATACATCGGCTACGGCACCGACCGTGCCCGAAGCACCATACGCGACATCCCAGTGGCCGTTATATCGGCTGGCAATCATATCGATAATAGATTCGGCGGCGATTTCAGCCCGTTCAAAGTTACGCTCACTTAACTGGCCATCAGCAAAGTATTTTTGTGACCAGCCAACTGAGCCTAACCTGAGGGATTCTGTAACGTTGGCTTTGAAATGCTGACCAAGGATAAACTCGGTCGAGCGTCCGCCGATATCAATGACCAGGCGTTTTTCATCCGACTGCGGCAGCATGCGGCTGACACCCTGGTAGATCAGGCGTGCTTCTTCCACCCCTGAAATAATCTCAATCGGGTAACCCAATACCTTTTGCGCTTGCTTAATGAATTCAGCACTGTTAGTTGCTTCCCTCAGGGTTTGTGTCGCTACAGCGCGCACCTGTTCAGCAGGAAAGCCCTTTAAACGCTCACCAAACCGGGCCAGGCACTTCAGTCCGCGCTCTATGCCTTCAGGCTTGAGGTTACGATCTTCATCAAGATCCCCTCCCTGGCGAACGGCCTCTTTTAAATAATCCACGCGCAGAATTTGCCCGTCGACCACACGGCCAATTTCAAGCCGGAAACTGTTGGAGCCCAGGTCTATAGCTGCGAGTTGGGTGTCTTGGGTAATGTTTAGCATGCGATACCACTGAAGAAATTACTTTAGATAACGGGAAATGACCTTGGGATACTCAGGAAAATAACGTTCAATCACACTTAAATCAAAACTTCTCAAAATACTGGTATTCGATTCGCGGTCGAGTAAAAAATTGAACGAAGCCGCTACCAGTTCGGTGATAGTATTCGGCGTGCTTAATAGCTGTTTTGCATAATCGGGTTTAACGCTGACTTGATGTGTAGTAACTTGTGCCCCATGAACGGTCACTGAAAAAGAGTGTGGACTGGTTTCGGTCACCTCAATATTCGCCATCATTGCCTCCGTCATGATTTGTCTCGGTAGACAAGTCTTGCAAACAGTATAAATCGTTATATTGGCATAGGCCAGTGAAACTAATATGACGCATAACGAATATGAAAACACATGCATGAAAAAAGGCGGTTTCATCAAACTGTCACGGCTTGAAAATAAAATAAAAACAAAAAATGCATAAATCTGTCCTCATCTGTATAAGCCTGATATTAGCGCTGTGTTTTTCGCACAGTGTTTATGCTGCACGCCCTCTAGTCACCGATGACGCGCGCCTGACCAATGCCCATAGCTGCCAACTTGAAACCTGGATGCGTTCCTATGAAGGAGGGCGTGAAGCATGGGCGTTACCAGCATGTAACCTGGGCGAAAACTTAGAAATCACTTTTGGTGGCGGCGTTTATCGTAATCAGGATGAAAACTACCGCACCGAAGACTGGATAATACAATTCAAAACCTTATTCAAACCACTAGAGACTAATGGCTGGGGTGCAGGATTTGCGGCAGGCCATGTCAAGCACACAGATATCCAGCCTGGGCCCAATCAACTGGGTAATACTTATTTTTATGTGCCGGTATCTTTTTCGCTGCACGATGATGATGTGATCGTGCACCTGAATATGGGGATGTTGCGTGACAAGCAGGCTTCAGAACTTAAAGCCAGCATGGGCTTGGGAGCAGAGTTTAAGCTGGGTGGCGCATTTAAAGGCATTGCGGAAGTGTTTGGTGACAATTCGCAGAATCCGTTTTATCAGTTGGGGGTAAGGTATTCGCTGGTGCCGGAGGTGTTCCAGATTGATGGAACGATTGGGCAGCAGGTGAATGGGGATAGTGAGAGTCAGTGGTTGTCGATTGGATTGAGATGGACACCATAGGCATTTATTTTTAGGTCGTCATTCTGGCAGAGGTCAGAATCCAGGAAAGAGTTATGTTTAGTTTGGAAATAGTCGCTTTACTCTTAAATTCAAGTCAGTATTTCTTCAGATAATTACCATTCCTTTTCACTTCTCAGCGAGTTACTTTTCTTTGCTTTGGGCAAGCAAAGGAAAGCCACTCGCCTAGCGGCGAAATAAAATGCCACATAAGTTCACAATCCTTTTTCTCGACACTATCTCAATAAAACTATTTCAAAAGAATAATCCGGTTAATCTGCCCTAGTCTAAAAGCAGTCCTGCTCATCTTCCCACCCTTCAACGCCAACGGTCTGATCGGGCACGGCGGAATCCTGCTGCCATCTTCCAGCAATGTGTCATCCTCTGCCGTCGATTGCCAAACCCCACCATTCACCGGCCTGAACTGCCATCGGATATACCCAACTTTGGCACCAAGTTGCAACATTTCATCGCGATCTGGCGCTTCACTTATCAGTAAATCTTCTTCAAGTTCTTCATCATATTTGCCAAATGCCTGCTTGCAGGCCAAAGCTTCCTGGTCACTTGCACCAATATAAGTGCATGCACGGTGTTCTTCGCGCTGCACATCCCAGGCGCCCAATTGCCATGCAGCATCCAGCACCGCTTCTTCTACCACTTCCGGCTGACGCCAGCGATCATTGATCTGCAAGGCCGAGCCTGGCACCGGTTGCAGCATTGGTTTGAGCAGGGGCAAAGCCTCCATCGGCTGTTTGCGGAAGCCGTGCCAATGTAACATCAGCAACAGCGGGGTATCCGCACGCGGCACCGCAGTGAGTGTTACTGCGGTTAAGGGCAATTGCATGACCTGCATTTGCTCGATTAAAGTGTGAAAAATATTCATGATCCACTCCTTCTATTTACAAAGCCTTTTGAATAAAAAGCTAGCAAGAAGCGTGCTGAGAAAAACGCTTTAAATAGGCAAGCAACATCATGAACTGTCTTTTTAGCCACTGAATGGTGAGAGTAAATCTATGTTGTAATCGTGGGTTGGATCTCTGATTTAATTCATCCGTCATTATCCCCTCTTGAAAAACGGTTTTCTTTTCCCCATCTAATCACAAAATTTTCGTGTAACCCTGTTATTTGGAGAAATCGTTATGACGACAGCGACAGCAGAATCGCCATCTAAACAAACCATGGGCTTTCAGGCCGAGGTCAAACAATTACTGCAGTTGATGATTCATTCACTGTATAGCAACAAAGAAATCGTATTGCGTGAATTAATTTCTAATGCCTCTGATGCAGCAGATAAATTGCGCTTTGAGGCAATCTCGAATGGCAGCCTGTACGAAAATGACAGTGAGTTGAAGATCAATGTCTCTTTTGATAAAGACGCACGCACCCTGACCATTTCTGACAATGGTATTGGTATGCGCCGCGAAGAAGTGATTAATAACATCGGTACCATTGCCAAATCCGGCACCAAGGAATTCTTCCAGAACCTGACCGGCGACCAGGCCAAGGACGCCAACCTGATTGGCCAGTTTGGTGTCGGTTTCTATTCCAGTTTTATCATTGCTGACAAAGTCACACTGATTACACGCCGCGCCGGCGAGACGGAAGCCATCAAATGGGAATCAGGCGGTGAAGGCGATTTCACGATTGAAACAACGGAAAAAGCCGGGCGCGGTACCGAGGTTATCCTGCACCTGCGTGAAGGCGAAGACGAGTTCCTGAATGACTGGAAACTGAAAACCATCATCCGCAAATATTCTGACCATATCACCTTGCCTATCGTGATGAAAAAATCCGAATGGAAAGATGGCGAGAATGGCGAAGGCGGTCAGATGGTGACAACTGATGAGGATGAAACGATTAACAAGGCATCTGCTTTGTGGGCGCGCAGCAAGAGTGACATCACTGAGGAGGAATACAACGAGTTTTACAAACACGTTTCTCATGATTATGAGAGCCCGCTGGCCTATACCCACAGCCGTGTAGAAGGCAAGCAGGAATATATCTCTCTGTTGTACGTTCCGGGCAAGGCGCCGTTTGATTTGTATGACCGCGAGCGTCGCCAAGGCATCAAGCTGTATGTGAAACGCGTATTCATCATGGAAGATGCCGAAAAGCTGATGCCGCAATACCTGCGGTTTGTGCGCGGGGTGATTGACTCTGCCGATCTGCCATTAAATGTATCGCGTGAAATCCTGCAGGACAGCCGTGATGTGGAAGCGATTAAAAATGGCTCAGTGAAAAAAGTGTTGAGCTTGCTGGAAGACCTGGCGGAAAACAAGCCTGAAGATTACAGCAAGTTCTGGAGTGAGTTTGGCCGCGTATTGAAAGAAGGTCCTGGCGAAGATTTTGCCAATAAAGAAAAAATTGCCGGTCTGCTGCGTTTTGCTTCCACCCATGCGGATAACGAAGTACAGAATGTATCACTGAAAGATTACATCGGCCGTATGAAGCCTGAGCAGGAAGCGATTTATTACATCACAGCCGATACTTTTGCTGCCGCGAAGAATTCGCCGCATTTGGAAATCTTCCGCAAAAAAGGCATTGAAGTATTACTGATGTCAGACAAGGTAGATGAATGGTTGCTTGGTAGCCTAACAGAGTTTGAAGGCAAAAAACTGCAATCGATTGCCAAAGGTGATCTGGACCTCGGCAAGTTGGAAGATGAAGCAGACAAGGAAGCGCAGAAACAGGTGGAGGAAAATGCCAAAGTCCTGGTGGAGCGCATCAAGACCGCGCTTGGTGAAGCAGTGAAAGAAGTCAAAGTGACGCATCGCCTGACAGATTCACCAGCCTGCCTGGTTGCAGGCGAGCATGATCTTTCGGGTAACCTTGCACGTATCTTGAAAGCAGCCGGCCAGCAGGCGCCTGAAAGCAAGCCTATCCTGGAAGTGAACCCCGCGCATCGGTTGGTGGAAAAACTGAAAGCAGAAACCGATGATGCCCGTTTTGTCGATTACGCACATGTGTTGTTTGATCAGGCATTGCTGGCAGAAGGTGGTCAGCTGGAAGACCCTGCCAGTTTTGTGAAACGTATGAACAGCCTGATTCTGTAATCATTCGGTCAGTCCGAATCAGCGTCAGATATAAAGCCCGCAGATGCGGGCTTTATATTTTTTAAAGTTATAACAATATAATTCCAAATTATTTTTAGCTATTTAATAAGATTGGTAGATTAATAAGCCTCAACTATCGCTAAGGGGCTGAAATGCGTAACACCGTTAAATTATTACCATGGCTACTTTCCATTATGGCAGGGCATGTATATGCGACTGATGGTTATTTTGCCCATGGCTATGGAGTAAAGGGCCTGGGATTGGGTGGTGTCGGTATTGCGCTGCCGCAAGATGCGCTGGCAGCGGCAACAAACCCTGCAGGCTTAGGCATCGTCGGTGACCGTATTGATTTTGGGGTTACCTGGTTTAAACCTGACCGCGATGTCCGTCTGTCCAACACCGCCGGTGGTAGCGGCGCGCTGGATGGACGTTACGATGGTAACGATACCGAGCATTTTTTTATCCCGGAGTTTGGTTATAACCGGGTGATTAATGAACGCACCACGCTGGGCGTGAGCGTCTATGGTAATGGCGGCATGAATACCGACTATAAAGATGGTATCCCTTATTTCAATAACACAGGTAGCCGCACCGGGATTGATTACTTGCAAGTGGTCGTTGCACCAACCGCGACCTGGCGCATCAATGAGCAACATGTATTAGGGGTGTCCCTGAATCTGGCTTACCAGCGGTTTGAGGCGAAGGGCTTACAGAACTTTGATAATGCGCTTTCAAGCACCTCGCCGGGCAATGTCACCAATAACGGACATGACAACTCTTACGGCGCCGGCTTGCGGTTCGGCTGGGTTGGGCAAGTAAGTGATGCGGTGACTTTAGGTGCCACTTATCAAACAAAAACCTATGCCAGCAAGTTTGACAAATATAAAGGCTTGTTTGCGGAAGGTGGTGATATTGATATCCCTGCAAACTACGGTATTGGGATTGCCATCAAAACCACGCCTGCACTGACACTGGCAGCAGATGCGCAGAGAATCTTATATTCTGATGTGAATGCAATCGGTAATTTGTCACTGAGTAACCTTGCTTCACGATTAGGCTCATCCAGCGGCCCTGGTTTTGGCTGGCGGGATGTGACAGTTCTTAAGCTGGGTGCGCAGTATGCCTACAGTGACTCGTTGACATTACGCGCAGGCTACAACCACAGTTCACAACCGGTGCGCAGTAGCGAAACCTTGTTTAATATTCTTGCGCCAGCCGTGGTTCAGGATCACCTTACTTTAGGAGCCACCTATACCTTGCCGAATAAGTCCGAGCTTTCTTTCTTTTTCGCACATGCTTTTGAAAATAAACTGCGCGGCAATAACGCTATCCCTGCCGTGCCATTTGGCGGTGGAGAAGCGGACGTCCGCATGAACCAGAACTCTCTAGGGGTTGCTTACGGTTGGTCGCTTTAGGAGTGAGTCTTTGATTTTTGTATGACAAAACTAGCGTAAGTACGATAGTCATCAAAATTACATTTATAGTAATTTATAATAAAAGCCATGGCACCTTTCGCCGTGGCTTTTTGTCATATAGCGTAACAGCCGCTGACAGGCTTGTTTTTTGCTTTTTAAATGTAGACAATCTTCACAGTCACATCCGTTATTGAATATTCTAGGGGAAGATGCATGGCCACCAATGCCAAATCCACACGTAGCAAGACTGATAAAAAAGAAACTATCCATAACGCTGAACAATTTTTGAATGAACAATTACCGATTCCACAAGCATTACGCAACCACCTGACCTTTTCCCTGGGTAAATCTGACTCCTGGGCTACGACCCGTGACTGGTATCAAACTGCCGCCTTTACTGTACGTGATCACCTGATGAGCCGCTGGGTGACAACCCGCGATGCCTATAGAGATGCGAATACCAAACGTGTTTATTATCTTTCACTAGAGTTTCTGATCGGCCGCATGCTCTCTAATGCGGCACTGAATCTGGGCGTTGCACCGGAATTAAGCGAAGGTTTGCAGGAAATCGGCCAGCAAATGGAAGGCGTGGCCGAGATGGAACCGGATGCTGCACTGGGTAATGGCGGCTTGGGCAGACTGGCTGCTTGTTTTGTCGATTCAATGGCAACCATGGATATCCCCGCCACCGGTTACGGCATCCGTTATGACTATGGCATGTTCAGGCAAAGTATCGAAGGCGGCCAGCAGGTGGAAAACCCTGACAACTGGTTGCGCTACCAGAACATCTGGGAGGTTCAGCGTCCTGAGCATACTTGCGAAGTGAAATTTTATGGTCGTGTAGTGCAGGTGCATACAGAGCGGGGTAATGAGCGCCACTGGATAGACACCGCCAGCGTAGTGGCCATGCCTTATGATGTCCCAGTACCGGGTTATGGCACGCAAACGGTCAATAACCTGCGCTTGTGGTCTGCCAAAGCCGCTAAAGAGTTTGACCTGACATCATTTAATCAGGGTAACTACGATAAATCTGTGGAAGGCCGTCATGGGGCGGAGACCATTTCCCAGGTTCTATATCCGAATGATGCGTCTGAATCTGGTAAAGAATTACGTTTAAAACAGCAATACTTTTTTGTATCGGCCTCTACGCAAGATATCCTGCACCGGTTTATCACGCACAATCCCGATTGGGAAACCTTGCCGCAAAAGGTCGCTATCCAGTTAAACGATACACATCCTGCGATTGCCGTCGCTGAAATGATGTATCAACTGATAGATCTTTATCATCTGCCATGGGAAAAAGCATGGAATCTGGTCACTCAGATCTTCGCCTACACCAACCATACCCTGATGCCGGAAGCACTGGAAACCTGGTCAGTGGATTTGTTTTCATCACTGTTGCCACGTCACCTGGAAATCATTTACGAAATCAACCATCGCTTCCTGCAAATGGTGAACCAGCATTTCCCTGGCGACAGTGATTTGCTGAGCCGTGTTTCTATTATTGATGAGGGTAATGGCCGCCGTGTACGCATGGCGCATTTGGCTGTAGTCGGTAGTCACACTGTAAACGGGGTCGCCGCGTTACATAGCGAGTTATTGAAAACCACCTTGTTTGCCGATTTCAATAGAATCTATCCTGGCAAATTTACCAATGTGACCAACGGCATTACGCCGCGCCGCTGGCTCAACCAATGTAATCCTTTGCTGACTGAACTGTTAATCAAGCATATAGGTACCGGTTTCCAGAAAGACCTTAGCCTGATTAAAAAAATTGAGCCTTTGGCAGATGATGCCGCTTTCAGAAAAGCTTTCCGAGAAGTCAAAGCCGCCAATAAGCAAAGGCTGGCATACAAAATATTGCAGAAAACCGGCGTTGCCATTAATCCGCAGGCGATATTTGACGTGCAGATCAAGCGTATTCATGAATACAAACGTCAGTTATTGAATGTGCTGCATGTCATCACTTTGTATAATCGCATTCGCAATGGCCAGGCACACAACCAGACGCCGCGCGTGGTGATTTTTGCCGGTAAAGCCGCGCCTGGCTACTGGCTAGCCAAGCAGATCATCCGGTTGATTAATGATGTGGCGACAATTATCAATAATGACCCGGCAGTGGGCGATCAGCTAAAAGTCGTCTTCTATCCTAACTATGAAGTAAGTGCTGCTGAAATCCTATTCCCTGGCGCGGACTTATCCGAACAGATTTCCACCGCAGGTACTGAAGCCAGCGGCACCGGTAATATGAAAATGGCACTGAACGGCGCGCTGACCATAGGTACGCTGGATGGAGCTAATGTCGAAATCAAGGAAGAAGTGGGTGACGAGAATATCTTCATCTTTGGGCTGACCACACCTGAGGTGGCGCAGATTAAAGCCAGCGGTTATAACCCATGGGATTATTACAACGGCAACCCTGAACTCAAGCAGGTCATCGACATGATAGGAAACGGATTCTTTTCATTTGGCGAACGCGGCCGCTATCAGGCAATCTTGGAAACCCTGCTGCAAAAAGGTGACCATTACTTATTACTTGCAGATTATTCAGCTTATGTTGAGGCGCAAGACAAAGTGGCTGCCTTATATCAAGATGAGGATGCCTGGTCACGCGTGGCTATTTTGAATGTGGCGCGGATGGCGAAATTTTCCAGTGACCGTACCATAGGCGAATATGCGAGTCGTATCTGGAAAGTGGAACAGTTCAAAGCCTGATTCAGCTTTATAAAAGGAGCTTTTAAGCAAAGCAAGTCCTTGTGGACTTGCTTTGTGCTTTGTGGGTACACTAGAGCAGCCTTTTGGACGGAGAAGCATAATGAAAAAAACAGCCTATTTACTGGTTTTGGGTTTGATAATTACCAATGCTCAGGCACTTGACCTCAAAGGTTTGGGCGATGTCGTCAATAAAGTGAGGGGTGATTCCACAGCTGGCAATGATGCGGCCGTCAGCAATTTAACTGACAAGGAAACAAACGATGGTCTCAAGCTGGCTCTTAACCAGGGAGTGACTAAAGCCGTGGATGTGCTTGGTGCGACAGATGGCTTTCTGGGTAATAAAGAAGTGAAAATTCCGTTGCCTGATTCACTAAAGAAAATAGAGAAAGGCATGCGAATGGTCGGCATGGGGGATCAGGCCGATGATCTTGTGTTGAAAATGAACCGGGCCGCAGAGCAAGCGGTGCCAGAAGCCAAGGCCTTATTGGTTAACTCCATCAAGCAAATGAGTCTTGCGGATGTCAAAGGCATACTGACCGGTCCGCAAGATGCGGCAACGCAATATTTCAAAAAAACCACTTCAACTGACATGGCGGCAAAATTTCTGCCTATCGTACAAAAGGCAACCGCCAATGTGCAGTTGGCTGATACCTATAATAAGTATGCGGAAATGGGCAGCCAGTTTGGTGTAGTGAAAAAGGAAAACGCCAATATTAATCAGTATGTCACCCAGAAGGCTCTGGATGGTGTTTACCTAATGGTGGCGAAAGAAGAAGCCGCTATCCGCCAGGATCCGATGGGGCAGGCGAGTAACTTACTGAAAAAGGTATTTGGCGCAGCAAAGTAATTTAGTATTAGTATTCAGTCGGTTAAATAAAAACGTCGTGAGGAAACGGCGTTTTTATTTAACTGATGCGTCACTGTCTATACATCTGTCTGTAACAATTCTCTGATTTTGTGTTGACACCTCTTTCAATTCTTTGTTATAGTCTCACCTCTCGACGCAACACAAGTTTTTAGGTCGATTCGGACGCGGGATGGAGCAGTCTGGCAGCTCGTCGGGCTCATAACCCGAAGGTCACAGGTTCAAATCCTGTTCCCGCAACCAAGTAAAAATTCTGTTTAAATTTAAATTGATTTCTTTGCTTGACCGCTTAAAAAAGCTCTGTATAATGCGCACCTCGTTAACGCAAAGCGTTGATGTTGAAGGCCCTGGTGGCCCTGTTCTTTAAAAATTAGGATGAC
>NZ_CAKASK010000004.1:0-5739 GCF_916856905.1 Methylophilus sp. Leaf408
TATAATGCGCACCTCGTTAACGCAAAGCGTTGATGTTGAAGGCCCTGGTGGCCCTGTTCTTTAAAAATTAGGATGACTGATAAGTGTGGGTGTTTGTAGTTGGGTGAAGCGCATTTAATGCGTAGAAGCCTCAGAAAATACAAATGCTTTACACTTAGATTTATGACAAGTATGTACAGTGTTTTTTACACACATACCTTGAAATGAATTTGAGAAATTAAGCGAAACGAATACCGCCTCGAAAGAGGTATAAAGTAATAGTTAGGAATTAAACTGAAGAGTTTGATCCTGGCTCAGATTGAACGCTGGCGGAATGCTTTACACATGCAAGTCGAACGATGAACCCTAGCTTGCTAGGGGGATTAGTGGCGAACGGGTGAGTAATATATCGGAACGTGCCTTGTAATGGGGGATAACTAGTCGAAAGATTAGCTAATACCGCATACGCCCTGAGGGGGAAAGTAGGGGATCTTCGGACCTTACGTTATAAGAGCGGCCGATATCTGATTAGCTAGTTGGTGGGGTAATGGCCTACCAAGGCTTCGATCAGTAGCTGGTCTGAGAGGACGACCAGCCACACTGGAACTGAGACACGGTCCAGACTCCTACGGGAGGCAGCAGTGGGGAATTTTGGACAATGGGCGCAAGCCTGATCCAGCCATTCCGCGTGAGTGAAGAAGGCCTTCGGGTTGTAAAGCTCTTTCGCAAGGGAAGAAAACTTACTTTCTAATAAAGAGTGAGGCTGACGGTACCTTGATAAGAAGCACCGGCTAACTACGTGCCAGCAGCCGCGGTAATACGTAGGGTGCGAGCGTTAATCGGAATTACTGGGCGTAAAGCGTGCGCAGGCGGTTTGGCAAGTCAGATGTGAAATCCCCGAGCTCAACTTGGGAACTGCGTTTGAAACTGCCAGACTAGAATATGTCAGAGGGGGGTAGAATTCCACGTGTAGCAGTGAAATGCGTAGAGATGTGGAGGAATACCAATGGCGAAGGCAGCCCCCTGGGATAATATTGACGCTCATGCACGAAAGCGTGGGGAGCAAACAGGATTAGATACCCTGGTAGTCCACGCCCTAAACGATGTCTACTAGTTGTTGGTGGAGTAAAATCCATGAGTAACGCAGCTAACGCGTGAAGTAGACCGCCTGGGGAGTACGGTCGCAAGATTAAAACTCAAAGGAATTGACGGGGGCCCGCACAAGCGGTGGATTATGTGGATTAATTCGATGCAACGCGAAAAACCTTACCTGGCCTTGACATGCCACTAACGAAGCAGAGATGCATTAGGTGCCCGTAAGGGAAAGTGGACACAGGTGCTGCATGGCTGTCGTCAGCTCGTGTCGTGAGATGTTGGGTTAAGTCCCGCAACGAGCGCAACCCTTGCCATTAATTGCCATCATTTAGTTGGGCACTTTAATGGGACTGCCGGTGACAAACCGGAGGAAGGTGGGGATGACGTCAAGTCCTCATGGCCCTTATGGCCAGGGCTTCACACGTAATACAATGGTCGGTACAGAGAGTTGCCAACCCGCGAGGGGGAGCTAATCTCAGAAAGCCGATCGTAGTCCGGATTGTTCTCTGCAACTCGAGAGCATGAAGTCGGAATCGCTAGTAATCGCGGATCAGCATGTCGCGGTGAATACGTTCCCGGGCCTTGTACACACCGCCCGTCACACCATGGGAGTGGGTTTTACCAGAAGTAGGTAGTCTAACCGCAAGGGGGACGCTTACCACGGTAGTATTCATGACTGGGGTGAAGTCGTAACAAGGTAGCCGTATCGGAAGGTGCGGCTGGATCACCTCCTTTCTAGAGAAGATCACTCGGCTTCAAGCATTCACTCTTATCAGTCATCTGAAAATAAGCAGCAACAAAGATTTAGGCAAACCGCCTTAGGGTCTGTAGCTCAGCTGGTTAGAGCACCGTCTTGATAAGGCGGGGGTCGTTGGTTCGAGCCCAACCAGACCCACCACTCTGATATTGGGGGATTAGCTCAGCTGGGAGAGCACCTGCTTTGCAAGCAGGGGGTCAACGGTTCGATCCCGTTATCCTCCACCACCTATTGATGGTTTGGATACGTGGTTCTTTGTTGCGGTTTAGAGATTAGAAGCAAATGTTACTTGATTGGTAACGATCAAATAATGTTTGCTTCTGGTTTTTAAACGATTAGTTTAATGACTAAGACTGCTCTTTAACAAAATGGAAGAAGTAAAGGAATATAGGTTGTGTGATGACAACTTATATTCAATGGGCGATATTATTTTTTAACCGGAAATAATATCGATTGATTGCAAAATCATAAATATATTAAACGCAAGTTGAGAAGCTTTGGCTGATGAGAAATCAAAAGTTGAAGCGAATCTAACGAGGTTTGATAGTGCTTTAGAATTACCTGTAACGCGTGTCTCATGCACGACGAAACCTGGATTTAAAAAGGGTTTAGGTTTTAACGTTATAGGGTCAAGTGAATAAGTGCATATGGTGGATGCCTTGGCGATTACAGGCGATGAAGGACGTGATAGCCTGCGAAAAGCTTCGGGGAGCTGGCAAATAAGCTTTGATCCGGAGATGTCCGAATGGGGAAACCCACCCGCAAGGGTAACCGCTCCTGAATATATAGGGAGATGGTGGCGAACCGAGTGAACTGAAACATCTAAGTAGCTCGAGGAAAAGAAATCAACCGAGATTCCGTAAGTAGTGGCGAGCGAACATGGAATAGCCTGTTATTTTTAGCAGATGCGATAGTAGAACGGAATGGAAAGTCCGACCGTAGTGGGTGATAGTCCCGTATACGAAATCCCGTCTGTGGAACTAGGGTAACGAAAAGTAGGGCGGGGCACGAGAAACCTTGTCTGAACATGGGGGGACCATCCTCCAAGGCTAAATACTCGTAATCGACCGATAGTGAACAAGTACCGTGAGGGAAAGGCGAAAAGAACCCCGGGAGGGGAGTGAAATAGATCCTGAAACCGTATGCATACAAACAGTGGGAGCGGACTTGTTCCGTGACTGCGTACCTTTTGTATAATGGGTCAGCGACTTACATTCAGTGGCAAGCTTAACCGATAGGGGAGGCGTAGAGAAATCGAGTCCGAATAGGGCGTTTTAGTCGCTGGGTGTAGACCCGAAACCAAGTGATCTATCCATGGCCAGGATGAAGGTGCCGTAACAGGTACTGGAGGTCCGAACCCACAAATGTTGAAAAATTTGGGGATGAGCTGTGGATAGGGGTGAAAGGCTAAACAAACTTGGAGATAGCTGGTTCTCTCCGAAAACTATTTAGGTAGTGCCTCGTATATCATTCTCGGGGGTAGAGCACTGTTATGGCTAGGGGGTTCATAAGAACTTACCAAACCATTGCAAACTCCGAATACTGAGAAATGCAATTACGGGAGACAGACCATGGGTGCTAACGTCCGTGGTCAAGAGGGAAACAACCCAGACCGACAGCTAAGGTCCCAAATGACGTGCTAAGTGGAAAACGAAGTGGGAAGGCATAGACAGCCAGGATGTTGGCTTAGAAGCAGCCATCATTTAAAGAAAGCGTAATAGCTCACTGGTCGAGTCGTCCTGCGCGGAAGATGTAACGGGGCTAAGCACGTAACCGAAGCTTCGGATGCCCTAATTTATTAGGTGCATGGTAGGAGAGCGTTCTGTAGGCCTGCGAAGGTGTTCTGTGAGGAATGCTGGAGGTATCAGAAGTGCGAATGCTGACATGAGTAGCGATAAAGGGAGTGAAAAGCTCCCTCGCCGAAAGCCCAAGGTTTCCTGCGCAACGTTCATCGGCGCAGGGTGAGTCGGCCCCTAAGGTGAGGCAGAGATGCGTAGCTGATGGGAAACAGGTTAATATTCCTGTACCTCTATACAATGCGATGTGGGGACGGAGAAGGTTAGGTCAGCCGGGTGTTGGATGTCCCGGTTCAAGCGTGTAGGTTGGTTCTTTAGGCAAATCCGGAGAGCTAAGACTGAGACGTGATAACGAGCGTACTTGTACGTGAAGTGATTGATACCATGCTTCCAAGAAAAGCCACTAAGCTTCAGTTGTATAAGACCGTACCGCAAACCGACACAGGTGGGCAGGATGAGAATTCTAAGGCGCTTGAGAGAACCCGGGAGAAGGAACTCGGCAAATTAGCACCGTAACTTCGGGAGAAGGTGCGCCCCGGTAACGTGTAGAGACTTGCTCTCGAAGCGTGATGGGGTTGCAGTGAAAAGGTGGCTGCGACTGTTTAATAAAAACACAGCACTCTGCAAACACGAAAGTGGACGTATAGGGTGTGACGCCTGCCCGGTGCTGGAAGATTAAATGATGGGGTGCAAGCTCTTGATTGAAGTCCCAGTAAACGGCGGCCGTAACTATAACGGTCCTAAGGTAGCGAAATTCCTTGTCGGGTAAGTTCCGACCCGCACGAATGGCGTAACGATGGCCACACTGTCTCCTCTCGGGACTCAGCGAAGTTGAAATGTTTGTGAAGATGCAATCTCCCCGCGGCTAGACGGAAAGACCCCATGAACCTTTACTGCAGCTTTACATTGGACTTTGACAAGATTTGTGTAGGATAGGTGGGAGACTATGAAGCGGTGTCGCTAGATATCGTGGAGTCAACCTTGAAATACCACCCTGATGTTGTTGAGGTTCTAACCTAGGTCCGTAATCCGGACTGGGGACCGTGTATGGTAGGCAGTTTGACTGGGGCGGTCTCCTCCCAAAGAGTAACGGAGGAGTGCGAAGGTAACCTAGGTACGGTCGGAAATCGTACTGATAGTGCAATGGCAAAAGGTTGCTTGACTGCGAGACGGACAGGTCGAGCAGGTGCGAAAGCAGGTCATAGTGATCCGGTGGTTCTGTATGGAAGGGCCATCGCTCAACGGATAAAAGGTACTCTGGGGATAACAGGCTGATTCCTCCCAAGAGTTCATATCGACGGGGGAGTTTGGCACCTCGATGTCGGCTCATCACATCCTGGGGCTGTAGCCGGTCCCAAGGGTATGGCTGTTCGCCATTTAAAGTGGTACGTGAGCTGGGTTTAAAACGTCGTGAGACAGTTTGGTCCCTATCTGCCGTGGGCGCTGCAAGTTTGAGGGGACCTGCTCCTAGTACGAGAGGACCGGAGTGGACGCACCTCTGGTGGACCAGTTATCATGCCAATGGTATAGCTGGGTAGCTAAGTGCGGAAGAGATAAACGCTGAAAGCATCTAAGCGTGAAACTCGCCTCGAGATGAGACTTGCCTCTGGCTTTAAGCCAGCTAAAGAGTCGTTCAAGACCAGGACGTTGATAGGTCAGGTGTGGAAGTGCAGTAATGCATTAAGCTAACTGATACTAATTGCTCGTGAGGCTTGATCCTATAACCTTAAAACTTAGACATGATGTAACGTGAAAACGATACAAAAATCTAATGGATGAAAATCCATAAGGTGTAGTTCAAAGCAATATGATTTGGCAATCATCTAGAAATAAGAAACACAAGTTGTTTCATACCCTAATCCCATTGAAAACCAAGCGAACGCTTGCATCCTTTACTTCTTCCAATTTGTTAAAGCAGGCTGAGCTACAACTCAGCACTGTGCATGTCACATATCCCAAGGATATGTCAGGCATAACATTACCAGTTATGTTTGGGGACAATAGCGGTTTGGAACCACCCCTTCCCATCTCGAACAGGGCCGTGAAACGAACTTGCGCCAATGATAGTGTACTCTTCGTATGCGAAAGTAGGTCATCCCCAAGCTCCTTACA